>NZ_DAOKZG010000048.1:0-23385 GCF_035325765.1 Ottowia sp.
GACCTGCGGATTAACAGTCCGTCGCTCTACCGACTGAGCTATCGGGGAACAAGCCGCGCATTATAGCGTGTGCGACGCGCCCTGCTGCGCCGCAGGCCTGGGCGCCCCAGCCATTCGTGTCAGGCGTGCCGATCGAATACCGCGATGCTCTCGACGTGCGCAGTGTGCGGGAACATGTTGGCCACGCCGGCGGCGCTGCAGCAGTAGCCGGCCTGGTGCACCAGCAGCCCCGCATCGCGCGCCAGCGTGGCCGGATTGCAGCTTACGTAGACGATGCGCGCGGGAGGTTGCCACCCTGCGGCGCCCGCCGGCAAGGCTGGCCCATCGGAGCCGCCGGCGCGCGCCTGGTGGATGTCGGCCAGCGCCTTCACCAGCGCAAAGGCGCCCTCGCGCGGCGGGTCGACCAGCCAGCGTTGCGCCGTGCCATCGTGCACCAGTTGCACGGGGTCCATGTGGAACAGGTCGCGCACCACGAACTGCGTGTCCGCCAGGGCCGCGCCCATGCGGCTGCGCGCGCGGTTGGCCTCGAAGTTGCGGCGCGCGCGTGCCACCAGGGCCGCACTGCCCTCGATGCCCAGCACCGTACCCGCCTCGGTCGCGATCGGCAGGCTGAAGTTGCCCAGGCCGCAGAACCAGTCGATCACGCGCTCGTCGCGCCGCGCGGCCAGCAGGCGCAGCGCGCGCGCCACCAGCACGCGGTTGACGTGCGGGTTGACCTGGGTGAAGTCAGTGGGCCGGAACGGCATCACCAGGTCGAATTCGGGCAAGGTGTAGGACAACTCGGGGCCGTCCGGCTCGAGCGGATGTGCGCTGTCCGGGCCGCTCGGTTGCAGCCACCACTGGATCCCATGTTCGGCGGCAAAGGCGCGCAGTTCCTGCCGGTCCGCATCACCCAGCGGCTGCAGGTGGCGCAGCACCAGCACGGTGGCCGCGTCACCACAGGCCAGTTCGATTTGCGGGCAGGTGTCGCGCGCCTCCAGGCCGGCGATCAGCTTGCGCAGGGGCAGCAGCAGCGCGCTGACGTGCGGCGGCAGCACGTGGCATTCGCGCATGTCGGCCACGTAGCGGCTCTTGCGTTCGTGGAAGCCGACCAGCACCTCGCCCTTCTTCACCACGTGGCGCACCGACAGGCGGGCACGCCAGCGGTAGCCCCAGGCGGGGCCCTCGATGGCGCGCAGGATGCGTCCGGGCCGCACCTTGCCCAGGTGCCAGAGCTGGTCTTCCAGCGCGCGCTGCTTGATCGCCACCTGCGCACCGGCGTCCAGGTGCTGCATCTTGCAACCGCCACAGGCACCCGGGTGCAGGCCGAAGTGCGGGCAGCGCGGCGTCACGCGCAGGCTGCTCTCGCGCCCCAGTTCGGCCAGCGTCGCCGCTTCCCAGTTGTTCTTGCGCCGGTAGACGCTGGCGCGCACAGTCTCGCCGGGCAGCGCGCCCTCGACAAACACGACCTTGCCATCGGCCCGATGGGCGATGCCCTGGGCCTCCAGATCCAGCGACTCGATCTGCAGCCAGTCAACGGGCGACGGCGCGCGAGCAGTGAGCTTGGAATTCATGGCCTGCAATCAAGCGATGGGAACAAGGACGACACCGTTCGCCCGGTCGGTCGTGGCAATCCTGCAGCATGTTGCCGGTGCGCCGGCGCGTCCGCGATCCGCGGGAAACGCCCGCGCGCAGGCCGGTGCCGCGGCACGCTCCGGTCCCGGGCCCGCAACTTCAGCGCGCCGGCAGGTAGCGCAGCGGATCGACCGGCTTGCCGGAACGGCGGATCTCGAAGTGGAGCTTGACACGATCGGCGTCGGTCGACCCCATCTCGGCGATGCGATCGCCCTTCTTGACGGTCTGGTCTTCCTTCACCAGCAGCTTCTGGTTGTGCGCGTAGGCAGTCAGGAAGGTATCGTTATGCTTGAGGATCACCAGGTTGCCATAGCCGCGCAGGCCGGCCCCGGCATAGACGACACGGCCGTCGGCCGCTGCCACCACCGGATCGCCGGCCTTGCCGGCGATGCCGACTCCCTTGTTGGTGGATTCGTTGAAGCCGGCGATCACCGCGCCCCGCGCGGGCCAGATGAACTTGACATCATCGGCGCCCGCCGAGGGCGGCGGGGGCAATGGCGCGGGTGCCGGCGCGGCGGCGGGCGCCGCCGCCACCTCGGGCGTGGTCTGGGTGGCCACCGGGATTGCCGGCCTGGTCGCGCCGGCCGCCGCCGGCTCCGCGGCCCTGGGCACTTCGACTCCCGCCGTAAGGGGCGTGGTGACCCCGGTGCCGGCCGCGGTTGGCGGCACCACGCGCAGCACCTGCCCGACCTCGATCACGTTCGGGTTCTCCAGGTTGTTCCAGGCGGCGATGTCGCGCCACGGGTAATTCACTTCCGTGGCGATGCGCATGATGGTGTCGCCCTGGCGCACCGTGTAGTAGCCGGGCTTGCCGGCGTTCTCGTAGCCGGGCAGCGTGCTCGGGTCGACCGTCGCGACGGCGACCGCGTCCACATTGCGTTCCTCGACCGGCGCGCGCGTCAGCGAGGTCGACGAGCACCCCGCCAGCAGGCCCGCCACCAGGGCCAGCCCGATCCAAGTCTTGCGACCCGTGAAATCCATACAACCTTTCCCTGAACCATTCCTAGGCAATGCCCGATTTTAGGGGCACGAACTGAACCGTCTCGAGCACGGTCTGACGAATCCCCTGGCGTGTCTTGTCCACCACCATCAGCGCCTGGGCACCGCCGGCGGCATGGGCGATCGGCGCCACGATCCGCCCGCCCCAGGCAAGCTGGTCGATCCAGGCATCGGGCAGGGCCTCGCCGCCGGCAGCGGAGACGATGGCGGCGTAGGGTGCGCCCCGGGCGAAGCCTTCCATGCCGTCGCCCAGGATCAGGTGCACGTTGGGCACGCGCAGTGGCCGCAGATTGGCGCGCGCCTTCTCGTGCAACTGGCGCAGGCGCTCGATGCTGTAGACCTCGCTCGCCAGCTGCGCCAGCACCAGCGCCTGGTAGCCGCAGCCGGTGCCGATGTCGAGTACCCGGCCGAGCCGTCCGTCCGCCCCGCGCAGGCCGCCCTGCACCAGCAGCTCGACCATGCGCGCCACCACGCTCGGCTTGGAGATGGTCTGGCCCAGCCCGATCGGCAGCGCCGTGTCCTCGTAGGCCTGCGGCACCAGCGCGCTGTCGACGAAGCGATGGCGCTCGACGCTGCCCATGGCGCGCAGGACCTCCGGGTCCTGGATGCCTTCGGCCCGCAGCTGCTGCACCATGCGCGCACGCCCCGGGATCGGGTCCCGCGCGCCGGCCGCGCCCGCGGGCGGCGCCGGAGCCGGCTGCGGTGGCGCGGCCGGCCGCGCGGGCGCGCGGTTGCCGGGTCCGAGATCGAGGCGTGCCGGAAAGCCCGGCCGCTGCGGCGGGCCGGCCATCAGCCGTGCGCTCCCGCGAACATGTGCGCCAGGCCCTGTGCCCAGTAGGCCAGCGCGTGGTGGTCGGTGAGGTCGATGGACAGCGGCGTGACGGCCAGGTGGCCATGCTCGGTGGCGTGGAAGTCCGTGCCTTCGCTGGCGTCCAGCGCAGTGCCGGCGCCGCCGATCCAGTACATGGTCTCGCCGCGCGGATCGGTCATGGTGATCGCCTTCTGCGCCGCATGGCGGCGGCCGAGCCGGCACACCTTGGGCGGGCGCAACTCGGCCTGCGGCCGGTTCGGGATGTTGACGTTGAGCAGCCAGGGCGCGCGGCGCCCGTCGAGCGCGGCCGTGCCGACGCGTCGCACCAGGTCGGCTGCCGCCTGTGCGGCGGCATCGAGGTGGCCCCAGCCCTTCTCGACCTGGGAAAAGGCAATCGCCGGGATGCCGAACAGGTAGCCTTCCATGGCGGCGCCCACGGTGCCCGAGTACACGGTGTCGTCGCCCATGTTGGCGCCGTTGTTGATGCCCGCCACGACCAGGTCGGGGGGCTCCTCGAGCAACCCGGTGAGCGCGATGTGCACGCAATCGGCCGGCGTGCCGTTGACGTAGCGAAAGCCGTTGCCCGCGCGCTGCACGTAAAGGGGCGCGTGCAGGGTCAGGGCGTTGGACTTGGCGCTGTTGTTGTGCTCCGGCGCGATCACCTCGACCGTCGCGAACGTGGACAGCGCGGCATGCAGCGCCACAATGCCGGGCGCCTGGAAGCCGTCGTCGTTGGAGAGCAGGATCTTCATCATATCCGCCAATTTGAAACGGATTGTAGGTGGCTGGCGCGAATCCATGTCCCGGTCGCCCGAGCGACCGGGTGCCTCGGGCCCGCCTCCTATCATCGGGCCCCAGGAGCCATACCGAAACCACCCCTGAAGGAGATTGCCCGCATGCACGCCTGGCTTTGTGAGAACCCCGTCGGCGTCGACGCCCTGGCCTGGAAGGATCTGCCGACGCCCGAGCCGGGCAAGGGCCAGGTGCGCATCCGCATCCAGGCCGCCAGCCTGAACTTCCCGGATCTGCTGATCGTGCAGAACAAGTACCAGATGAAGCCCGAGCTGCCGTTCGTTCCCGGCTCGGAGTACGCTGGCGTGGTCGAGGCGCTGGGCGAAGGCGTGACAGGCCTGAAGGTCGGCCAGGCGGTGGCCTGCCTGTCGGGCACCGGCGGATTTGCCACCCACGCGCTGGCGCCGGCCAAGCTGTGCATGCCTCTGCCGCCGGGTTTTCCGCCCGTGGATGCCGCCGCCTTCATCATGATCTACGCCACCAGCCACCACGCCCTGCTGGACCGCGGCCAGCTCAAGGCCGGCGAGACCGTGCTGGTGCTGGGCGGCGCCGGCGGCGTCGGCACGGCGGCGATCCAGATCGCGAAGATCGCTGGCGCGCGTGTCATCGCCGCTGCCTCCACCGACGAGAAATGCGCCTTCTGCAAGGCCCAGGGAGCCGACGCGACCATCAACTACAGCACCGAGGACCTGCGTGAGCGCCTGAAGGCATTGACCGACGGCCAGGGGCCCGACGTCATCTACGACCCGGTCGGAGGCCCCTTCACCGAGCCGGCGTTCCGCTCGATCGCCTGGCGCGGGCGCCACCTGGTGATCGGCTTTGCGGCAGGCGACATTCCGGCCATCAAGATCAATCTGGCGCTGGTCAAGGGCGCCAGCATCGTCGGGGTGTTCTGGGGTGACTTCGCGCGCCGTGAGCCGGCTGCCAATGCCGCCATGATGCAGGAACTGGCCGCCTGGTATGCGCAGGGCAGGATCAAGCCGCCGATCGACCGCCAGATGCCGATGCGCGAGCTCAAGACCGCCTACGCGTGCATGGACGCGCGCCAGGTGCAGGGCAAGCTGGTGCTGGTGAACGACTGACCCTGCCCCGCGTTCGGAACCGCGACGAATGGCACCGGTTGATGCCGGCATGGGCAATGACTCCGCTGCCACTGAGGCGCCGCGAAGTCATCTGCCATGCGTCATTCGAACGCAAGTCGGCATCAGCCCAGATCCGGCAGTTGCCCGACCGCGCTACGCACGACCCGCCGCACCTGCGATGGCTGCGGAGCAGGCCGGGGCACCCATGGCCGGGGTCTCCCTGGTGACGGGGAGCGTCCCCTTCCAGGGGCTGAGGTCCGCGGCTCCAGACCTGCCTGCGCAGGTCTGGACGGCCCGAAGAACGGCGGCCTCTGGCGGCGATCTCGTGGCGCGCAGCGCCACAGGGGGTTTCACTTCACGCTGGCTCCAGCACCAGCAGGCCGGTGGCGGTGTTGGAGATGGGGATGTGGTAGTTGGAGTGCACCTTGCGCACCGGCATGTCGTCGATCGCGCCGCGCGCAGCGACCCACATCAGCAGCTCGATGCCCTGGGTGCCGGTGAAGTCGACCAGCTCCTCGTTCGAGTAGCGCGTCACCCACTTGGGATCGCTCACCATGCTGTCCATGAACTTCAGGTCGAAGTCCTTGTTGATGTGGCCGGCACGCTCGCCGTCGAGCTGGTGCGACAGGCCGCCGCTGCCGATGATCAGCACTTTCTTGTCGGCGTCCCAGGACTCGATCGCCTTGCGCAGCGCCTGGCCCATGCGGTAGCAGCGCGCGGCCGACGGGTACGGCGCCAGCACGGTGTTGATGCACACCGGCACGATCTCCACCGGCCATTCGCCGCTCCTCAGGCCATCGGGCCACAGCAGCGCCAGCGGCAACGAGACCGCGTGGTCGATCAGCGCTTCCTGGCAGGTGGTCAGGTCGAACTCGTCGCCGATCAGGCTCTCGATGATGTGCCATGACAGGTCGACGCTGCCGCGCGCCGCCGGCAGCGCCGGAATGCCCCAGCCCTCGTCGGCGTTGCGGTAGGTCTCGGCGGCGCCGACGGCGAAGGTCGGCATCTTGTCGAGGAAGAAGTTGAGGCCGTGGTCGTTGTGGATGATCACGACGACGTCGGGACGCTCGCGCGCCAGCCATTCCTGCGCCTTGCCGTAGCCGTCGAAGAACGGCTTCCAGTACGGGTCCTGCTGCTTGTTGCGCGCCAGCGCGCCGCCGATGGCTGGGACGTGGGAGGTGCTGATGCTGCCGATGATGCGTGCCATGGTCATGCTCCTGCGCAGGCGAGTCTGTCCTTGAATTCCTGCTTGCTGACGCCGGTCTGCTGGGCGCCGATGTCCTGCATGTCCAGGCCGTAGATGCCGGCCAGCTTGGCCAGGTAGTAGGGGTGGCCGCCGGCGTCGATCATGCGCAGCACGTTCTTGCTGCGCACCGCCTCCTTCTGCGCCTCGGACAGGTTGTAGCGCGTCATGTAAGCCTCCTCGTCGTGCTGGAAGGCCGCGCGGCACTCGGCCGAGTTGAAGCTGTAGCACATGCGATTGAGGTTGTAGCCGATGCGGGCCAGGCTGCCGTCGAAGACCTTGGTGCCTTCGATCTGCCGGCGCCGCTCAAGAGTGGCCTGGGTCATGGAATGCCTCCTGGAAGTGGAACCTGTGCCGCCTGGGCGGCACGTCGTGAAACGACAAGCCAATGGTCCGCCTGAACGCAGGCGGTTGGAATGGCCTTTTGTGTCTTAAAAAGGTACATTTCGTGGGTGGCCGCGCCTGGATGCGGCGCTCCGGGCGGGCGGCATCGAGGGGAACACCCGTCTTCACCATGGCAACCCTGATTCCCGCGCCACCCGCGCGCGACCACACCGCGATCCCGATCTACAAGCTGTACGGCTACGGCAACGTCTGGACCGCCCCCGACCCGCTGTTCTGCGAGACCATCGCCGCGCAGGAGAAGCTGCACAACTGGCACGTGGCACCGCACCAGCACGTCGACCTGCTGCAGCTGCTGCACCTCGAATCCGGCCAGGTCACGGTGCGGCTCGACGGCGCCGAGCACGTGCTCGGGCCCGGCCACATCGTCGTCGTGCCGCAGCGCGTGGTGCACGAGTTCGTCTTCCAGCCCGGCTCGGCCGGCCACATCCTGACGCTGACGCAGGCGCTGCTGCACCCGCTGGGCGAGCGCTTCGGCCTGGCGCTGGGCGCGCACGTGGCCCCGGCGGTGCTGCCGCTGGGGGAGCGACCCGAGGATCGGTACGTCGCCTGGACCCTCCACCGGCTCGACCAGGAGTACCGCCAGCTGCACAGCCCGCAGCGCGGTCCGCTGCTGGAGTCGCTGCTGGCGGTGATCCTGGTCTGGGGCGAGCGCCGCCTGCGCCCCGCCGCACCCGAAGCCGCGCAGGACCCGGGCAGCCGCCACCTGGCGCGCTACGGCCAGCTGATCGAGGCGCATTTCAGCGAACAGCACCAGGTCGCCTGGTATGCCCGGCGCATCGGCATCACGCCGGCGCACCTGAACAGCGTCGTGCAGGCCCTCACCGGCAAGTCGGCGCTGCAGCTGATCCACGAGCGCCTGCTGCTGCAGGCCCGGCGCGAGCTGATCTACACCCCGCGCAGCATCGCCCTGATCGCCGACACGCTGGGCTTTGCCGACGCGGCGTACTTCACGCGCTTCTTCAAGCGCATGACCGGCCTGGCGCCCCGGGACTTCCGGCGCGGGCTGCTTCACAGAACTCCATAGCCTGATGCGATACACGCACCACCGATAGTTCGTCCTGCGAGTTGTTGACGCCTTCGAAGCACACCACACACACGGGATGGTGGTATCCCGCTCGCGCGGGGCAGCCGTGCCGGGAATCTTCTTGAAGGCGAACTTCACGGGCCTATCCCCGCTCGCGCGGGGCAGCCTTTCTCGCGTGTCATTGACCAGCGGGTGCAGCAGGCCTATCCCCGCTCGCGCGGGGCAGCCCGCATCAGCGGAGATGCCCGGCGCGTCGGCTGGTGCCTATCCCCGCTCGCGCGGGGCAGCCGCTTCAGGCACAGGGGCTTCCCGCGCTGCCACGGGCCTATCCCCGCTCGCGCGGGGCAGCCGTCCGACGCTTCCGATGGCGCCGTCGCACGGTGGGCCTATCCCCGCTCGCGCGGGGCAGCCACGATGGTGGACTTCAGCATCCGGAACGGCATGGGCCTATCCCCGCTCGCGCGGGGCAGCCCACCTTCCCCGCTCCGTCTCTTTCCATCCCCGGGGCCTATCCCCGCTCGCGCGGGGCAGCCGGTATCTCGTCGAAGACGGGCAAGCCTTACGCGGGCCTATCCCCGCTCGCGCGGGGCAGCCCGGCTACGTCGGCTGGCGCGTGTCATGGCATCGGGCCTATCCCCGCTCGCGCGGGGCAGCCATTACCTGAATCTTCATGACGATTTCCTCTTTGGGCCTATCCCCGCTCGCGCGGGGCAGCCCGCGCACCACGCGGCTGCGCGTCGAGAAGCTGGGGCCTATCCCCGCTCGCGCGGGGCAGCCGCAGCTGCGGGCCAGCCTGGCGGATGCGTCAGGGGCCTATCCCCGCTCGCGCGGGGCAGCCGCGCGCAGTCCATCGGCCACGCCGGCCCACTGGGGCCTATCCCCGCTCGCGCGGGGCAGCCGGCTGTCCGCCGGGTGGGATCGTGTTGGACCCGGGCCTATCCCCGCTCGCGCGGGGCAGCCGGCTGTCCGCCGGGTGGGATCGTGTTGGACCCGGGCCTATCCCCGCTCGCGCGGGGCAGCCATCGAGGAGGCGCAGAGCATCAGCAAGAAGTCGGGCCTATCCCCGCTCGCGCGGGGCAGCCTGCTTGCTGAGATCGAGGCTTCACGCGGCGACGGGCCTATCCCCGCTCGCGCGGGGCAGCCGAGGCGAGCCATGATCCAGATAGACACTGCTGGGGCCTATCCCCGCTCGCGCGGGGCAGCCCCTCTCTCCGCAAGAATGGGAGCAGGCGTTTGGGGCCTATCCCCGCTCGCGCGGGGCAGCCTCTTTTTGTGTCCTGACCGGGTGACGTCAGGGGGGCCTATCCCCGCTCGCGCGGGGCAGCCAACGTTCCCGTATAGGTGCCAGGCTTCGGCGCGGGCCTATCCCCGCTCGCGCGGGGCAGCCTCTCTTTGCTACGTATAGCGTGTCGGGGTGTAGGGCCTATCCCCGCTCGCGCGGGGCAGCCGGTTGCCAGTCTGGTGCGGATGTAGGCGAGACGGGCCTATCCCCGCTCGCGCGGGGCAGCCAGATTGACCTCGCTCAACATGGAGACAATCGGGGGCCTATCCCCGCTCGCGCGGGGCAGCCCACTTCATGGACCGGGGGGTGCGGGTCAAGTCGGGCCTATCCCCGCTCGCGCGGGGCAGCCAAAGGCGGGTGCGTGATGACCTGGGCGCATTGGGGCCTATCCCCGCTCGCGCGGGGCAGCCGGCGGTGAAACGTACCCTAGCATCGCGCGCCGGGGCCTATCCCCGCTCGCGCGGGGCAGCCTTCGCAAGGTTTACGCCGGCTATCGTGGCGCGGGGCCTATCCCCGCTCGCGCGGGGCAGCCGCCTACGCCGCGCCGTCGCATCCGTGGCGCCAGGGCCTATCCCCGCTCGCGCGGGGCAGCCACGACGCAGCGCCTGACCGAGCGCGACTACCGGGGCCTATCCCCGCTCGCGCGGGGCAGCCCACACCTACGGCCTGCATTCGGCTCTCTACGAGGGCCTATCCCCGCTCGCGCGGGGCAGCCTCAGGCAAACCAATGATGGCGTGATAGAGATCGGGCCTATCCCCGCTCGCGCGGGGCAGCCCTGGCCCATGTCCACCGATGAGCCGCGCCTTGGGGCCTATCCCCGCTCGCGCGGGGCAGCCCCGTTGATCGCGCCATCGGTGTCCGCCGTGACGGGCCTATCCCCGCTCGCGCGGGGCAGCCGCTGCGCGCGGCGGGGCCGGCCAGCGTGTCGTGGGCCTATCCCCGCTCGCGCGGGGCAGCCGAGGTGGTGGTGTGACCGAGCGCGACCCGACCGGGCCTATCCCCGCTCGCGCGGGGCAGCCCGGCGCGCGGCGTCGACCCGCTTGTCGACGGTGGGCCTATCCCCGCTCGCGCGGGGCAGCCGCCACGCGGGCGCCACCTTCTAAAGCGCTTTAGGGCCTATCCCCGCTCGCGCGGGGCAGCCTGGGCGGCGCGCGACGAGCAGATGTGGGCCGAGGGCCTATCCCCGCTCGCGCGGGGCAGCCCTGACCGTGGTCTGCGCCAGCGTGATCTGGTCGGGCCTATCCCCGCTCGCGCGGGGCAGCCTCGGGACTACTCGTTGATCATCCATGGGGCTGCGGCCTATCCCCGCTCGCGCGGGGCAGCCCTGATCAAAGACGCCGAAGACGACATCGAGCAGGGCCTATCCCCGCTCGCGCGGGGCAGCCGCCACCGCCGCACCTCCGTTGCCGATTCCGCAGGGCCTATCCCCGCTCGCGCGGGGCAGCCCAGGACCTGTGGCAGGAGGAGCACGCCCATCAGGGCCTATCCCCGCTCGCGCGGGGCAGCCAGATTGACCTCGCCGATCATTTCCGTGATGGGGGGCCTATCCCCGCTCGCGCGGGGCAGCCCTGGAGCGCGAAGGTGCCGGCATAGGTGCCGGGGGCCTATCCCCGCTCGCGCGGGGCAGCCCAGTGGATCGAAGTCCCGGCGCCGGGTTCGGAGGGCCTATCCCCGCTCGCGCGGGGCAGCCGAGGAATCGCAGCTTGAAACCAAGGCGATTGACGGCCTATCCCCGCTCGCGCGGGGCAGCCTCTTGCACCTAACCCATTGCGGTGCAAGAGAAAACCTGGGAATGACTTCGAAATTTTAAGGAGCTTCCAACCATCAGGCGCGGCGGCGAACCAACCACATGCCATCGGCTTCGAACAGTTCGCGTGGTGGATTCCCGAGATTGGCGATACCCACTCCGCCCGTTGCATTCGAGTCCCGCCACACCATCACCGCGCTGCCTTGCGGCAGGTCGCGATACCACTTGACGAACACCTCCCACACCCGCTCACGCACTGCCGGGCTCATGCGAGGCGAGACGAACACGTTGGGCGCGACCTCCAACATCACCGACGACAGGAAGCCGTGGAAACGCTCGGGCATGTCACGAATCACGATCATCACCAGTGCCATGCCCTACCTCGTCCATGCGCAGGATCCGCTGAATGCTGTCGATCATGGCAGCAATCACCTGCTGCTTGCGAAACACCGTGGCCGCTTCGCGCCGCACCAGACGGTCGATGGTGTCGTCGGACCTCTCGGCTTGCTTGACGGCCGTAAATGCAACGTGCAGCGTGACGGTCTCGCGATACAAGTCTGCAATATCGAGCACGAAGGACTGCCCCGAGTCCTCATGGATGAAGCCCAGCGGTGGCAGCGCGGCCACGGCCTGGACGGCGATGGCGGCGGCAGCCTGCACGGCGGTAGCGGCGTGACTGATCGCCTGGTTGGGAAGATCGGTAGCGTTGGGGTTGGCGCGGTCGTAGTGGCGCCCTTCCCAGTCGATGCCGTGCTTCTGCGCCAGCAGGCGGTACATGTTCTTTACCCGCGCGCCTTCGATGCCACGCAGGGTATCCAGGTCCCGGTGCGGCAGGACTTCGCCCAGACGCAGCGCGTACATGTGGCGCGCCACGCTGATGCGCCGCCTGGGGTTGCCCCACAGTTCGGCCTGGCGGCGGGCGACATCAGATCGGTCAGGCAGCAAGGGCGGCGCGGTGTAGCTGCGCACGCCGTCTTCGCCCACGGCGGCCAGCAGCGTGCCGTGGCGCGCCAGCAGGCGCAGCGCATCGTGCGTGACACTGCTGCCCGGCCCGAGCAGGATCATGGAGACGGCCTGGTGCGGAATCTGGTCGATACCCGGCGTCAGGCTGTCCTTGCCACGCAGAAAGTGCAGGCAGCCGTCGACCACGCACAGCTCCCCGCGCGACAGCCACAACAGGCCGTGGCGGTCGGCGTGGGGGATGCGGGCCTTTTCCAGCCCCAGACGGCCCTTGAGCATGGATGTCAGTCCGCGCGCTGCAGCAGCAACATGCCAAAACCGTAGGCCCGGTGGCGCCCCACGCCGCGCGCCAGCAGGTGGGAAAAGGCCGTCGGGTCGGTCACACGCAGGCGGCCCGAGAGGATGGCGTCCGGCCCCTCGATGGCATGGCCTTTGCGGGTGCTGTCGCCCGCGGGTTGGGTGCGGCGCATGGCGCGGTTGCGCGCAAAGGCGCTCAGTTGCATGTCCAACAATTGCACGGCCCCTTGCCAGGGCTGGCGTGGTGCGCCTTCACGGACTGCCAGATGCTCGCGCAGCCACTGGGCATAGACGGCCTGCCGATCGACAGGGGCGCCGTCCGCACCACCGGCCAGGGCGACGGCGTGCAGGAATGCGTCCTGCTCTTTCTGGCCGCTGCGCACGGTGGGACGCACCCGTACCTCAAAGCCCAGTTCCTTGTCCTGCGGCCATTGCGTTGGGAAGGGGCGCAGGCGGTAGCCACCGTGGTTGCTGCATGCCGCCAGGCCCAGGGTTTGCGCGGCCAGCGGGTCGGCCAAGGCGACCTGGGTAGCCATGGCCTGTGCGTCCAGGTGGGTATAGGCCAGCAGGCCCCGGCGCTCGTCCAGGTAGCGAAAGGGCTGCGGGGCCTGCGCCCCAAAGGCAGCGCGCAGCAGGCCATGCAGGGCGTCGCCCAGATCGCCCGTGCGGTGACGCACCATCCATGTGGACAGCAGGCGCTGGTCGGGCTGGGTGTGCAGCAGGTACAACGATGCGGCGCTCATGTCTCGCTCTCCACGGGACACAGCAGACCCTGGCGCACCGGACGCCAGCCGCCGTGCACACCGCTGTCCCAGTTGCGCTCGTCGCAAATGTCGAGCAGCCGGTCACCAGGTTGCACGCCCTGGCCGTCCGGCCACTGGGCGCGCCAGCCGGTGGCGTCCTGGCCTGGACGTTGCTCGGTAACGATGGTCTGCAGCGCGCTGCGCACATCGACAGCGGTTTGCCATCCCGCCACCAGACGACCGACCGGCAGGCAGGGTTTGCGACCGATGAACAGCGGCCGTGCAGGTCTGTCCAGTGCGGCGGCGACGTCGTCGAGCGTGGGCGCTTCTTCGGCGGACTGCAGCGTCAAGGCCACCCAGGCGCACAGATCGCCGTGGTAGTCGCGGTAGCGCTGTAGCGTGAGGGCTTTGCGACCATTTGCATCTGCTGTGTAAGAAGGGCTTTTTTCGCGCCCCTCCCTTTCCCCCCAAGTGGTCCAGCCAGCATCGTCCTCATAAAGCTTGGCCGTTTGATAGTCCTGCACACGCTGCCCGCCAGGTGCCAGCACGCAGCCCATCTGCAGGCGCTGCTGCAGGCGGTTGTGACGCCCGGCTTCGCTGCGATCCCAGCCCAGGGCGTTGGCCACCAGGCCGGTGAGCATGGACAGCGCCGGGAAATCGCGGATCACGCCCAGGTTGTCGATGGTCTCGCCGCCAAAAGCGATCAAGGGCGAGGCCAGGCGGATGACCAGAAATCGCGGCACCTTACACCTCCACGCGGGCCTGCACCACGGCAGCCTGCGCCCATTCAGCCAGCGCCTGCAGGGGCAGGCGCTGCGCGCCGGGCACGGTCACGTCGTCCACGGCCAGGTAGCGCCTGGCCAGTGGCGCGCCGTAGGCGGCGTCCATGCGCGCCATTTCATCGGTCAGGCGCTCCACCGCTGCCTGACGCAGTGCCGGCTGGCGCAGCGCCAACGCGTTCTGGAAAGCGCCTGCCAGGCTGCGCGGCTGCCAATCGCCGGCTTCGACCAACATGAACTTGGCCCATTCAAACGGCGCGGTGGAGCCCCGCTTGGCTCCGGGGCTGACGGTGGCCACCAGGTGCAGCAGGCTTTGCACCACGCGGCCTGCCAGAGCGCGCTGCTCGGCGTCGATCCGCGCCCAATCCTTGATGTGCACGCCTTCGAGGTTGGCCACCAGTTGCGGCACATCCACGACCAGGTAGCCGTAGTACAGACCGCTGGCCAGTTCGGTGTCGAAGATGCCGGCTGAACCCGCTTCTCCTGCCTCGCGCAGCAGGTCATCGACCACGGTGAAGTAGTCGTTTTCCACCTGCGCCTCGTGCACGGTGAAGGCATGCGCGACGTAAACGGCGGCATCGCGGCTGGCCAGCACGTCCGACGTGACCATGCGGCCAAACAGTGCCGATTCCAGCCCGCTGCCCAGGCGCAGGGCTTCGATATTCTTCTTTTCTTCTTTCAAGAAGGCCGCAATGGCCGCCTTGAGTTCTTTTTCCTCATTGTGCTCACCGGCCAAGGCCGCACAGCGCTGCACCAGGTATTCGATCTCGGCATAACCGAGCAGCACGGCCTGGCCGGTTTCCAGCGCATCCTTGCCCTTGAGGTCCTTGGCCTTGTCCAGCAAGCCGGCGGCGCGCAGCCCCTCCACGGCGATTTGCGCCAGCGGCTCGGCCACGCCCGCCTCCATCAACCGCTCCTTGATGAGGCGCGGCGTCTCGCGCGAGCGCACGGCCATGGGCACGTCCAGATTTTTCAGCGCAAAGGCATCGTCCGCCACGCGCCAATGGCGTTTGAGACATTGCGAGGAAATGCGGGTGCGAATGGCATCCCCATAGGGCAGGCGCTTGGCCAGCCCGGCATCGTCGCGGTTGAGCAGCGCGGCCGGGTAGTTGTGCAGGGTGTGAATTTGCAGAAAGCGGGGCAAGGTCATGGGTGGGATCTCCTGGGCAAAGGGGGTGATGGGCTTGGGCAGTCAGGCAGCGGCGGTTCTGGCCTGCTGCGAAAAATAGGCACCAGCGATGCGCAGGCGGATCTGCTCGGTGTCCTGCAGGTCTTCGCGCTCACTGTCCTGCTTGAGCACCAGCGGGCCCAGCTCATGCCAGTTGGGCGCCACGCCTTTGCTCGCCAGCAGGCGCAGCACGCTCGGCAGCAGTTGGGTGAAAGCGTCGCCGCGCGCCGTGAGGAGCTTGGTCACGCGCGACTCGGCCACGCCTGCCCGCGCCAGTTGCACACCCAGCCGACCCTTGCCGTCGTGACCTGCCAGGGCAATGCCGTGCGCAATCAGCGCCCAGCGCTGCCAGGTGGCGGGGCGCCAGTTGTCCGGTTCCAGGCCGGCCGCCAGCAAGGCGCGCGAAAGCGCAGCGATTTCGTTCGGCCGCAGCGGCTGATCGGGGCTCAGACGGGCCAGCGCGGCCTTGTCGCCCAGGTCGGCTTTTTCGAGCCTTTGAATATGGGCAGCGAGCGCAACGTAAGGATTGCGCGTTGCGGGCAGGCCGTCCGGGCCGGCGGATTCAGTCATGGGTTGCTCCTTCTGCGACTGGTATACGCGCGACGCGCTGCTCGGCAAAGTAGGCCACCAGTTCGAGAAACGGTGGTTTCTTGCCGCCGCGCAGACCGCCGTGAAAGCGCGCCAGCGCTGCAGAGCGCGCCTTGTAGCGCTGCATGCCGCTGCGCGGGCCGGCATCGAAGGCCTGCAGCAGCACGGCCTCGGCACGGTCGGCCAGGCCGAGCAGCCATTGCAGGTACACGGTTTCCTGCTGCTCGACCTCGGCTTCGGCTTGCTGGGTCAGATCGTCAAAAAACCGCGCATCTTCTTGCTGCTCGAAGGGTTGGGCAAAGCGGCTGGCGCGGTTGCTGACGGTTTCGTCGCCATGGTCGCTTTCGCCGTTGGCGAACAACAAGACCAAGGAACTCCACAGCAGCTTGCGCATGTCTGCAATGGCCTGGACGCGTTTCTTTGCCTGGGCGGCCAGCAGCGGGCGTTGCGCACCCATCAAGCGCAGGCGCAGCTTGGGTGAAATTGGAACGCGTCGCTCGTGGTAACCCTCCGTCTTGCCCTGGCCGCGCACGGTGACCTGGGCGATGACCTGCAGCGTGGTTTCCTGCGACCAGCCGCCAAGCCGCCAGGCGGCGCCCTGGGTATAAACGTCACCCGTGAGCAATTCGTTCATCAGCTTGTAGTCAAAGCCGTTACGTGAGACGGTCAAAGCCTTGCCCTTGGCCGTCTCTATCGGCGTCCAGGCATCGCCGGTGACGCCATTGCTGTCCTTGGCGGCAATGCGCGCCACCTTGCTGCCCGTGGTGTGGGCCTGGATCTTCCCCATGGGTGCCGTGAGCCGCACACGACGGCAGATCTCGATGTAAAGTGGATCGAGGGATTCCAGCGCCAGGGCATCCGTACCCGACCAGGGCAGCAACCACAGCAAGGCATGGCCATCTGCAGGCGCCAGGCCGAAGGTGTTGGCCATGCGTTCGCGCTGGGCCAGCAGGCTGGCGATGTCGGACTGCCAGCGCTGCCCCCAATGCCCCACGGCCGCCACACCCACGCCTGGGCGGCTGGCGAAGCCGCCGTTCATGCGTGAAATGCCGTAGTTGCCAGCGCCCAGGAATCCCTCCTGCGTTTGCAGGCTCAGCAGCGCAAACAGCCAGTCGTCGGCCTGCGCCCCGCGGGCACGGCCCGCCTTGAGATCGTGGTTCTTGGACGTGACCAACATGTCCAGCGCATCGGCGGCGCACAGCAGGTTGTTCCAGGTAGCCGGGTTTTCGCCCGGCACCGGCGCTTGCAGCAAGGCCGGCCTTCCCGGCGGTGCCACCAGGCACCACGGTCCATCGTCCGGGTCATCGGGGGTCAGCGCTCGCAGGGCTGCGCGCCATTCTTCGGTGGTATGCCAGGGCTGGGCCTGCCCCGCGTGGTGCAGGGCGATGGCGGCCAGTTGCACCAGGAAGGCGTGCCAGGGGTGGCGCTGGTGCGCGCGCAGCCGGGGAAAGTCACGCACCGTATCGGCAGCCAGGGCGGCCAGCAGTTCTGGCAGCGTGCTCTGATGCGCTGCGCCTTGCGCTGCGTCGCGCCAACCGATCAGGGGCTCGCACAGCAGGTTGAAAGACACCTCGGCCAGGTAGTCTGATGGTGGCACGCCGCTCCTCCCGCTCGTTGTCAACGGGCTTGAGCTTAGCCGCTTGAAGCGCGCCGTTCTTGAACTTGCGTCAGACGGTCGCGATCCGCGGCAAAATCACATGGATCGAACGCCTGCCCGGTGCCTTGCAACCCTGCCAATGCGCGCAGGCACCTTGTGCGACTCACAGAATATGGGGATGCCTCATGCGACCGTCCATCGTGCTCGACCTCCAGCGCAGGGCCGTGCGAGAGGTGACCAGGCGCTTTCGCGCGGCGAACCCGCGCGTCTTCGGCTCGGTGCTGCACGGTACCGACAGCGAGGGCAGTGATCTCGATCTATTGGTCGATGCCCTGCCCGGCGCCACGTTGTTCGACCTGGGCGGGTTGAAGGACGAGTTGGAAAGCCTGCTCGGCGTCCATGTCGATGTATTGACTCCTGCGGACCTGCCGCCCAGGTTCCGCGCCCAGGTGCTTGCAGAAGCACGGCCGGTATGAACGAAAACCGTCTGGCCGACTACCTCGACCATATGCGGCAGGCGACCAGCGATGCCCGCGCCTTCGTGCAAGGCATGGCGCTGGTGGATTTCCGGCAGGACAGGCGCACGCAGCAAGCCGTGATCATGAGCCTCATCATCGTCGGCGAGGCTGCCACGAGGGTCATGGAGGGCTACCCTGCGTTCGCGCAGGCACATCCTGAAGTGCCCTGGCGCAGCATGCGCGGCATGCGCAACCGCATCGCCCACGGGTATTTCGACATCAACCTGGATGTGGTGTGGGAGACCGTGCAGACGGCCTTGCCGCAATTGCTGCAACAACTGTCTGCATTGCACCCACCCGCTGACGACGAGGCCCAGCGCTGAGCGTTCAAGAGCGCAGCCGTTCGATGCCGAAGCGGCAATAACGATAGCGCGCATCGCCGAAGCGAAAGCTGAAACCCGCGCCTTCGCTTTCCTGCAACGGCTGGATATCGTCGGGCTGCACATCGGGTGGCAGGCCCGGTGATACCTGATGGTGGCGCAGCGCGAGTTGCTGGACCGGCTCGCCAAATGGACCCATTGGCAAAGGCTCGTGAAACGTGAGCAACCGGTCGGCTGCGCCCAGCCGGCTGCCAATGCTGCCTTCGTCCGCGGGGAAGAGCGTGCCGAAGGGCTGGTCAAAGCCGAGCGCATGCAGGTTGGCCAGGGTGCCCGTGGCGTTGCGCAGCCCATCCACTTCCTGGCCGAATCGCAGCCACTCTTCGCCCATCTCCTGCGCAATGGCATCCAGCGCTTCGCCGTGCGTCGCCTGTTCCACCAGCACGCGGTTGTCAGCAGGAATGCTGCGCGTCGGTGCGGCGACGATCAGGCGGCGTGTCGCCTCTAGCGTGCGCAAATCGAGGTAGACGCCCGCCATGGGTTGGTTCTTCAGGCGGATCGGTCCCAGGCCGTGGCGCTGGCGCTGCAGCAGGGGCCCGAGGTCATGGCCGGGCGGCGTCAGAACCCAGGCGCGTGCCTCTTCGCAACCACTGGGCCGCTGCTCGCGCGCATGGCGGTGCAGGCGACCCAGGCGCTGCAGCAGCACATCCATCGGGCACAGGTCGGTGATCAGCAGATCGGCGTCGATGTCCAGGCTTTGCTCCAGCGTTTGCGTGCCCACGACGACCAGGCCCACGCCATCCGGCCGAGGGCTGCGCTGCTTGCCGACCTGCGCCTGCACCTGTGCGTCGAGCAAGGGCCGGTCCTGACGGCTGAAGCGGCTGTGGTGCAAGGTGCTGATGCCTTTCACCCGGAACAGGCAGTCGACGGCCTGCGCTGCCGCGACCGCTTCCACCGCCTGCAGCGTGGTAATTGCGGCGGGGACGGTATTGCGGACAATCAATACGCGTGCATCCCTGGCTGCAGCATCCACCGCCAGCCCAGCGATGCGTTCGGGCTCGTCGATGCAGTCCAGCGTGTGCCAATGGACGATCTTCTGGCGCGGGTTGCCTTCCACCGCTTGTATCCGAGACCTGTCTGCCGCGTTGTGGCTGATGGCGGGATAAGCGACGGCCTGGGCTTGGACCAGCGTGGGCGGCGCAGGCAAGCTGCGCTGGCCGATGGCGAGATAGCGCGTGCGCGCGACCGCCCCGAGCGTGGCCGACAACAGCAGGGCCTGGCCGCCGCAGGCGACATGGGCGCGCAGCAAATGCTCTGTCAGGCGCGTCATGTAGGCGTCGGACGCATGCACTTCGTCGATCACCAGCAGGCTGCGCGAGAGCAGCGCATGGCGCAGGTGGGCGTGCTTGACCTGCAGCGCGCCGAGCAGCGCCTGATCGACCGTGCCAACGGCAATCGGAGCAGCCAGGAAGCGTTTGGGCGATTCGGCCGCCCAGCGGCGATCGGCCTCGTCGTCTCCAGGCTCGTCGTGCCACAGCACCTGAAAGCCGGGCAGTGGTTGATAGCCCTGGCCATCGGCAGCGACATCGCCCGGCAAGGCGCGCACGACGACAGGTGGCTCAGTCTTCCAGGTTCGCAGCGCAAATTGCTGCACCCGCTTGTACAACTGCGTGGCCGCTACCCGGGTCGGCAGGGCGAAATACAGCGCATCGACCTGCCCCGCGCGCCACAAGTGCAGAAAACGCCACAGGGCTGCTTCCGTCTTGCCGCTGCCCGTTTCGGCTTCGAGCACCACGACGGAGCCCATGCCATCGCTCGCCATGGCGGCTTGCATGGGGCGGGCAGCAGGCACCTCGAACGTCTGCGCGAAGTCGACACAGGTCGATTGCTGGCGCGTGCAAGGATCGCCCACGTCCAATCCGATCGCGGCCAGCGCTCGTTGCGCACGGGCCGGAGCCGTCTGGGCGCGAATCTCTCCTGCTTGGCTGTAGGGAAAGAATCCAGAGCGCGTATCCGAGCCCAGCCAGTCGGCCAGTTGCACCAAGCCGGCAAACAGATGGGCAAATGCCGGGGTGTCGGGCAGTTCGGGCGCGCCCCGCTCGAAGGCCGCCGGGTACTGCGCCTGAATTGCCTGGCCCATGAGGCACACCGCCCGCGCGGGATCGTAGAGGACCTGGCCCGCGTGTTGCACGGGTTTCCAGAGGGCAGCGCTGCCTTCGTTCTTGACCGGGCGGCCATGATGGCTGATGCTGGCGTGCAGCAGGTCCAGGCAGGCATCACCCCAGTCACCCATGGCATCCAGCGGCAGTCCCGCAAGGATGGCATTGGGCCAACTCGCAGCTTGGGTCGACTCGAAAAGGCCCCAACCCTGTGGACCGTGGCCGCATGGCGGCATGTTCCAGCCCGGTGGGCGCGGTTGCCCGTCATTCCAGTAGCGCCCCTGGAAGCCCGTGTTGGCCTTGCCGATGTCGTGCAGAAAGGCCAAGACCGCCAAGCGTGCACGATCAGCCTCGATGAGATCGCGACCCGCTGCCAGACTGAACGCACGCGCCGGAACCGACAGGCCAAGGAACTGATGGACGACAGCGGCCACATCCGTCATGTGGTCGATCAAGCCGTGCGTTTGCGGATGATCCGATGTGCGTCGAAGCTTGCCCCAGGGAAAAATCTGCATAAGCGTCGCTGCGCCGCCCCAGCCCAAGACAAAGATCAGCCCACCCAGCGCCGCGCGTTGCGCCAGATGCGCATCCAGGGGCTGAAGGCGCTGCGGTCGCCGTCTGTCCAGCTCATCTGGATGTTGCGAAACACCCGCTCGGGGTGCGGCATCATGGCGGTGAAGCGGCCGTCGGCGGTGGTCACTGCCGTCAGGCCGCCCGGGCTGCCGTTGGGGTTGAACGGGTAGTGCTCGGTCGGCGCGCCGTGGTGGTCGACAAAGCGCAGGGCGGCGATCACCCGGGCCGGGTCGCCACGGCGGCTGAAGTCGGCATGGCCCTCGCCGTGCGAGACTGCGATCGGCAGCCGGCTGCCGGCCATGCCGGCGAGGAAGATGCTGGGCGAATCGAGCACCTCGACCAGCGCCAGCCGCGCCTCGAAGCGCTGGCTCAGGTTGGTGGTGAAGCGCGGCCAGTGCTCGGCGCCCGGGATGATGGTCGCCAGTTCGGCAAACATCTGGCAGCCGTTGCAGACCCCCAGCGCAAAGCTGTCGGGGCGCGCGAAGAAGGCCTGGAACCGTTCGGACAGCGGCGCGCTGAACAGGATCGAGCGCGCCCAGCCGACGCCCGCGCCCAGCGTGTCGCCATAGCTGAAGCCGCCGCACACGACCAGGCCCTGGAAGTCCGCCAGGCGCGCGCGGCCGGCCTGCAGGTCGGTCATGTGCACGTCGAAGGCGTCGAAGCCGGCAGCGCTGAAGGCGTAGGCCATCTCGACGTGGGAATTGACGCCCTGCTCGCGCAGCACCGCCACGCGCGGGCGTGCCAGCTTGAGATACGGCGCGGCCACGTCCTCGGCCGCGTCGAAGCTGGGCGCCACCGCCAGGCCCGGGTCATCCGGCTGGCCGGCGGCGGCGTGCTCGGCATCGGCGCAGTCGGGGTTGTCGCGCTCGCGCGCGATCTTCCAGCTCACGCTGTCCCAGACCTGCTGCAGGTCCTGCAGGCTGGCCCCGAACACCTGCGCGCCGTCACGCCAGACGGTCAGCTCGCCCTTGCCCTGGTCCAGAGGCGCGGCCTGCGGGCGCGTCTTGCCGATCACATGGCTGTGGCGCACCAGGCCGTGCGCGCGCAGCACGGCCATGGCGGCGTCGCGTTCGGCGGTGCGCACCTGCAGCACGACACCGAGCTCCTCGGCAAACAGGGCCTTGAGCGTGGCAATGTGCCGCCGACCACTGACCTGCCTGGCCCAGTCCTTGCCTTCGTAGGACTCCATGCGGCTGTCGCTGATGCCGTCGCCCTCGTTGATCAGCAGGTCGATGTTGAGCGCCACGCCGACCTGGCCGGCAAAGGCCATCTCGGCCACGCAGGCCAGCAGGCCGCCGTCGCTGCGGTCGTGGTAGGCCAGCAGCCGGCCTTCGGCGCGCAGCTGGTTGACGGCGGCGACCAGGGCCTTCAGGTTCCGCGGATCCTCCAGGTCGGGCACGCCGTCGCGCACCGGGCAGCCGCTTTGCCCGAACACCTGCGCCAGCACGCTGCCGGCCAGGCGCTGGTGGCCCTGGCCGAGATCGACGAGGATCAGCGTGCTGTCCGACTCGTTGCGGTCGAGCTGGGGCGTGAGCGTGCCGCGCACATCCTCGACTCGCGCAAAGGCACTGGCGATCAGGCTGACCGGCGACACCACCTTGCGTGCGGCGCCGGCCTCGTCGCTCCATTGCGTGCGCATCGACAGGCTGTCCTTGCCGACCGGAATCGAGATGCCGAGCTGCGGGCACAGCTCGCGCGCGACCGCACGCACGGTGGCGTACAGGTCGGCGTCCTCGCCGGGTTCGCCGCAGGCGGCCATCCAGTTGGCACTGAGCTTGACGCGTGCCAGCTCGATCGGCGCCGCCAGCAGGTTGGTGATGCTTTCCGCCACCGCCATGCGACCGGAAGCCGGCGCGTCGAGCGCGGCCAGCGGCGTGCGCTCGCCCATGCTCATGGCCTCGCCGGCAAAGCCCTGGTAATCCGCCAGGGTGACCGCGCAGTCGGCCACCGGCAGCTGCCAGGGGCCGACCATCTGGTCGCGGTGGGTGAGGCCGCCCACCGTGCGATCGCCGATGGTGACGAGAAAGCGCTTGCTCGCCACCGTCGGATGACCCAGCACCTGGATCACCGCGTCCTGCAGCGTCACGTCGTCGAGCTGCAGCGGCGTGAACGCGCGCCGGACGGTGGTCACGTCGCGCTGCATGCGCGGCGGCTTGCCGAGCAGCACGTCCATCGGCATCCGCACCGGCTGGTCGGCGGCGCCGGCGCTGGCATCGAGCACCTCGAGCTCGCGTGCGTCGGTGGCCTCGCCCACCACGGCGAACGGGCAGCGTTCGCGCGCGCAGAGCTGCTCGAACAGCGGCAACGACGCCGGCGCAATCGCCAGCACGTAGCGCTCCTGGCTCTCGTTGCACCAGATTTCCTTCGGCGCCAGGCCGCTTTCCTCGAGCGGCACGGCGCGCAGGTCGAAGCGCGCGCCGCGGCCGGCGTCGTGCACCAGCTCCGGGAAGGCGTTGGACAGGCCGCCGGCGCCGACGTCGTGGATGGCCAGGATCGGATTATCCGCGCCCAGCGCCTGGCAGGCGGCAATCACCTCGTGCGCGCGCCGCTGCATCTCGGGGTTGCCACGCTGCACCGAGTCGTAATCGAGCTCGGCGGCGTTGGCGCCGCTGGCCAGCGACGAGGCCGCGCCGCCGCCCATGCCGATGCGCATGCCCGGGCCGCCGAGCTGGATCAGCAGGCTGCC
>NZ_DAOKZG010000049.1:0-22810 GCF_035325765.1 Ottowia sp.
CGGTGTAGGAGAAGTAGTCGGGGTTGAGGTTGTGCACCTTCTGGTCGAGCACGTGCACCACGCTGTGGCGGCCGGAGGCGCCGGCGTCGCCGGCCGCGGCAACAGCGGCCGCCAGCGCATTGGCCAGCAGCAGCGGGGTGACGGTGTTGGTGGCGAGGTGCCGCGCCAGGCCCGCGGCGCTGGCATCGGCCGCGGCGTCGGGCTCGAACAGCGAGGCGTTGTTGACGATGCAGTGCGGCAGCACGCCGGTCGCGGCCTGGGCCCGGCCGAGCAGGTCGGCGGCGGCATCTGCCTGGGCCAGGTCGGCCGCGAGCAGCGTGCAGCGGCGCCCAAGTGCCCCGATCTCGGCCGCCAGCGCGTGCGCGGCGTCGGCGGAATGGCGATAGTGCGCCACCACGTCCCAGCCGGCGCGGGCAAAGGCCAGGCTGATTTCGCGCCCCAGGCGGCGCGCGGCGCCGGTCACCAGCACGGTGCGGGCAGGCTCGGGTCGGGAGGCAGCAGCGGACACGTGCGGCATTGTGGAGCAAAACGGCGGCCGGCCCGGGCGGCGCCGGGCAAGGCCCCTGCGCATAGCGTGTGCCGGACGGGGCGGCCTGGCGTGCCGCTGGATCGCCATGGCCCGCGGCCTCGCGCGCCCGGTGCGCCGTGGCGGACAATCGGCGGGTGCCTGCATCACCCGCGCCCAGCGCGCCACCCTCCCCCGGCTCCGCGCCGCTGCTCGCCGACCGCATCGCCGCGGCGGTGCGGGCGGCCGGCGGCTGGCTGCCGTTCGACCGCTTCATGGAGCTGGCGCTGTATGCGCCGGGGCTGGGCTACTACGCGCGCGACGCGTCGCAGCTCGGGCGCGGCCTGGGCGACGGCAGCGACTTCGTCACCGCGCCCGAGCTGTCGCCGCTGTTCGGCCAGACGCTGGCGCTGCAGGTGGCCGAGGCGCTGCAGGCCACGGGCACCGATGAGGTGTGGGAATTTGGCGCGGGCACGGGCGCGCTGGCCGGGCAGTTGCTGGGCGCGCTGGCGCAGCTCGGGCAGCCGCTGCGGCGCTACACCATCGTCGACGTGTCGGGGGCGCTGCGGGGGCGCCAGCAGGCGCGCCTGGCGGCGCACGCGCCGGTGGTGCAATGGGCCGATCGCCTGCCCGAGGCGATGCGCGGCGTGGTGCTGGGCAACGAGGTGCTGGACGCCATGCCGGTGCGCCTGCTGGCGCGCGTGGGCGGCAACTGGCACGAGCGCGGCGTGGTGGTGCAGGACACCTGCGCGCCGCCACGCCTGGGCTGGGCCGACCGGCCGACGGCGCTGCGGCCGCCGCTGGAGGTCGCGGGCACGCATGACTACCTGACCGAGGTGCACCCGCGCGCCGAGGCCTTCGTGCGCACGCTGGCCGAGCGCCTGCAGCGCGGCGGCCGCGGCGCCGCCTTCTTCATCGACTACGGCTTTCCCGAGGCCGAGTACTACCACCCGCAGCGCGCCATGGGCACCCTGGCCTGCCATCGCGCGCACCGCATGGACGACGACCCGCTGGCCGACGTAGGCGAGAAGGACATCACGGCGCACGTCAACTTCACGGGCATCGCGCTGGCGGCACAGGAGGCCGGGCTGGCGGTGCTGGGCTACACCTCGCAGGGACGCTTCCTGCTGAACTGCGGGCTGACCGAACGCCTGGAGACGGCCAGCATTCCCCAGGGCGCGGCGGCGCTGAAGCTGGTGGCCGAGCACGAGATGGGCGAGCTGTTCAAGGTGATCGGGCTGGCCGTGGGCGAGGGCTGGGCGGCGCGCGGCTTTGCCGCGGGCGACCGCACGCACCGGTTGTGATGCAGGGGCCCGGGGTGCATCATGCGCGCAGCCGGCCTGGCCGGCGCCAGGGCGAGGCGGCTCGACGATGATCCGCTGGCTGATCGTGGTCTTCCTGGCGCTGGTGCTGATCAACGGCCTGGCGCCGCTGCTGCGCAAGTTCGGGCTGGGCCGGCTGCCGGGGGATCTGCACTTTCGCCTGTTCGGGCGCGAGTGGTCGATCCCGCTGGCCAGCACGGTGCTGCTGAGCCTGCTGGCGAGCCTGATCGCGCGCCTGTTGTGACGGGGATGCGCGGCCAGGCATGACGCCATGACCTGGAGCCGGCATGCGCCGTGCGGCGCATCATCGAAACGCCGCGACGTCATCGAGTCGCGCCAGCGACCCGGTCATGCGGCGTGCGCGCGTTCAGGCCGAGGTCTGGTCGTCCAGCGTCGCGCCGGGGGCGTTGTTGACGCAGGACTGGATGCCGTTGTCGCGCGCGGCTTCGCCGGAATACATCTGGCTCTGGCCGATGACCTGGCCGTTGGTGGCCTTGAGCGTGAAGTAGGGCGAGCCGTCCTTGGCGGTCAGCTTCTGGTAGCGCGCGGCGTTGCCGCCGTTCTTCCTGACGGACTCGATGCCACCGACGGCGCTGGCCTTGGCTTCATACATCTCGCTGGTGAGGATCACCTGGCCGTTGCCGGCGAGCAGGTTGAAATGGAACTTGCCGTTCTTGGACTTCTTCAGTTCGAACTTGCCAGCCATGCCTTCTCCTTGATGCGGGCCCGCCGCGATGCTGCGGCGCGCGAGCATTGTGACAGTCGCCGGCGCCCGCGCGCCCCGGCTGGCAACGCAAGCGTGAACTGCATCACGTGACGCGCGCGAAACGATGGGTTGGCGCCACGCCGGACGGCTTGCGGGGCCGTCGAACGGGTGCGCGCCGGCACCGACGCGCGCCCGGGCACGCGCGCCATCAGCGCGGCGCGGGCCGCCGCGCGCGCGCCACCGACATCAGCATGCCCAGGGCCAGGCCGAGCGTGACGAGCGCGGTGCCGCCGTAGCTGATGAAGGGCAGCGGCACGCCGACCACGGGCAGGATGCCGCTGACCATGGCCATGTTGACGAATGCGTAGGTGAAGAAGATGGTGGACAGGCCGGCGGCCAGCAGGCGCGCGAACAGGGTCGGGCCCTCGGCGGCGATCATCAGGCCGCGGAAGATCAGCAGGATGAAGCCGGCGATCAGCAGCAGGTTGCCGACCAGGCCGAATTCCTCGGAAAAGGCGGCGAAGATGAAGTCGGTGGTGCGCTCGGGGATGAACTCCAGGTGCGTCTGCGTGCCCTGCATGAAGCCCTTGCCATGCAGGCCGCCGGAACCGATGGCGATCATGCCCTGCAGCACGTGGAAGCCCTTGCCCAGCGGGTCGCGCGTGGGGTCGAGCAGGGTGCAGACGCGCTGGCGCTGGTATTCGTGCAGCACCAGCCAGTCGACGCCGTCGGCGCACAGTTCGGTCTCGAAGGCCAGCAGCAGGCCGACGGCGACCAGGCCCAGGGCGATCGGCGGCAGCACCAGCTTCCAGGGCAGGCCGGCAAAGAAGATCACCGCCAGGCCGGCGGCCAGCACCAGGATGGCGGTGCCCAGGTCGGGCTGGCGCACGATCAGCGCGACCGGCACGGCGAGCAGCACGAAGGCGACGATGAAGTCGAGGGCGCGCGTCTGGCCCTCGCGCCGGTGGAACCACCAGGCCAGCATCAGCGGCATGGCGATCTTCAGCAGCTCGCTGGGCTGCACCACGAGCACGCGCAGGTCGAGCCAGCGCTGGGCGCCCTTCTTGCTCAGGCCGAACAGGGCCACGGCCACCAGCAGCGCGACCCCGGCCAGATAGAGCGGCACCGCCAGGCGCATCAGGCGCTGCGGTGGCACCTGGGCCACGACGAACAGGATGCCGGCAGCCAGCAGCATGTTGCGGCCGTGGTCGGCAAAGCGCGTGCCGTGGTCGAAGCCGGAGGAATACATGGCGAGCAGGCCGGCGCCGGCCAGCAGCAGCACGGCCAGCAGCAGCAGCAGGTCGAAGCCGCGCAGCAGTGGCCAGATGCGCTGCCACAACGAGGGCCGCTCGAACACGATCGCCATGGCGGGAATTATCCCGTGTGCGCGGGCGCTACCATCGCGCCATGCCGACCACCCACCTGCTCTACCTGCACGGATTCCGCTCCTCGCCACGCTCGACCAAGGCGCAGCAGGTGGCCGCGCGGGTGCGTGCGCGCCACCCGGAGGTGCACTGGTGGTGCCCGCAGCTGCCGGCCTCGCCGCACGAGGCGGCGGAGCTGATCGCCCAGGGCATCGCGGACTGGCCGCACGAGCAGATGGCGGTGATCGGCTCGTCGCTGGGCGGCTACTACGCGACCTGGGTGGCCGAGCGCCAGGGCTGCCGCGCGGTGGTGCTGAACCCGGCGGTGGACCCGGCGCGCGACCTGGCCGTCCAGGTGGGGCAGCAGACCGCCTGGCACGAGCCGTCCGAGCAGTTCCTGTTCCGCCACGAATACGTGAGCGAGCTGCGCGCGCTGCACGCCGGCCCGCTGGCCGATCCGACGCATTACCTGGCGGTGATCGCCAAGGGCGACGAGGTGCTGGACTGGCGTGAAATGGCGCAGCGCTACGCCGGCGCGCGGATCCGGCTGCTGGAAGGCAGCAACCACGCGCTGTCGGATTTTTCCGAGCACCTGGACGAGGTGCTGGCGTTCGTCGGGCTGTAGAAAAGCGGGGCAGCGCCGGACGCGTGGCGGTCCGGGGCCGGGCCTGGCTGGCACGGGGCGACCGGCTTTCGGCGCAGTCCTGTCGCCGCTCCGGGCCGTGGTGACGCGGCACGCCGTGGAACTGGATTGCCGCGTCGCCTGCGGCTCCTCGCAATGACGGGGTGATGCGTGGCGCCGGCACCCACCCGCGTCGCCGCTGGTCTCTTCGCCGCGTCCTCGCGAACGGCGCAGCCGCGTGGCCGGATTGCCGCCGGGCCTTCCACGCAACAGGAAAACGCGTCGCTCCGGACCCGCCGGGCCGGCACGGGCCCGGGTTGATGGGACAATTGCCCCCTTCTATGCATCTGCTTTTCGACGAAGCCGGCAAGTTCCTCGCCGGTCGCATCCTGTCCGAAACCGACGCCTCCGCCCAGGTCGAGCTGGACTCGGGCAAGCGCGTCAAGGTCAAGGCCGCCAACCAGCTGCTGCGCTTCGAGCAGCCGGGGCCGACCGAACTGCTGGCGCAGGCCCAGGCGCAGGCCGCCGAGGTGGACCCGGCGCTGGCCTGGGAGTTCGCGCCCGAGACCGAATTCGGCTTCGCCGACCTGGCGACCGACTACTTCGGCGACGCGCCCGGCCCGGTGCAGCAGGCGGCGGCGCTGCTGGCGCTGCACGAGGCGCCGCACTACTTCCGCCGCGCCGGCAAGGGGCGCTACCGCAAGGCGCCGGCCGACATCGTGGCGCAGGCGCTGGCGGCGATCGAGAAGAAGAAGCAGATCGCCGCCCAGGTGAGCGCCTGGGCCGACGCGCTGGCGCGCGGCGAGTGCCCGGCGCCGATCGGCGAGCAGCTCTACCGCATCCTGTTCAAGCCGGACAAGAACGCGCCCGAGTACAAGGCCGTGGTGGAAGCCGCGCGCGCCACGCAGATGGCGCCGCTGGCGCTGCTGACGCGCGCGGGCGCCATCAGCTCGCCCTACCAGTTCCACTGGCAGCGCTTCCTGTTCGAGAACTTCCCGCGTGGCACGGGCTTTCCGCCGCTGGAGGTGCCGCAGCTGCATGAGGAGCTGCCGCTGGCACCGGTGCAGGCGGTTTCGATCGACGACGCACAGACCACCGAGATCGATGATGCGCTGTCGCTGCGTGGCCTGGGCAGCGGCCGCGTGGTGCTGGGCATCCACATCGCGGCGCCGGGCCTGGCGATCGCGCCGGGCGACGCGCTGGACGAGGTCGGGCGCGCGCGCCTGTCGACGGTCTACATGCCGGGGCACAAGATCACCATGCTGCCCGACGCGGTGGTGCAGGCCTGGACCCTGACGGCCGGGCAGGCGGTGCCGGCGCTGTCGCTGTACCTGACGCTGGACGAGGCCAGCCTGGCGATCGAGGGCAGCGAGACGCGGCTGGAGCGCGTGCCGATCGCGGCGAACCTGCGGCACGACCAGCTCGATGGCCTGATCACCAACGCCTGGCTGGAGCAGGCGGACGCCGGAGCGGACGACGCCGGCCTGGCGATCGGGCGCGCGGAGCTGGCCTTCCTCTACAACCTGGCGCAGCACCTGAAGGCGCGGCGCGAGCAGGTGCGCGGCAAGCCCGAGCCGGCCGGCCGCCCCGACTACAGCTTTCGCCTGGTCGGCCAGCACGGCGAGGCGCCGAGTGGCGACGAAACCGTGGTGATCAGCCAGCGCCAGCGCGGCGCGCCGCTGGACCTGGTGGTGTCGGAGCTGATGATCCTGGCGAACAGCACCTGGGGCGACTGGCTCAAGAGCCTGGGCGTGCCGGGCATCTACCGCAGCCAGGCGAGCCTGGCGCCCGGTATCCGCGTGCGCATGGGCACGCGCGCGCTGCCGCACGCCGGCATCGGGGTGAGCAGCTATGCCTGGAGCACCTCGCCGCTGCGCCGCTACGTGGACCTGGTGAACCAGTGGCAGCTCATCGCCTGCGCGCGCCACGGCAAGGCGGCGGCGCTGGCGGCGCCGTTCAAGCCCAAGGATGCGCAACTGCTGGCCATCGTCAGCGCCTTCGACGCCGCCTATGCGGCGTATGGCGCGCACCAGGCCAGCATGGAGCGCTTCTGGACGCTGCGCCACCTGCAGCAGCACGGCACGACCGAGCTGACCGCGACCCTGCTGCGCGAACTGCCGGGCGGCGCCTGGCTGGTGCGCGCCGACACGCTGCCGCTGGTGTTCAGCGTGATGGGCGCGCAGGCGCTGGCGCGCGGCGCCCAGGTGCGGGTGCGGCTGGGCAACATCGACCCGATCGCGCTCGACGTGCACGGCAGCATCACCGAAGTGCTGGCCGCGCCCGGCGCCACGGCGCTGGACAACGGCGAGGCCAATGGCTCGGGCGAAGACGAGGACGTGACGGCCGGGCCGCTCGCCATCGCGGTCGAGCTGGACGAGGCCGAGGCGCCGGCGCCCGATCCGACAGCCCCATGATGCCGCGCCGGCTGCCATCGCTGAGCACACTGCAGTGGGCGCTGGCGCTGTCGGTGCTGGTGCATGCGACGCTGCTGACGCTGCGCTTCGTCAACCCGGAGGGCTTCCAGCGCGTGTTCCGGGACAACACGCTGGACGTGGTGCTGGTGAACGCCCGCTCGGACGAGCCGCCGGTGAAGGCGCAGGCCCTGGCGCAGCACAGCCTGGCGGGCGGCGGCGAGGCGGACGACGCGCGCATCGCCAGCACGCCGCTGCCGCCGAGCCCGGTGGCGCAGGTGGGCGACGCCGAGGTGACCGAGCAGCAGCGCCAGATCGACCGCATGCTGGAGCAGCAGGAGCAGTTGCTGGCCCAGGTGCGCGAACAGCTTGCCGCGATGCCGCGGCCGGACCCGCGGCGCGTGAGCGATGACCCGGCGGCGCAGGCCCAGGAGGAGCGGCGCGCACAGCTGCAGAAGCTGCTCGCGGTGATCGAGCGGCGCGTGCAGGAAGAGAACTCGCGCCCGCGCAAGCGCTACCTGAGCCCGGCGACGCTGGGCGTGACCTACGCGCAGTACTACGACGACATGCGGCGCCAGATCGAGACCGTGGGCACGGCCAACTTTCCGCACGTGGCGGGGCGCAAGCTGTACGGCGAACTGCTGATGGCGCTGCTGATCAACCACGACGGGCACATCCTGGACGCGCGCGTGGTGCGCGGCTCGGGCAACCGCATGCTGGACCGCCTGGCCGAGGCGATCGCGCAGAAGGCGGCGCCGTTCGGGCCCTTTACGCCGGCCATGCGCAAGGACACGGACCAGTTCGACGTCACAGCGCGCTTTCGCTTCACGCGGGAGCAGACGCTGGAGACCACGCTGCAGGCCGACGAGCTGAGCGCGGCCGGGAGCCGCTGATGCGGCTGCTGGCGCGCTGGCTGCTGCTCGCCCTGACGGCGGCGCTGCTGCTGCAGGCCTTCTTCGTGGGCCGCATCGCGCTGATGGCCTGGGTGGACCCGCAGTCGACCACCTTCGAGCGCTCCGAGGCCTGGCGCCTGGCGCGCACCGGGGCGCTGCACTGGCGCCAGCAGTGGCGCGACTACGACCGGATCTCGGACCACCTGAAGCGCGCCGTGATCGCCTCCGAGGACGACAACTTCGCCAACCACGACGGCGTCGACTGGGACGCGATCGAGCGCGCCTGGGAGCGCAACGCGCGCGCCGAGGAAGAGGCGGCGCGGCGCGCGGCGCAGAATCGCCCGACGCCGCCGATCCGCATCCGCGGCGGCTCGACCATCACGCAGCAGCTGGCGAAGAACCTGCTGCTGTCGGGCGAGCGCACCCTGCTGCGCAAGGGCCAGGAGCTGGTGCTCGCCTACGCGCTGGAGGCGCTGCTGACGAAGCGCCGCATCCTGGAGATCTACCTCAACCACGTCGAGTGGGGCAGCGGCGTGTTCGGCGCCGAGGCGGCGGCGCGGCACTACTTCGCCAAGGGCGCGGACCAGCTCACGGCCTGGGAGGCGGCGCGCCTGGCGGTGATGCTGCCGCGCCCGCGCCACTTCGAGCAGCAGCCGCGCTCGGCCTACCTGAACCGGCGCGCCGCCACCATCCTGTCGCGCATGCGCCGCGCCGAGCTGCCATGAGGATCCTCGGCATCGACCCCGGCCTGCGCCGCACCGGCTTCGGCGTGCTGGACGCCGACGGCGCGCGCCTGGCCTACGTCGCCAGCGGCGTGATCGAGACCCGCAGCGCGGCGCAGGGCGACCTGCCGGCGCGGCTGAAGCTGCTGTTCGAGGGCATCCGCGAGGTGACGGAGCGCTACCAGCCCGAGGTGGCGGCGGTGGAGATCGTGTTCGTCAACGTCAATCCGCAGGCCACGCTGCTGCTGGGCCAGGCGCGCGGCGCCTGCGTGACGGCGCTGGTGGCGCGCGAACTGCCGGTGGCCGAATACACGGCGCTGCAGATGAAGCAGGCCGTGGCCGGCCACGGCAAGGCCGCCAAGGCACAGGTGCAGGCGATGGTGCAGCGCCTGCTGGCGCTGCCGCGCGCGCCCGGGCCGGACGCGGCCGACGCGCTCGGCCTGGCGATCACGCACGCGCACGCCGGCACGCTGGTGCAGCGCCTGCACGCGGCCGGCGCCATGCGCACCACGGCCAGCATGTTCCGGCGCGGGCGCTGATTCCGTCATCGCCCGCGAGGCGCCGCCGCGCCCCCGACGGGCGGGAGCGCGGCGTGATCAGAGCTCGATTTCGACCCGCGTGGCGCCCGGCTGGCTGTGGATGTGCAGGCGCGCCCCGATGGCCTGGGCGCGTTCGCGCAGCGAGCGCAGGCCGTTGCGCCCGGGCTGCGTGGTGTCGAAGCCGCGGCCGTTGTCGATCACGCGCAGTCGCGCGCCCACCCCCTCGGGACGTGCCTCGATGCGCAGGCGGCTGGCGTGCGCGTGCTGCAGCACGTTGGACAGCAGTTCCAGCACCATGTATTGCAACTGCCGCATGGCACCGTCGTCGAGCCGGGCCAGCGGCTGGAGCAGCGCCACGTCCCATTCGAGCGCGATGCCGGCGGCCTGCAGGCGCGGCTCGAGCCGGTAGCGCAGGTTGGCCAGCAGCGTGGTGACGTCGCCCGGATCCAGGTGCAGGGCGTCGATCGACAGCTTGAGCTGGTCCAGCGACTCGCGCAAGGTGGACAGCAGTTCGCCCCGGCTGGCCTGGCCGGACTGGAGCTGGCGGATCGCGGCGCTGATGTGCGCGCCCACGCCGTCGTGCATGTCGCGCAGGATGCGCGTGCGCTCGCTGGCGCGGGCCTGCTCGCGCGCGAGCTGCCCCATGCGCGCGTAGCTCTCGGCCAGTTCGGCCTCCTTCTGCGCGACACGCTCGGCCAGGTGCACGCTCAGCTCGCGCGCCTGCGCGCTGGCGGCGCGAAAGCGCGTCAGCACGATGTAGCCCAGCAGCAGGCCAAACAGCACGCCCGAGTAGCGCTGCCAGGTCTGCTCACCGAAGCTGTCACCCAGCCGAAACGCGTACCAGTCGCGCAAGCCTACGACGACGTTGAGCAGCAGCGCCGCCGCCAGCCATCGATGCCACGCGCTGGCGCCGCGCCGCCAGGCGGCGGCAACGAACACCACGGCAAACGGCACGAACAGCAGAATCGCCAGCGCATACCAAAGCGTCAGCAACAGTGGCCAGCCCGCGGTCACGGCCAGCCAGCCGCACACGGCGCCGCTGGCACAGTACAGCGCCAGCGCCAGCCGCAGCGCCGGCAGGCGACGCCAGTCGCCCCAGCCGACGGCGACGATGCAGAACAGCATCATGAAGCTCAGCCAGAGCGCGAACGCCAGCACCTGCACGGCGTTCCAGGCGGGCCAATCGAGCGGCGGGCTGATGATCATCTTGTCGCCCACGCGCAGCGCCCACGCCAGTTCGCCAATGCCGGCATAGAGATAGAGCGGCTGGCGCCGTGGCCGGCCCCGGGCATCGGGTACCACCTGGGTCTGCCACAGGGCCAGCGCCAGCAGCCCAACGATCAAGCTCAGCATGGCCAACAGCAGCGCGCTCAGCACGTGCCAGCGCTCCAGCCGCTGGTAGATCGGCAGCAACTCGGTGTCGGGGCCGACGAGCGGCGGCGTCAGCCCGGCGCGGCGGCCCGCATCGGCGCGCAGGAGGATGCGCAGTTCGTTGCGCTCGCCCAGCAGTCCCCCCGGCACGTTCACGTACTGCGGCGCGCCGGCGTAGTTGGCGCCGCCAAAATCGCGCAGTTCGCCCGCACGCGCGAGCAGCGTGCCGTTGAGCCAGATCTCGTAGGCATTGCCGATGCTGCGCAGCAGGATGCCGTAGGGCGACTGCGGCGGCGCCGCGAGGGCAAAGTGCAGCACAAGGCGCGCCTCACCAGCCTCGCCCGCCTGCCCGCGATCCCAATGGTAGGGCAGGCGCACGGCCTGCGTCTGTTCGGCAGCGGCGGTCTGCACCGTGATCATGGCCTGGCGCAGCTCGAGCAGATCGGCACGCGCCACGCCGCCGAGCAGCAGCAGCCCCAGCAGCAGCCAGCGCCACCCAGCGCGCGCTCGCACCACCATGGGTGCGCCGACCACGGGCAGGCGCCAGCGGATCATGGGCCGCGCCCCAGCGGCGGCAGCAGGCCCATGCGGCTGGCCTCGAACACGGCCTCGCTGCGCGAGTGCACGGCCAGCTTGGCATACAGGCTCTTCATGTGCGATTGCACCGTGTGCACGCTCAACCCCAGCAGGCGCGCCACCTCGGCATAGGAAAAGCCGCGCGCGATGCGCTCGAGCACCTCGCGCTCGCGCTGCGACAGCAGCACCTGCTCGCTGGCCGGCAGCGGTGCCGGCACGCCGGCAGCGGACGGGCGGCGCCGCAGGTCAAGGTACTTGGCCAGCACCCGGCGCGCGATCATGGGCGAGATGGGCGAGGCACCGTCCTTCATCTCGACGATGGTGGCGGCAATGCTCTCGGGCGTGCTGTCCTTGTGGATGTAGCCCAGCGCGCCGGCCTCGATGCTGGCGAGCACGCTGTCCTCGTCACCGAACATCGAGATCACCAGCGGCTCGCACTCGGGGTGCACGCCGCGCGCGTGGCGGATCACGTCCAGACCGCTGCCGTCGGGCAAGCCCAGGTCGACCAGCAGCACGTCAAGCGGCCCGCGGCAAGCGTCGATCCAGGCACAGGCTTCGGCGCGAGTGCCCACGTTGCCGGCCAGCTCCAGCTCACCGTGCGCGCGCACGCTGTCGGCGAAGAAGGCGCGCATGGGCGCGTCATCCTCGACGATCAGGACCCGCCAAGCCGCCATGCCTGTCTCCTCGGATGGTTGGGCGGCCGTGCGCCAGCCACCCGGCCGCGTGCGTCGAACAAGCGACGCGGGCGGGGTCAAGCACACGCCGCCGCGCGCCTGCCATTTTAGGGTTGGGGCAGTTGAGGAATCACCAGCGCGTAGAGGTTGGTGTATTCGCGCCCCGTGCTGTCCTTGGCAAAGAGCTGGAGCCCATTGAGCCAGTAATCGCTGGCGAAGTTCTGGGTTCCGGGCACGCAGTGGCCATCTTGGGCGCTCGCAGGGATGCATGGAATCGTCGCGGAGCGCATGTTGGAGCGTACCGTGATTCGGTCGCTGCCGTTCGGGCCGGTATTGGCAAGGCGGCCGTAAATGGTGGCCGAGGTCGCCGGCAGCGCGCCGCTCGGCACCTCCCATGGACCGAAGGCATACGGCACGTTGGCGGGCGCCTCGACGAAGCCGTAGTTGCCTTGTCCGGCCGCCACCAGAGCGTTGACCACGCTGTCCGCCAGTCTTGAAAACGCGCGCTGGCGCAGCTCGGCGATGGTCAGCGGGCGGCTGCGCACGCGGTAGTACTGGACGGCGTCGGGCTCGTCGGTGGCGTTGCCCTTCAGGAAGTAGCGGAAGGTGAACTTGCCGGTGGTCTTCAGCCCGGCAATGTCGGCGTCGTTCCAGCGCGGTTTGGCGAACAGCTGCCTCGGATCGAAGGTCTGGAAAGTCTCCCAGTCATTGGGTCCAGGTGCTGCCGCAGGATCCAGGAATTCATAGCCGACGCGCAAGGCGGCTGTGCCCGACGCGGTATTCATGACCAGTTGGTCCGACGTCGCGGTGGGAACGAGGTTCGGCCAGGGCAGGCCGTTCGGACGAATCACCTCGACGCGGTCGAAGATCGACTGGCCATGCTCGTCCAGTTGGTTCGCGACGTCCACGCGATAGCCCGTGGCCAGGTAGCTGAACTCGGGCTTGTTGATGAACTGGCGCAGCGTGTGGAAGGCCGTGACGCCGCCGGAATACTGGTACTGGTTGCCGATGATGCGCAGCGCGCCATCGTCGTCCTCGTGCAGGACCAAGGCATCGTAGTCCTCGTTGCCCAGGCGGTCAGTCCACTTGTAGCCGGCGACGATGTAGCCCGCCCCCGTGGTGTATTCGTAGCTGCCCTCGGACAGCTTCAGGTCTGTCGCGCCCTCACGGAACAGGCTGTTCCAGGCACCGCGGCCCTTGCTGTCGCGCCCGACCACGGTGCCGTTGTGCCTGAAGCTGCCCGGGTCGTTGCCGGCAAACATCGCCTTGCACTGCGGCGCCACCACATTCGCGGCAGTGCCCTGTGCGAGGCCGTCAGTAACCGTCGTGTTGACGCGTTGCGCGACAGGCAGCGCGAAGCAGTCCTGCACGCGCTGCAGCAGGGCGTTGATCTTCTGGATCGTGCCCAAGGCGGGCAGGGTCTGCGGGTCGACGGGATCCAGCACGGGGAGGTCGGCTTCGTTGCTGGCAAACTGCACCTCGTTGGGCTCGGCGCTGTCCGGCAGCTTGACGCCGACCACGATGTTGGAACGGTCCGCGCTGGCCGGCGTGATCTGCACCACCAGGGAATCCAGCATGCGGTCGTAGCCGGTGCCGTTGACCTCGAACGGCGTGCTCAGCGGATCATCAGCAACCTCCTGCCCGGTAGCAGCGAGCAGGGGTTGCAGCACGGCCTGGACGGCCGCCACCTTTTCATCGATCTGCTCCGGCGTCAGATCCGCCGGCGCCAGTTGCTGCGGGTCACCCGAGGGGCTGAGCAGGGCCGCGATCAGCGTGGTCACGGGCGTCACGTTGACATCCGCCGTGCCCTCGGCCGGCACGCTGCGCGCCACGCTCACCAGCACGGTCTCCTCGCCGCCAGCGGCGGTGCGGCGTGCGGTGATGATCAGTGGCGCCTGGGCACCGGTGTCGAGCGTGATCGGGAGCACGCCGTCTTCGCCCACAGGACCGCCGCTGCCGACCCGCCGACCGGTGCTGTCGGTCACCGTGATGGTGGCGTCGACGAAGGCCGCGCCCGTGGCGGCGGTGATGCTGAGCTTGGCCCCAGCCGGCGCGCCCGGGTCGTCACCCAGGCTGCCTCCCCCTCCACCGCCGCCACAAGCCGCGAGCGCCAGAATCATCGATGACAGGACCAGCCGGCCCGAAGCGGATGAAAACACGATGCAGTTCCCCCTGAAAATTACAATAAGTGACATTTGTAATCTTCGAGCAGGGCGTCGGTGACCGCATCCCATGAATTGGGGAGGAGCATGCGATCGAACGCATGGAATCGGGGCCTCGCGCAGGATGGAGGACGTCAGCAACGATGGGCGTACGCCCCACACCGATGCGCCCAACCACGGTGCGCATCGAGCCGAACGCAGATCCCCCCATTCGGTGGCTTTTGAGCAACAGTCCGCCCGCCAGACCCAGAAACCGGCCTTCCACGATGCGTCCCATGCGAGGCCAGGCCAGTGCGAGACAGGGCAGACACGTCACCACGCTGCAGCCGCGTGCTCCGTGGTGCCCTTGCGGGAGGAAGTCGATCCGGGCTGCAAGCCCGCGCTACCCTGGGCTGCGCGGGATCAGAACACCCGCTCGGCAATCAACACCGCAAAGAAGCCAAACGCCGCGAGCAGGGTCCACTTGAGGATCAGCCAGCCCAGGCGCCGGTAGCGCGGGTTGCCGGTGCCGGCGTAGAAGGCGAAGCTGACGCCGGCGGCCAGCAGGGACAGCAGGATCAGGCCGCGAAACAACACCATGGTGGCGCGGCGTCACCAGGCTGGCGCGAGCTGCGCGAAGCCGGCCGGGGCCTGGCGTTCGCTCTCGAAGGTGACGATTTCCCAGGCGTCCTGGCGCGCCAGCAGGGCGCGCAGCAGCTTGTTGTTCAGGGCGTGGCCGGAGCGGAAGGCGCTGTAGGCGGCCAGCAGGGGATGGCCGACGCAGTACAGGTCGCCGATGGCGTCGAGCAGCTTGTGGCGCGCGAATTCGGCCGCATAGCGCAGGCCGCCCTCGTTGAGCACGCGCGTATCGTCCATCACGATGGCGTTGTCCAGGCCGCCGCCCAGGGCCAGGCCGCTGGCGCGCAGGGTCTCGACGTCCTTGCTGAAGGCAAAGGTGCGGGCACGCGCGATGTCGCGGCTGTAGCGGCCCGAGCCCATGTCGAACTCGACGCGCTGGCCGGTGGAGTCGACCGCCGGATGGTGGAAGTCGATCTCGAAGCTGAGCTTGAAGCCGTGGTGCGGCTCGAGCCGGGCCCACTTCAGGTCGTCGCCCTCGCCCTCGCGCACCTCGACCGGCTGCAGCACGCGCAGGAAACGGCGCGGCGCCTTCTGCAGTTCGATGCCGGCGCTCTGCAGCAGGTAGACGAAGGACGAGGCCGAGCCGTCGAGGATCGGCACCTCTTCGGCCGTGATGTCGATGTAGAGATTGTCCAGCCCGAGGCCCGCGCAGGCCGACAGCAGGTGCTCGACGGTGCGCACCTTGACATCGCCCCTGGACAGCGTGGACGCCAGGCGCGTGTCGGTCACCGCGTGCGCGCTCACCGGCACCTCGACCGGCTGCGGCAGGTCGATGCGGCGAAACACGATGCCGGTGTCGGGGGGCGCGGGTCGCAGCGTGAGCTCGACGCGCTCGCCGCTGTGCAGGCCGACGCCAACCGCGCGCGACAGGGCCTTCAGGGTGCGCTGGGCAAGCATGAAGGCATTTTAGTGGTTTGGCGAGGTTCTGGCCTGCTGCAGGAGATGATCATTTATTCACGCCCTGGCAACAAGTTATCTTCGAAACCTCGAAACAAGACAAGGCCATGCGCCGACTTCGCGACGGCCCTGTCACAAGACCGCGCATCGGGGCCTGCATTGCACGCCGGAAACCCGAGGCGGTTCGATCTCAAAGGGCAGGCAGCCAGCACCCGGCCCGGAGCCATGGGCCAGGTGCCGTGCATCCCGGAGGCTGCGCAGCAGGCAGGGCAATCGGCTGCGCGTGAGTGGCTGCCCGGGCCGCCGTCGAGGCGGCGGAAGCAGGCGGACACTCAACCCGGCAGCACCCGCGACCCAAGGGCCGCGGAGCAAGCCATGCGGGGCATCCGTGACCAGGGCTCCCCTGGGCACAGGGTGCGTCCCCCTTTCAGGGGGGAAGGCGCCGCAGGCGACTCAGGGGGTCGCGTCATCAGTCCGCCTGCTTGCGCAGGAAGGCCGGGATCTCGAAGTCGTCCATGCCGCCGGAGGACAGCGCGTCGACCTTGGCCGCGGCCTGGGTGCGGTTGGTGCGCCAGACGCTGGGCACGTTGAGGTTGCCGTAGTCCGAGCGCTGCAGGCCCGCGGGCGGCAGCCCGGCGGTCTGCTGCTGGCCGGGCAGCGGATAGGCCTCGTCGTAGGTGCCGGTGCGCAGGCCGCCCTGCACCACGGTGATGGGCTGGCGCCGCACGCCCTGGCGCGACAGGCCGGTGGCCACCACGGTGACGCGCAGCTCCTCGCCCAGCGTGTCGTCGTAGGCGGCGCCATAGACCACGTGGGCCTCGGGCGAGGCATAGGCGCGGATGGTGTTCATGGCCTCGCGCGATTCGCTCAGCTTGAAGCTGCCCTTGGCGGCGGTGATCAGCACCAGCACGCCGCGCGCGCCCGAGAGGTCGATGCCTTCCAGCAGCGGGCAGGCGACGGCCTGCTCGGCGGCGATGCGGGCGCGGTCCGGGCCGCTGGCGCTGGCCGTGCCCATCATGGCCTTGCCGGGCTCGCTCATGACGGTGCGCACGTCCTCGAAGTCGACGTTGATGTGGCCGTAGTCGTTGATGATCTCGGCGATGCCGCCGACGGCGTTCTTGAGCACGTCGTTGGCGTGGCCGAAGGCCTCTTCCTGCGTGATGTCGTCGCCCAGCACCTCGAGCAGCTTCTCGTTGAGCACGACGATCAGCGAGTCGACGTTGGCCTCGAGCTCGGCCAGGCCGGTCTCGGCGTTGGTCATGCGCCGGCCGCCCTCCCAGTCGAACGGCTTGGTGACCACGCCGACGGTGAGGATGCCCATGTCCTTGGCGATGCGCGCGATCACCGGGGCGGCACCGGTGCCGGTGCCGCCGCCCATGCCGGCGGTGATGAACAGCATGTGGGCGCCGCGGATCGCCTGGCGGATGTCGTCGGCGGCGGCCTCGGCCGCCTCGCGCCCCTTGTCGGGCTTGCTGCCGGCGCCCAGGCCGGTGGTGCCGAGCTGGATCGAGGACTCGGCGAGCACGCGCGAGAGCGCCTGCGCGTCGGTGTTGGCGCAGATGAACTCCACGCCCTGGACGTTGCGCTCGATCATGTGGTCGACGGCGTTGCCGCCGCCGCCGCCGACGCCGATCACCTTGATCTGCGTGCCGGAGTTGAAGGTTTCGGTCTCGATCATCTCGATGCTCATGGTGTGCTCCTTTGCTGCCTGCCTGCCTTGAAAAATGAAAAACCTGTCCTGCTGCCCGAACGCCCGCCGCGCCAACATCGGATCGGCGGGCTGCGCCCGCACGCCGGCGGCGGCAGGGCTTGCCCGACGCTGAAGCGGGTGCGCGGGTCCATGCTCAGAAATTCCCCACGATGAAGTCGCGCAGGCGCCCGAAGGCGGACTTGACGCCACTGCTGCCCTGCGCGACCTTGAGGCCGCGCTGGCGCGCCAGGCGCGCCTCCTCCATCAGCCCCATGACGGTGGCGGCGCGCGGCTGTGCCACCATGTCGGCGAGGGCGCGCCCGTACTGCGGCACGCCGCGGCGCACGGGCTTGAGGAAGATGTCTTCGCCCAGCTCGACCATGCCGGCCATGACGGCGCTGCCGCCGGTGAGCACGACGCCCGAGGACAGCAGCTCCTCGTAGCCCGAGTCGCGGATCACCTGCTGCACGAGGGAGAAGATCTCCTCGACGCGCGGCTCGATGACGCCGGCCAGCGCCTGCTTGGACAGCAGGCGCGGCGTGCGGTCGCCGAGCCCGGGCACCTCGACCTGGGTGTCGGCATCGGCCAGCAGTTGCTTGGCGCAGCCGTGCGCGACCTTGATGTCCTCGGCGTCCGAGGTCGGCGTGCGCAGCGCCATGGCGATGTCGCTGGTGACCAGGTCGCCGGCGATCGGGATCACGGCCGTGTGGCGGATCGCGCCGCCGGTGAAGATGGCGACGTCGGTCGTGCCGGCGCCGATGTCGACGCAGGCCACGCCCAGTTCGCGCTCGTCGTCGGTCAGCACGGCCAGGCTGGAGGCCAGCGGATTGAGCAGCAGCTGGTCCACCTCGAGGCCGCAGCGGCGCACGCACTTGACGATGTTCTCGGCCGCGCTCTGGGCGCCGGTGACGATGTGCACCTTGGCCTCCAGCCGCATGCCGCTCATGCCGACCGGCTCGCGCACGTCCTGGCCGTCGATGATGAATTCCTGCGGCTCGACCAGCAGCAGGCGCTGGTCGCTGGAGATGTTGATGGCCTTGGCGGTCTCGACCACGCGCTGCACGTCGGCGTGGGTGACTTCCTTGTCCTTCACCGCCACCATGCCGCTGGAGTTGATGCCGCGGATGTGGCTGCCGGTGATGCCGGTGTAGACGCGGCCGATCTTGCAGTCGGCCATCAGCTCGGCTTCCTTGAGCGCCTGCTGGATGCTGGCCACGGTGGCGTCGATGTTGACCACCACGCCGCGCTTGAGGCCGTTGCTGGGCGCCACGCCCAGGCCGGCGAGCTTGAGGTCGCCGCCGGGCAGCACTTCGCCCACCACCACCATGATCTTGGCGGTGCCGATGTCCAGCCCGACGATCAGATCCTTGTACTCTTTTGCCATGGCCTGTTGTTGCCCTCGTGTTCCATCCTCAGCGCGCCGCGGCCGGCGCGGTCCTGCCCGTGACGACGCCGCGCAGGCGCAGCGCGTAGCCTCCCGCGTGGCGCAGGTCGACCGACTCGATCGCCTGGGCGTCGCGCTGGTAGCGCGCGGCCACCTCGCCGGCGGTGGCGGCGAAGTGCGCCAGCCGCTGCGCCAGTTCCGCCGGCTCGCCCTGCCCCAGTTCGACCTGGGCGCCACCCGCCAGCTCGAGCCGCCAGTGGCCGCGCGGCTCGAGTTCGAGCGCCACCGCTGGCAGCTGCAGCGGCTGCAGGGCAGGCACCAGCGTGCGGTACATCGCCAGCAGCGCGCCCGCCTGGCCGTCGGGCCCGGTGAGCAGCGGCAGGCGCGCCACCTCGCTGTCGGCGCCGCCGCCCTCGAACACCACGCCGCGCTCGTCCACCAGCTCGCCGTCGCTCTCGCCCCAACGCGCCGCGGGCACGTGCTCCTGCAGTTCGACCGCGAGCCGGTTCGGAAACTCGCGCCGCACGACGGCCTTGCGCACCCAGGGCGCGGCCTCGAAGGCGGCACGCACCTCCGCCAGGTCGAGCGTGAAGAAGTTGCCCCTCAGGCGCGGCGCCACCACCGCGCGCAGGCTGGCCGCGCTGTGGTGCGTGGTGTCGCCGCTGACGGTGATCTGGCCGATGGCGAACATCGGGTTGCGCAGCCCCCACCAGAGCAGGGCCGCCAGGCCGCCGAGCAGCAGCGCCGACAGCAGCAGCGAGGCGGTGAAGTTCATCAGCCGCACGTCGACCGGCAGGGGCATCGACGCGTTCATGCCGGGCCCCCCGCAGGCGCTGGCTGGTCGAGCGCGGCGCTGGCCAGCAGCTCGACGCACAGCGCCGGGTAGTCGAGGCCGACGGCCCGGGCCGCCATCGGCACCAGCGAATGCCCGGTCATGCCGGGCGAGGTGTTGATCTCGAGCAGCCAGGGCTGGCGCGTGGCGCCGTCGATCATGACGTCGATGCGGCCCCAGCCGCGGCACCCGAGCACGCGGTAGGCCTTCAGGACCAGCGCCTGGATGGCGGCCTCCTCGCCCGCGGGCAGGTCGCAGGGCACGCGGTACTCGGTGACGTCGGTGAAGTACTTGTTCTGGTAGTCGTACTGGCCGTCCGGCGCGACGATGTGGATCACCGGCAGCGCGCGCGCCTGCAGGCCGCTGCCCAGCACGGCGCAGGTGACTTCGTCGCCGGCGATGAACTGCTCGCACAGGATGTCGGCGTCGAGCGCGGCGGCGGCGGCGACGGCGCCGGCCATGGCGGCGGCGTCGGTCACCTTGGTCAGGCCGAGCGACGAGCCCTCGCGCACCGGCTTGACGATCAGCGGCAGGCCGAGCTCGCGCGGAATGGCGGCGACGCGGGCGGCGTCGAATTCGCCGCGGCGCAGCGCGACGAAGCCGGGCGTGGGCAGCCCCTCGGCCAGCCAGACGCGCTTGGTCATGACCTTGTCGATGGCGATGCTGGAGGTCATCACGCCGGCCCCGGTGTAGGGGATGCCGAGCAGCTCGAGCGCGCCCTGCACCGTGCCGTCCTCGCCGAAGCGCCCGTGCAGGGCGATGAAGCAGCGCGCGAAACCCTGGCGCTTCAGGTCGTCCAGCGGCTGCTCGGCCGGGTCGAAGGCGTGCGCGTCGACCCCGACGGAGCGCAGGGCCTCGAGCACGCCGCGGCCGGACATGAGCGAGATCTCGCGCTCGGCCGAGCGCCCGCCCATCAGCACGGCGACCTTGCCGAAGTCCTGCACCGCCGTCGTCATGACGCGCTCTCCTGCGGTTCGCGCAGCAGCTCGACCACGCGCGCCGGCACGGCGCCGATCGAGCCCGCGCCCATGCACAGCACGACGTCACCGTCCCGCACGCGCGCCAGCAGCTCGCGCGGCAGCTCGGCGACGTCGGCGACGAACACCGGCTCGACCCGGCCGGCCACGCGCAGCGCGCGCGCCAGCGCACGGCCGTCGGCGGCGACGATGGGCTCCTCGCCGGCGGCGTAGACCTCGGTCAGCAGCACCAGGTCGGCGCTGCCCACCACCTGCACGAAATCGTCGAAACAGTCGCGCGTGCGCGTGTAGCGGTGCGGCTGGAACGCCAGCACCAGGCGCCGACCCGGATAGGCGCCGCGTGCCGCCGCCAGCGTCGCCGCCATTTCGGCCGGGTGGTGGCCGTAGTCGTCGATCAGGGTGAAGGTGCCGCCCGCCGGCGCCGGCCAGTCGCCGTGGCGCTGGAAGCGCCGGCCGACTCCCTTGAACTCGGCCAGCGCCTTCTGCACCGCCGCGTCCGGCACGTTCAGCTCGACCGCCAGCGCGATCGCCGCCAGCGCGTTCAGCACGTTGTGCGCACCCGCCAGGTTGAGCGTGACCGGCAGGTCGGGCAGCTGCACGCCGTTGCGCCGCTGCACGGTGAAATGCATGACGCCGCCGTCGGCGCGCACGTCGACCGCGCGCACCTGGGCGCCCTCGCCGAAGCCGTAGGTGGTGACCGGGCATGTCACCTGCGGAATGATCTCGCGCACTGCCGGGCTCTCCAGGCACAGCACGGCGGTGCCGTAGAACGGCAGGCGCGCGAGGAAGTCGACGAACGCCTGCTCGAGCCGCGCGAAGTCGTGCCCGTAGGTCTCCATGTGGTCGGCGTCGATGTTGGTGACCACCGCGAGCACGGGCGACAGGTTGAGGAAGGAAGCGTCCGACTCGTCGGCCTCGACCACGATGTAGTCGCCTGCGCCCAGGCGCGCGCTGCTGCCGGCGCTGTTCAGGCGTCCGCCGATGACGAAGGTCGGGTCCAGCCCGGCCTCGGCCAGCACGCTGGCAACCAGGCTGGTGGTGGTGGTCTTGCCGTGCGTGCCGGCGATCGCGATGCCCTGCTTGAGGCGCATCAGCTCGGCGAGCATGATGGCGCGCGGCACCACCGGAATGCGGCGCGCGCGTGCGGCGACGACCTCGGGGTTGTCGGGGCGCACGGCGGTCGAGGTGACGACGGCGTCGACGCCGGCGACGTGTTCGGCGGCGTGGCCGACGTGGGTGGCGATGCCCAGCCCCGCCAGGCGGCGCAGCGCGGCGCTGTCGGCCTGGTCCGAGCCCGAGACGATGTAGCCCAGGTTGTGCAGCACCTCGGCGATGCCGTTCATGCCGGAGCCGCCGATGCCGACAAAGTGGATGCGACGAATGGCGTGCTTCATGCCGCCAGCTCCTCGCAGGCCGCCACCAGTTCGTCGGTGGCGCTGAGCTTGCGCAGCGCGTGGGCGCGCTCGGCGCGCTGCAGCAGGGCGTCCCGGTCCAGGTCCTGCAGCAGGCCGGCCAGGCGCTCGGGCGTGAGCTCGGCCTGCGGCAGCAGCCAGCCAGCGCCCTGGTCCACCAGGAAGCGCGCGTTCGTGGTCTGGTGATCGTCCACCGCGTGCGGGAACGGCACGAACAGCGCGGCGGCGCCGATGGCGGCGAGTTCGCTCACGGTGGTGGCGCCGGCGCGGCACAGCACCAGGTCGGCCTCGGCGCAGGCGCTGGCCATGTCGTCGATGAAGGGCAGCAGCGTGGCCTCGACGCCGGCGGCGGCGTAGTTGGCGCGCAGGGCGTCGATCTGGCGGGCGCCGCTCTGGTGCGTGACGATCGGGCGCGCGCCCGCCGGCAGCAGGGCCAGCGCGCGTGGCACCACGTCGTTCAGCGCCTGCGCGCCCAGGCTGCCGCCCACCACCAGCAGGCGCAGCGGCCCGCCGCGACCGGCAAAGCGCGCGGCCGGTGCGGGCTGGGTGGTGAACTCGGCGCGCAGCGGGTTGCCGATCCAGCGGCCCTTGCGCAGCACGTCGGGGAAGGCGGTGAAGACGCGGTCGGCGACGCCGGCGAGCACCTTGTTGACCAGGCCGGCGATGGAGTTCTGCTCGTGCAGGATCAGGGGCCGGCCCAGCGCCACGCCCATCATGCCGCCGGGGAAGCTGATGTAGCCGCCCAGGCCGAGCACGACGTCGGGGCGCACGCGCCGGATCACGCCGATGCTCTCGCCGAAGGCGCGCAGCAGGCGCAGCGGCAGCAGAGCCAGCGTCAGCACGCCCTTGCCGCGCACGCCGCCCAGGCGCACCGGCTCGAACGGGAAGCCGCGCGGCGGCACCAGTTGCTGCTCCATGCTGCCGGGCGCGCCGAGCCAGTGCACGCGCCAGCCGCGCGCGCGCAGGGCCTCGGCCACGGCCAGGCCGGGGAAGATGTGGCCGCCGGTGCCGCCGGCCATGACGAGTGCACACTTCAAGGCCCCCACGCTCCCTGCTTCGCGTGGTGCGCTGCCCGCCGAGGGGGCGCTCGCGCCTTGGGACGGCCCGGCGGCGCTCAGGAGCAGGCCCCCACG
>NZ_DAOKZG010000050.1:0-19662 GCF_035325765.1 Ottowia sp.
ATGTTGCCCTCGCCGACGAAGTGCGTGCTCATGGTGACTCCTTGGTGGTGGGTGAGGTGGTGGTGGGCGCGGCATGCCCGTGGACGCGCCGCAGGTAGACCGCTTCGGCCTGGGCCATCTTGTTGGCGCAGTCCAGGGCCTGGCGGGCAAGGGTGTGGACGAGGCTGATCTGCATGTTCAGCACGATGCGCTGCAGCTCGATCGCGTAGAGATCGTCGATCAGCGATGGCGGCGTGGCAGGGTTGGCCAGCAGTGCCTCCCATAGCGCCACGCCCATGCTGGAACGGTCGAGGTTGCGCCAGCGCAGAAAGGTCGTGCCTGCGCCAGTGGTCTGCTGGGCCAGTTGGACCTCCAGACGGTTGAAGGGATAGGCCCGGGCCTGTGGCAGTACCTGTTGCAGTGCCAGGGCGATCAAGTCGTCGCGTAGCGCCGCACATTGGCTGGCCCAGGACTCCAGACTTCCCTTACCTTTAAAAGGCTGTAAAAGGCCTTTTAGGTAGCCCGCGTGTGTCAGGCGCTGGAAGGCTTGCTGTTCCAGTGGCACGAAGCGCGCGAGACGCCCGGCAGAAGGCGCGACGGTCATGCTTCGGTGCCTCCGTCATCGTGCGCGTCGGCATCAGCTGCGCCATCGCGGGGAGCCGTCGGCGCCGCAGAGCCTTCCGAAGCCGGCGTGTCATTGCGGCCTGCCCGTCGCGCAATCGGTGGCGCAAAGCGCGAGCGGCGCGTGCCGTCCAGCACGTCCTGCGGCAACTCGCCGAACTTCTGCAGTGCGGCTCGGGCTGCGGCGTTCTTGGAGGCGAAGTCGTCGCGTGTGGTTCCGGAGTAGCGGTATTGCTGCGCCAGTGAGAACAGGCTGCGCAGGGCATGTGCCCCGTCGTTGAGCCAGCGCTCCAAGGTGCTGCGATCGATCAGCGCGGTGTGATGCGCGAGGATCAGCTTGCGGGCCAGATCGTCATAGTCCGCCAGAAGATAGACAGCCATGAATCCGAGCTGTGCATTGACGAAGAGTGGCAGCTTCACCGGTTGCACGTTCATGTTCTCGCCCAGCGACAACGCCGCTGGCACATCGGCCAGCGCCTGGTCCACCTGTTCGCGTAGCGCCTGCAGGCTTGCCCGCGTCTGCGTCAGCTTGTCTTCGATGCGCAACATCCACCAGTCCGAATAGGGATCATCCTGTTCGGCACCCCGCTTCATCTTGTTCATCACGCTGATGTAGCCGTTCAGACCGATGATGCCGGGGCGTCCTTCAGCGGGCGCTCGGCCATGCCAGATGCGCGAGGCGTGGTGCGTGTGCAGCGTCAACGACATCGCGCTGCGCAGCGATCCGAGGTTCAACTGCAAAGGCTGCTGGGTTTCGTTGGCCATGGGAGGGTCTCACGGTGAAGGAACGTGGACCCAGGATGGCGATCGGCTGGAAGGCAGTCAGTCAACAAACCGCATCAGGTGTGCGCCTGGTTTGCATGCCGGAAGGCTGTGGATGCCAACTATCCCCTGGGGATAGGTCGTCAGGGCCTGCGGAGGCTTGACCGAATCCTGTCCAGGTAGGCGCGCGCCACTGCGGGGTCGGCAGGTCGCGACTCAACAGAGGCAGGCGTTGGTGCTGGCGAAGGTGGTGGTGTAGCAGCCGGCGCCGCGCCGTTCTCGCCTGCCCAGGCCTTGAACTCACCGCGGATCGCTTTCTGGATGATGCCGAACAGGTAGCCGGCCGGATTGCGCACCGTGCTGTTGCGGCAGCGCGCCGCCCATTCGTCCAGCACCGCCTGGCGCTGTGACTCGTCTACTTGCCGTAGGGCGATCATGGCGCCGTTGCGCTGTTCTTCCTTCAGGGCCAGGAAGCGCTGGGGCAGGCGCAAGCCATCTTCCCAGCCTCGTGCGCGCGGTACTGTACGTACTTCACTATGACTTTGAATACGTACTGTACGGTCCTCGTTCGGAATCCGAAGAGAGCCGTCCGGCGCGGGTTTCAGCCCTGCTTCGGATTCCGAAGACGGCGCCTCGGCATTCCGAAGTAGGCCGTGCGAACCTTCTTCGGATTCGTGATCCACAGCCCCTTGTGGATAACTCTCCGCCGTCCACCCGCCCGTTGCCATGCGCTGGGCCAGCACCTGTAGGCGGCTCGGCAGCGTGCGGCCGCTGAGCATCGGGTCTTCGGCGATCTCCTTGAGGGTCTGCACCCCGACGACCTGCACCGCCTTGGCCGCGTGCGTTAGTGCCTGGCTGACGAGGTCCAAGTAGTCGGGGTCAAGCTGCATCGCCTCGAACGGCGTGAGCGGTTCGTCGTGCAGCACGTAGAGGTTGCCGAGGATGCGGCCGGTCTTCGGATCGCGGCGGCGCCGCACCAGCGACAGCCAGCGCGTCAGCCGCAGCAGCGTCAGCGCCCGCGCCACAGTCTCGTGCGAGGCCTGCGCCGCGCAGGGCATCGACGCCAGAAAGGGCCGGAGCTGGTCGTAGGTCGGGAACGCCGTCACGCCATCGTCGTTGAGCTGCATGCGGAACACCTGCCAGGCATTGCGCTCCAACGGCGTCAGGCGCCGGTCGAGGAACAACCGGCGAGGCACGCTCTCGTGTCGGTTGCCGCTGTACAGGAAGGCGTCGGATTGTGGTGCCGATCCCTTGGCTGGCACGGCCTGTTCAGCGGGCGGCGCCAGCTTCTGAAGCGCATCGTCGAACAGGGTCGACAGCGCCACCGGACCCTCGCGCCGTGGTGCGCCGCCCGTCGCCATGGCCTTACACCAACCCCTGGTCGATCCAGTTCCGTATCGCCGCCCAGATGACCGACATGGGAAGATTCATGGTCTCGGCCAGGTCCATGCTCAGTGTCAGCATCGCCACGTCGTCGTTCAGCGCGATGCCGCGCTGCGCGACGGCCGCCTTCCAGTGCTCCCACAAGGCCACGTCCTGTGCCTCGTCCAGCACGGGGTGCCGGCCCTTGCGTTTGGGAAGGCCGAGGATGTCCCTGCGCAGCGCCACCTCCTGGTGGGTGAGACCGAAGAACTTGCTGACCATCTCCGTACTCGCGCCCAGCCGCAACATGCGGTCCACCGTGGAGATCTCCTGCTCGACGTCGTGCACCTGGCTCAGCAGCCGCCTGAGCACTTCACGGTTGACCGAAACGGAACACCACGACACGGTGGCATTAACCAGTACAGACACCAGGGCCGGATGCTTCAACGCATCGAGTTCCTCCTCACCGAAGCCCATGGCCTTGCAACGCCGCAACTGCCCGTTGCGCAGGTCGTGCAGCGCCTGCGCGATCACAGCTTGATTGAGTGGATGCGGTGCCGACATGGTGGCGTCTCCGCTCAGGCGCCGTTGTCCGCTGCGCCGGCCGGCGCATCGGTTTCCAGATCCAGCAGCCGGCGCGCGAGACGCAGCAGGCGGAACAGCTTGACCAGCCCGGCATCGCTCAGGCGTGCGTTCGTGCCGCCGTGGCCGTGCAGCAGCGGTCCCAGGTCGTCGACCAGCCGCGCGCGGTCCAGCCCGGTGGCAGGCAAGGACGCCGCACTCAACGCATGCAGCAGGGTCAGCACTGCCTGCGCCAGCGCCGGCAGGTTGCGTCCCTCACTGGACACCACGCAGACGAAGCCGATACCGCTGTCGCGCGGCTCGACGTGATCGGCGACCGCCGCTTCGTCGGCGATTTCGCGTGCGAACTGTGCGATATGCACGCGCAGGCGATCGGGCGCGTCCAGGCCGGGCTCGATGTACCAGACATCGGAAATCGGATACAGCCCGCCCGCCTGCACCGGTACGGCCTGCAGCACGTTTTCCGCGAAATCGGGGAGCTTGTCGCCCATCTGGTCGGCGACCATGCGCTGGATGGTTTGCAGGCGGTCGGTTGTCGGTGCGGGCGACACGATGTGCGCCTGCAGGCGGTCGCCGTCGTGTTCATCGCGCGAGGCGGCTGCAGGTTCGAGCTGGGACGGCAGCGCCGCGGGTGCAACGCTGACAGGAGCCGCCGGCACCGGCGGTTTCGGTGAAGGAGGCGCAACGGGTGATGGTGGCAAGGCTGCTGCAAGCGGGCTCACCGCCGCCGGCTCACTGGTTAATGCGCGTTGCCGGCTCTCGCTGTCGTCGATTTCCAGCGTCAGCGTGTCGTAGTCCGCGCCCAACAGATCGGCCATCTGGCCTACCAGCTCGTCCTGCACACGTTGCGGCGAGAAATCGCCCGGCAACGTGTCGAACTGCGAAAGCACATCCTGGAACAGCGACGCAAAGTCCTCCGACACGTCGTGCGCCAAGGCCCGCCGTTCCCAGGTGCGCTCGCAGGCCTTGCGCAGCACCGACAACCTCTCGACCTGGTGCCGGCCCAAGCCCCCGTACAGCAGCGTGGGAATTGCCGGTAGCAGGTAGCGGACGGCATCGCCCATGCGGCTGATGTGCGACTGCGGAACCGGAAAGCCATCGGCCGACAGCCGCCGCGCCAACTCCGACTGCGACAGCGCCTGTCCCGTCTCCTGCTCATAGAACTCGCGCGCCTTCTCGACGCCGAGCGCGCGCTCGATGAAGGTCAGGCCACCGCGCAGTTCGTTCTCGGCCAAGTGCCCGGTCAACAGGACCAGCTCGCCACGTTCGGGCCACGGCCGGAACTGGCACGCAATGCGGAAGAAGCGCTCATCCTTGGTCTCGGCCCACAACTCTCGCAAGATTGCCAAGCGCGTATTGCCGCCGTTGCGGATGATGTAGTGTGGCTCGCCTGGCCGCCGCGTGATGGCGGGCGGCGCATCCAGCCCGCGCTCACGGATGGACGCCTTGATGTCCTCGTAGGCCGGGTTGCGCGTCACGCGCGGGTCGTGGTCGTAGGGCCGCAGTTGATCCAGCGTGACGACCATTGGCGTGTCGGCAATCGGATCGGTCAACGCAGCGGCCGAGCGCCCGCTGCGCTCGAAGCCCGACGCCAGCAGTTTGGCGGCCATGTCCTGCGGCGTCAGCTCAGCCATGGCCATTCTCCGGCGTGCGAACGGCCGCGGCCTGCGCTTCCCGTGCGGCGTGGCGAAGCTGCGCACAGGCCTGGGGCCCGGCGCGGTGGTCGCTAGCCGTGGAGTTGGTGTAGATGGTCGCGCAGCCTGGCTTGGTGAATTTGAGATTGCCGCCCCGCGTGCGTTTGACGTGCCAGCCTTCACCGAGAACAAACTCGATGAGCGCGCGCAGCCGCTTGTGCCCGCGGGCCAGGTCATCGGCGTTCGCCATGGCTTGCGCTCCCTGCTATGGCTTTCGCACCGGACCGGCCGGTCACGAGCGCGAAGCGGTCCCGCCATTGCGGAAACAGCTCGCTGGCCAGCAGGCGCATGGTCTCTAGCGCTGCTGGCGCGATGCGATCGGCCGGCTGGCGGTATTCGACGCGATGGACCGGTAGTCCGCGAGTAGCTGCGCGCGGGTAAGCCTCGATCGCCGGTACATCCACGGCGAGCACATGCACACCCGTCATTCCCGGGCACACTCTCCGCAATGCTTCCTGAATCAGTCGTGCGTTTGACGAAACCGGATGCACGCGGTTGATGAGCAGGTGCAGCGGCGGCGGTTCGATGCCAAGGTGTCGGTACGGTGCGATATCCTCGATCAACTGCAAGGTGCCGCGGCGCAGTTCGCGCGCTGCCAAGATCTCCGGCGTCACCGGCGACAGCGCCAGGTCCGAGGCCAGCACCGCCATCTCCAGCATGACAGAGCGCGCACCCTGCGTGTCGATCAACACCAGGTCGTACAGCGGCGCCAGCGCCGGCAGCAGATGGCGCAGCCGCAGCCGGCCGTCCGGCGCATGCAGGAGTAGCGTGTTCAGCTCGCCGCGGTCGTCATTCGACAGCACCAAGTGCAGGCCAGCGACGGCGGTGTGCGACACCAGTTGCTCGATGCGCTGCTCGTTGAACGCCAGCATCTCGTAAATGCCTGCCGGCGCGCGCATGTCCAGCGTGAAGTAGCTCGACAGCGTAGGCTGCACGTCCAGGTCCAGCAGCAGCACGCGCAGTCCGGCATCGGCCGCGAAGCCGCCCAAGTTGGCAGCGGTCGTGGTCTTGCCGACGCCGCCCTTGGTCGAAATGATGCTCACCACCTTCATGGCGCTCTCCTCGTTGGTTGACATGGACGAGAAGAGGCTCAGGCGCGCTCTTTAAGGCGCTCAGCGATCCACTGTTCGATTTCCACCGAATCCCAGCCCACGGCGCGCACGCCCAGGCGCAATGCCTTCGGGAACCGGCCTTCTTTCATCAAGCTGTAGATGTGGGCCCGCTTGAAGCCGGTTTTCGCCTCTACTTCGGCACGTCGCAAGATGCGATGCTCAGGCTGTGCCGTAGGGACGGTTGTCTGCGAAGACATGGTGGACACTCCTTGGCGCTTAGCAGCGGTTGCAATGGAAGTGCCACGTATTCAATAGCGTCCGATCCGGGATTGCACTGCAATTGCAGAGGGGCAGCCTGCATCTGCAGTCCGGAGTTCTAAGACGATAGATGGCGCTTGGCGGCCGCAAATTTGGACCACAGCGTTCGCTCGCTCATCCCGGATCGGCCGCCGAAATGCGCAGTGAGTGCGCTGATAACCGCCTCCAGCGTCTCAAACGAGGAATATGGAATTCCGCTCGGCGACTTTCCCAGAAGAAGCGTCAGCAGACCTCCCACGATATTCAGATAGGTGCCTTCGCTTCTGGCGCCGAGATTCAATGTTTGCTTGTCTTCGGTCATGCGCGCTTCGTATGCGGTACTGAGCGCATGGAACTCTGCTTGCAGTGCATCCCACGCCTTGAGACGATCTGCCAGTTGCACCTTCAACGCTTCTCGGTCGGCGAGTAGCGCTTGTACGGCATCGATGCTGATCGCGGGATGAAGGTGCCGCTCGAAGGCATCGAACAGAAAGCCGGGGCGCTGGTCTGGATAGAAACGAATCATCCAGGCCTTCAGGTCGACGTGGCGTACCGTGAGATCCGGGTCATGAAGCACGGACGGGTCATCGCATGTGATACCGCGCCGGCCATAGCGGAGATCGCCGTTGATCAATGCGTCTTGTATCCGATCGGCGTTTAAGCGCAGCAGCGACCAATTTGGAATCTCCGCGCGATCGGGCAGCGCTCCGCCGCTCGTCAGATCGAGGATGCGTCGCTCGAATCGAGACAGGCCGGACCAATGTATGGCTGCCTCAATGGGGTGATATGCGACCTTGGTGCGGGAGCCCGAAGCGCGTGCCTTGTCCATGTGCAAAAACCTCCTCCCCAACCGACGCCTACTCAGGACATTTCTTTTCCTCAAAGGAAGAACGCGCGGCGCTGGAAGCGACGCAGACTTAGGCCGTCCGATAGGCTGGAACAGAGGGGGCGACCTGCTCACGCAAATCGACATTCGGTGGTCGCGAATGCGCAACCGATCCGTCGTTGCCCCTCTCCCAATCCGGGCAGCATTTGCTTATGCTGGGAACACAGAGTGCCTGGCCAGCGAGAAACTGATGGAGAACAGTTTTTAGGCAGGGACAAGAATTGCGAAAGACGAATTTGGTCTGCCTGTTCCGCTGGCCGCAACAAGCGCCGCTCTGACCGTTCGCGTCTGAGCTGAATCAGCGCAGGGTCCGGTGGTTGCGTGGGCGGTTTCGCGAGGTCGGTAGGGCGCATAGAGTCGCCTTCAGACCTTCGGCGTCTGCTGTCAGATGAAAAAAACATCTGGGCTTCGAGCGCGCGACAGCTCATCGGCAACAGAACAGCCCCGCTGCGCAGTGCGCGCACGGTGGGCTGCGTGCTCTTGGCCACGGCCTGCCACGCCTTGGCGACACCGCCCGCGCGTGGTAGCTTTCAGTAGATGATCCTGGCCCTCGGTAGACGTGCCACGTGCCTTTCGACGGCAAGTGTGCGAAAATTAGTCCACAAAGTAGTCCACGCACGTGGACGAAACCTGAGAAATTCGTTGTAAATCAACGAGTTAGAGGGCGGATTCTGTTCCCTTCACCCGCTCCAGCGCCGCCACGCCGGACCGGGCCGACGCCGCTCAGGGCGCGCCAAAGCCGCCCCCGCCGGGGGTGTGGATCTCGAAGATGTCGCCGGCCTGCATCTGCACGCTGCCGATGTGGCCCAGTTCCTCGACGCGCCCGTCGCTACGCAGGACGCGATTGATGCCGGGCGCGCCGGCGGACCCGCCGGCCATGCCGAAGGCGCCGTGCACGCGGCCGTTGGACAGGATGCTGGCGGTCATGGGCTGGAGGAAGCGCAGCCGGCGCACGCCGCCGTCGCCGCCGCGCCAGCGGCCGGCGCCGCCCGAACCGGGGCGGATGGCGTAGCTCTCGAGCCGCACCGGGAAGCGCCACTCCAGCACCTCCGGGTCCGTGAGGCGCGAGTTGCTCATGTGGGTCTGCACCACGGCCGTGCCATCGAAGCCGCCCACCAGCCGCCCGGCCTCGTCGAAGACGCCACCCGCGCCCGAGCCGCCGGAGACGGTCTCGTAGTACTGGTACTGCGCGTTGCCGAAAGTGAAGTTGTTGAGCGTGCACTGGCTCGCGCCCATGAAGCCGAGCGCGCCGATCAACGCATTGGTGACGCAGGTCGAGGTCTCGACGTTGCCGGCCACCACGCTGGCCGGCGGCGCCGGGCGCAGCATGCAGCCTTCCGGGATGCGCACCTCGATCGGCTTCAGGCAGCCGGCGTTGAGCGGGATGTCATCGTCCACCAGCAGGCGGAACACGTAGAGCACGGCGGCCATGGCCACCGCCGTGGGCGCGTTGAAGTTGTTGGCCTGCTGTGGCGAGGTGCCCGCGAAGTCGATGCGCGCGCTGCGCGTGGCGGCATCGATGTGCACTGCCACCTGGACCTGCGCGCCGTTGTCCAGCGGCAGGGTGAAGCGGCCATCCCGGTCCGGCGCCGGGTCGTCCCAGGCCGGACGACTCCCCTCGGGGGACCGGGCGCCGTGAGGCGCCCCAAGGGGCCGTGCAGCCGCGCGGGCCGCCAGCTGGGTGATGGCGCGCCGCACCGACTCCTCGGCGTTGTCCTGCACGTGCTGCATGTAGGCCTGCACGACCGCGAGTCCGTACTCGCCCACCATGCGGCGCAGCTCCTGCGCGCCCTTCTCGTTGGCGGCGACCTGGGCCTTCAGGTCGGCCAGGTTCTGCTGCGGATTGCGGCTGGGATGGGGCCCGCTGCCCAGCAGCTCGAGGATCTCGCGCTCGCGCAGCCGGCCGCGATCGACCAGCTTGACGTTGTCGATCTGCACGCCCTCCTCCTCGATGCGCGTGGAGAACGGCGGCATGGAGCCGGGCGTGATGCCGCCGATGTCGGCGTGGTGGCCACGCGAGCCGACGTAGAAAAGCGGCGCGGCGTGGCCGTCCAGGTAGACCGGCGTGATCACCGTCACGTCGGGCAGGTGCGTGCCGCCATGGTAGGGGTCGTTGAGCACGTAGACGTCGCCGCGCTGCATGGTGTCGGCATTGCGGCGGATCACGGTCTTGATGCTCTCGCCCATGCTGCCCAGGTGCACCGGCATGTGCGGCGCGTTGGCGATCAGGTTGCCGGCGCCGTCGAACAGGGCGCAGGAGAAATCCAGGCGCTCCTTGATGTTCACCGAGGAAGCGGTGTTCTGCAGCTGCAGGCCCATCTGCTCGGCGATGTTCATGAACAGGTGGTTGAACACCTCCAGCAGCACCGGATCGACCGTGGTGCCGGCGACGATGCACGTGGCGCGCGGCGTGGCGCGCTCGAGCACGAGGTGGTCGAGCGCCGTGACGCCGGCAACCCAGCCGGGTTCGACCACGGTGGTGGCGTTCTGCTCGGCAATGATGGCCGGGCCCTCGACGCGGTCGCCGCAGCGCAGCTCGGCGCGGTCGATCAGCGCCGCCTCGTGCCAGGCCGGCGTGCCGTCGATGCCGGCGGTATAGATGCGCACCGTGGCGCGCCGCGGCACGCTGCGTGGCGGCTGCAGCGGCTGCTCGGCCTCCGGCGGCGCCACGCCGGCGGCGACGGCCTCGACCGACACCGCCTCGACGACGAGCGGCTTGTCCGGCATCAGGAAGGCAAAGCGCTGGCGATAGGCGGCTTCGAAGCCGCGCCGGGCGGCGTCGACCAGGCCCGCATCGTCGAGCGTGTCGGACGGCAGCGGCACCACCAGCGCCGAGTCCGTGCCCTCGTAGCGCAGGTGCACGCGCTGGTGGGTCTCGATCGCGCCGGCCTCGGCCCGCTGCGCGCGCAGCTCGTCGGCGGCCGCGCGCGCCAGCTCGCCCAGCGCGGCCCGCAGGGCCGGAACCTGGGCGGGCGCCAGCGGCAGCTCCAGCGCGCGCTCGCGCAACGCCGCCTGGTCCGCCAGGCCCATGCCGTAGGCCGACAGCAGGCCGGCCAGCGGGTGCACCAGCACGCGCGCGATGCCAAGCGCGTCGGCGACGCCGCAGGCGTGCTGCCCGCCGGCGCCGCCGAAGCACTGCAGGGTGTAGCGCGTCACGTCGTAGCCGCGCGCGACGCTGATCTTCTTGATCGCGCCGGCCATCTGCTGCACCGCGATGGAGATGAAGCCGTGCGCCAGCGCCTCGGGCGTGCGGCCGAGCGGCGCCGCCATGGCCTGGAAGCGCGTGCGCACGACCTCGGCGTCGAGCGGCTCGTCGGCGCCCGGGCCGAACACGCGCGGGAAGTGCGCCGGCTGCAGCTTGCCGACCATGACGTTGGCGTCGGTCAGCGCCAGCGGGCCGCCGCGCCGGTAGCTGGCCGGACCGGGGGTGGCGCCGGCGCTGTCGGGCCCGACGCGCAGGCGGGCGCCGTCGAAACGCAGGATCGAGCCGCCGCCGGCGGCCACGGTGTGGATGCTCATCATGGGCGCGCGCAGGCGCACGCCCGCCACCTGGGTCTCGAACTCGCGCTCGAACTGGCCGGCGTAGTGGCTGACGTCGGTGGAAGTGCCGCCCATGTCGAAGCCGATCACGCGCACCGGCGCGTCGCGCCCGACGCCCGCGTGGTGGCGGTGATCCAGCTCGGCGGTGCGCGCCATGCCGACGATGCCGCCGGCCGGCCCGGACAGGATGGCGTCCTTGCCCTGGAACGCCAGGGCGTCGGTGAGCCCGCCCGAGGACTGCATGAACAGCAGCGGCACGCCCGGCATCTGTGCCGCCACCTGGTCCACGTAGCGGCGCAGGATGGGCGTCAGGTAGGCGTCGACCACGGTCGTGTCGCCACGGCTGACGAATTTCATCAGCGGGCTGGTCTGGTGCGAGGTGGCGACCTGGGAGAAGCCGACTGCGCGCGCCAGGCGCGCCGCCGCCCGTTCGTGCGCGTGGTGGCGCCAGCCGTGCATGAACACGATGGCCACGCTGCGCAGGCCGGCGGCGTGCTGCGCGCGCAGCGCGGCTTCCAGGGCCGCCTCGTCGAGCGGGCGCACCACGCTGCCGTCGGCATCGACGCGCTCGTCGGCCTCGACCACGGCGCTGTAGAGCATCTCGGGCAGCACGATGTGGCGGTCGAACAGGCGCGGCCGGTTCTGGTAGGCGATGCGCAGTGCATCGCGGAAGCCGTGCGTCGTCACCAGCAGCGTCGGCTCGCCCTTGCGCTCCAGCAGCGCGTTGGTGGCCACGGTGGTGCCCATGCGCACGCCCGCCACCAGCGCCGGCGTGATCGGCGCCTCGGGGTCCAGGCCGAGCAGCTGGCGCATGCCGGCCACGGCGGCATCCGGGTACTGCTCCGGGTTCTCGGACAGCAGCTTGAGCGTGGCCAGGCTGCCATCGGGCCGGCGCGCGACGATGTCGGTGAAGGTGCCGCCGCGGTCGATCCAGAACTGCCAGCGGGCGGCCGGGGGGTCAGCAGGCATGGGCACGATCATGAGTCGTGGCGACGCGCGGCAAGCCGGGTGCGGGTGGCGGCACGGCTCATGGCTGGGGCGCGGACGGATGGGCGTACGCCCCGTCGCGCACGACCGCGTCGAAACCGGCGCGGTCGGTGTCGCCCTCGGTGGAGACGAAGAACAGGACCGAGTCGCGATCGATGCCGAGCGTCTCCCTGACGCCGGCCAGCGCAGGATCGGTCAGCACCTCGTGGGCGAAGCCGAATGGGGCGGCGCCGGACTCGCCCGAGATGATGCGGGGATCGCTCGCCCCGTCGGCGGCGCGGGTGGGGCTGGAGAGGACCCGCATGCCCTGGGCCGCGACGTAGTCGGGCAGGCTGACGACGAAGTCCACGCAGTGCGCCAGCAGGTCGACGCCGACCGTGACCGGCTCACCGCAGGCCAGGCCGGCCATGATGGTGGCCAGGTCGCCGCCCACGGAATGGATCCTGCCGTCCGTGGCGCGCAGCGTGTCGAAGATGCAGGCGGCGTTCGCCGGCTCGACCACGACGAAGACGGGACCGCCCTGGTCCGAGCTGCCGTACACGTTGGCGAGGTAGCCGACCACGGCGGTGGCCAGCGCACCCACGCCGGCCTGCACGAACACGTGCGTCGGGCGCTCGCCGCCGTGCTCGGTTTGCAGCTGTTCGACCGCCTCGGCCAGCAGGGTCGTGTAGCCCTGGATGATGGCGCGCGGCACGTCCTCGTAGCCGGGCCAGGAGGTGTCCTGCAGCAGCACCCAGCCGTAGTCGTTGGCCTCGCGGCCGGCCAGGCGCACGCAGTCGTCGTAATTCATGTCGTTGACGTCGACCCTGGCCCCCAGCGCGCGGATGTGCTCGACCCGCTCGGCGGCCGTGCCCCGGGGCACGTGCACGACGCAGTTCTGCCGCAGCTTGTGCGCGGTCCAGGCCACGCCGCGGCCGTGGTTGCCATCGGTGGCCGTCACGAAGGTGACTTCGCCCAGGCGCTCGCGCACCTCGTCCGAGACCAGGCGCTCGTAGGGCAGCTCCGCAAGGTCCAGGCCGAGCCGGTCCGCCAGGTGGGCCGCGATGGCGTAGCTGCCGCCGAGCGCCTTGAAGGCGTTGAGGCCGAAGCGCTCGCTTTCGTCCTTCACGTGGATCGACCGCACGCCCAGCCGCGATGCGAGCTGGCGCAGGGACACCAGCGGCGTGGGTGCGTAGCCCTCGATCGAGCGGTGGAAGGCGACGACGTCGCCGACCCGATCCGGCTGCAGCCGGGCCAGCATGGGGGCTGCAGCGGCGGTGCGCCTGCCGCGGTTGGGATTGGGTGCGACCTGGATGGGCATGGCCTGGGTTCCTCTGTATCGGTCCGGAAAGCTGGATACCGGCGGCGCGACATCCGGCAGCCGTGCCGCCGCAGATCGATGGCCAGCCCGCCACCGCCAGCCCACACCGGGCACGCCAGGTCCGACGGCCGGACCGGCGTGCCATTATTCCCCGGATGCCGGCGCGGCGCCCCGTCCGGCGTTCTATGATGCCGGGTCCGGCCCGCCCCTGCTGCGGGCCGCATCGATTGGAAAGACGGACGTGTTCAAGAACCTGATGCTCTACCGCCTCGGCCCCGGCTGGCCGGCGTCGGCGGCGCAGCTCGAAGAAGCGCTGGCGCGCGAACCCTTTGCCGAGTGCGGCGCCACGCAGCAGAAGTCCAGCGGCTGGGTGCCGCCCCGTGGCCAGGACCATGGCGCGCTGGTGGAAGTGGTGGACGGCCAGTGGATCGCGCGCCTGGCGATCGAGACCAAGGCCGTGCCGGGCGAGGCGGTGCGCCGTCGCGCGCAGGCGGTGATCGACGAGATCGAGCGCAGCAGCGGCCGCAAGCCGGGCCGCAAGGAGACGCGCGACATCCGCGACGACGCCCTGCTGGCGCTGCTGCCGCAGGCCTTCCCGCGGCGCAGCCAGGTCACGCTGTGGCTGGACCCACGCCGGCGCCTGCTGCTGCTGGATGCCGCCAGCCCGGGCAAGGCGGACGAGGTGATCAGCAGCCTGGTGCGCGTGGCCGGCGGCGGCTTCGCGATCGCCCTGCTGCAGACACGGCAGACCCCGCAGGCGGCGATGGCGGCCTGGCTGCTGGCGCGATCGGCGGATGAGTTGCCCGAGGCCTTCCACGTCGAGCGCGACTGCGAGCTCAAGGGCAGCGGCGAGCAGCCGGCCGTGGTGCGCTTCTCGCGCCATGACCTGGCCACCGAAGAGGTGCGCCGACACGTGAGCGAAGGCAAGCTGCCGACACGGCTGGCGCTGTCCTGGCAGGGGCGCGTCGGCTTCACGCTGACGCAGGCGCTGGAGCTGCGCAAGATCGCCTACCTGGAAGGCGTGTTCGAGGACGCCCCGAGCGACGGCGAGGAGGACCGCTTCGACGCCGACGTGGCCCTGGCCACCGGCGAGCTGGGCCAGCTGATCGACGACCTGGTCGAGACCCTGGGCGGCGAGCTCGAACCCGGCCAGCCCTCGGGCTTCACGGCGGCGCCGCAACCGGCCGACGAGGCGCCCGAGGAAGCCGTCGCCAGCGCCGACGACCCGCCGTTCTGACACCGGCCCGAGGCGCCGCCATGCCGCCCGTCGTCGCCATCTGCCTGGGTGCCTGCATCGGCGCGCTGGCGCGCTGGCGCCTGGGCCTGTGGCTGAACCACGACGGCCACTGGCTGCCCTGGGGCACGCTGGCGGCCAACCTGATCGGCGGCTACCTGGTCGGCATCGCGGTCACCCTGATCGACCAGCAGCCACTGCTGCACCCGGCCTGGCGCCTTTTCTGGATCACCGGCCTGCTGGGCGCGCTGACCACCTTCTCCAGCTTCAGCGCCGAGGTGGTCGAGATGCTGATGCTGGGGCGCTGGGCACAGGCGGGCACGACCGCGCTCGCGCACCTGGCCGGCTCGCTGCTGCTGACCTGGGCCGGCATCCGCACGGCCTCGTTATTCCTCGCGGTTCGCGCCTGAGCCCCCGTGGCAGGCATCCAGACCCGCCCTGTCGCGCGCCAGTCCACCGGGATACGCCACCGGACAGGCTGCATCGAACCCAGCGGACGCCACAACCAGATGGCTTCTTTTGCGCCCTCTGCGCCCTCTTTGCGTCCTCTGCGTATGGAGGTTCGGCTGTTCGACCGGTCGCCTGTCCTAGCCCTCACAGGCCCAGGTACGCCTGCTGCACCGCCGGATCGTCGATCAGGTCCTTCGCCCTGCCGCCGAGCACCACGCGCCCGGTCTCGATCACGTAGGCGCGGTCGGCGCCCGACAGCGCGACCTGCACGTCCTGCTCGACCAGCAGCACGGTGACGCCCTCGCGCCGAATGGCGGCGAGCACATCCATCAGCTGGTCGACGATCACCGGCGCCAGGCCCAGGCTCATCTCGTCGATCATCATCAGGCGCGGCGCCGCCATCAGGGCGCGGGCCATCGCGCACATCTGCTGCTCGCCGCCCGACATGCTGCCGGCCAGCTGGCGCCGGCGCTCGGCCAGGCGCGGAAAGATGCCGTACACGCGCTCCAGGTCGCGCCGCACCGCCGCCTGCTCGCGCCGCCGGTAGGCCCCCATCAGCAGGTTGTCGTGCACGCTCATGCGCGGGAACAGCTGGCGTCCCTCGGGCACCTGCACCAGGCCCAGGCCGAATACCTGCTCGGGGCGCAGGCCGACCAGCTCGCGACCATCGAAGCGGATGCTGCCGGTGCACGCGAGCACGCCCGAGAGCGCGCGCAGCAGCGTGGTCTTGCCGGCACCGTTGCTGCCCACCAGCGCCACCAGCTCGGCGGCGCGCACGTCCAGCGAGATCTCGTGCAGCACCGGCATGGCGCCATAGCCGGCGCTCAGGCGCTCGACCTGCAGCAGCGGCGCGCCTGCCGGCCTCACGCGCGCCGCCTCCCCAGGTAGGCCTGGACCACGGTAGGGTCGGCCAGCACCGCCTGCGGTGGGCCGTCGGCGATCTTCTGGCCATGGTGCAGCACCAGCAGCCGGTCCGACAGGCTGCGGATGGCCTTGATCACGTGCTCGATCACGAGCAGGGTCAGGCCTTGCTCGCGCAGCTTGCGCAGGACGGCGATCACCTCCTCGATCTCGACGTGGTTCAGGCCTGCCATGACCTCGTCGCACAGCAGCAGGCGCGGCTTCATGGCCAGCGCCTTGGCCAGCTCGAGGCGCTTCCTGCCCGGTCCACCCAGCTCATCGGCGCGCTGGTCGGTGAAGCGGCCCAGGCCAACCAGCTCGAGGCAGGCACGAGCCTGCTCGCGCGCGCGCACCAGCCGGGTCTCGCCGCCGCCGCGGCCGAACAGCGCGCCGACGGCGACGTTGTCGAGCACCGACAGGCCCGGGAACGGCTGCATGATCTGGAAGGTGCGCCCGATGCCCAGGTGCGCGCGCCGGTACGCCGCCAGGTGGCTGATATCGCGCCCGGCAAGGCGGATGTGGCCGCTGCCGGGCGCGGTGGTACCGCTGATCAGGTTGATCAGCGTGGTCTTGCCGGCGCCGTTGGGGCCGATCAGGCCGAGGATCTCGCCTTGCTGCAGCGTGAAGCTGACGTCGCCCACCGCCACCAGCCCGGTGTAGCGGCGCGTCACGCGCTCGACCTCGAGCAGGGCCGTCATAGCCGGTTGGCGCGCACGTTCTGCGCGAAATAGCGCCAGCCCAGCGTGCGCAGGCGCCGCGACAGGTCGGTCAGGCCACGCGGCATCAGCACCACCGCCGCCACGATGACGGCGCCGAAGAACAGCCCGGCGACGTGCGTCAGCTCGCTGGACAGCACCTCGGACACCGCCGACAGCGCCAGCGCTCCCAGGATCGGGCCGAACACGCTGCCGGCGCCGCCGAACACGGTCATGATGATCATCTGCACGTTGAGCGTGATGTCGAAGGCGCTGCCGGGATCGATGAAGGTGATCCAGTAGGCGTGGATGCCGCCGGCCAGCGCGCTGAACAGCGCCGACAGCGCAAACGCCAGCACCTTGTAGAGCGTGGTATTGACGCCCATCGCGGCGGCGCTGTCCTCGTTCTCGCGGATCGCGATCAGGGCGTAGCCGAAGCGGCTGTGCGCCAGCCACCAGATCGTGACCGTGACGGCGACCAGCAGCGCCAGCGCGAGCAGGTAGAACAGGCGATCGTCGTTCAGCGGCGGCAGCACCAGGCCGATGTTCTGCCCCGCCAGCGGGATGTTCGAGATGATGGCTGCCATCACGCCGGCCAGCGCCAGCGTCGCGATCGCGAAATAGTGGCCGCGCAGGCGCAGCACCGGCACGCCGAGCAGCAGCGCGAACGCGACCGCCAGCAGCGCGCCGAATCCCATGCCGGCTGCGAACGGCAGGTGCCACTGCGCCATGGCGATCGCCACGCCGTAGGTGCCCAGGCCATAGAACACCGAGTTGCCGAACGAGGGGTAGCCGGTGTAGCCGCCGATGATGTTCCAGCCCTGCGCCAGCACCGCCAGCAGCAGCGCGTTGATGCCGAACTGCACCAGCACGTCCGAGCCCCAGGCCGGCACGCTGCCGAGCGCGGCCAGTGCCAGCACGACGGCGGACAGGCGCCAGTGCCTCATGCCGTCCTCCCGAGCAGGCCGGTGGGCCGCACGACCAGCACTGCGAGCAGGATGCCGAAGCTCGCCACGTCCGAATAGGTGGGCCCGATGTAGAGCGTGGTGAGGGCCTCGATCACGCCCAGGATCAGGCCGCCCACGAGCACGCCCAGCGGATTCTCCAGCCCGCCGATGATGGCGATGGCGAACGACTTGAGCGTGAGCGAGGCGCCGATGTAGGGATTGATCTGCGATACCGTGCCGTACAGGCCGCCAGCGGCGCCGGCCAGCGCCATGCCGATGCCGAAGGTCATGGCGTACAGGTGGCGCGGCTCGACCCCGTACAGGTGCGCCGCCACCAGGTTCTGCGCCGTCGCGCGGATCGCGCGGCCCAGGCGCGTGTGCAGCAGGAACAGCCACACCGCCAGCGTCAGCACCACCGCCGCCGCGAACGCGCCCAGCCTGACCAGTGGCACCACCACCGGGCCGAGCTGCCACTGGCTGCCGGCGTAGCCCGGGTTGATGGCGCGAAAGTCCGCCGTGAAGGCGAGTTGGGCCAGGTCGGCCAGCACCACGTCGAGCCCGAAGGTCAGCAGCAGGGTGTTGAACATGGGCGCGCGCACGATCAGGTTGAGCACGCCGCGCTGCACCGCGTAGCCCAGCACGAACAGCACGGCCGCCGTCAGCGGCAGGCCGAGGAACGGATCGACGTGCAGGTCCTGGAACAGGTACCAGGAGCAGTAGGCGCCCAGCATGATGAAGGAGCCGTGCGCCAGGTTGACGATGTTGAGCACGCCCCACACCAGTGCCAGCCCCAGGGCCATGATGGCGTAGAGCCCACCCAGCAGCATGCCGTTGACGATGATTTGCGCCAGCAGCTCCATCGTCCCTCCCCTCGCTGCCCCGGCTGCGCGGCTCAGCGCGCGTTCCAGGCGGTCATCGGGTATTTCGGCTGCTGCACGAAGCCCCTGGCGTTGTAGGTCTCGACCACCTTGCCGCCCTGGATCTGGATCACCAGCTGCGGCAGGTTGATCTGGCCGTTGGCACCGAACGCCACGGTGCCGTACAGGCTCTCGAAGTGGACCGAAGCCAGCGCGTCACGCACCTTCCGTGGCTCCAGGCTGCCCGCCTGTTCCATCGCCATCACCAGCGCCTCGACCGCCGCCGCGCCGGAGGCCGCGTGGTAGTCGGGGTCGTAGCCGAAGCGCTCCTTGTACTCCTTCGCGAACTGCGTCGCATCACCGAACCAGCGGTCCTTCAGCGCGGCCTCGGGCAGCCAGGCCGTCATGCCGAAGGCGTAGTCGGCATCGGGCCCCAGCGCCTTGCGGAAGTCCTCGCTCGGCACGCCCACCGTGAACGCATACATCTTCGGCGCCACCGCCAGGCTCTTGGCGTTGCGCACGAAATTCAGGATCTCGGTCTCGTGGCCGGCGACCAGCACGGCGTCGACGTTCTTCGCCTTGATCTGCGACAGCAGCGTGCTGAAGTCGCTGGTGTTGCTGCTATAGCGCTCGTCCATCAGGGTCTGCAGGCCGGCCGCCTTCAGCAGGGGACGCGTGCCCTCGGCGGTGGCGACGTCGAACGAATCATCCGCATACAGCAGCGCCACCGACCTGGGCCCGTCCTTCATCGCCTTCATCATCTCGATGGTGCTGCCGAAGTAATTGCTGGCCGGTGCCAGCGTGCCGAAGATGTACTTGAAGCCGCGCGAGAAGATCTCGTTGGAGGCGCCGCCGCCCTGCACCATCGGGATCTTGTATTTCTCCGACACGACGGAATCGGCGAGCTGGAAGTTGCTGGCGAAGCCGCCCAGCAGCAGCTTGGCCTTGTCGTCGGTCACGAGCTGCGTGTACTGGCGCACCGACAGGTTGACGTCCGACTGGTTGTCGTAGAGCTTGAGCGCCAGCTGGTGCGCCTGGCCGCCGATCTTCACGCCGCCCGCGGCGTTGATCCGGTCGATCGCGATCTGGTAGGCGTCGCGGTAGTAGCGCCCGGTGTTGGCCACCGGGCCGGTGAGCTGCACCGAGGCACCGAGCAGGATGTCCTGCGCCAGCACAGGCGCGGCCGGTGCGGCGGCCAGAGCGGTCGCCAACAAGGCGGAAAGCAGGTGGGAGTGTTTGAACGACATGTCATCCTCGTTTGGTGGTTGTCCCGCACGTGGTACTCACAGGCGCCATGGCCATCACAGGCTACTGCTGCGAAATACTGCTGCAGCGAACATGGACATCCATCGCAGCGTCGATCGGGACCGCGGATGCGGGCAACGCGGCGCCTGCCCGGCGTTTCGTTCAAGGTAATCCCGGAGCGCGCAATCGATCGCCTTGCGAACGCCGTGAACCTGCATGAACCTATTTTCCTCAGTTACCCCGATGCCAACGCGATCAAACCGGGGTTGGGT
>NZ_DAOKZG010000051.1:0-19563 GCF_035325765.1 Ottowia sp.
GAGATCGAGATGCGCCTGTCGACCCTGCCCACCGCCTTCGGCGAGAAGCTGGTGATGCGCATCTTCGACCCCGACACCGCGGTCAAGGACCTGGTGCAGCTGGGCTTCACGCCGCACGACGCCGAGCGCTGGGAAGCCATGGTGGCGCGCCCGCACGGCATCATCCTGGTGACCGGACCCACGGGATCGGGCAAGACCACGACGCTGTACTCGACGCTGCGCCGCGTTGCCACCGAGGAGGTCAACGTCTCGACCATCGAGGATCCGATCGAGCGCATCGAGCCGACGCTGAACCAGACCCAGGTGCAGCCGCAACTCGACTTCAGCTTTGCCGAGGGCGTGCGCGCGCTGATGCGGCAGGACCCGGACATCATCATGATCGGCGAGATCCGCGACCTGGAGACGGCCGAGATGGCGGTGCAGGCGGCGCTCACCGGCCACCTGGTGTTCAGCACCCTGCACACCAACGATGCGCCTTCGGCCCTGACGCGCCTGATGGAGCTGGGCGTGCCGTCCTACCTGCTGAACGCGACCATCCTGGGCGTGCTGGCGCAGCGCCTGGTGCGCACCCTGTGTCCGCTGTGCAAGCAGCCCGACGACGAAGGCCGCATGGAGGTACTGGCCGAGGCGGTGCGGCCCTGGAAGATCAACAAGGGTCATTACCGGCCCTACAAGGCAGTGGGCTGCGTGGAGTGCCGCATGACCGGCTACCGCGGCCGCATGGGCATTTACGAACTGCTCACCGTGAGCGAGGCCTTCCGGGCGCTCGTGCACCAGGACGCCGACATGGCGGCGCTGCGCAAGCAGGCGGTGCACGACGGCATGCGGCCGCTGCGCCTGGCGGGCGCGCTGCGCGCGGCCGAGGGCCTGACGACGCTGGAAGAGGTGATCGCGGCGACGCCGCCGCTGGCGTGACCGGCGTGAGCGTGGATCACCACGGCGCGCAGGGATGCCGCGGGGGCAGGGCAGGGAGCCGGTGAAATCCTCGTGGGTGTGATTGCACGCTTTGGCGACAATCCCCGCTGGTTCCACACGCGAGGAGACTGAGCGTGCGCATCAAGAGTCAGAAGGATTTCTGGGCCGGCGTGCTGTATGTGGTGGTGGGCGGCGGCTTTGCCCTGGGCGCGCCCAGCTACACGATCGGCACGGCGGCGCGCATGGGGCCGGGCTATTTCCCGCTCGTGGTCGGCATCCTGCTGGCGATGCTGGGCCTGGTCATCGTGCTGCGCGCGCTCGTGATCCAGACCCCCGATGGGGAACCGGTCGGCCCCTGGGCCTGGCGGCCGCTGGTCTTCATCATCCTGGCCAACTTCCTGTTCGGCATCCTGCTGGGCGGCGTGCCCGCGCTCGGCATTCCGCCGATGGGCGTGATCGTCGCCATCGTCGCGCTGACCCTGGTGTCGGCGCTGGCCGGCAGCGAATTCCGGCTGCGCGAGGTGGCGCTGCTGGCCGCCGTCCTGGCCATCGGCAGCTGGGCCGTGTTCGTGCGGGGCCTGAACCTGCAGCTCCAGGTCTGGCCCGGCTTCATCGCGGGCTGAGTGCCGGGAACGGGACGCCATGGAGCTGTTCGACCACCTCGCGCTCGGGTTCAGCGTCGCCTTCACGATGCAGAACCTGATCTACGCCTTCGTCGGCTGCCTGCTCGGCACGCTGATCGGCGTGCTGCCCGGCGTCGGCCCGGTGGCCACCATCGCCGTGCTGCTGCCGGCCACCTATGCGTTGCCGCCGGTGGCGGCGCTGATCATGCTCGCCGGCATCTACTACGGCGCGCAGTACGGCGGCTCGACCACGGCCATCCTGGTCAACCTGCCGGGCGAGGCCGCATCGGTGGTCACGGTGATCGACGGTTACCAGATGGCGCGCAAGGGGCGCGCCGGGCCGGCCCTGTCGTCCGCGGCGATCGGCTCGTTCGTCGCCGGCTGCTTCGGCACCCTGGTGCTGGCCGGCTTTGCCGTGCCGCTGACCGAGGTGGCGTTCAAGTTCGGCCCCGCCGAATATTTCTCGCTCATGGTGCTGGGCCTGATCGGTGCCGTGGTGCTGGCCTCGGGCTCGCTGCTCAAGGCGATCGGCATGATCGTGCTGGGCCTGCTGCTGGGCCTGGTGGGCACCGACATCAACACCGGCGTGGCGCGCTACAGTTTCGACATCCCGGAGCTCACCGACGGCATCGGCTTCATCGCCATTGCCATGGGCGTTTTCGGCTACGGCGAGATCATCGCCAACCTCGCCGCGGACCAGGGCAGGCGCGAGGTCTTCGAAGTCAGGCTGCAGCACCTCTACCCCAGCAAGGAGGACTGGAAGCTGATGACGCCGGCGATCCTGCGCGGCACGGTGCTGGGTTCGCTGCTCGGCATCCTGCCGGGCGGCGGCGCCGTGCTTTCGGCCTTTGCCGCCTACACGATCGAGAAGAAGACCCGCCTGAAGCCCGGCGAGGTGCCATTCGGCCAGGGCAACATCCGCGGCGTGGCGGCACCCGAATCGGCCAACAACTCGGGCTCGCAGACCTCGTTCATCCCGCTGCTGACGCTGGGCATTCCGCCCAACGCGGTGATGGCGCTGATGGTGGGCGCGATGACCATCCACAACATCCAGCCCGGGCCCCAGGTCATGACCAGCAATCCGGACCTGTTCTGGGGCCTGATCGCCTCGATGTGGATCGGCAACGCCATGCTGGTCATCCTCAACCTGCCGCTGATCGGCATCTGGATCAAGCTGCTCACGGTGCCCTATCGCTGGCTGTTTCCCTCCATCGTGCTGTTCTGCGCCATCGGCGTCTACACCACCAACAACAACACCTTCGACGTCTGGATCATGGGCTGGTTCGGCATCCTGGGCTACGTCTTCCACAAGCTGGCGATGGAGCCGGCGCCGCTGCTGCTCGGCCTGATCCTGGGGCCGATGATGGAAGAGAACCTGCGCCGCGCGCTGCTGCTCTCGCGCGGCGACTGGAGCGTGCTGGTGACGCGGCCGCTGTCGGCCTCGCTGCTGGCCCTGGCCGCGCTGCTCCTGGTGATCGTCGTGCTGCCGGCGGTGAAGCAGGGGCGCGAGCAGGCCTTCGTCGAGGAATGAAGCCGGGTAATGACGGGGAACCGGCGGCTGGCGCCGGCATCACGGCTGGTGGCCCTGTCATTGCAGCGCGGCGAAATCATCCAAAAAACGGCAGTTGGACGCGCTCGCCCAACAGGTGGAGGTGATCGAAGCAGCGGAAGTCAAGGTTCATGCGGCTCTCGTGAAGAAGGCAAGCGATCAACTGCCGTTTTCAGGATCATTCGGCATTTCAGCAAGCGAGTCCGTATGATGCGGGAGCGCCGCACGGTGGCCCTCTCGCGCCGACGGCAGAATGCGGTCCTGTCGCCATGTCCAGTGCACCTGTTCCCCCGCCGGTCGACGCATTCACGCCCGAGCTGCACGCCCGCCTGCACGCCGAGATTCACGCGCGCCCGCCCCAGCCCCTGCACGCGCCGCTGGCGGTGACGCACTGGGTGCAACTGGTGTCCGGTGCGGAACGCGCCGCCAGCCACGCACACCTGGCGGCGCTGCTGGCCGGGCGCGGCCTTGCGCCGCCGGCCGCCGATGCCGCGTTTGCCCAGGCCGACCTGGGCGACTTCAGCGTGCGCTGGGAGCTGCACACGGAGTTCGTTGCCTGGACCTTCTTTCGTCCGCTGCAACCGGCCGACCTCGATGCCTTCGGCGCGGGCGAGCCGCCCAGCGCCGCGGAGCTGGTCCCCGCCGCCTGGCGCCAGGGGCTGCCCGGCCAGGCCCTGACGGGCGTGCAGCTGTGGGCCCTGCCGCGTCACGGCAGCGACGCCGGCGTCCTCCTGCGCCAGTTGTTCCCCGAAGGCTGGGTCACCGGTTCGCTGGTGATCAGCCACAGCTCGGTGCTGCACACCGACCTGCGGCTGCGTGCGGATGGCTGCCTGCGCATGCTGGTGCTGGCCGACGCCGAGGCGCCCACGGGCCAGGTGACGCCGCGTCGCCTGGGGCGGCTGGTGCAGCGCGTGCTGGAGATCGACAGCTACCGCATGGCGGCACTGCTGGGCCTGCCGGCGGCACGTCGCGCGGTGCGCTGGCTGGCCCGGGGCGAGGACGAGCTGGCAGCGCTGACGCAGGCCCTGCGCGGCGCCGAGCGCCCGGACGAGCCGGCGCTGCTGGCGCGGCTGACGCAACTGGCAGCCGAGCTGGAAGGCCTGTACGCGGCGACACACTCGCGCTTTTCCGCCAGCGCGGCCTATGACGAGCTGGTGCGCCAGCGCCTGACGGACATCGCCGAAATGCGACTCGACGGCATGCAGTCGCTGCGCGACTTCCTGGAGCGGCGCCTGGCCCCGGCCATGGCCACCTGCCGCGCCGCCGACCGGCGCCAGGCAGCGCTGTCGGCGCGCATCGCGCGCGTCGGCGACCTGCTGCGCACGCGCGTCGAGGTCGAGCAACAACGCGCCAGCCGTGAGCTGCTGGCGGCGATGAACCGGCGCCAGGGGCTGCAGCTCAAGCTCCAGTCCACCGTCGAAGGGCTGTCGGTCGCGGCCATCACCTACTACGTGGTCGGCCTGGTGGCCTATCTGGCGCGCGGTGCGCAGGGCCTGGGCTGGCCGATCAGCGTCGAGGCCACGGCCGCTGCCGCGGTGCCGGTGGTCGCGCTCGTGGTGTGGGCCGGCATGCGGCGCCTGCACCACCGGATCGCCGATGCCGATCGGCCGCGCACCGACGGCGACGCCTGACTGCCGCCTGACGGCTAAAGGTCCAGCACCAGCCGCCCTGTGCGCGCGCGCGAGACGCAGGTCATCATGCGCTGGCCGGCCTTGCGCTCGGCTGGCGTCAACACGCTGTCGCGATGGTCCAGGTCGCCCGCCAGCACGCCGACCTCGCACGATCCACACAGGCCTTCTTCGCAGTCGCACTGCACATCCACGTTGGCGGCGTGCAGCACCTCCAGCACGGTGCGGTCGGCAGGTACCTGCAATGTCAGCCCGGCGGTCGCCAGTTCGATCTCGAAGGCGCACTCGTGGGCAGGGTCCAGCTTGGGCGCCTTGTTTTCGAAATGCTCGACTCGCAGCGCGTCGGGGCGCCAGCCGGCCTGGTCGACGGCGGCCTGCAGGGCGGCGAGCAGGGTCTCCGGGCCGCAGGCGTGGATCTGGGTCTCGTCGTCGGGGCGCGCCAGCAGCGCGGCCAGGTCGACGCGACCGCCCTCGTCGCTGATGTGCAGGTGCAGGCGCTCGCCATGCAGGGCCTGCAGTTCGCCGGCATAGGCGGCGCGCGCGCGGGTCGAGGCGCTGTAGTGCAACTGGTAGTCGCGCCCCAGCTCCCGCGCGCGCTGGGCCATGGCCATGATGGGCGTGATGCCGATGCCGCCGGCGATCAGCAGCAGCGGGCCGCTGGCCTGCTCGTCCATGTGGAAGTGGTTGCGCGGCCCGCGCAGGCGCAGGATGGCGCCCGGCGTGGCATAGCGGTGCACCCAGGCCGAGCCGCCGCGACTGAGGGCATCGCGCTGGATCGCCAGCTCCCAGTGCTGGCGGTCGTTCAGGTCGCCACAGAGGGAGTATTGACGTGACAATCCGGTATCGCCGCACTCGATGTCCACGTGGGCACCGGGGGTCCACTTGGGCAGGGCGGCACCGGTCGGTGACTTCAGGCGGATCCCGATGATGTCCGGTCCGCTGGCCAGGGTCTCCACCGCCACCACCTCAAGCCGACGCGTCATGCTGGTGGAGACCGGTGCCCCCAGACGAATGGCCTGGTGGAACTTGCGCACGCCTGGATCCTTGCGCTCCGGGTTCTGTGCCGGATCCCATTGCACGAACAGGTTCTGGGGTCCTCGGAAGGCCAGGTTGTGAACGTACTTGAATTCCTGCGGCGCCAGGCGCATGTGCGGCAGCCGGCGTGCCAGTTCGCCGATCATGATCTGCATTTCCATGCGGGCAATGTTCTTGCCCAGGCACTGGTGGACGCCGTAGCCAAAGGACAGGTGGTCGATCATGTTGCTGCGCCGGATGTCGAGCAGCTCCGGTTCATCGAACACCTGTTCGTCGCGGTTGCCTGAGGCCACCACCAGAAGCAGGCGCGCACCTGCAGGAATTTGCACGCCCTCGATTTCGACATCACGCAGTGCGCGCCGGCGCCAGGATGCAATCGGGCCGTTGTAGCGCAGGCACTCCTCGATGGCTGGCGAGATCAGCGCCGGGTCCTCGCGCAGCTCGTTCCAGATCTCGCGGTGCTCCAGCAGGGTCTTGATGGCGTTGGTGGTGGCAAACGAGGTCGATTCATGCGCGGCGACGATGATGGCCATCATCATCGAATGCAGGTAGGAATCGGTGACGACCTCGGGATGGTGCTTCTGTTGGCGGATCGAGTAGCGCATCCAGCCCGGGCCTTCCGGCGTGCGCCGCATCTTCGCCAGGATTTCGCCCGAAAGCTGCCAGAACTTGCCCACGGTGTGGGCGACCTCGATGCGTTCCTCGGGCGTGGGGCGGCCAAAGGCGTTCTTGGTGTGCGCCACTGCGAACTCGTGCATGCGCTCGCGGTCTTCTTCGTCGTCGATACCCAGAAAGTGCAGTGCCACGGTGAACGGTACATGCCATGTCAGGGCCTTGAACAGGTCAACTTCGCCGGCGTCGATGAAGCTGTCGATAGCCTCTGACACAATCTTCCGCACCAGCGGCTCATGCTGGCGCAGGTGGTCGGGCGTGAACGGCTGCATCAGCGCGCGCCGCCGAGCCATGTGCATGGGCTCGTCTTCGTTGACCAGGGTGCGGCTCATGCCATAGTCGTACGACTTGAGCACGGCGGTGGCCTCGTCGCTGGGCGGTGCCAGCGATTCAAGCGCGTTGGAGGGGCTGAAGGTGTGCGGGTCGCGAAAAATATCCTTGATCGCCTGGTGGCGCGTGACCACCCAGTAGTCGATCTTCGGGCTGTAGAACACCGGCATCTGTTCGCGTGCCCAGCGCACCAGCTCCGCCGGGTCTTCGATGTAGGCGTCGGTGAAAGGATCGAATGCGGCGGCCTGGGCGCTGAAAGGGCAGTTGTCGGCATGGGAGTCTGCCGGGGCCTGGGTCGCAGGGCATTGCGGGGTGTCGGTACGAGTCATGGCGGGAACCTTCTGGGCAACTGGGTCACGTCGCTGCTGCGACGTCACTGTCGCAACAGCGCCGCACGCAGGCAGTCAGAGTGCGCGCGCCGGCAGCACCGTGCCGCGGCATTCGCCAAAGCCGATGCGGGCCGCGCCTTCACGCGCGCAATGGCCGCGCAGCACCACGGTGTCGCCGTCCTGCAGCCAGGTGCGGGTTTCGCCATTGGGCAGGGTGAGCGGGTTCTTGCCGCCCGCGGTCAGCTCGATCAGCGCCGCGGCCTGGTCCAGTGACGGGCCCGAGAGGGTCCCCGTGCCCAGCAGGTCGCCGGGCTGCAGGTTGCAGCCGTTCACCGTGTGGTGCGCCACCATCTGGGCGAAGCTCCAGTAGGCGTGGCGGTAGTTGGTGGTGACGATGCGTGCCGCCTCCTGGCCCTGCTCGCGCATGCGCGGCGTCTGCACCAGCACGTCGAGCTCGATGTCGATGGCGCCCTGCTCGCGGTTGAAGCTCGAATCGAGGTAGGCCAGCGGCGCCGGGTCGTCGGCCGCGCGTGCCGGCGGTGCCACGCGGTAGGGCGCCAGCGCCTCCAGGGTGACGATCCAGGGCGAGATCGTGGTGGCGAAATTCTTCGACAGGAACGGGCCCAGCGGCTGGTATTCCCAGGGCTGGATGTCGCGCGCCGACCAGTCGTTGAGCAGGGTGAGGCCGAACACATGGGTCTCGGCCTGCGCCATGGTCACCGGCTCGCCCAGGGCGTTGGCGCTGCCGATGAACACGCCCAGCTCCAGCTCGATGTCCATGCGCTGGCTGGCCTGCACCACGGGCGCGCCGGCATCGGGTGCCCTGGTCTGGCCGACCGGGCGCCGGAAGTCCTGGCCCGACACCACCACGCTCGAGGCGCGACCGTGGTAGCCGATCGGGATCCACTTGTAGTTCGGCATCAGCGGGTTGTCGGGGCGGAACAGGCGGCCGATGTTGGTGGCGTGATGGATCGAGGTGTAGAAGTCGGTGTAGTCGCCGATGCGTGCCGGCACCGTGTACTCGACCGCGTCCTGGGCCACCAGGCAGGGCTCGAGCCGCGTGCGTTCGGCCGCGCCTTCGCGCAGCGCACGCGACAGCGCCAGGCGCAGCGCCGACCAGGCGGGCGCGCCCAGCGCCATGAAGGCGTTCAGGCTGTCGCCGGCAGCCGCCTGCAGCGCTTGCGCTGCCGCGCCGGTGATGGCGCCGGTACGGGCCGCCGTGCCCAGGTCCAGCACCTGGTCGCCGATGGCCACGCCGCCGCGCCAGGCTTCGCTGCTGCCGGTGCGGCGAAACACCGCGAACGGCAGGTTCTGGATCGGGAAGTCGGTGTCGTGGCCGTTGGCCGAGGCCACCCAGCTGCGCAGGGCGGGATCGTGAGTCTCGTTCAGCGTCATGGGGTCTTGCCTCTCTTGTCAGCGCTGGTTCGGGTTGAAGTATTTCTTGAAGCCCTGCCAGACCTTGTAGTAGTCCTGCTGGCGCTGCGGCGACTCCAGCGCCGCGCGCGTCGGGCAGATCATCTCCGGCGTCTCGAACATGAAGGCGAGCTGGTCGGTGATGTAGTCGGGCTTGGAGATGTCGGCATGGCTGGCCTTCTCGAAGGTTTCCACGTCCGGGCCGTGCGCCGTCATGCAGCTGTGCAGCGACGAGGCGCCGGCCGGAAAACCCGAGGCCTTGGCGTCGTAGACGCCGTGGATGTTGCCCATGAACTCGCTGGCGATGTTGCGGTGCAGCCAGGGTGGGCGGAAGGTGTCGATCATGGCCAGCACGCGCGGCGCGAACACCACGAAGTCCAGCGTGTCCACGCCAGGCGTGGCGCTGGGCGCGTGCAGCACTAGGAAGATGGAGGGGTCGGGGTGGTCGTAGGTGATGGAGCCGACGGCGTTGAAGCGGCGCAGGTCGTACTTGTAGGGTGCGCTGGTGCCGTGCCAGGCGACCACGTCCAGCGGCGAGTTGCCGATGGGTGCCTTCCAGAAGTGGCCGCCGAACTTGGCCACGATCTCGAAGTCGCCCTCCACGTCCTCGTAGGCCGCCACCGGCGTGAGGAAATCGCGCGGATGCGCCAGGCCGTTGGAACCGATCACGCCCAGCGTGGGCAGCACCAGGTGGTGGCCGCGGTTCTCGCACACCCAGCCGCGCGCGCTGCCGTCCAGCAGGCGCACCTGGAAGCGCACGCCACGCGGAATGACGGCGATCTCGGAGGGCCCGATCTCCAGCACGCCCAGTTCGGTGGCCAGCTCCAGCCGGCCCTGCTGCGGCACGATCAGCAACTCGCCGTCGGCGTCGTAGAAATAGCGCTTGTCCATCGACCGGTTGGCCGCGTAGATGTTGATGCTGGTGGTGGCGCTCACGCCCATCGTCGTCATGCCGTCGATGAAGTCCAGCGCGTCGCTGGTGGGAATGGGCGTGGGGTCCCAGCGCAGCCGGTTGGGCGGCGGCGGCACGTCGTCCGGCTGGGTGCGCCAGAGCCGGCCGGCATCGCAGGGCTCGAACGCGCCATGCACCGCGCCAGGGCGGATGCGATAGAGCCAGGTGCGCCGGTTGGCGTGGCGCGGCGCCGTGAAGGCGGTGCCGCTGAGCTGTTCCACGTAGAGGCCGTACGGTGCCTGCTGCGGCGAATTTCCGAGGTCGGGCAGGGCGCCTGGCAGCGCCTCGGTGGCAAATTCGTTGCCGAAGCCGCTCATGTAGTCCAGGGGTTTCTTTTCAGCCATCGATGGTCTCCGTTCGTGAATGAATATCCTGTATTTTTGATGCACAGGAGGAGACCGGGTTGCCGTGTCTGCTGCGGCTTCATCCATGTCTCCTCGTCGCGTATCGGCCGGAATTCACGGTTCGTGCATGCCACGTGAGAGTCTCGGTCCCGAGTCTGTTGCGCTTTCACTGGGTGCACAACGCCCGGTTCGATTGTTGATTGAAGCATGATCTACTCCGTTAGACAAACGGATAATTCTTATAGGTTTATTGGATGAAGTGATGAATATCACCTTGCGCCAGTTGCGGGCCTTCGTTGCCGTGGTGCGCACGAGCAGCTTCACGGAGGCTGCGACGCGCCTGCACATCACGCAAAGCGCGCTCAGCGGCCTGGTCAGGCAGCTCGAGAGCGAACTGGGGGTGGAGTTGGTGCACCGCACCACGCGCCGCATCGAGCTGTCGCAGGTGGGCGCCGATTTCCTGCCCCTGGTCGAGCGCATCCTGGGGGACCTGGACCGTGCGCTGACGTCGATCGCCGACCTGAAGTCGCTCAATGCGGGCCAGGTGCGCATCGCCGTGCCCCAGCTCATCGCCTGCACGCTGCTGCCCGAGTCGGTGGCCGCGTTTGCCGAGCTGCACCCGAAGGTCGAGGTACTGGTCACCGACTCGGAGGTCGAGGCGGTGTCGTCGCGCGTGCTGGCAGGTGACGTGGACCTGGGCGTGGGCCCGGAGCGCGCGCCCAGCCCCGAGCTGCTGGCGCGGCCGATGCTGGACATGCAGTTCCATGCCGTGCTGCCCGCCGGCCATGTGCTGGCGGCCGGACCGGAGGTGCGCTGGGCCGAGCTGGTGCGCGAGCCCGTGATCTCGCTGCGCGGCCAGTACACGCGCCTGCTGCGCGCCGAATTGCTGCGCGAGGCGACCGGCGTCGTGCTGGAGCCAGTGCACGAGGTGGCCTTCATGACCACGGCCTTCGCCATGACGGCCGCCGGGCTCGGGGTGACCACGGGCATGCCGTATGCCCAGCCCCTGATCGAGCAGCTGGGCCTGCAGATGCGCCCACTGGTCGAGCCGGCGATCCGGCGGCGCTTCTACCTTTATTCCCGCGCCGGGCGCGAGCTCGGCCCTGCCGCGCAGCGCTTTGCCGACTTCCTGCTGGCGCGCGCGGCCCGGCGCGGCTGGAACGCGCTTGCCGCTGACGCGATCCGCAATGCCCGCAAGCGTGCATGACCCGGCGCCGAGCGGGGACAATCGCGGTCTTGCCCTGGCGCACCCTGCCACCGGCCGACGTCGGCCAGGGCGCCGGTGGATGCCTCGTCATCCGCGCCCTTTCCCGCTTCACTTGCCGCAAAGGACAACATGGATCCCAAGCTCCACATCATCATCAGCAGCACCCGCCCCGGTCGCGTCGGCCCGGCGGTGGGACGCTGGTTCCATGAACTTGCGCGCCGGCATGGCGGTTTCGACGCCGAGCTGGTGGACCTGATCGACTTCCATCTGCCGCTCTACGACGAGGCCGTGCATCCGCGCATGCAGCAGTACGAGCACGAGCACACGCGACGCTGGAGCGCCAGCGTGGACGCGGCCGATGCCTTCGTCTTCGTGATGCCGGAATACAACTACAGCCCGCCGCCGGCGCTGGTCAACGCACTGGCCTACGTCACGCGTGAGTGGCACTACAAGCCGGCCGGCTTCGTCGGCTACGGCGCCGGCTTCTCGGGCGGCCTGCGTGCCGTGCAGGCGGCGCGCCTGCACGTGACCACGCTCTAGGTGATGCCCATGGTCGAGTGCGTGGCCATCCCGACCATAGCGAGCCATCTGGACCAGCAGGGCGCGTTCCGCTCCACCGAGGTGATCGATGCCGCCGCGACCGGCCTGCTCGACGAGCTGCGGCGCTGGGCCGTGGCGCTCAAGCCGATGCGTGCCTGAGGATCGGGGCCGTGGCGCGCCCGTCGCGCCACCGCCAGCCGCGCCGACCCCATGAACCCGAGAACCAGCGGCCTGCTGTTTGCCGCGCTGGGCGCGGTCGGCTTTTCCGGCAAGGCCATCGTCGTCAAGCTGGCCTACCGCTACGGCGTCGACGCCATCACGCTGCTGATGTACCGCATGCTGATGGCGCTGCCGTTCTTCCTGTTCATGGCCTGGTGGGGCGGGCGCGGCCGGCCGGCGCTGGCGCGGTCGGAACGCTGGGCCGTGCTGGGCCTGGGCTTTTGCGGCTACTACCTGGCCAGCATGCTCGACTTCCTGGGCCTGCAATACATCACGGCCAGCCTGGAGCGGCTGATCCTCTACCTCACCCCGACGCTGGTGCTGCTCTACGGCTGGGCGCTGCGCGGCCGCCCGATCACGCTCGGGCATCTGCTGGCCACGGCGGTCGGCTACGGCGGCGCCCTGCTGGTGTTCCGCGTCGAGCTGCATGGCATGCCGGGCAGCGCCACCGCCTGGGGCGCGTTCTGGGTGTTCCTGTCGGCGGCCTCGTACGCGCTCTACCTGTTCTTCAGCGGCGAGTTCGTTGCCCGCATCGGCAGCCTGCGCCTGGTGGGCCTGGCCTCCACCGTGGCCAGCCTGTGCTGCATCGCCCACTTCCTGCTGTTCAACCCCTGGGCGTCGGCGCGCGTGGCCGAGCCGGTGCTGTGGCTGTCGCTGCTCAACGCTACGCTGTGCACGGCGGTGCCGGTGCTGCTGGTGATGATCGGCGTCGAGCGCGTCGGTGCCGGCCTGGCGGCGCAGGTCGGCATGATCGGACCGCTGTCGACCATCGTCATGGGTATCGTGCTGCTGGGCGAGCCCTTCACGCCGGCGCTGGTGGCGGGCACTGCGCTGGTGCTGGTCGGGGTCTATCTGTTCAGCCGGGCGGGGCGGCGCGTCGGTTAGGCTTGTTGTTTCTGGGCGGAACTGGAGAGCGCGACATGGATCTCGGAATTGCCGGCAAGTGGGCGCTGGTGTGCGGCGCCAGCAAGGGGTTGGGCCACGGCTGCGCGCAGGCGCTGGCACGCGAGGGCGTCAACGTGGTGCTGGTGGCGCGCCGTGCCGAGGTGCTGGAGCAGGCCGCGGCTGCGCTGCGCACCGAGTCCGGCGTGCAGGTGCTGGCCGTCGCCACCGACATCACCACACCGGAGGGCCGTGCGCAGGCGCTGGCGGTGCACCCGGACCTCGACATCGTGGTCACCAATGCCGGCGGGCCGCCCATGGGCAACTTCCGCGACTGGGATCGCGAGGCCTGGATCAAGGCCGTGGACGCCAACATGCTGACCCCGATCGAGCTCATCAAGGCCAGCCTCGACGGCATGCTCGCCCGCGGCTTCGGCCGCATCGTCAACATCACCTCGAGCGCGGTGAAGGCGCCGATCGACATCCTCGGCCTGTCCAACGGCGCGCGCTCGGGACTGACGGGCTTCATCGCCGGACTGGCGCGCAATCCCGAGGTGGCGGCGCGCGGCGTGACCATCAACAACCTGCTGCCGGGCAAGTTCGACACCGATCGCCTGGCCAGCATCATGCAGAACGTGGCCAGCCAGAATGGCCAGACGCTGGCGCAGGCGCGTGCCGCGCAGGCCAAGCCCATCCCGGCCGGGCGCCTGGGCACGCCCGAGGAGTTCGGCGCGATGTGCGCCTTCCTGTGCAGCCTTCAGGCCGGCTACCTCACGGGCCAGAACGTGCTGCTCGACGGCGGGCTCTATCCGGGCACCTTCTGATCGCCGCCAGGCAGAAAACCCACCGGCGGGATGGGCTTGCGCGTGACGGGGCCGCTGCGGCGGGCCGGGCGCAAAATGGCTGCGGTTGATGGTTCCAGGAGCAGTCAATGACGGACAGGCATCAGGCGGCCGGGCCGGGCGCGCCGACGCAGGCGGCGCACATGCGGGCGGCCATTCATGGCGCGGTGGCGCTGGCGCCGCAGTTCCTGCGCGGCGAACTGGCGGCCGAGAAGATGGCGCAGGCAATGATCGATGCCGCGCGCCAGGGGTCGCAGCCGGTGCCGGGTGCCGCCAGCGGCGAATCGGACGATCACCTGCGCCACGTCCTGGCCGAGCTCTACGGCTGCGGCTCCGGCTATCTGGCTGGGCGCTGCGACGCGGCCTGAGTCGGACGCACCATGACCTGGATGGTCGGGAAGTTCGGCAACCAGTGAGCGGGCAGGCGCGCGGCACAACGCATCAGCGCCGCGACGATGCCCAGATTCCCAGCGCGATCAGCGCGAACGCCGCGCCATGGAACGGGTGCGGCCACTCGCCCAGGAACAGCGCCGACAGGATGGCGGCAAACACGGGCGCGAGGTTGTAGAACACGCCTGCCAGCGCCGGCCCGCCGCGCTGCACGCCCAGGCCCCAGCAGCGGTAGGCGACGATGGCCGGGCCGATGGCGACGAAGGCCAGCGTGGCCGCGAGCGGCCAGCCCCAGCGGACCGGTGCAGCGCCCCAGGCCCACTCGCCCGCAGCAAACAGGCCCGACCAGCCGACGCCGTAGGTCACCTGCGCGAGCAGCAGCGCGGCCCAGTCGGCGCGCAGGCGCGGGGGATCATCGGGGCGTGGCAGCAGCAGCCACGAGTACCAGGCCCACAGGATGGTGGCGATCAGCATCAGCACGTCGCCCGGCACCAGGCGCCAGTGCACCAGTTGTCGCCACTCGCCGCCCGTGAGCACCACCAGCACGCCGGCGATCGACAGCCCCATGCCCGCCAGTTGCGCGCGGTTGATGGTGGCGCCGAAGAACGCACGCCCCAGCACCAGCATCCACAGCGGCAGGGTCGAGGCCACCAGCACGACGTTCATCGGCGTGGAGGTGTGCAGCGCGAGGTACTGCAGGCTGTTGTAGCAACCCACGCCCAGCAGGCCGAGCAGGGCGTAGTGGCGCCAGCCGGACCAGATCGGGCTGCCCGGGCGCAGCACCCAGGGCGCCAGCGGCAACAGCAGCACGAAGGCCACGGCCCAGCGCAGGAAGTTCAGCATCATGGGCGGCACCAGGTCCACCACCAGCCGGCCGACCACGGCATTGCCCGCCCACAGCAGTGGTGGCGTCGCGAGCAGGATGGCGTTGGTGGGGGTCAGGCGCATGGGTGCTGGGGTGGGGCGCAAGGACATCGTCCCCGCGGTCCGCGGCCTGGCGGCAGGCGTGGCACCATCGGCGGAGGCCATGAGCTTAAACGAGAGGAGATCGCCATGCCGCTTGCCGTGCAGATCGCCCGCCAGGGCGGGCCCGAGGAGATGAAGCTGGTCGAGGTCGCCGTCGGTGATCCCGGCCCCGGCGAGGTGCGCATCCGCCACCATGCGATTGGCCTGAACTTCATCGACGTCTACCAGAGGAGCGGCCTGTATCCATTGCCGACCCCGCTCACCCTGGGCATGGAAGGCGCGGGCGTGATCGAGGCCGTGGGGCCGGGCGTGGCGCATCTCGCGCCGGGCGATCGCGCCGCCTACACCAGCCAGCCGCCTGGCAGCTACAGCGAGCTGCGGGTGATGCCGGCCACCGCGGTCTGCAAGCTGCCCGACGCGATCGACTTCGACACCGGCGCCGCCATGATGCTCAAGGGCCTGACGGTGCAGTACCTGCTGCGCCGCACCCTGCCGGCCGAAGGCCTGGAGCCGGGCGATCACATCCTCTGGCACGCCGCCGCCGGCGGCGTCGGGCTGATCGCCTGCCAGTGGGCGCGCGCGCTGGGCTATCGCCTGATCGCCACCGCCGGCTCGGCGGAGAAGTGCGCGCTGGCGCTCGCCAACGGCGCCGACGTCGCGATCAACTACAGGACCGAGGATTTTGCCGCGCGGGTGGCCGAGATCACCGGAGGGCGCGGCGTCAAAGTGGTCTACGACTCGGTCGGCAAGGACACCTGGGAGGGTTCGCTCCGGTGCCTGCGCCCGTTCGGCCTGATGGCGAGCTTTGGCAACGCCAGCGGCGCCGTGCCACCATTCACGCTGGCGCAGCTGGCCGGCAAGGGACTGTACGTCACGCGCCCGTCCATCTACACCCACATCGCCACGCGCGAGCGCTGCCAGCAGATGGCCGACGATCTGTTCGGCATGGTGACGAGCGGCAAGGTGAAGATCCACATCGACCAGCGCTTCCCGCTGGCTGAAGTGCAGGCAGCCCATCGCGCGCTGGAAGCCCGGCAGACGACGGGTTCGACGATCCTCACGCCAGGGAAGGACAGGACACCGTGAATGATCCCAAAAACGGCAGTTGACCGCTTGCCTTCTTCACGAGAGCCGCATGAACCTTGACTTCCGCTGCTTCGATCATCTCCACCTGTTGGGCGAACGCGTCCAACTGCCGTTTTTTGGATGATTTCAAGGAGCGAGGCTCTGCAATTCGATCGCAGTGGCAGCGCTACCCGGAAGGTTCGCCTGATTCGGCGGACTGACAGGCATGCCGCGCTTCGAGGTCTTTCGCTGCCCAGATCGTTCTGTCGCTCACGACTTCTGCCTCGATGTCCAGGGCGATCGGGTGACCACCGCCACGCGCTGGTGCATTCCGTTGCGACGTGTGGGAAGCAACAGGCCGGTGATGCAGCGTGCACAGAGCACGCTCGTGATTGATGGCCAAGACCATGTCTCGGATACGCCGAGCGTGCTCGGGGTCTCCGCGTCGCTGCTCCGTCAGCCGATGCGGCGGCTGACCGCATTCGAGCAGGCCGTGGTCGAGGCCTGCATCGAATTCATGCCGCGCGGCCACTGACGCGCCTCAAGCCGCCAGCCGCCGCCCCCAGCGCGTATGCGGCAGGGTCAGTGCCGCCAGCGCGATCATGATCGCCAGCGTGATGGCACCGCGCACCACCAGGATGACCCAGATGCTGGCGCCCAGCGCGGCGATCAGCAGCGTGTCCTCGATCACGCTGTGGAACAGCGACAGCCAGCACGTCGCCAGCAGCAGGGTGCGGCGGCTGTAGTGTTCGCGCTGGCTGGCGTCGATGATGAGCGCGCCGCCGTAGGTCAGGCCCATCAGCAGGCCGACGGTGGTGAGCGGCGCGGCGTGCGCTTCCAGGCCGGTCAGCCGCAGTACCGGGTCCAGCAGGCGCGTGAACAGGCGCGTCGCGCCCATCCATTCCAGCGCATCGAGCAGCAGCACGAGCGCGATGATGATGAGCCAGATCATCCCCATCGACTGCGCGGTGGCGAGCAGCCAGCCCCCGGCGTCGGGCGTGCCGCCGCCAGCGCTGCCGACGCCTTGCAGCCAGGCCAGAGACACCGGTTGCTGCAACCAGTCCGCGAGCTGGCAGGTCCACGTCACGGCGGCGCCGAAGCCGGCGCCGACCAGCAGGCGCAGGCTGCCGGTGAGCAGGGCGCTGCCGCCGGCCTTGCGCACGATGGCCTGCTCGGTCGGCAGGTTGTGCGCGAACAGCATCATCGCGCCCAGCGCGCTCGTCTGCGCCACGCTGAGCTGCAGGTCACTGGCCAGCGTGGCGACGATGGCGATGCCGCCGTACAGATTGGTGAGCACCGTCGTGGCCCAGATGATGGCGGCCTCGGGCGGCAGCCCGAGCATGCCCATCACCGGTGCCAGCCCCCGCCCCGCCAGCGCCACCAGCCCGAGCCGCTCGGCCACGTAGACCGCCAGCATCACCGGCAGCATGATCTTCGCAACGGTGGCGAACATGCGCGTGGCGCGCCGCAGCAGCTCGGCCGGATAGCGCAGGACGGGCGCGGTCATGGCGATGGGGGCGGGCGCTCGCTTCAGCGGCGCCGCATGCGCAGCAACTCGTCCAGGACCAGCCCGATCGCGCCCGCCGTGATGGCTGCATCGGCCAGGTTGAAGGCCGGGAAGTGGCCGCGGTAGAACAGCGGTTCCAGCAGCGGCCAGTGGAAGTCCAGGTAGTCGACCACGTAGCCGTGCACCAGCCGGTCGATCAAATTGCCGACGGCGCCGGCCAGGATCAGCGTCAGCGACAGGGCAAACAGCTTCTGCCCCGCGTGGCCGCGCAGCAGCCAGACGATGAAGGCACTGGCCGCGAGTGCCAGCGCCACGAAGAACCAGCGCTGCCAGCCGCCGGCGCCGGCGAGGAAGGAGAACGCGGCCCCGGTGTTGTGCGCGCGCACGATGTTGAAGAAGCCTGTGACCGGCGTGGCGTCGCCGAGCTGGTAGTGGCCGACGATCCACCACTTGACGAACTGGTCCAGCGCCACGACCAGCGCGGCCAGCGCCAGCCAGGAACCCGGCCGCGCGCCGGGAGTCGTCGTGAGCGTCACGGCGTCAGGCGACCACGCGGACCTCGCCGCTGCCGTGGAGGTTGCTGACGCAGCGGCCGCAGATGGTGGGATGCGCAGGATCGGCGCCGACGTCGGCGCGCCAGTGCCAGCAGCGCTCGCACTTGCGGTCGCCGGAGGCGTGCACCTCGACCTGCAGCGCGTCGCCGGCGTGCAGCCGGGCCACCGAGGTGATGAGCACGAAGCGCAGGTCGTCGCCCAGGCTGGCCAGCAGGGCGTGGTCCTGCGGCGCCGCGGTGAGGTCGACGTTGGCCTGCAGCGACGATCCGATCACGCCCTGTTCGCGCTGCACCTCGATTTCCTTGTTGACCTGCTCGCGGATCGCGCGGATGCGCGCCCACCTGGCCAGCAACGTCGTGTCGGGTGCGTCGAAGCGCCAGAACTCCTCCAGGAAGATCGAGTCGCTCGCGCCGACCAGCTTCCAGGCCTCCTCGGCGGTGAAGCTGAGGAACGGCGCCATCCAGCGCAGCAGCGCCTGGGTCAGCTGCCACAGCGCGGTCTGGGCGCTGCGGCGCGCCAGCGAGTCGGGCGCCGTGGTGTAGAGCCGGTCCTTCAGCACGTCGAGGTAGAAGCCGCCCAGGTCTTCCGAGCAGAACAGCTGCAGCTTGGCGACCACCGGGTGGAACTCGTAGACCTCGTAGTGAGCCAGCACCTCGGCCTGGAATTCGGCCGCGCGCGCCAGCAGCCAGCGGTCCAGCTCCAGCATCCGGTCGGCCGGCACGGCGTCCTTCTTCGGATCGAAGTCGCTGGTGTTGGCGAGCAGGAAGCGCAGCGTGTTGCGGATGCGGCGGTAGCTGTCGACCACGCGCGCCAGGATCTTCTCGTCGATGCCGATGTCGCCCGAGTAGTCGCTCGCAGCGACCCACAGGCGGATGATCTCGGCGCCGAGCTTCTCGCTCGTGACCTGGGGCGCGACCGCGTTGCCCAGGCTCTTGCTCATCTTGCGGCCCTGGCCGTCCACCGTGAAGCCGTGCGTGAGCAGGCTGCGGTAGGGCGCGCGGCCGCGGATGGCGCTGGCCAGCAGCAGCGAGGAATGGAACCAGCCGCGGTGCTGGTCGTGGCCCTCCAGGTACATGTCGGCCTCGGGGCCGCTCTCGTGGTGCTCCTGGGGGTGCGTGCCGCACAGCACGTGCCAGAAGGTCGAGCCGGAGTCGAACCACACCTCCAGGATGTCGCTGCTCTTGCTGTAGTGCTGGGCGTCCTCGGGCCCGAGAATCTCCTCGGCCGTCACGCGGCTCCAGGCCTCGATGCCGCCTTGCTCCACGATGTCGGCCGCCTGGTCCAGGATCTCCATGGTGCGCGGGTGCAGCGCCTCGGTTTCCTTGTGCAGGAAGAACGGGATCGGCACGCCCCAGGCGCGCTGGCGGCTGATGACCCAGTCGGGGCGGCCCGCGATCATGTCGCGCAGTCGCGCCTGGCCGGAGTGCGGGTAGAACGCCGTCTGCTCGATCGCGCGCAGCGCCGTGGTGCGCAGCGTCTCGGGCGCCTTGTCGCTGGTGAACACGCCCTCGCCCTCGTCCATGCGCACGAACCATTGCGAGGCGGCGCGGTAGATCACGGGCGACTTGTGGCGCCAGCAGTGCGGGTAGCTGTGGTCCAGC
>NZ_DAOKZG010000052.1:0-19343 GCF_035325765.1 Ottowia sp.
TCGGTCTCGAAGAAGGCCTTGCAGAAGTTCAGGTAGGTCACCTTCAGGTCGGCGAAGCTCACGTCCTCGCCCAGCCACAGACCCTCGACCTGGTGGAACATGGGCGAGTGCGTCGCGTCGTTGTCCACGCGGTAGGTGCGCCCCGGGGCAATGACGCGGATCTCGCGCATCTCGCCGCGCGCCAGCGCGGCCGCATGGCGTTTCGCATGGGCCGTGGCGTAGCGGATCTGCATCGGGCTGGTGTGGGTGCGCAGGCAGTAGGGCTGGCCGTCCTCGTCGTTCAGGTCCACGTAGAAGGTGTCCTGCATCGAGCGCGCCGGGTGATTCGGCGGGTTGTTCAACGCCGTGAAGTTGAACCAGTCGTTCTCGATCTCGGGACCGTCGGCGACGTCGAAGCCCATGCTGGCGAACACCTGTTCGATGCGCTCCCAGGCGCGCGAGACCGGGTGCAGGCCACCGGCGCCACGCTGGCGCCCCGGCAGCGTCACGTCGAGCGCCTCGGCGCGCAACTGGCGCTCCAGTTCGGCGTCCTGCAGGGCCTGGCGGCGCGCCGCCAGCGCGGCCTCGATGGCCTGCTTGGCCTGGTTGATGGCGGCGCCGCGCGACTTCTTCTCGTCGAGGGCGAGGCTGGCCAGGCCCTTCATCAGGGCCGTGACGCGCCCGGCCTTGCCCAGGAACTGCGCCTTCGCGTCCTCGAGATCGGCCGGCGTCGCGGCATGCGCGAAGCGATCCTCGGCGGCGCGGACCAGTTCGGACAGGTCACTGGAGGGAACGGAGACATCCATGGGCATGAACGGTGGCGGGAGCAAATGAAAAAAGGGATTGAGACCATCTCGGCCTCAACCCCTTGAGCCATCCGCGCGCAGCGACGACGGGCGCGGTGGCGCGTGGTGGCCGCGTGGCGTCAGGCCAGCCTGGCCCGGGCCTGTTCGACCAGGCTGGCGAAGGCCGCCTTGTCGTGCACGGCGATGTCGGCCAGCACCTTGCGGTCGAGCGCGATGCCGGCCTTGTTCATGCCGTTCATGAACTGGCTGTAGGTGATGCCGCATTCACGCGCGGCCGCGTTGATGCGGGTGATCCACAGGCGCCGGAAGTCGCGCTTGCGATTGCGGCGGTCGCGATAGGCATACTGCGCCGCCTTCATGACCGCCTGCTTGGCGACCCGGAAGACGTTCTTGCGGCGACCGCGGAAGCCCTTGGCCAGGGCCAGCACCTTCTTGTGACGGGCGCGGGCCGTCACACCACGTTTGACGCGAGGCATTTGGTTTTCTCCTTGTCCGTCGGTTGATCAGAGGCCGGCAAACGGCAGCATCTGTGCCATCTGGCCGAGGTCGGTGGCGTGCACGCTGGTGGTGCCGCGCAGCTGACGCTTGTTCTTGGTGCTCTTCTTGGTCAGGATGTGACGCTTGAAGGCCTGGCCACGCTTGACCGTGCCACCCGGACGAACGCGAAAGCGCTTCTTCGCGCTGCTCTTGGTTTTCATCTTGGGCATTTGCATGCTCCTTCTTCATTTGTGCTCGCGAGGCGTGTGCATCATGCATGCACCCTTGCTTGGCCCCGAGCCACTTGTTGCGGCGGGGATTCATGCCCCACCGTTGTTGCCGACCTCAGGCCGGCAAATTCCTGCCTGCGCCGCGCGCCTCAGCTCGCGGCCTGCGCCGTCGCGGCCTGGCTCGCACCCTTGGCCGCGCCGCCGCCCGACTTCTTGCGCGCTGGCGCCAGCATCATCACCATCTGCCGCCCCTCAAGGCGGGGAAACTGCTCGACCACCACGCTGTCGGCCAGGTCATTGCGCACCCGGTCCAGCAATGCAAGGCCGAGTTCCTGGTGCGTGATCTCGCGGCCGCGGAAGCGCAGCGTGACCTTCACCTTGTTGCCATCGGCGACGAAGCGGCGGATGTTGCGCAGCTTGATGTTGTAGTCGCCATCGTCGGTCGCCGGGCGGAACTTGACCTCCTTGAGCTCGATGACCGTCTGCTTGGCCTTGGCCTCCGCCGCCTTCTTCTGCTCCAGGTACTTGAACTTGCCGTAGTCCATCAGCCGGCAGACGGGCGGGGTTGCCGTGGCGGCGATCTCCACCAAGTCCACGTCCAGATCGCCGGCCATGCGCAGCGCCTCTTGCAGCGGCACGATGCCCAGGGGTTCGTTGTCGGGGCCGTTGAGGCGCACTTCGGGTGCCATGATTTCGCGGTTCAGGCGATGGGCACGTTCCTCACGGTGGCGGCGGTCGCGGAAATTGGTAGCGATGGTTCAGGTTCCTCAATCAAAAAAATGGCAAAGCTGTCCGGGTGACGCGGACTAAAGCTGTCTCGAAGGGAAATCAGGCTTTAGAAGCGATGTCCTGGGCGATGCGCTTGACAAACGCATCGAGGGCCACCACACCGAGGTCCACATTGCCTCGCGCGCGCACTGCGACAGCACCCGCCTCCTTCTCCTTGTCGCCCACGACCAGAATATAGGGAAGCTTCTGCAACGAATGCTCGCGTATTTTATAGGTGATTTTCTCGTTGCGCAGATCCGTTTCCACTCTAAGCCCTTGAGCTTGCAGCGTTTTCGCCACATGGCGAACGTAATCGGCCTGCGCGTCGGTGATGCCGGTGACCACCACCTGGACCGGCGCCAGCCACACCGGCAGTGCCCCGGCGTGCTGCTCGATCAGGATGCCGATGAAGCGCTCCAGGCTGCCGACGATGGCGCGGTGCAGCATGACCGGGTGATGGCGCGCGCCGTCCTCGCCCACGTATTCGGCATCCAGCCGCTCGGCCATGGAGAAGTCGACCTGGATCGTGCCGCACTGCCATTCGCGGCCGATCGCGTCCTTCAGCGTGTATTCGATCTTCGGGCCGTAGAAGGCGCCCTCGCCCGGCGAGAGCTGGTAATCGCAGCCCGCGGCCTCCAGGCTCTCGATCAGGGCGCGCTCGGCCTTGTCCCAGCTTTCGTCCGTGCCGATGCGCACGTCGGGACGCGTGGCGATCTTGTAGATGATGTCGGCAAAGCCGAAGTCGGCGTAGACCTTCTGCAGCAGCGCGGTATAGGCCGTGCATTCGGCCAGGATCTGGTCTTCGGTGCAGAAGATGTGGCCATCGTCCTGGGTGAAGGCGCGCACCCGCATCAGGCCGTGCAGGCCGCCCGAGGGCTCGTTGCGGTGGCAGGCGCCGAACTCGCCGTAGCGCAGCGGCAGGTCGCGGTAGCTCTTGACGCCCTGCTTGAAGATCAGGATGTGGCCCGGGCAGTTCATCGGCTTGAGCGCGTAGTCGCGTTTCTCGCTCTCGGTGATGAACATGTTCTCGCGGTACTTGTCCCAGTGGCCGGTCTTCTCCCACAAGGCCTTGTCGAGGATCTGCGGACCCTTGACCTCGAGATAGCCGTTGTCGCGGTAGACCGCGCGCATGTACTGCTCCACCACCTGCCACAGGGCCCAGCCCTTGGGGTGCCAGAACACCGTGCCGGGCGAATGCTCGTCGATGTGGAACAGGTCGAGCTCGCGCCCGAGCTTGCGGTGGTCGCGCTTCTCGGCCTCCTCCAGCATCGTCAGGTACTGCTGCAGCTCGTCCTTGGTGGCCCAGGCCGTGCCATAGATGCGCTGCAGCATCTCGTTGCGGTGGTCGCCGCGCCAGTAGGCACCGGCCACCTTCATCAGCTTGAAGTGCCTGAGCTTGCCGGTACTGGGCACGTGCGGGCCGCGGCACAGGTCCTCGAACGCGCCCTCGCGATAGAGCGAGACGTCCTCGTTCGTCGGGATGCTGGCGATGATCTCGGCCTTGTAGTGCTCGCCCAGGCCCTTGAAGTAGGCCACGGCCTCGTCGCGCGGCAAGACACGGCGCTCGACCGGCTCGTCCCTGGCCGCCAGTTCGGCCATCTTCTTCTCGATCGCGGCGAGATCCTCGGGCGTGAACGGGCGCTTGTAGCTGAAATCGTAATAGAAGCCGTTCTCGATCACCGGGCCGATCGTGACCTGGGCCTCGGGGAACAGCTCTTTCACCGCGTAAGCCAGCAGGTGCGCGGTCGAGTGGCGGATCATCTCCAGTCCCTCGGCGTCGCGCGAGGTCACGATCGCGACCGACGCGTCCTGGCGGATGACGTGACTGGTATCGACCAGACGCCCATCCACCTTGCCGCCCAGGGCGGCCTTGGCCAGGCCCGGGCCGATCGACTGCGCGACCTCGGCCACCGTCACCGGCTGGGGAAATTCCCGCTTCGCGCCATCGGCGAGCGTGATCTCAATCATGCACCTGCTCCGTGAACTCGGGAAGAAGAGGCGAAACCATGAAAAAGCGCGGCCTGGGCCGCGCCGGGTCGATTCCGGTTGGCCAGAATGCCGACCGAACCCGGCCCCAGGTCGGGATCGCTCGCGCCCTCATGGCCCGTGGATGCCTTTTCGATCCTTGCTGCGCGAGCACGGCCTGCGCCGCGCCTCGCAAAGCAATGAATTTTACCCGCTCGGGGCCAACGCTGCCCTACCACTGTCCGCGCGGCACGCCCTGGCTGCGCCGCAGGCCCTCGATCAGCAGTTCGGCCGCGTTGGCACGGCCACCCTGCTGCGCCAGGTCGAGCGCGGTCTGGCCCTGCCGATTGCGCATGCGCAGGTCGGCGCCCGCCTGGATCAGCACCTTCACGGCCTCGGGGCTGCCGAAATAGGCGGCCATCATGAGCGGCGTGTTGCCGTTGGGTGCCTCGGCGTCGATGAAGGCGTTCTCGTCCAGCAGCAGCTCGATCATCGCGACGTGGCCGTTGGTGGCCGCGTAGTGCAGCGGCGTCCAACCCGGCTTGTTGACGTCGGCATCGAGCGCGATCAGACGGCGCGCGATCGCCAGGTCGCCCTTGAGCGCGGCGACCATCAGCGGACTCTCGCCAGCCGGATTGCGCTCCTCCGGCTTCAGGCGGGGCGAATCGAGCAGCACGCGAGCGGCCTTCAGACGATCCTCCTGCAGCGCCAGCACCAGGCCCGGGACGCCCCTGTCGTTGCGGGCGTTGGGATCGACGCCACGCGCCAGCAGGCGGCGCAGCGCGCCGTCATCGTCCTGCACGATGGCGCGAAAGAAGTCGCCGACGGCGTCGCTCCACACCGGCAGCGACGCGACGCATCCCGCCAGCAGGACGAGGGTGGCGCGCAGCAGCGTGGCGCGCCTCATGCCAGCACCCGTGGGAACAGGCGATCGAAGTTGGCGCTGGTGAGCGCGCCAATGCGCTCTGTCGACGTGCCGCGCAACTCGGCCAGGCGCGCGGCGACGTGGACCACGTAGGACGGATTGTTGACCTTCCCGCGGTACGGCACGGGCGCGAGGTAGGGCGAATCGGTCTCGATCAGCAGGCGGTCGTCCGGCACCAGCTTCGCCACCTCGTGCAGCTCACGTGCGCTGCGAAAGGTGACGATGCCCGAAAACGATACGTAAAACCCGCGATCCAGGGCGGCGCGCGCCACCGCGCGCGTTTCGGTGAAGCAGTGGAACACGCCGCCGGCCGCGCCGATGCCGCCGTCCTCGCCCTCTTCATCCAGGATCGCCAGGGTGTCGTCGGCGGCGGCACGCGTGTGGATCACCAGCGGCAGGCCGGCGTGGCGCGCCGCGCGGATGTGGACCCGAAAGCGCTCGCGCTGCCACGCCAGGTCGGCCACGCTGCGCCCGCCCTTGCGCTCCATCATCTGGTAGTAGTCCAGCCCGGTTTCGCCGATGGCCACCACCCGGGGCAGCGCGGCCGCGGCCACCAGTTCGTCCACGTCCGGCTCGTGCACGCCCTCGCTGTCAGGGTGCACGCCGACCGTGGCCCAGAAGTTGTCATGGTCCCGGGCCAGTGCGTGGACCCGGGGGAACTCCTCCATCGTCGTGCTGATGCACAGGGCGCGCGTGACGCGCGCCGCGGCCATCGCGGCGCGGATGGCGGGCAACTCGGCCGCCAGTTCGGGAAAGCTCAGGTGGCAGTGCGAATCGGTGAACATGCGGGGCGTGATGGTACCCCCCGTCCCGAAGGGCGATCGTTCAGAAGGTCTGCGTGGGCCGGTCGGAACTCAGGGCGGCGCCCAGCACCTGTTCGATCTTGGCCTTGAGCTGGGCCGATTTCTCGTCCTTCGGAAAGCGGATGCCCACGCCCTGGGTGCGGTTGCCGGTGGCGCGCGCCGGCGTGATCCAGGCCACCTTGCCGGCCACCGGGTAGCGCTGCGGGTCGTCCAGCAGCGTCAGCAGCACGTAGACGTCGTCACCCAGCCGGTGCTCGCGCGTGGTCGGCACGAAGATCCCGCCCTCCTGGAACATCGGGATGTAGGCGGCGTGCAGCGCGCCCTTCTCCTTGATGGTGAGCTGGATCACGCTCGGGCGCGAGCCCGGGAGTGCGGCGTTCTGGGTGTTGGTGGACATGGCATCGTGACGGTCTGTCGACTCAGGATGCCGAGTTTAGGACCTGACGTGCCGCGTTGACCAGGAATTCTGTCGCAAGTTGGGCGTTTAATGGATGCTCGGCCGTGCGTGCGGACTGCGCGAGCTGGGTCCACCAGCGCGTCAGCACGCGCAGCGGTGGCGCAATGGCCGGCAGATCGGCGGCATCGAAGTAGCGCGGGGCAGCGCCGACGCGCTGGGCCAGCAGGTCATGACAGAGCTTTTGCAGGCGCGTCACGACCTCGGCCAGCGGCAGGCCCGCCAGCGCCGCCACTTCGCCGCGCGCCAGCGCGCGCGGCAGTTCGCTCCAGTTGCGCGCGCCGTCCTGGGTCGCCAGCGCCAGGGCGCCGTCGGGGCGCCCGCCGGCAGCGCGCAGCAGCGTCCCGGCGACGGTTTCACCCACGCCCTGCCGGACCAGCCAGGGCAGGACATCGGCCGGGTCCGGCCAGGCCAGGACATGGCCCAGGCAGCGGCTGCGGATGGTCGGCAGCAGCAGGTGGGCGGCGTCGGTGGCGAGCACGAAACGCACGTCGCCGGCGGGCTCCTCCAGCGTCTTGAGCAGCGCGTTGGCGGTGACGGCGTTCATGCGCTCGGCCGGATACACCAGCACCGCCTTGCCGCGGCCGCGCCCGCTGGTGCGCTGGGCGAACTCGATGGCCTCGCGCATGGCGTCGACCCGGATGTCGCGGCTCGGCTTGCGCTTCTTCTCGTCGATCTCGGCCTGCGCCTTCTCCGTCAGGGGCCAGCCGCGCGCCAGCATCTCGGCCTCGGGCATCAGGACCACCAGGTCGGGGTGGGTGTGCACGTCGACGCCGTGGCAGCTGGCGCAGCGGCCGCAGGCCCCCTGCGGCGTGGGCGCATCGCACAACCAGGCGCGGACCAGGGCCAGCCCGAGCTCGAACTGGCCCAGGCCGGACGGACCCTGCAGCAGCCAGGCATGGCCGCGCTGCGCGAGCAGGGCCTGCAGTTGTGGCGCCAGCCAGGGCGCCAGCGGCGCACTGCTCACAGCCACCCCCGTTCGCGCAGGATCGCCCGCACGGCGGCGTGGACGGCCTCGCGCGGCTGGCTCGAGTCGATGCGGGCAAAGCGTGCCGGATGCTCGCCGGCACGGCGCGCGTAGGCGGCGCGCACCGCGTCGAAAAAGGCGACGGGCTGGGCTTCGAAGCGGTCCGGCAGCCGTGCCCCCGCGAGGCGGGTCGCCGCCTCGGCCGGCGCCAGGTCGAACCACAGCGTCAGGTCGGGCTGCAGCAGCGCGCCGCGCTCGCGCCACAGCCCGAGGTCCCGTGTGTCCTGCGCCAGCCGTTCCAGTTCGCCCAGGGCCTGCCAGTCCAGTCCGCGGCCACCGCCCTGGTAGGCGAACGAGGCGTCGGCGAAGCGGTCGCACAGCACGACCTCGCCACGCGCCAGCGCGGGGGCGATCACCTGGCGCGCGTGATCGCGCCGCGCGGCGAACATCAGCAGCGCCTCGGTCTGCGCATCCATCGGCTGGTGCAGCACCAGGTCGCGAATCCGTTCGGCCAGCGGCGTGCCGCCCGGCTCGCGAGTCTGCACGACGACCCGACCGGCGGCGCGCAGGGCCTCGGCCAGGGGCGCGATGTGGGTCGATTTGCCAGCGCCGTCGATGCCCTCGAAGCTGATGAAGAGCCCCCCCTCCCTCATGGCCTGCCTCCGCCACGCTGATACCGGTTGACCGCCCGGTTGTGCTCGTCCAGGGAGCGGCTGAAATGGCTGCTGCCGTCGCCGCGGGCCACGAAATACAGGGCACTGGTGCGCGCCGGTTGCACCGCAGCCATCAGCGCGGCCTTGCCCGGCATCGCGATCGGCGTCGGCGGCAGGCCACGCCGGGTGTAGGTGTTGAAGGGCGTGTCGCCGCGCAGGTGGCTGCGCGTGAGGTTGCCGTCGAAGGTCTCGCCGAGGCCGTAGATCACGGTCGGGTCGGTCTGCAGCGGCATGCCGGCACGCAGGCGGTTGATGAAGACGCCGGCGATCTCCGCCCGGTCGGCGTCGCGCCCGGTTTCCTTTTCGACGATGCTGGCCAGGATCAGGGCCTCGTCGGGCGATTTCAGCGGCAGGTCGCTCGCGCGCGCCTCCCAGGCTGCCGCCAGCCGCCGCTGCATCAGCTGCATGGCCTGGCGCAGGATCGCGAGCTCGCTGCTGGCATGCTTCGGGTAGAGGTAGGTGTCCGGAAAGAAGCGCCCTTCGGGCGCGACACCGGGTACGCCGAGCGCCTCCATGAGCTCGTCCGGCGACAGCTCGGCGCTGTCGTGCCGCAGGAACTCGGCCTGCGCCAGGGCCGCGCGCACCTGCCGGAAGGTCCAGCCTTCGACCAGGGTGATCGAGACCATGACGCGCTCGCCACGCACCAGCTTGTCCAGCAGGTCGGCCGCGCGCATGCCGCGCGTGACCGCGTAGTCGCCCGGCTGGATGGTCTGCCCCTGGCCGGCAAACCGAAAGTACAGGGACAGCAGCTCGGCCGGCACCTGCACGCCCGCAGCGGCCGCCTGGCGCGCGGCAGCGCGCAGCGACGCGCCCTGCGGCACGCTGACCTCGATCGCGTCGGCGGCCAGCGGCAGCGGCCGGGCCAGCCACCAGCCGGCGCTCGCGGCAGCGGCCAGAAGCACGAACAGCAAAGCCAGCGCCGCGCGGAGAACCAGTTTCCTCATCACTTCCCGGCGCGCGCAGGGCGCGCCTTCGTCAGACGGATATCCAGGGCATGCCCCCTGGAAATGAACCGGCCATGATAATTGAGCCCATGGACATGCCGGCAACCCAGACGCACAGCGCTGCCGCCCTGCCCGCCGGAGGCGTGGCGCCGCTGGCGCACCTGGGCGTGATTCGTGCGCGCGGCGAGCAGGCTGGCGCATTCCTGCAGGGCCTGTTGACGCAGGAGATGGAGCAGTTGCCGGTCGGCCAGGGACGCTTGGCCGCGCTGTGCAGCGCGAAGGGCCGTGTGCTGGCCAGCTTCGTCGCCTGCCGCCAGGCACCCGACGAATTCCTGTTGGTGTGCAGCGAGGATCTGCTGACGGAAACGCTGCGACAACTGGCGCGCTTCGTGCTGCGCAGCAAGGTGCGGCTGGACGAGGCAACGGCCGATTTCAAGCTGCGTGGCCTGCTTGGCCGGGCTGCCTCGCAGGCGCAGCCAGGCGCGGCGAGGAACGGCGCGGTCGCGCCGCTCACCGTGCCGCTGGCCCCTGCCGATGCAGTCCAGCGGGCCCTGTGGCTGGCACCGCTCGACGCCGTGGAGCCGGTCGGCGCCGCGCTTGCCGGGTCGGATTGGGCGTTCGCCGAGGTGCGCAGCGGCGTCGCGACGGTGGCGGCAGCCACCGCCGGGCAGTTCGTGCCGCAGATGCTCAATTACGAGTCGGTCGGCGGGGTGAGCTTTCGCAAGGGTTGCTATCCGGGCCAGGAGGTGGTGGCACGCAGCCAGTTCCGCGGCGCGGTCAAGCGCCGGGCCTTCGTGGCCCAGGTGGCCGGCCCGGCGCAGGCGGGTGACGAGGTGTTCGCGGTGGAGCCAGCCGGCACGCCTTGCGGCCTGATCGTGCAGGCCGCGCCTGCTCCCGATGGGGGCACGGCCGTGATCGCGGTGCTCGGCCTGTCCGCGGTCGAGTCCGGCCAGGCGCTGACCCTGGGCGTCGATACGGGCGCGCCGCTGCGTGCGCCGCGCTTGCCCTATCCCCTGCTCGACATCTGAACCTGGAAACGGCAGTTGACCGCGTCCAACTGCCGTTTCCAGGCTGAATTTCAGGGCACCAGGCGCTTGCGCATCGCGATGTGGGCAATGCCCACTTCCTCGTACGGCTCGCCCTCGGGCGCGTAACCCAGGCGTCGGTAGAAGCCCTCGGCACTGCGCTGGGCGCTCAGATGCAGTTCGGTGTCGCCACGCCCGCGTGCAGCATCCTCCAGGCCGGCCAGCACCGCCTCGCCCAAACCGGCACCCCGCAACAGGCGCAGTACGGCCATGCGGCCGACTCGCGCCACGCCGGGCGCTCCACCTTCCAGCAGGCGGCCCGTCGCCACCGGCAGGCCGAGTCGATTGATCACGACGGCGTGCACGGCGCCTTCGTCGAGCGCATCCCATTCGTCGGCGCGCGCGATTCCCTGCTCCTCGATGAACACGGGCGTGCGCACCGCGCGCGCGGCCGCGCCGAGCGTGGCCCAGTCGCCGATGCGCAACTCGGTCATCGAGGCGCCGGCCTCGAAGTCCTGCAGGATGGCGCGCAGCTCGGGCGGGATCGGCTTCGGGCGCTGGGTGGCCGGATCGGCGAACACGTAGACCAGTTCGCCGGTGGTGAGCAGCCGCTCGCCCCGGAAGATGGCGCCCGCGACGGTCATCGACGAATTGCCGAGGCGCGCGCAGCGCAGCGCGACGTGCAGCCAGTCGTCCACCTCGGCCGAGGCATGGAATTCGACCCCAACCTTGCGCGCATACAGGTCGCCCGCCAGCCCTGCCATGGTCTGCTCGTACGGCAGCGCCAGCGCCCGCCAGTAGCCGGCAAAGGCGGTGTCGAAATACATCAGGTAATTGGGATTGAAGACGATCTTCTGCATGTCCATCTCCGCCCAGCGCACGCGCAGGCGGTCGACATAGCGGAAGTCCGAGCGGCGGGGCGAGAGGTTCTGGGTCATCGTCGAATCCGGGTGAAGAGTCCCGCGTGGGTCTGCGGTGGCAGGGGCCGTGAAAGCAGGCAGCCGGACGCGGAGGGTGCGGGAAGGCCGCGAAAGAAGCGAGAGAACCTCACTGGATGTCGACGCTGCTTTCCTGGACCATTTTCGCGCCCTGCTCGCCCGGCTTCGTGTCGTTTGCGCCGCTACGGCCCGAGGGCCGCGCGCAGCGCCGCTGCCGCATCGTGGTGGAACTGCCGGGCTTCTGGCAGCGCGCGGCCCATCTGCACGAAGCCGTGCACCACGCCGCGGTAGATCTCCAGTTCCACGCCGACGCCGGCCATGCGCAGCCTGTCGCCGTAGAGCAGGCCCTCGTCGACCAGCGGGTCGCACTCGGCCAGGCCGATCCAGGCAGGAGCGACGCCTTCCAGGTCGTCGGCCAGCAAGGGCGCAAAACGCCAGTCGTCCCGTTGGTCCGCGCGGATGTACTGGGCGAAGAACCAGTCGATCTGCGCCTTGTCGAGCAGCGGGCCCCGGGCGTAGGTGGCGTGCGAGGGTGTGTCCTGGCGCGCGGTCGTGCCCGGATAGATCAGCAGTTGCAGGGCCAGGGCCAGCCCGGCGTCGCGCGCCTGGATGGCAGCCACCGCCGCCAGCGTGCCTCCGGCCGAATCGCCGCCGATGGCGATGCGGGCCGCATCGACATCCAGCGCGGCGGCCCCCGTGTCGGCCAGCCAGCGCAAGGCATCCCAGGCATCGTGCACCGCGGTGGGAAATCGGTATTCGGGCGCCAGCCGATAGCCGACCGACAGGACGGCACAGCCGCTGCCCTGGGCCAGCACGCGACACAGGGTGTCGTGGGTGTCGATGCTGCCGATGGTGAAGCCGCCGCCATGCAGGTACAGCAGCACGGGCAGGCCCGGGTCGCGCGAGGGCGCCACGAGGCGCGCCGGCAGCGCCCCGCCGTCGCGCGTCGGAATGGACCAGTCCTGCACCCGCGCCAGCTTCGGCTTGGGCACTTCGAGCACCTCGGCGGACTTCGCGTAGGCCTGCCGGGCAACCTCGGGGCTGAGCGTGTGCAGGGGCGGATACGGGGCGCGCGCCATGCGCTCCAGCAGCAGGCGCATGGTGGGCGTCAGGTGGGCGTCGACGTCGGCGCCGTGCGGCATCAACGAAGTGCCTCCCGCGGCGCGCGGTCACCGGCTGCGTGGCAGCCAAGCGCCGACGCTGGACCGCCGGGGCGCACGGCTTGCACCTCGGGCGCGCAAGGAAAATCCAGGGTCTTGAGCCCCCCGGACGATCGGCTTTCCGGGTTCACGTTGCCGCCGAGCCCCCAAGCATTCCGGACGCAGCGCGTGCGCGCGTCAGCGAAACGTCACGGTCACCGGCTTCAGGCCCGGCACGCCGTCATAGTGGACGCTCGCCTTGAGCCCGGGCTTGGGTGGCAGCAGCGCCGAGAACGAGCCCAGGCTGACGATCTGCCCGGGACGCAGTGCCAGCCCCTGCTCCTTCAGCGCGCCGGCCAGCCAGATCACGGCATTCAGGGGATGCTCCAGCACGTCCGAACCCTTGCCGCCGCCCAGCTTGTTGCCCTGGGCATCGATCAGGCGCACTTCCATGTCGCGCAACTGGTCGAGCAGCCGGGCCTGGCCGGCCGCGTCCGCGGGTACCGCCAGCGGCGCGCCGCGCACGCCCAGGCGTGCGCCCACGTTGATGGCGCTGACCCCGGTGCCATTGAGCTTGGGCGGTGCCTGCACCATCAGGTCGGGCAGTTCGATGAACGGGATGATCTGGTCCACGTGCTGCAGCACATCGGCCGGCGTGCGGGCCTGGTTGATGCCGGCATCCTTCACCCGCACCAGCAGGTCGGCCTCGTACAGCGGACGCGCGCCGAAGGCAGCGTCGACGGTGGCGCCGTCCTCCAGCAGCATGCTCTGGTAGAGCGCACCCCATACCGGCTGGTCGGTGTTGAAGCGCTTCTGCACCGCCGGGTTGGTGAGACCCGCCTTGTAGCCGGCCAGCGCCCCGGCCTGGCGGGCCAGGCGCTGCTGCAGCCTGGCGCGCGTGCAGGCCGCATCCTGGCCGGTCATGCCTTCGGCCGGGTTGGTGGTGGGCCGGCGCGCGTTGTAGTCTGCCACCCAGGCATCGACCTGGGCGTCGCTCAGGCAACCGGGACTCTGCACGATCGGGGCCGACTCGGGACTGGCGCAGGCGACCAGCAGGGCCGCCAGGGCAGCACCAGCGAGCGTGCGAAGCGAAGTGGGGATCAGGGCGGACAAGGCAGTCTCCTCGAAGCAGGCAGGTTGGTTGGGAAGCGAGCGCGCGTGCAGGGGGCGGCGTGGATGCCGGCTGGATCGCCCCCGGTTTCAGCGCACGCCGAAGCGCGCACGGCAACCCCGGCTGACCCAGATCTCGCCGCGGCCGCGCAAGCCCCAGCTCGAGCCTTCCTGGCACGGCGCCGAGGACAACTGCTCGATCACGCGCGGGTAGCCGCGCCGGAAATCCCAGGCACAGAACGCGGCTTGTTCATTCTCGCTGCTGCAGGTGACGGTGTAGGCCGTGCTGCCTCCCCAGCCGTTTGGCGGAGCGCCTACAGCCCCGCCCACCGCGAACTCGGCCCGGCAGCCACCGTCGACCCAGACCGTGTTGCCGCGCTGGCCCCAGTTGGCTCCCTGCACGCAGGGCGTGTTTGACAACTGGCGCACCAGTCGTGCGGAGCCGCGACGAGTGCCCAGGCGGCACTCACGGCGGCGTCCATCGATACTCTCGCAGCGCAGGGCCTGGCCCGCGTGGCTGCCCGGCCACGAACCACCCGCGCGCTGCGCCATGAACACGCCGCGGCAACCATCGCGCACCCAGATCGTGCCATGGCGTCCGTTGCCCCAGTTGCGCCCCTCCAGGCAGGCCGTCTGCGACAGGTTCTGGATCAGTACCGCGGGCGTCCGGAAATCGGTCCGGCATTCGCGATAGGCGTGGTTCTCGCTGGCACAGGTCACGGCACCCGCGGGCGGTGCCTGGTAATAGAAATCCTGCGCGAATCCGTCCAGCGGGAGCCATGCCAGCACCGTCATCGAGAAAAAGAAACCCATCCAGCGTGTCATGGCGCATCCTGCTCCTGCTATCGGCGACGGCGCTATCCTACAACGCTGCAACGGCGCGTCCGGGGTCCGAAGCGCCTGCGAGAGAGGGTTCGCGGTACCGATCGCCCTTCAGCCCAGCCACCACAGGATCACGCTGATGCTGACAAACGAGGCCAGCGTCGTGCCGAGCAGTGCCGCTGCCGCCATGCCCTCCTGGCCGTGCCGGCCGGCCAGGATCGGGTAGATGCTGAACATGGGGCAGGCGGCCGTGAGCAGGGCGCCGGCGCGCAAGGCAGGATCGGCGAGCGGCGCGCCCAGCAGTGCAAACAGACCGATTGCCCCGACCGTGAGCAGCGGGTGGGCGACCAGCTTGCCGAGCGCGATGCGGGCCACCGGACGGCCCATGCCGGCCAGGCGCAGGCCGGCCAGCGAGCCACCAATCACGAACAGCGAGACCGCGGCACTCGATTGCGCCAGCAAGCCCACCGTGCGCTCGATCGGTGTCGGCAGCCGCAACTCCAGCAGCGAGGCGAGCAGGCCGGCGACCAGGCCGAGCACCAGCGGATTGCGCCACAATCCGGCGGCCGCCCCGCGCAGCACGGTGCGCCAGTGGCCGCCGCCCCCGGCGCTGTCGGCCAGCGCCAGCAGCAGCGGGATGAACAGCAGGTTCTCCACCAGCATGCTCATGCCCAGCACCAGGCCGGCCATCGGGCCGCCCAGCACCAGCAGGTTGATCGGGTAGCCGACGAAGCCGCTGTTGGGGCACGACATGCCCATGGTCTCGATCACGCTGACCAGCGCTTCGCGCCGCGCCAGCCTGCGCGTCCAGGCGAGGCCGAACGCGATCGCGGCGAGCCCGCCGAGCGCGTAGACCCCCATGAAGCGCCAGTCCAGGATCTCGTCGATGCCTCGCCTGGAGATGGCATCGAACAGCAGCGCGGGCAGCGCCAGATAGAGCACGAACTGGCCGAGCACGCGCATGTCGGCGCGCGCGAACAGGCCGGTGCGCGTCGCCAGCCAGCCCAGTGCGATGCACAGGTAGATCGGGCCGGTGATCTCCAGGATATCGACCAAGTGCGCCCCCGTCAGGACTTGCGTGCCGCGAGCAACGCGTCCGCATGGTCCTGCCAGCGCGCATCGCGCGCCACGGCGTCGAACACGCCGGCACGCGCCTGGTCGGCCACCCACTGCTGCCGGGCGGCGATGGCGCGCGTCATCAGCGGCTCGAATCCGGCCTCTTGCACGGTACGCGCGGATTCGCGCATTTCCTCGGCGCGGCGCTGACCGTGCTGCACCGCGCGCTGGAAGAAATAGCTGCCCTGCGCACTCCAGTCGATGGACGGAAAGGTCTCCTGCAGTGTCGGCAGCACGTGCTCCTCGACGCCGTAGGCGCGTGCCGTGGTGTAGCTTTCGATCACCAGGGCCTCCAGGCCCTTGATCATGACGCTGCGGCACATCTTGATGGCGCTCGCCACGCCAAGCTCGGCGCTCACCGCCTGGGCATCCATGCCCCAGCCGCGCAGCCGTGGCGCGAGCCGGGCAGCCTGGGCGCCGCCCAGCAGCATGGGCACGCGAATCCCGTACGGCGGCACCGAGGTCATCACCCCCGCCTCGACATAGTGGGCGCCGGCGCCATCAACCAGCCTGCCGCACGCCCGCTTGGTGCCGGGCGAGGCCGAATTGAGGTCGAGGAACAGGGCGCCGCGGCGCAGGTGGCGCGCGGCTTCCTCGGCCACCGCCAGCGTGTTCGACGCCGTCACGGCCGAGATCACCAGGTCGCTCGCCGCGCACAGGGCCCGCGCCGACTCGTGCGCATGCACCCCGGCGCGATCGGCGTGGCCACGCTCGGCGCCTCGCGTGTCACTCGCAGCGAATTTCAGGTCCCAGGCGCCCACTCCAGCCACGCCGGGCTGCTGCGCCAGGCCCGCGCCGAGGATCTTGCCGACTTCGCCGTAGCCGATAAGGCCGATGTGTATGGGCGTCTCGCTCATCCTGTCTGCTCCTGCTGCACAAACTCCGGGCCGGGCCGCGCGCGGGGCCGCGACCGGGATGCGTGGTTATAGAACACATTTGCCTGGCCGCCCCGCACGGCCCTGCCGCGCCATTGCCGACCGGAGGCTGCGAGAGCCCGCCGCCATCCGCTTCACGACCCGCCCGTGCGCGCTGCGGTCACGTGGAAGCCCGGCATCGACGGCCAGTCTACGGGTTTACCCGCGCTTTCGAGAGGTCAGAAATTTGTAGCGCGTGGCCCACGTCGGACCGACCAAGTGAGCTATTAAACTGCTAGCGAAACAGTGATTTGCGCTATAGTCTTTGCGATACTGCCAGCGATTCGAGGAGAAGTCGTCCATGAGCTCGAAAGAAAATGCCGCGACCGGTCAATTGCTGGCTCTGCTGGAAGCACGCTACGCGATTCGCGTCCTGTGGGCCCTGCACGACGGCCATCCACAGACCTTCCGGCTGCTCCAGGACAGCGTGGGCGGCATCACGCCCAACACCCTGAACACCCGCCTGAAGGAGCTGCGCGCAGCCGGTCTGGTGACGCACGGCCCGGACGGCTACAGCCTGACCGCCAGCGGCACCGACCTGGTCAAGCGCCTGTCCGACCTGCAGGCCTTCGCCGTGCGCTGGGTCGCCGCGCAGGCCAAGCGAAAATAGCGCCGGCGGCGGCCCGATCGAGGCCAACCGGCCAGTCCTCTCTCCACTCCGTTTCCGGCGCAAGGCGCTGCTTCATCGTCCTCCTTCCATGACCACTGAACTCCAGATTACCGACACCCAGCCCGGCTCGGGCAGCGAAGCCCGCCGTGGCCACACCGTCACCGTGCACTACACAGGCTGGCTGTACCAGGACGGCGTGCAGGGCGCGCGCTTCGATTCCAGCCGGGACCGCGGCCAGCCGTTCCAGTTCGCGCTTGGCGCCGGCATGGTGATCCGCGGCTGGGACGAGGGCGTTGCCGGCATGCGCGTGGGCGGCCAGCGCACGCTCGTCATCCCGCCCGAGCTGGGCTACGGCGCGCGCGGTGCAGGCGGCGTGATCCCACCGCACGCCACGCTGATGTTCGAAGTCGAACTGCTGGGTATCGACGACTGACGAGGCGTGAACGAACCCGTCATGCCCGCCTCGGCCACCCAGGCCGACCTGCTCTGCATCGCCACTGCCTGCCGCAGTCCGCGCCACGGTTGTGCCTTGCCCTTGCAGGGCGCAGATCCGCCAGGGGCTGATCTTCCTCGGGCCGCCCAGTGGCCCGCAGGTGCCACTGCAGCCGCGATGCTAAACCTTGAGCGGACAGGGCTTGGCGGCCCTCTCGTCCACGCCGGACGCATGCGCGCTTCCTGAGGCGAGAACGCCGGGTCCGCGACACGGTTGGCCAGTGCCCCTCGATTCGATATTTTCATGATGCGGAATCGGACCGAATCAGACATCGCGCGCAACGCGCCCTGCCGCGGCGCTTGAAATCCGCGCGGCCGGACCCAATTGGGGTGGGATCCATTTCGAACCCGCCCGAACCCGCATTTCCTTGTATTTGTTTTTTGCCCCTGGTTTCGCATGACCGATCCCAATCCAAGCACCGCCGCGGCCACTCCGGCCACCGATCCTTTCGACCCGCCCCGCAGCCCCGAGGAAATCGAAGCCGCCGCGGCCTTGGATGCCCGGGAATCGCTGGCGCAGGAAGAAAACATGCAGGCCGAGCTGAAGGCGCTGCAGGCCAAGGTGGACGAACTGATCGACCAGGCCCTGCGAGCCCAGGCAGACGCCCAGAACGCGCGACGCCGCGCCGACGAGGAGATCGCCAAGGTACGCAAATTCGCGGTCGAATCGTTTGCCGAGAGCCTGCTGGCCGTGGTCGACAGCCTGGAAGCCGGGCTCAAGGTCGAGAACGCCAGTGCCGAGCAACTGCGCGAGGGCACCGAAGCCACGCATCGCCAGTTGATGAGCGTGCTGGAGCGCAACAAGGTGGTGGAAATCAATCCCGCGCCTGGCGCGCGCTTCGACCCGACCCGCGAACAGGCGATCACCATGGTGCCGGCCGAGCAGGAACCGGGCACCATCGTCGTCGTGCTGCAAAAAGGCTATCTGATCGCCGAGCGCGTGCTGCGCCCGGCCCTGGTCACGGTGGCGGCGCCGCGCGCGGATTGAGCACGCGAGGCGGTGCGCGGCACCTTGAAGTTTCGCCTTGACCCTCCATTTTCAAATCATCTGAATTCAAATTTCTTTGCGGAGCAAGAACATGGGAAAAATCATCGGCATTGACCTGGGCACGACCAACAGCTGCGTGGCCATCCTGGAAGGCAACACGCCCAAGGTGATCGAGAACGCCGAGGGCGCGCGCACCACGCCCTCCATCGTCGCCTACCAAGACGATGGCGAGATCCTGGTCGGCGCTTCGGCCAAGCGCCAGGCGGTGACGAACCCGAAGAACACCATCTACGCCGTCAAGCGCCTGATCGGCCGCAAGTTCGACGACAAGGAAGTGCAGAAGGACCTCGGTCTCGCGCCCTTCTCCATCATCAAGGCCGACAATGGCGACGCCTGGGTCGAGGTACGCGGCCAGAAGCTGGCGCCGCCGCAGATCAGCGCCGAGACCCTGCGCAAGATGAAGAAGACCGCCGAGGACTACCTCGGCGAGCCGGTGACCGAAGCCGTCATCACCGTGCCGGCCTACTTCAACGACAGCCAGCGCCAGGCCACCAAGGACGCCGGCCGCATCGCCGGCCTCGAGGTCAAGCGCATCATCAACGAACCCACCGCCGCGGCGCTGGCCTTCGGCCTGGACAAGCAGTCCAAGGGCGACCGCAAGATCGCCGTGTATGACCTGGGCGGCGGCACCTTCGACGTCTCCATCATCGAGATCGCCGACGTCGACGGCGAGAAGCAGTTCGAGGTGCTGGCCACCAACGGCGACACCTTCCTGGGCGGCGAGGACTTCGACCAGCGCATCATCGACTACGTCATCGGCGAGTTCAAGAAGGAACAGGGGGTCGACCTGAAGGCCGACGTGCTGGCCCTGCAGCGCCTGAAGGAAGCGGCCGAGAAGGCCAAGATCGAGCTGTCTTCCAGCACCGCCACCGACATCAACCTGCCCTACATCACGGCCGATGCCTCGGGCCCCAGGCACCTGAACATCAAGCTCACGCGCGCCAAGCTCGAAGCCCTGGTGGAAGACCTGATCGAGCGTTCCATCGCGCCCTGCCGTACCGCCATCAAGGACGCCGGCATCGCGGTGGGCGACATCAACGACGTGATCCTGGTGGGTGGCATGACGCGCATGCCCAAGGTGCAGGACAAGGTCAAGGA
>NZ_DAOKZG010000053.1:0-19335 GCF_035325765.1 Ottowia sp.
GCGCCGCAGCCGGCGGCCTTGGCGCGGTCGATCAGGCGCTCGATGAAGTCGCGGTCGCGCATCACGTAGAGCTGGAACCAGAAGCCCCGACCCGCGTGCTGCGCCACGTCCTCGATCGAGCAGATGCTCATGGTGGACAGCGTGAACGGCACGCCGAACTTGCGCGCCGCGCGTGCCGCGGCGATCTCGCCGTCGGCGTGCTGCATGCCCGTCAGGCCCGTCGGCGCCAGCGCCACCGGCATCGTCACCTTCTCGCCAATCATGGTGGTGGCGGTGCTGCGGCCCTCCATGTTGATGGCCACGCGCTGGCGCAGCTGGATGGGGGCGAAGTCGGCCTGGTTGGCGCGATACGTGCCCTCGGTCCAGCTGCCCGAATCGGCGTAGTCGTAGAACATGCGCGGCACGCGGCGCCGGGCGATGACGCGCAGGTCCTCGATGCAGGTGATCTTGCTCAGGTCGGTCATGGAAGCTCCTCTCTGAAGCGGCATGGTATTCGGTTTCCGGTCGCCGGTGCGACATGTCCCTGCTGCCACAATCACGCGCCGTGACTGCCGCCCCTGCGCCACCCGAATCCCCCTGGGTCGACCTGAAGGCCATGGGCCGTGACGCCTGGGCCGTGTTCATCGGGCAGATCGCGGTGATGGGCTTCGGTGTGGTCGACACCATCGTGGCCGGCCGCCATTCGGAGCTGTCGCTGGCGGCACTGTCGATCGGCTCGGCCGTGTTCGTCACCGTCTACGTCTCGCTGATGGGCCTGCTGACGGCGCTGCTGCCGATCTGGGCCGAACTGCACGGCGCGCGCAAGCTGGACCACATCGGCCCCTCGGTGCGCCAGTCGCTGTACGTCTGCGCGGCGGCCAGCGTGCTGGGCATGGCGGTGTTGCTGCAGCCGGCGCCAATCCTCCGCTGGACCGAGGTGCCCGAGAACCTGCGACCGATCGCCACGGACTACCTGGCGGTGGTCGGCTGGAGCCTGCCGGCGGCGCTGCTGTTTCGCGCCTTCGGCACCCTCAGCCAGGCGCTGGGCCGGCCGCAGCTGGTGAGCTGGTTGCAGGTGATCGCGCTGGCGGTGAAGCTGCCGCTGTCGGTCTGGCTCACCTTTGGCGGCGCCGGCATGCCCGAGCTCGGAGTGGTGGGCTGCGCCTGGGCCACCTTCGTCGTCAACTTCCTGCTGTGCGCGCTGGCGCTCGGACTGATCCACAAGCAGGTCTTCTATCGGTCGCTGGCCTTGTGGCGGCGCCTGGAGCGGCCGCATGCGCCGACCCTGCTCGCCTTTGCGCGCCTGGGCGTGCCGGCGGCGCTGACGATCGCGGTGGAGATCACCTCGTTCACGCTCATGGCCCTGTTCATCGCGCGCCTGGGCACCACCGCCGCGGCGGCGCACCAGATCACCGCCAACGTGACGGCGCTGCTCTACATGGTCCCGCTGTCGCTGGCGGTGGCGGCGAGTGCGCGCGTCGGCAGGTGGCGCGGCGCCCGCGACGAGGCGCGTGCCCGCACGGTGGCGTTGCAGGCCTGCTGGGTCGGCGCCGGCCTGGGCGGCGTGCTGGCCCTGCTGCTGTTTGCCGGCCGCCCCTGGGTGGCGGCGATCTACACCACGAACGCCGCGGTGGCGCTGCTGGCGACCCGCCTGCTGGGCTGGCTGGCCCTCATGCACCTGGCCGATGCACTGCAGACGGTGGCGATCTTCCTGCTGCGTTGCTGGCGCGTGACCTTCGCGCCCTTTCTCGTCTACGGCCTGGTGCTGTGGGGCGTGGGGCTGGCGGGTGGCTACCTGCTGGCCTACCGGGGCCTGGGGCCGCTCGCGCCCTGGCAGTCGCCGGTGGCGTTCTGGTGCGCCGGCGCCTGCGCGCTGTGGGGCGTGGCGCTGACGGTGCAGTGGATGCTGCGGCGCGTCAGCGCACGTGCCGTGGCGCGCCAGGCCGCGCTGAAGCCACTGGTGCAGCCGTCTGCCTGACGGAAAGCGCCGCGCGCGTGCTGCAGGCCATGGAGCATGAACTGAAGACTCACACCCCCAACCTGGAGGATGCATCATGAAATCGAGACTGCACGGAATCCTTGGCCTGGTTGCGCTGCTTTGCATCCTGACGTTCTGGCTTTCCACCGCCGTGTCGGAACTGGCGCTGGATGACGCCAGCGTGGTGTTCGTGAAGAACATGGTGCTGGCCGGGATGTGGGTGCTGATCCCGGCGCTGGCCGCCACCGGCGCCAGCGGCTTCTCGCTGGCGCGGTCCCGGCGGGGCCCGCTGGTGCAGGCAAAGCAGCGGCGCATGAAGCTCGCCGCCGCCAACGGCCTGCTCATCCTGTTGCCCAGCGCCTTCATGCTGGCACGGTGGGCCAATGCCGGGCAGATCGACGGCCGGTTCTATGCGCTGCAGGCGCTGGAACTATTGGCCGGTGCCGTCAACATCACGATGCTGGCGCTCAACCTGCGCGACGGCCTGCGCATGGCGGCGCGGCGCCCCCAGGCGGCGCTGGGCTGATCCAACCGATCGTCACGGCGCGTCGCGTCCTCCGCGACGTCTGAGATGCAACACGCCCGCGGCCCGACGCGCTGCGCGATGTTGCACCTGCCCCTGGCAGGAAGATGGCATGCAACACCGGGCGCTGCCCCTCAGGTGCGCGTCACCTCGCGCAGCGTCACGAATTCCTCGGCGCTGGTCGGGTGGATGCCGATGGTCGCGTCGAATTGCGCCTTGGTGGCGCCGGCCTTGATGGCGACCGCGAAGCCCTGGATGATCTCGCCGGCGTCCGCGCCGACCATGTGGGCGCCGACCACGCGGTCGGTTGCATCGTCGACGACCAGCTTGACCAGCGAGCGCTGGCTGCGCCCCGACAGGCTGTGCTGCAGCGGCCGGAAGTCGCTGCGGTAGACGCGGATGGCGCCGCACTTCTCGCGCGCGGCGCTTTCCGTCAGGCCGACGGTGCCGATCGGCGGATGCGTGAACACGGCTGTCGGGATGTCGTCGTAGTTCATGGTGCGCCTGGCGTGGCCGGGCAGCGGGCCGAACAGGTGGTCGACCAGGGCCATGCCCTCGGCCAGCGCCACCGGGGTCAGCTCCAGCCCGCCGACCACGTCGCCCAGGGCGTAGATGCCGGGCGCGCTGGTGGCAAAATGCGCGCCGATCTCGATCGCCCCGCGGGCGTCGGTGCGCACGCCCACGGCCTCCAGGCCCAGGCCTTCGGTGTTGGCGCGCCGACCCGTGGCGTAGAGCACGACATCGGCCTCCAGCGTCGTGCCGTCCGCCAGGTGCACGCGGCGCGCGTTGCCGGCGGCCTCGATGCGCGTCACCTGGGCCTGCACGCGCACGTCGACGCCGGCCTTGCGCATCTCCTCGGCGACGAAATCGCGCACCTCGTCGTCGAAGCCGCGCAGGATCTGCTCGCCGCGGTAGAGCAGCGTGACTTCGGCGCCCATCCCGTGGAAGATGCTGGCGAATTCGCAGCCGATGTAGCCGCCGCCCACCACCACCAGCCGGCGCGGGAACACCGGCAGATCGAACACGTCGTCCGACACCACGGCGAGCTCCCGTCCCGGCAGCTCGGGTACCCAGGGCCGACCGCCGGTGGCGATCAGGATCACCGCCGCCGTGTGGCGGCTGGCGTGGCCGTCCGCATGGGTCACTTCCACGGTGTTGGCGTCCACCAGGCGCGCACGCCCCTGGATCTGCTGCACGTTGGCGCCCGACAGCAGCCGGCCGTAGATGCCGTTCAGGTGGCCGATCGACTGGGCGCGGTTGGTCTTGAGCACCTCCCAGTCCAGCGTCGGCCTGGCCGGCATGCGCCAGCCGTAGCCGGCGGCGTCGGCGAAGCCCTCCGCGTACTCGGCGGCATAGCTGTAGAGCTTCTTGGGGATGCAGCCGACGTTGACGCAGGTGCCGCCGAGCTGCCGGTCTTCCGCCAGCGCCACGCGCACACCGCGCTGGCCGGCAAAGCGCGCGGCGCGCACGCCGCCGGAGCCGCCGCCGATGACGAAGAGGTCGAAGTCGAATGCTGGCATGGATGGGCTTCTGGTCGATTGGGTTGGACGGAGTGTAGGCAGGAAGGGCGGTGACGCCGGCGACGTTCAGGGGCCCGTCGGGTCCGCCGTAGGCGCTGTCTTGGCCGCCGCCAGCTGGGCCAGCAGGGCCTGGTAGAGCGCCAGGTCGCCGGCGGCGAGGGCCGCGTCCATGCGCTTCTTCAGGAGCTGCGGGCGCTCGCGGCGCAGGATCGCGGCCAGTTCGTCAGGGTCCGACGCGATGTCGTCGTGCAGGTTCTCGATCGCTTGCACCGCCACCTGTTCCCATTCGTGGCCCCGCAAGGCTTCGCGCAAGGCGCTCCAGGGCTGGGCGCCATGCTCCTGGGCCTGGCGGTCGAGCCAGACGAACAGGGGGCCGTGGGGGGCTGGGAGGTCGCACAGCAACTGCTGGTCGCCAGCCCCGAGCGCGAGCCAAGTATCGGACGCCGTGAGCACGATCTGCAGCGCCCGCTCGGCACGGCTCGCCGGCGCCGCGCGTGGCCGCGCGGCGCGCGGCTGGCTCTGCGGCGGGCGTGCCCAGGCGGGCGGCGCGGCCGGGGAGGTCGGCCTGTGCGGCGCCTGGCCAGCCGCGCCGGGTCGGCGTGCCGGCCGGAGGGACCATAGCGCTTCCAGCTCGTGCACGCCGATCTGCACCTGCTGCGCGATTTCACCCAGCAGCTGGCGCGCCAGTGCCCCCGGCGGCAGGGCCTTCCACAATGGCTGGGCCTGGCTGGCAAAGCGGGCGCGCCCCTCGGCACTGTCCAGGTCGCAGTCGGCGGCGGCGGCCTCGAGCAGGAAGCGCGACAGCGGTGTCGCCTGGCGCAGCGCCGCGCCGAAGGCCTGCGGCCCCTCGGCGCGGATGAAGCTGTCCGGGTCGTGCTCGGGCGGCAGGAACAGGAAGCGCACGCTGCGCGTGTCGCTGGCCAGCGGCAGCGCCGCCTCCAGCGCCTTGCGCGCCGCGCCGCGGCCGGCAGCGTCGCCATCAAAGCTGAACACGATGTCGCTGGTGAAACGAAACAGCTTGTGCACGTGCTCGGGCGTGCAGGCCGTGCCGAGCGTCGCCACCGCATTGCCAAAACCGAGCTGCGCCAGCGCCACCACGTCCATGTAGCCCTCGACCACCAGGGCGTGGCCGTGCTCGCGCAGCGCGTGACGCGCCTCGTGGAGGCCATAGAGCTCGCGCCCCTTGTGGAACACCGGAGTCTCCGGCGAGTTCAGGTACTTGGGCTTCTGGTCGCCCAGCACGCGGCCGCCGAAGCCGATCACCTCGCCCTTGACGTCACGGATCGGGAACATGATGCGTTCGCGAAAACGGTCGTAGCGCCGGTTCGGGTTGTCCTCGGCGACGATCACCAGGCCCGCCTCCTGCAGCAGCGGGTCGGTGTAGTCGGGGAATACGCTCGCCAGCCCGTGCCCGCCCTCGGGCGCCCAGCCCAGACCGTAGGCGCGCGCGATCTCGCCCGACAGGCCACGCCGCTTGAGGTAGTCGATGGCGTGCGGCGCGCGCTTGAGCTGCTCGCGGTAGGCCTCGGCCGCGCGCGCCAGCACTTCGGTCAGGGTCAGGCGCTTCGCGCGCTCCTGCGCCGCGCGTGCGCGGTCCGCCGGGTCGCGCTCGTCCTCCGGCACCGCCAGGCCGTATTGCTGCGCCAGGTCGTGCACGGCCTCGACGAAGCCGGCGCCGGTGTGCTCCATCAGGAAGCCGATGGCGTTGCCATGGCGGCCGCAGCCGAAGCAGTGGTAGAACTGCTTCGACGGGCTGACCGTGAAGGAGGGCGTCTTCTCGCCGTGGAACGGGCACAGGCCGGAGAAGTTGGCGCCGGTCTTCTTCAGCTGCACGTGGCGGCCGACCACCTCGACCACGTCGGCGCGTGCCAGAAGCTCCTGGATGAAATGTTGCGGGATGGCCACGCGGCTATTTTGCCGCGCGGCGTTCGCGGGGACGAAAACGCGCCGCAGGGCGCGCCGTCCCGGACGGGCGCGGGTGTGCGCCGCGCTCAGGCCGCCGACTTGCGGCGCACGCGCAGCAGGAGCTGCAGATCCTGCACCCGCAGGTCCTCGGGCAGATGCTCCAGCCCGCTGACCTGCAGCGAGACGCCCGCGGGCAGGTCGTGCACCTCGCCGCTGTCCACGTCCAGCCAGTGGTGGTGGACCGTCGGCTTGCTGTCGTAGACCACCGCGCAACCGGTATGCAGTTCGCGCAGCAGGCCGGCGCGGGCAAACTGCGCGAGCGTCGCGTACACCGTGGCGCGCGAGATGCGCACGGGTCGGCCGGTGCTGTCGCCGCCGGGGGACGGGCGCTCGCGCAGCGCCACCAGCACCTGCTCGGCCGTCTGGTGCGTGGGCCGCGCCAGCATCAGGGCGGCCACCGCCAGGCGCTGGCGTGTCGGCTGCAGGCCGACCGCCCGCAGCCGCCGTGCCAGGTCTGCCTGCACCGGCGGCGCCGGAGGATGCAGGGTGCTCATCTGCGGCCCGGCGCGACGATCGGCGCAAACGGGTCCGGGCGCGGCGTCTGGTCGCTGGAGACCGGCAGGATCGGCATCGTGATCTGCGGCTGGTCGCCGGTGAGCGTCTTCAGGAAGGCCACGATCTGGGCGTTCTCCTCGGCCGAGTAGACGCGGCCGAGCTGCAGCCGGCCCATGATGTCCACCGCCTCGGCCAGCGTCTGGGCCGCGCCGTCGTGGAAGTAGGGGTAGGTCAGCTCGACGTTGCGCAGCGTCGGCACCTTGAAGGTGAAGCGGTCGATCACGTTGCCGGTCACGGCCGAGCGGCCCTCGGCCGGGTGGTTGGTCTTGTATTCCGCCACCACGCCCATCTTCTGGAACATGTTGCCGCCGACGGCCGGACCGTTGTGGCAGGCCACGCAGCCGGAGGTCTTGAAGAGCTGGTAGCCCTTGAGTTCGACGTCGGTGATCGCGGTCTTGTCGCCCTTGAGCCACTGGTCGAAGCGGGAGTTGGGCGTCACCAGGGTGGCCTCGAAGGTCGCGAGCGCGTCGGTGATCTGCTGGATGTCGATCGCCTCGACCTTGTAGACGCTCTTGAATTCCGCGACATAGCCGGGGATCGAGCGCAGCGTCGCCACGGCGGCTTCGTGCGTGGAGTTCATCTCGATCGGGTTGGCGATCGGGCCGCCGGCCTGGTCGGCCAGGTCCTTGGCGCGGCCGTCCCAGAACTGGGCGATGTTCAGCACCGAGTTCAGCACCGTGGGCGAGTTGATGCCGCCCTTCTGCCAGCGGTCGCCCACCGAGGCGGCGACGTTGTCGCTGCCGCCCATGCTCAGGTTGTGGCAGGAATTGCAGGAGATGAAGCCCGAGCGCGACAGGCGCGGGTCGAACCACAGCTTCTTGCCGAGCTCGACCTTGGCCGGGTCGGTCACTTTGGCCGGCTCCAGCGGCTGGATCGGCTCGGCGTCCGCGGCGACGGCGGCCGGGGTGGCGGCAAGGGCCAGGCTGGCCAGGGCAAGGGCCAGGGCGGTGCTCAGGGGGCGTGGATTGCGTTTCATGGTCGGCTCCGATTGCGGTGAAGGCCGCGGTCTGGACTGAGTCCAGTTGATGGGGGCAGTATCCACAATGATCCAATGGTTTATGTTGCGCTGCATCAAAGTCCATGGCTTCGCCGCGTGGGCGCGGCAGCCGGTTCACGGTGGTGCCGTGCAACGGGTGGGTATCATCGATTCCACCCCTGCTCCCTGCTCTTTCGGAGGCCCCATGCCCAGCGCTTTCGACACCGACCTGTCCCGCAACGAAGCCAACTTCGCGCCGCTCACGCCGCTGGCCTTCATCCAGCGCGCGGCCGAGGTCTATCCGGAACGCCTGGCCGTCGTGCATGGCGAGTTGCGCCAGAGCTGGGCCGAGACCTACGCGCGCTGCCGGCGCCTGGCCAGCGGCCTGCAGCGCGCCGGCATCGGCAAGAACGACACCGTGGCGGCGATGCTGCCGAACACGCCGCCAATGGTCGAGGCGCACTTCGGCGTGCCGATGGCCGGCGCGGTGCTCAACACCCTGAACACCCGGCTCGACCCGGAGGCCGTGGCCTTCATGCTGGACCACGGCGGTGCCAGGGCCGTGATCGTGGACCCGGAGTTCGCGCCGGTCATGCGCAAGGCGCTGGCACAGCGGCAGTCCGAGGCGCCGATCCTGGTGATCGACGTGGAGGACGCCCTCCACGGCCCGGGCGAGCGCCTGGGCGGCACCACCTACGAGGAATTCCTGGCCGGCGGCGATCCCGCCTTCGAGTGGCAGTATCCGGGCGACGAGTGGGACGCGATCTCGCTCAACTACACCTCGGGCACCACCGGCAACCCCAAGGGCGTCGTCTACCACCACCGCGGCGCGGCGGTGAACGCGATCAGCAACATCCTCGAGTGGGACATGCCCAAGCACGCGGTCTACCTGTGGACGCTGCCCATGTTCCATTGCAACGGCTGGTGCTTCCCGTGGACGGTGGCGGCGCGCGCCGGCGTCAATGTCTGCCTGCGCCGGGTCGAGGCCCAGGCGGTGTTCGACGCCATCCGCGCGCACGGCGTCACCCACTACTGCGGCGCGCCGATCGTGCAGAGCCTGCTGATCAATGCGCCCGACGCGCTGAAGGTGGGCGTGCCGCGCGGCGTCAAGTGCATGGTGGCGGGCGCGGCGCCGCCGGCCTCGATGATCGAGGGCATGGAGCAGCTCGGCTTCGACCTGACCCACGTCTACGGCCTGACCGAGGTCTATGGCCCGGCCACGGTGTGCCCCAGGCACGAGGCCTGGGAGGCCCTGGACATCGGTGCGCGCGCCCAGCTCAACGCGCGCCAGGGCGTGCGCTACCACCTGCAGCGCGACGCGCGCGTGCTCGACCCTGCGACCATGCAGCCGGTGCCCTGGGACGGCGAGACCATGGGCGAGATCATGTTCCGCGGCAACATCGTCATGAAGGGCTACCTGAAGAACCCGGAGGCCACGGCCGAGGCCTTTGCCGGCGGCTGGTTCCACAGCGGTGACCTCGCGGTGCAATACCCCGACGGCTACATCAAGATCAAGGACCGCAGCAAGGACATCATCATCTCGGGCGGCGAGAACATCTCCTCGATCGAGGTCGAGGACGTGCTGTATCGCCATCCGGCGGTGCTGGCGGCGGCGGTGGTGGCGCGGCCCGACCCGAAGTGGGGCGAAACGCCCTGCGCCTTCGTCGAGATCAAGCCCGGCGCCCAGGTGAGCGAGGCCGACATCGTCGCGCATTGCAAGCAGCACCTGGCGGGCTTCAAGGTGCCGCGCGCCATCGTGTTCGGCGAGCTGCCCAAGACCAGCACGGGCAAGATCCAGAAGTTCGAGCTGCGCAAGCGCGCCGGGTCGGCTTTGGCGATCGACGTCTGACGACGTGCAGGGTCGTGCGGACGCTTGACGGGCGCGGCGTTCGGACATTGTTCCGATGACGGACGGGTCCGCGCTCTCGTTCGAGACCCCCTGGGTGCAGGCCCTGGGCGGGCTGGCGCTGCTGCTGGCCATCGCCTGGCTGCTGCAGTGGCTGGCCCAGGTGCTGCTCACGCGCGGGCTGGCGCGCCTGGGCCCCGCCACGCCATCGGGGCTGGCGACCGTGCTGCTGCATCCCAAGGTGTTGCACCGTGCGGCCCAGATCGTGCCGACGCTGGTGGTGCAGGTGGGCGTGCGCTCGGTGCCCGGCCTGGCCGAGCGGCCGGCGACGGTGATCGCCAACGTCGCCGCTGCGCTCACCGTGCTGTGCGTGGCGCGCCTGCTGTTCAAGATGCTGGACGTCACGCTGGACGCCCAGGACGGGCGCCGCCCGGACGCCGTGGCCGAAGGCCGCTCGATCAAGGCCTGGGTGCAGTTCGGCCAGCTCGTGGTGGCGATCGCGGCGGTGGTGATCATGATCGCGGCGCTGGCCGACAAGTCGCCGCTGATCGTGCTGTCGGGCTTTGGCGCGTTGTCGGCGGTGCTCATGCTGGTGTTCCAGGACACCATCCGCTCCTTCGTGGCCGGCCTGCAGATCGAGCGCAACGACCTGCTGCGCGTGGGCGACTGGATGGAGATGCCCCAGGCCGGCGCCGACGGCGCGGTGATCGACATCGCGCTCAACATCGTGCGCGTGCAGAACTGGGACAAGACCATCGTCACGGTGCCGACCTGGCGGCTCATGACGGAGAGTTTCAAGAACTGGCGCGGCATGACCGAGTCGGGCGGGCGCCGCATCAAGCGCGCCCTGATGCTGGATGCCAGCACCATCCGCTTCCTGGGCGACGAGGACATCGCGCGCCTGGGCCGCATCGCGCTGATTGCCGGCTACATGAAGGACAAGGTCGAGGCCGTGCAGGCCGCGCGCGTCGCGCAGGCACGCGAACTCGGCGCGACCCTGGCCGCGCTGCCGGCCAACCAGCGGCGCCTGACCAACATCGGCACCTTTCGCGCCTACGTCGAGGCCTACCTGCGGGCACATCCCGGCATTCACGTCGGCATGTCCCTGATGGTGCGGCAACTGCAGCCAACGGCGCAGGGCGTGCCGCTGGAACTCTACTGCTTCACCAACACCACGGTGTGGGCCGAGTACGAGGGCATCCAGAGCGACATCTTCGACCACCTGCTGGCGATCCTGCCGGAGTTCGGCCTGGGCGCCTTCCAGAGCCCGAGCGACGCCGGCGTGCGTCAGGCGCTGGGCGCCCGGTCCGGCGAAAGGCCGGCGGGCGCGGGCGACGTCCTGGCACCCCCGTGACGCGCCCGGCGCCGGCGCGGCTCACCTCGGCGCCATGCCGATCGCGCCGTCGAGCCCGATCACCTCGCCGTTGAGCATGTCGTTCTCGATGATCTGGCGCACCAGCTTGGCATAGTCCTCGGGCCGGCCCAGGCGGCTCGGGAACGGCACGCTGGCGGCCAGCGCGTCCTGCACCTCCTGCGGCATGCCGAACAGCATCGGCGTGCCGAAGATGCCGGGCGCGATCGTCATGTTGCGAATGCCGCTGCGCGCCAGGTCGCGCGCGATCGGCAGCGTCATGCCGACCACGCCGCCCTTGCTGGCGGCATAGGCGGCCTGGCCGATCTGGCCGTCGTAGGCTGCGACGCTGGCGGTGCTGATCAGCACGCCGCGTTCGCCCGTGTCCTCGGGTTCGTTGTGGCTCATGGCGGCCGCCGCCAGGCGGATCATGTTGAAAGTGCCGACCAGGTTGACCATGATGGTCTTGGTGTAGACGTCGAGCCGGTGCGGCCCGCTCTTGCCCACGGTCTTTTCCGCCGGCGCGATGCCGGCGCAGTTGACCAGGCCCATCAGCTTGCCCAGGGACGTCGCCTTCGCCACTGCCGCCTGGCCGTCGGCCTCGCTGCTGACGTCGCACTTGACGAAGGCGCCGCCGATCTCGCGCGCCACGGCCTCGCCGCGTTCCACCTGCATGTCGGCAATCACCACCTTGCCACCCGCGCCGGCCAGCATGCGCGCCGTGCCCTCGCCCAGGCCCGAGGCTCCGCCGGTGACGATGAATACCTTGTCCTTGATCTGCATGGCGCGGCTCCTTTGCTGTGTGTCCGTGGATTGGTCGGGCATTCACCCGCGAGGTCAACGAGATTCTAGGAGCGCCCGCTGGACCTTGGGCGTCGCGCGCGAGAAAGCGCGTGCCCCGGCGCTGCCCGTTGACGTCGCGATTGCAGCCCCGGGACTGGCGCTGTGGTCGTGCCGGATGACGGCCCGGTGATACACCCGGATCCCCATCAGGCGGACAGCCCGAGTTGCGCCAGGCAGTGCGCCAGCGCCTGGCGGTCGGCGCCGCCCAGGCTGCGCAGCGGCAGCGGCAGGCAGGGGTGCTGGACCAGTCCCAGCAGCTCGGCCGCCGTGGCGATCACGCGCAGGCTGCCGCCATGGCGGGCGTACAGCGCCCAGAGCGGGGCCAGGCGCTGCGACAGCAGCGTCGCCTCTCGTGCCTGTCCCGCCTGCGCGTGACGCGTGAGCGCCAGCGCCAGTTCGGGGAACAGGCCGCCCAGCACCGAGTACCAGGCGTCGCAGCCCGCGTTCAGGCCGGTCGCGGCGCTTGCATCGCCGCTGATGCCCAGGCTCACGTGTGGGGGAACCAGGGCCCGCAGGCGCTGCACGCGTTCGCGCGCCCGCGCCGGATCGGCCGGCACCGGCGGCAGCTTGATCGCGCGCACGGCCGGCAGCGCCGCGATGCGCGCGTGCAATGCGTCGCTGAACACGAACTGCGTCGTGGCCGGGTTGTCGTAGACGCACAGCGGCACCGACAGCGCGCGGCTGACCGCCTGGTACAGGCCGAATACCTCGTCGTCGTGCAGCTTCTGGTAGGACACCGGCGCCAGCAGCACGGCGGCCGCACCGGCGCGCTGCGCGTCCTCCGCCAGCTCGAGCACCTCGCGCGTGCGCAGCGCGCCGATGCCGACCAGCACCGGGATGCCATCCGCCTGCTCCACCGCGAGCGCGGCGATGCGCGCGCGCTCGGCCCGGGTCAGGTAGGCGTAGCTGCCCGTGGAGCCGAGCACGCCGATGGAGTCGACTCGCGCCGCCACCAGGCGTCGCAGCAATCCGACGAATGCCGCTTCGTCGATGGCGTGCTCGTCCGTCGGCGTGAGGGCAAATGCGCTGAGGCCAGAAAGCATGGTGCGGAATTCCTGGATCGATGCAGGCGCACGGCCGTGCCGGTGGAGTGCGATGCGCCAGCGTGCTGCGTGGTCTACCCCCGGCGCCAGCCCGGCACGGTCCAGTTGCGATAGACCGACAGCAGGCGGGCGCCGGCCGTGACGACCACGGTGCTGGCCAGCACCAGTTCGTGCGGCCAGGCCAGGTGTTCCAGGCCCACGAACAGCCAGCCGCCGGCAAACGACCACAGCGCATACGGCCGGTGGTCGGCCAGCGCGCGCGGGATCTCGTTGCACAGCATGTCGCGGATCACGCCGCCGAAGGTGGCCGTGATGACGCCCATCAGCACCGCCACCAGGGACGGCTGCTGCAGCGTCAGCGCGAGGTCCGCGCCCACGGTGGTGAACAGGCCCAGGCCGAGCGCGTCGGGCCACAGGATGGCGCGCTCGGTTGGCGCCAGGTGACGCTGCTGCAGGAAGGCGATGGCCAGCACGCACAGCAGCAGCAGGGCCCACACGTATTCGACCTGCTGCACCCAGAAGAACGGTCGATGGTCGAGCAGCAGGTCGCGCAGCGTGCCGCCGCCAAAGGCCGCGGCAAAGGCGACCACGCACACGCCCACGGCGTCCAGCCGCTTGCGCGCCGCCTCGATCACGCCCGACAGCGCGAACGCCAGCGTCGCCGCCGCCTCCAGCACGACGCGCAGGCGGTGGTCCCACAGCGTGGGCAGGGCGGCGGGCAGATCCATGGAGGTCGGGCGCGGCGGTGGCGATCGGTCTCGATCGAGCGCGTCATCTTATCGGGCCCGCAGATGCGGTGCTCCGGCCCTGGGGGCGCCGCCGAACAGGTGGTCGGGATGGCGCGCGCAGGGCTCGTTCGGCCTTGCCCTAAGATCGACCACGCCGCGAATGGCAGTTGCAGGAGGGACCGAGATGCCGGTCGTCGTCATCGCCAATCCGAAGGGCGGCGTGGGCAAGTCCACGCTGGCCACCAACATTGCCGGCTACTGGGCGAGCCGCGGGCACGCCGTGATGCTGGGCGACGTCGATCGGCAGCAGTCCGCGCGTCTGTGGCTGGGCCTGCGCCCCGAGGCGGCGCGCCCGATCGCCAGCTGGGACGTGCAAGGCAGCTTCATCGTGCGTCCGCCCAAGGGCACGACGCACGTGGTGCTGGATACGCCGGCCGGCCTGCGCGGCCTGCAACTGGCGGACGCGCTGCGCCAGGCCGACCGCGTGTTGGTGCCGCTGCAGCCCAGCATCTTCGACATCTACGCCACGCGCGAATTCCTCGACGAGCTGGCCGGCCTGCGCGGGCGGCGCGAGCTGCCGATCGGCCTGGTCGGCATGCGCGTGGACGAGCGCACGCTGGCGGCCGACCAGTTGCGCCGCTTCACCGAGGACCTCGACCTGCCGGTGCTCGCCATGCTGCGGCCGACGCAGAACTACGTCCAACTGGCGGCGCGGGGGCTCACCCTGTTCGACGTCGCGCCGGGGCGCGTGCAGCGCGATCTCGAGCAGTGGCAGGGCCTGTGCCGCTGGCTCGACGAGTCGCACAAATGACGCCGCGCCCACGGCCGTCGCCGTAGATTCACCCCATGAGAACGTTCAACACCCTTGCCGAACTGGCCGCCTGCGTGGGCCAGGAAGTGGCGGTCAGCGACTGGCACACCGTAACGCAGCAGCACATCGACCAGTTCGCCGACGCCACCGGCGACCACCAGTGGATCCACGTCGATCCCGAGCGCGCCCGGGCGGGCCCGTTCGGCGCCACCATCGCGCACGGCTTCCTCACGCTGTCGCTGATCGCGGGCCTGGCCGACCGCACGGTCCGGATCGCCGACCTGCGCATGGGCATCAACTACGGCCTGAACAAGGTGCGCTTCATCGCCCCGGTGCCGGCTGGCAGCCGCGTGCGCTCGCGCATGGAACTGCTGGAGGCGACGCCGATCGAGGGCGGCCGGCAGATGGTCTGGCGCAACACCATCGAGCTGGAGGGTTCGGACAAGCCCGCCTGCGTCGCCGAGTCGGTGGCGCGCTACTACGCCTGAGGGTCCGCCGCGCCGGCAAAGCCGTGCTGGCGCCAGGCTTCGAACACGCCGACCGCCACCGCGTTCGACAGGTTCAGGCTGCGCTGTTGCGGGCGCATCGGCAGGCGCAGCCACTGTGCCGGAGCCAGTCGTGCCAGCAGATCCGGCGCGAGGCCGCGCGTCTCGGCGCCGAACACCAGCCAGTCGCCGGGCTGGAAGCCTGTCTCGTGGGGCGTGCGCGTGCCCCGGGTGGTGAAGGCGAACAGGCGCTCGGGGTCGGGCTGCTCGGCCGCGAGGAAGGCGTCCCAGCCGGCATGGCGGCGCACTTCGACCCACTCGCGGTAATCCAGCCCGGCGCGCCGCAGCAGCTTGTCGTCCATCGAGAAGCCCAGCGGCTCGATCAGGTGCAGCTGGCAGCCGGTGTTGGCCGCCAGCCGGATCACGTTGCCGGTGTTGGGCGGGATTTCCGGCTCGACCAGCACGATGTGGAACATGCGTCGATTGTCGTGGCGTCGCGGGCGGGGCGTGTTTCAGCGGGGCGCGTCGGTGCGGGCCAGGGCAATCGCCGTGATCCGGCGCGCGCCCGCGCGGCGCAGCGCGCGCGCCGCCTCGTGCAGGCTGGCGCCGGTCGTCATGACGTCGTCCAGCAGGGCCACGTGGCGGCCCTGCAGTGCCTGTGCGTTCACGGCCTCGACGGCAAAGGCGCCGCGCACGTTGCGCCGGCGCGCGGCCCGGCTCAGGCCGCGTTGCGGCGGTGTGTGGCGCATGCGCAACAACAAATCGGTCCTGCAGGACGCATGCGGCAACTGGCGCGCCAGCAGCAGCGCCGGGTTGTAGCCGCGCTCGGCCAGGCGCTCGGGCGCGAGCGGCATCGGCAGCAGCCAGTCGGCGTGCGCCAGCGCCTGCGGCACGCCGGGCGCGGCAGCAAGCAGGGCCGCCAGGGCTGCCGCCAGGCCCACGTCCTGATGGAATTTCAGCCGTGCGATGCAGTGCGTCCAGGGCCAGGCGTAGTCCACCGCAGCCAGGCAGGCATCGATCGGCGGCGGATCGACGAGGCAGGCGCCACAGCGCGGCACGCCCGCGGGCACCGGCAAGGCGCAGCCGCTGCAGCGCGGGACCGGGCGCGTGAACCGCGCGGTGCAGTCCGGGCACAGGCTGCGCGCCGGCCAGGCGCGGCAGATCAGGCACTGGCTGGGCCAGGCCGCGGGCGAGAACAGGGCAGGCAGCAGGCGAGGCAAGGCCATGGCAGCAGGCAGCGCACGGGGATCAACCGCTCAATATACTGCGCGCACCGCCATGCCCGCGCTTCCGACCTTTTCCCTCGATCCCGTGGCGGCGCGCCGCTGGGCGCGCCACGTCCATCCCCGGGCACCGTGGCTGCACGAGGAGGTGGCGCGTCGCATGGCCGAACGGCTCTCCTGGATTCGCCTGCCGGTGCAAAGCTGGGCCCACTGGGAGCCGGTCTGCGGCGGCCTGGCCGCGCGCGCGCTGCTGGCGGCGCAGTATCCCGCGGCCCGCTGCATCGAAGTGCAGCCGCAGGCAGGGCCCGTGCCGCCGACCCGGCCGGCGACGGGCTGGTGGCAGCGTCTCGCGCGGGGCGGCGCGCGTGCGCACGCGGTGGTCACGGCGCCAGACGAGGGCTCGGTGCAACTCGTCTGGGCCAACCTGCTGGCGGACCGCAGCGACGATCCGGCCACCCTGCTGGCCGACTGGCGGCGCGCCCTGGAGGTGCACGGCTTCCTGATGTTTTCCTGCTTTGGCCCGGACACGCTGATCGAGCTGCAGTCGCTCTATGCCGAGCTGGGCTGGCCGCCGCCGCTGCAGCAATTCACCGACATGCACGATTGGGGCGACCGCCTGGTGACGGCGGGCTTTGCCGACCCGGTGGTCGACATGGAGCGCCTCACGCTGACCTACGACTCGGCGGAGCGCCTGCTGGCCGAGCTGCGTGAGCTGGGACGCAACCTGCATCCCGCGCGCTTTGCCGGCTTGCGCACGCCGGCCTGGCGCGAGCGCCTGCTGCGGCTCATCGACCAGCGCCTGCGGCCGGCGCCCGGCCAGCCGCTGGCGCTCACCCTCGAACTGGTCTATGGACACGCCATCAAGCCCGCGCCACGCGAGCCGCTCGCGCCGATGCGCTTCACCCGCCGACGCGCGGAGCGTGCCGATCCCGATGGCGACGAAAGATTCCAGCCTGCCCCATGAATGGCGCCGATGCTTTGAGGCAGGTCACAATCTGTTCATATTCGAGCAACAACTCGGTTAAACTTGCATGCGGATGTGCCTTGGCACAGGGTCCAGGCAGCGGTTGCGGGCACGCAAGTGCCGTGGCCATCCGTCCCGGCACGCCGCATTGGCGCGATCCGATCGATGCAGGCCTGCGAATGTTTGAGATTTCTGGAAGACCCGAGACGATGAAGAGCATTGCAACCACCCTGGCCGGGCTGCCGCGCCACCTGATCATCGGGGCCCTGGCGGCCGTGGCCGGCGCCGCCCAGGCGGCCAAGGTGAACGACCTGCCCGGCGGCCCGGCGGTCAACCAGCTCAACCTGACCGAGGGCGTGACGCAGATCGCCAAGGCGCAGTCCGACCTGCACTGGATGCTGCTGATCATCTGCGCCGTCATCTTCATCGGCGTGTTTGGCGTGATGGGCTACTCCATCATCCACCACCGCAAGTCCAAGGGCTACAAGGCCGCCCACTTCCACGAGTCGACCGCGGTCGAGATCGCCTGGACCGTGGTGCCGTTCCTGATCGTGATCGGCATGGCGGCGCCGGCCACCAAGGTCATCGTGGCGCAGAAGGACACCACCAACCCCGACCTGACCATCAAGGCCACCGGCTACCAGTGGAAGTGGGGCTACGACTACCTGGCGGGCGAGGGCGAGGGCATTTCCTTCCTCTCCACGCTCGACCCGGCGCAACGCGAGATGTCCAACGCCGGCAAGCCCGAGGGCGACGACTACCTGCTCAGGGTCGACCACCCGCTGGTGGTGCCGGTGAACAAGAAGGTGCGCGTCATCACCACCGCCAACGACGTCATCCACGCCTGGATGGTGCCAGCCTTCGGCGTCAAGCAGGACGCCATTCCGGGCTTCGTGCGCGACACCTGGTTCCGCGCCGAGAAGACCGGCGACTACTACGGCCAGTGCGCCGAGCTGTGCGGCAAGGAGCATGCCTACATGCCGATCCACGTGAAGGTGCTGCCGCAGGATGAATACAGCGCCTGGGTCGCGCAGGAGAAGCAGCGCCAGGCCCAGGCCCAGGCCGGCGGCTGACATCGCCCGCACGCACCCGCAAGCCAGAACGCCCCAGTTTGATATCCGGAGAAACCGCCATGAGTGCCGTCCTTCCCGTTCCCCACGCCGGTGGGCACGACCACGCCCACGATGACCACCACCACGCCCCGAGCGGCTGGCGGCGCTGGGTGTTCGCGACCAACCACAAGGACATCGGCACGCTCTACCTGCTGTTCTCCTTCACCATGCTGATGGTGGGCGGCATCCTGGCGATGCTGATCCGCGCCGAGCTGCTGGAGCCCGGACTGCAGATCGTGAACCCGGAGATGTTCAACCAGTTCACCACCATGCACGGCCTGATCATGGTGTTCGGCGCCATCATGCCGGCCTTCGTCGGCTTCGCCAACTGGATGATCCCGCTGCAGATCGGCGCCGCCGACATGGCGTTCGCGCGCATGAACAACCTCAGCTTCTGGCTGCTGGTGCCGGCCGGCATCATGCTGTCGGCGACCTTCTTCATGCCCGGCGGCGCGCCCGCGGCCGGCTGGACGCTGTACGCGCCGCTGTCGGCGCAGATGCCGATGTCGCTCGACGCGGCGATCTTCTCGCTGCACATCATGGGCGCCTCCTCGATCATGGGCGCCATCAACATCATCGTCACCATCCTGAACATGCGCGCGCCCGGCATGACGCTGATGAAGATGCCGATGTTCGTCTGGACCTGGCTGATCACCGCCTACCTGCTGATCGCGGTCATGCCGGTGCTGGCCGGCGCCATCACCATGACGCTGACCGACCGCCACTTCGGCACCAGCTTCTTCAACCCCGCCGGCGGCGGCGACCCGGTGATGTACCAGCACATCTTCTGGTTCTTCGGCCACCCCGAGGTCTACATCATGATCCTGCCGGCCTTCGGCATCATCAGCCAGGTGGTGCCGGCGTTCGCGCGCAAGAAGCTGTTCGGCTACGCCTCCATGGTGTATGCGGTGGCGGCCATCGCCATCCTGTCGTTCATCGTCTGGGCGCACCACATGTTCACCACCGGCATGCCGGTGACGGGCCAGCTGTTCTTCATGTACGGCACCATGCTGATCGCCATCCCGACCGGGGTGAAGATCTTCAACTGGGTGGCCACCATGTGGCGCGGCTCGATGACCTTCGAGACCCCGATGCTGTGGGCCGTGGGCTTCATCTTCGTGTTCACCATCGGCGGCTTCACCGGCGTGATCCCGGCCGTGGTGCCGGTCGACACGCAGATCCAGGACACCTACTACATCATCGCCCACTTCCACTACGTGCTGGTGGCCGGTTCGCTGTTCGCGCTGTACGGCGGCTACTACTACTGGTCGCCCAAGTGGACCGGGGTGATGTACAACGAAACGCGCGGCAAGATCCACTTCTGGTGGTCGATGATCTCCTTCAACGTCACCTTCTTTCCGATGCACTTTCTGGGTCTGGCCGGCATGCCGCGCCGCTACGCCGACTACCCGATGCAGTTCGCCGACTTCAAC
>NZ_DAOKZG010000054.1:0-17332 GCF_035325765.1 Ottowia sp.
CCCTACGCACCTTGCCGCGCGTTCGAAGACTTACACCACTTGTTGGGACACGAGCTGGTCAAGGCAACACTGGGGGCTTTGCTGGCGGCCCTTGCCGCGCTGCTCCTGGCCGCGTGCGGGTCGAGTTCGTCCGATGCGGGCGGGTCGGTTGCGCTTCGGGGCCGGGTGACGGACGCCTCCGGCACCCCGGTTGCCGGGGCCACGGTGTTTGCCGTGCCGGCAAAGGCGGTGGATACCGAAACGCCGATGCGCGCCTCGGCCATCCTCAGCGGCGCCGCCGATGGCATCGACGAACCGCTCGAGGATGCGATCGACCGCGCTGGAGCCTCCTTCCCCAGGGCGCAGACGGATGACGCCGGGCAGTTTTCGCTGCCTGCGGTGCGTGCCGATGCGTCCTACTTCGTCCACGTGACCCCGGCCTCGGAGGAGGAGGTGCTCCCGGGCGGCAACCTGGCGCGGCGCGCCCAGTCGGGGCGCGAGCTCGCCGCGGCGCCGCTGGAGATCCGGCTGTCGTCGCGCCCGCCATCGGATGCCGGCAATCGGGTCCAGGGCCTGCCTGGCGTGCCACGGAGCGCAGGAGGGCTGGAAACGCACCCCGCACGCGCTCGGCGTCACGGCGCTCGGCGTGTCGAGTGCACTGCAGGATCAGGAGCTCGTGGCGGCAAGCTGGAATGCCGGGGTCTACAAGGCGTTTCCGGCCGACGGCGCGCGCACGCTTTATTTCGTGGCCAACTTCGCCACCGGTGGCAAGGACGACGACCACGATGACGACGACGAGCACGCCGGCGGGCACCAGGGCGACCACGGCCAGGATTCCTATCTCGCGCTGGAGACGGAACCGGACAACTGGGCGTTCAAGGCCGTGCTGGAGCGGGAAAACGGCGTACCGGTGATGACCCTGGTCGACAACCCCGCAAGCGCCATCGTTGCGCCGAGCCGGAAGTTCGAGGTGGCCCTCGTCATGGGCGGGCAGGGCACGACGCAACGCTTCCTGACCCGCGTTGCCGCGCCGGGCAACCCGGATGTGACCGCGCATTTCGCGCTGCCGTTCAAGGTCCAGTTCGAGGGCAGTGACGCTGCTGCCGCGCTGGACGCGACGCGCGGCTACTTCCGGGGCGACCACGCCAGCCGCTGGATCGAGGTCAACGACGACGGCGACGTGACCGCGTTCAAGCCGCCCGGGGCCAAGAGCGCGTTCGAGGCGTCCTGTGCCGCATGCCACGTGCTGGACTACCGGCTCGGCCGGGACGAGCCGACCGGCTTCTTCACCGCGCAGGCGTTCCCGGCAAGCGATGGCATTCCCTACGGCGCCCACGGCGACCGCCACGAGCTCAATGTCGGCTGCGAAGCCTGCCACGGCCCGGGCAATCGCCACCGGCGCGCCTCCAGCGGCTCCGGCACGCGCCCGGGCGCCTTCATCGTCAACCCGCGCCTGCTGTCGGCGGAGCGTGAGGTGCAGCTCTGCACGCAATGCCATTCCCGCATCCGCAGCAACGACACCTTCGAGCTGGCGACGCGCCAGCCGATCGGCCAGGAGCCCGGACGCGAGAACCAGCTCATGCGGCCGGGCACGCGGCGGGCCGACTGGTTCCGCTACTACGTGACGCAGCGTGATGCCGAGCCGTCGCTGATCTGGGAGGATGACCTGCACTCCGACCATCCGCACCAGCAGGCGACCGACCACGTCAAGTCCGTGCACTACCGCAACCGCAGCGAATTCGTGTCGTGCACCGACTGCCACGGCTCGCACGCGCGCGGGCCCGTGGGCTGGGCGCGTGGCACGCAACCGGGCGAGGTGGCGGCGCCCTCGACCGTGTGTGTCGACTGCCACGAGCCGAGCAACCTCGGCAGCGTCGCCGGGCACGCCCGGCATCGCTCGTTTGCCAGCAACTGCACGACCTGCCACATGCCCCGCACGGCGCGTGACGGTGCCGGTCGCCCGGGGCTCGCCGGCTCGCTTGGCGGTGTTCTCGGCCAGTTCTGGCAAGGCGACCTGAGTTCACACGTGATGGACGTGCCGAGTCGCGAGAATCCGGGCGTGATCGCTGCCGGCAAGACGCCGGAGACTGCGATGCCCATCCCCTACACGAACGCTTGTGGGGGATGTCACAAGACCGACCTCCGGGGATCCTGAACCCTGCGCGTGCGCCGTCGACCAGAAGGGCAGTGCCCCATGCTCCCGGGAACAGATCGAAGCTGAATCCGGCGGTTGGAAGCGCCCGGGAGTGTCGTCATCGGTCGCGTGTCAGGCGAGGTCGAGGTGAGCGCCACGGCTGCAGAGGCGCCTGCGCGCCTTTGGACAGCGCGAACGGGGGCGGCCGCTCGCCGCGCCGCGCACCGGTGTGCCGCGCGACGCACAACGCTGCATGGCGCGGCGACGGCGGTGCTGGTGAACGCGTCCAACTGCCGTTTCTGGGTTGAACCCACAGGCAGGGCAGGGTGGTGGATTCGCGAAGGGCACTGGCACAAGCCCCATGTCGGTCCGCCCCGGTTGCGGCACCACGCTGCGCGCGTCCTCGAACGTGCCGGAATGGCGCCCGGCTTCCGGGCGCGCGATGCGGTGCGGCGCCGTTGCGCTACATCGGCTTGAACAGATGCCCGAAGGCGCGGCTGGCCTTGACCGGGCGCTTCAGGCCTTCGAGCTCGAGCCAGTAGTGGCCGATCTCGTCGCGCGTGGCGCTGCGGATGCGCGCGGCGTTGACGAGCATCGAGCGGTGCACCTGCACGAATTCCACGCCTTCGAGCCGCATCGCCAGTTCGCGCAGGCTCATGCGGATCAGCGCGTCGCCGCTTTCGGTGACGACGTTGACGTACTTGTCGGTGGCCTCGAACACGATGACATCGGCCAGGGCGATCATGCGCACGCTCGACCCGACCGCCGCGCGCAGCACCCGGATGCGCTCGGTCGCGGGCGGTGGCAGGCTGGCCGGACCATCGGCGCGCTCGATCGCCTGCACCGTGCGCAGCAGACGGGCGGCGTCGCCGGGCGCGGCGGCGGCGCGCTCGCTCAGCCGCTGGCGCAGCCGGGCCGCCGTCTGCGCCAGGCGCTCGGGCGCGACGGGCTTGAGCACGTAGTCGACTGCGGCACGCTCGAACGCCTGCACGGCGAACTCGTCGTAGGCCGTCACGAATACCAGCAGGGGCAGGGGCTGGCCCTCGGGCCAGTCGTCGGTGACGGCAGCGGCCACCTCGAGGCCGCTGCGCCCTGGCATCCGGATGTCCAGGAACAGCACGGCAGGCAAGTGATCGAGCGCCAGCGCGGTGGCGGCCAGCCCGTCCTCGGCCTGTGCCACGATGCGCAGCTCCGGCCAGGCCTGGCGCAGCAACCGCACCAGGGTGCGCGCCAGCACCGGCTCGTCCTCGGCCACCAGTGCGGTCGGGGCGGCGTGGGCGGCGGGCGGCGTGCTCATGCCGGAATTCTCACGCAGGCGCGCGTGCCGTGGGGCGCCCCGGGGCCCAGCTCAAAGGCGGCGGCGCCTCCGTAGACGGCGCGCAGGCGTTCGCGCACGTGCGCCAGCCCGTAGTGCCCGCGGTCCGCATCGGGGGGCGCCGCGTCGCCGGTGCCTGACGCCAGGCCCAGGCCGGTGTCGGTGACAATCAGCGCGACCTCGCCGGCCGCGCCGCGCCGCGCCTCGACGTCGACGCGACCGCCGCCGATCTTGGGTTCGATCCCGTGCTTGATCGCGTTCTCGACCAGCGGCTGCAGCAGCATCGGCGGCACGCGCACGCCAGCGAGCTCATCCGGCAGCCGCAGCGTGAAGTCCAGGCGCGCGCCCAGGCGCACGGCCATGATGCCGAGGTAGGCGTCGAGCTGCGCGTATTCCTGCGCCAGCGTCACCCACTCGCTGCGCGAGGCGGCGAGCGCGGCGCGCAGGTAGACGATCAGGCGGTCGAGCATGACCTTGGCAAGGCCGGGGTCGTCGTCGACCAGCGAATGCAGGTTGGCCAGGGTGTTGAACAGCATGTGCGGCTCGATCTGCGCGCGCAGCAGGCGCAGTTCCGACTCGGCGGCCAGTTGCTGGGCACGCGCGCGCTGCGCCGCCTCCTGCGCCAGCCGCTGGCGCAGCCACATCAGGTAGCCGACGAAGCCCGAGCCAAGGACGGTGGCGAGGATCGCCACCGCGCGCCCCGGGCCGGTGGACAGCAGGCGCACCGGCTCACCCAGCAGCGTGTAGGCCAGGGCGTAGCCGCACACCGAGCCCAGCGGCGCCGCCAGCCCGATGGCGACCCCGACGCGGGCGGCTGGCGCCAGCCGCCCGATCGGCCGCAGCGCCCGCACCGCCATCCCCAGCCCGAACACCGACAGGCCGATGCATTGCGAAAACAGCAGGTTGCGCGCAAAGCCGCCGATGGGCGGGTCGAGCACCGTGAGCAGCGCGGCGATCAAGGTGTTGAGCAGCAGCACCGCGGCGGTGGCCGTCAGCCAGGGCGGCAGCCGGCGTGTGGGCGCGGGGGCAGGCAGGGCTGGGTGCACGGTCATGGCGCCAATGTAATGCGCGCCTGGGCCGGGTGCCTGCACCTTGCGACGAACCGGCGCCGGGCGGCGCCAGTGGTGTGGTGCCGCTGGCGTCACCGCCGGGCGGCCGCTGGGGACGCCTGGCGACGGCGCCGAACCATTGGTCACACGGCGCTTGCCGCCCCGGGTGCGACGGCGCAGCATGCGAGCGCACTTGGCCGACCACCGCGCCTTCCTTGTCTGGAGCTTGCCATGTATCTTCTGATCCGACCTTCTCCCGTTCCCGCCATCGGCGACCCGGCGCTGCTGGAGCAGGCGCCGTGAGTGCGTCCGCAGTCTCGCCCGCGCTGGCCGCAGCCGCGCCGCCTGCGAGGCCGCGGGCCGTGGCCGCCACGACCCGCCTCGATGGCTTCGACCTGCACCGCGGCCTGATCATGGCGGCGATGGCCATCGACCACGCCAGCGTCTTCATCGCCCGCACCCACACGCAGGAGTTCTGGGCGCGCTGGCTGAGCCACCTGTGCGCCCCCGGCTTTGCCTTGTTGATGGGCGTGGGCATGGCGCTGCTGGCGCATGCGCGCGGCCAGGCCGGCTGGAGCGCTGCGCGCGTGCGGCGCTTCTTCGTCACGCGCGGACTGCTGTTGATCGCGCTGCAGTTCCTGGTCGAGGACCCGGCCTGGATCCTGGGCCTCTTCACCACCGCTCCGGGTGCCGCGGTGAGCCATGGCATGGTGCCGGGCGGCGGCAGCGACGTTCGCATCTACGTCGGCGTGCTGTTCTCGCTGGGCGCCGCCATGGCCCTGTGGGGACTGCTGGTGCGCGCGCCGGCGTGGCTGGTCGGCGCGCTGGGAGCGGCAACGTTGCTGGTGACCGAATGGCTGACCCCCGGAGCCGATCAGGCGGCGACCCTGCATGCGCCGTGGCTGCGCCTGCTGCTCGTGCCGGGACACACGAACGCCTGGGAGGTGTTCTACCCGGTCGTGCCATGGCTTGGCGTCGTCGCCTTCGGCTTGTTGCTTGGCCGCGCGGTGGTACGGGATGCCGCGGCGGCGCAGCGCCTGGCAGGCCGACTGGCGCTGGTGCTGGCGCTGCTGTTCGTCGCGCTGCGGATGGGCGGCGGCTTCGGCAACCTGCACGAGGTGCCGCCCGGGGCGCTCGGTTTTCTCACCGTCGTCAAATATCCCCCCAGCCTGGCCTACCTGGCCATGACGCTGGCCGTCAACCTGGCGCTGATGGCGAACTGGGGACGCTTGCAGGCGCTCGCCCGGCGGCGTTGGCAACCGCTGACCGCCTTTGGCCGCTCGGCAATGATGTTCTACCTTGCGCACCTGTGGCTGTATGCGCTGCTCGGCCTCGCGTTTCGCGGCGGCGCCAGCCTGGCGCAGATGCTGGCGATGTGGGCTGTCGGCCTGCTCATGCTGTGGCCGCTGTGCCTGCGCTGGGGCGCCTTCAAGCGCCGCACGCCGACCGATTCGATCTGGCGCTTCTTCTGATGCCAGGGCGCGCGTGGGTGGCGGTTTTTCTCCAGCGCCGCCGGCGCGAGCCACGGGCCTGGGGCGACACTGAACAGATCCCTCGCCCGCTGCGCTTCTGAAGCCCAGCGCGCCCCGCATCGCGGGAACTTGTTCAGCTTCACCCTGGCGCCGACGGCTGGCCCGCCCTGGTTTCGGCAACCCGCGCCGGCGCGTTTCCAGCGACCCCGTCTGCATCGTCGGCCGGGAGCTGATCCGGGCCAAGCACGCAAGAATCAGCTCACGCGGTCGGGTACGCGACGGGCCGACGGGTCCCGTTACGGCTGGGCCCAGCGTGATGCCGCGCGGTCCCTCATACGGGCGCTTCCCGGGGGGAGGTCTCGCCCTCCAGCACCTCGGACGGCCCGAGCGGCTCGCCGTCGCTCAGGGTGAACAGCTCCAGGTCGACCTGATGGGCCGCTTCCGCGGCGCCCGCGGCTGCTGCCGTGGCTTGCCCGACGAAGCTGAGGGCGCCAGGATCCGTATCACCCAATTCCGCGTAATAGGATTCGGTCAGGTCGGCGCCAGGCATGGTGCGCTCGGCCGGCCTGGGGTCTGCGCCATGCTGCGGCGTGCGCAGGCCGGGCTGCCCCTGCGGCTGAGCGGGGTCGGCTGCGATGCCGCGCTTCGGCAAGGGCGGCTGTTCGGAGTCGATGAAGAGCGAGTCACCCGGGATCAGCCTGCGCCCGATCGCACAGGCTTCGTGCCAGGCGGGTCCTATCTGCCCGGTCAGCAGGGCGAGGATGCGTGCACGCTCCTTGAAGGCGAGGGCGTCGCTCTGATCCCGGTGGATCGACATCAGTTTCAGGTGTAGTGCGGCGCGCTCCGGGTGGTGGTGCACGGCCTCTTCCAGGATCGCCTTGGCCTGGTCGGTGCGGCCATAGGCGATGTAGACATCCGCTTCGGCAAGCGGATCCACGTCTTCGTCGGCCTGGAGCGCGGCCAGGCAGTCCTGGTTGGGCGTCTGCGCCAGCGCGGCGCCGGTCGTGGAGCGCGCCGGTGCGAAGGCCGAATTCGGGCGGGCCGGATCGGCCTGGGCGCCGAAGGCCGAGATCTCCTCGTTTTCGGTCGCGATCAACACCGAGTCGAGCGACTCGGTACTGGCCCCGTGCCGTCGACCCCGGCGCCTCAGCAGGACAAACAGGCCGCCCAGCAGCAGCAGGACTGCGCCGGCCAGCGTCTGGCTGCTGATGCTCGGGCCCAGCGCCGACCGCTCGGGAGCCGCGGTGCCGATGGGCTCCTGCGTCGTTGCAGCCGGGGTGGCGGCCTGCGCGGAGCTGATTCCGACCAGTGAATCCGTGCTGGCGGATGGCTCCGACGCCGTCGGGTCGACGGGCCGCTCAGCCGTCATGGAAAGTCCGGTGTCCGGCCGGGCCGCTGCATCGCTCTCCGCCGCGACAGGATCTTTCGTCGGCGACGGCGGGTCACCCGCCTGGGCGTGCTCGGCTTCGGCGCTGGTCGCGACAGCGCTGGGCCGCGGCGGCGCGCTCTGGTGGGCAGGTGCCGCGGTGGACGCGCTCGCTGCAGGCGCGACGGCTGGCTTGGCGCGGGCTCGCAGGGCCGGCTTGGTGCTGTTCGATCGGCCTGGCGCCGCGCTCTTCCGAGCCCTGCGGGAGGCGGTCCTTTGCGCTCGCGCGACAGCAGGCCGTGCCTGGGATCGGCGCTCGGCCGATGGACGCGACGCCGTGCGCTGCTGGACCGGTGGCGGGACCGCCGCTTCCTGGGCCGGCCCGCTGGCATGGCTGGCGGCTGCGTCGGTCGCTGCGGCCGCGGGGCCCGCAGCACGCTCCGAAACCGGGTCCACCAGCAGCGCCAGTTTGCGCACGATATGGCCCCGGCCGTCGCGGGCTTCGACCAGGAACTGCACGATCGGCTCGTGCACGGGACGTTGGCTGGTGACGCGAACCACGCGCTGACCATCGCTCTTCTCGACCACCCGCACATCGATGCGCCCCAGGTCGTAGTGGGGTGCCCGCACGCCATGGCTCTGGTGCATCTCGGGCGGCGCAAGCGCTGCGCTCAAGCTGCCCGAGTCAGCATCCAGCACCTGGATTTCCGCCACCAGGGGTTGGCCGAGGTGCGATCGCGTCGACGCGGCGCCAAGCACGACCGCCTGCGCCGGCCAGCCCAGCGTGACGGCCAGGAGCATGCCGAGCGGTCGCAGAAACGTGTGCCGGGACCTGGACCGGATCCCGCTGCCCGCCCCATCCGCGCATGGTGCTCCCAGAAGGCTGGGCGCAGCGGCGCGGAGACGCTGCACGCAGTGCCACAAGGAGACCCAGGCCTGGCGGTGCCCCATCCTGGCATCGGGGGATGCCGCGGGACTGTGAAGGTGCAGGGGCTTCATGGTGGATCCTCGAATGGCATGCATGGCGCGGGGCACACAGCGGGGTTGATCGTTCTTCTGGGCTTGAACTGGCGTCTTCAGTCGCATGAACACCAAGTATTTACATTAAATTACGAATTGACCGTGGCGATTATGGAGGCGTTCTCGGCACGCTGGCACGGCCTGGTCCCCAAAAATCTGCAATCCCGCACACTTTTGCACTCGCTGCAGGCCCTTGCTGGCGCCGCGTGGCATCGACCGGCGCGAACCCATCGCCGACGGGCTTGTGGGCCGCTCCGGCGCGCGGCAGCACGCCACGCCTGACGAGGCGCGCAGCCAAGGGGGCTGGATGCGGCGGGCAGGGCGAGGTGCCGGGATTGCGGGTTCCGACGACCGTGGCCGGAGTTCGCATGCGATGCACCTGCCGGTCAGCGCGCGATCTGCAAGAATCGGGTGCGCTCCGGTTCAACCACCCACCGGTTCAGGCCCTCTGCGCCGTGGCCCGGAATGCCCCGCGCCGTCCGGGATTCGACGCACCTGCCGTTGGCCTGCTTTCGCCATCGCATTTCCGGCCGCCCCATGCGTTCAACGCCCGACCCGACCCTCGATCAAGCCGTGCACGATGATCAGGACGCCATGCGACTGGCACTGGATCAGGCGGCGGCGGCGGCGGCGGCAGGGGAGGTGCCGGTGGGAGCGATCCTGACCCGGGGTGGCCGCGTCATCGCGCGCGGGCACAACGCGCCGGTTGCGCGCCACGACCCGACCGCACACGCAGAGATCATCGCCCTGCGTGCCGCGGCCCGGCGACTGGGCAACTACCGGCTCGACGACTGCACGCTGTACGTGACGCTGGAGCCGTGCGCCATGTGCGTCGGGGCGATGCTGCATGCGCGGCTCGCGCGCGTCGTCTATGGAGCCCCGGACCCGAAGACCGGGGCAGCCGGTGGGGCGATCAACCTGTTCGCGGATGCGCGCCTGAATCACCAGACGGTGGTGCAAGGGGGCGTGCTGGCCGAGGAGAGCAGCGCCTTGCTGCGCGCCTTCTTCAAGGCGCGCCGCGCCAACCCGGCACCACTGCGCGAGGACGCCCTGCGCACGCCCGACCGGGCGTTTGCCGACCTGCCCGGCTACCCCTGGTCGCCCCATTACGTCGCCGACTTGCCGGCCTTGGCTGGCTTGCGGCTGCACTATCTGGACGAAGGACCAGCCGAGGCACCGCTGACCTGGCTCTGCCTGCACGGCAATCCGAGCTGGAGCTATCTGTATCGCCACATGATCCCGGTCTTCACCGCTGCCGGCCATCGCGTGGTGGCGCCCGACCTGATCGGCTTCGGCAAGAGCGACAAACCCAAGAAGGAGGATTTCCACGGCTTCTGCCGCCATCGGCAGATCCTGCTCGAACTGATCGAATACCTCGACCTGCAGCGCGTCGTGCTGGTGGTGCAGGACTGGGGCGGCCTGCTGGGCCTGACGCTGCCCATGGCCGCGCCGGGTCGCTATGGCGGATTGCTGGCCATGAACACCCTGCTGGCCACCGGCGACGCGCCCTTGCCAGGCGGTTTCCTGGCCTGGCGCGAGATGTGCGCAGCCAGGCCCACGTTCGGGATCGGGCGCCTGCTGGCGCGCGGCAATCCCCAACTCGGTGCGGCCGAATGCGCGGCCTACGACGCACCGTTTCCGGATGCCGGCCACCGGGCGGCGACGCGCGCCTTCCCGGCCCGGGTGCCCGAGCAGGCACACGACGAGGGCGCCGCCACGTCGCGCCAGGCACGGACGTTCTGGCGCACGGCATGGCAGGGCCGCAGCCTGATGGTGATCGGGGCCGCGGATCCCGTGTTGGGCGAACCCGTGATGCGCGCGCTGCACGCCGACATTCGCGGCTGCCCCGAGCCCTGGGTGCTGCCTCAGGCCGGCCACTTCGTGCCCGAGCACGCCGGCGTGGACATCGCGCGGCGCGCCCTGCGGCATTTCGCGCCGTGACGGGCGTCCGCTGAGCCACGCGCGAGTTCTATAATTTTTATAGTTGTGGGTGTCCATAGCCCGGAATGCAGCCGACCAGACGAACAACAAGCAGGACGCCATGGCGCACATCTATGTCTACTCGCCATCCGGCGCGGTGCGCGACCGGGCGGCATTTCGGCGCGGCATCAAGCGTCTGCGCGCGCTGGGCCACGAGGTGGAAATCGACCCGGATGCGCTGGCCAGTTGGCAGCGCTTCGCCGGTGATGACGACACCCGCCTGGCGGCCATCGGCCGCGCCGCCGCCAGCGGCGCCGACCTGGCCCTGATCACACGCGGTGGCTACGGCCTGACGCGCCTGCTGCCGCGCCTGCCTTGGCGGCAACTGGCTCGCGCCGCCGGCAAGGGCACGCGCTTCGTCGGCTTCAGCGACTTCACCACCCTGCAACTGGGCTTGCTGGCGCGCCACGCTGCCGTGACCTGGGCCGGTCCGGCGCTGTGCGAAGGTTTCGGCATGGCCAGCCGGAGCGAGGGTTCAGGGGGCCCGCCAGGGGCAGTTGCTGAAAGCGCCCCGGACGAAATCATGCTCGCCTGCTTCGACGACCTGGTGCAGGGAGTGGGCGAGGGCACCGGTTGGCGCCTGCCGGCATCGGATCTGGCCGCATTGCGCGGCCGCTCCGGCCGCCTCGCGCACCAGGCCTGCCTGTGGGGCGGCAACCTGACGCTGGTGAACTCGCTGCTGGGCACGCCATGGTGGCCCGAAATCAAGCACGGTGTGCTGTTCCTGGAGGATGTCGGCGAGCATCCGTATCGCATCGAACGCCTGCTGCTCCAACTGCAGCACGCCGGCGTGCTGGCCCGCCAGAAGGCGGTGGTGCTGGGGCAGTTCACCGACTATGCGCTGGGTGCGCACGATCGCGGCTATACGCTCGCCAAGGTCGTTGGACACTTGCGCGATGCGCTCAAGATACCGGTGCTGACCGGCTTGCCATTCGGACATGTCCCGACCAAGGTGTTGCTGCCGGTTGGGGCAACGGTCGACCTGTGGGTGCAGGGCCGCGAGGCGCTGCTGCTGTGGGGCCACCTGCACTGAGCACCAGGATCCGCCCGTTCCATCACGCGGGCCAGGCGCATCCAAGAGTTCAACGACCTACGGAACGCTGTCTTGGGAGGTGCCGCCGCGACAGCGATCCGCTGGATCGGGTTCACGCAACGGCGGAGCGCCGACCCCCTCTGGAGCGATTTCTGGCGAAGGGTATTCAGGCCCCCCGAATCGGCCAGGCCGCAGCCTGGCACGCGCTGGGACAGGGCCCGCCGATGCACGGCCTCCTGGCGAAATCCGATGGTGCCCGCGCGAGCGCGTGTCAGGGGTGATTGGAAAGCGAGCGCGTGACCATGCCCTTGGGAACCAGGCCCTTGAACAGTGCCGTTTGCCGGGTCACGCGACGGTGTGCCGCCTCTTCGCCATAGAGGTCGGCGAGCGCCGCCATCAGTTCACCACGTGCATACCAGAGTGCCATCTCGTCGACGCTGAACTGGATGCGCCGCGCCACCCGCGGATGCAATTTGGCACCTTCGTCGCCAAGCAGGCCCAGCATGGCATCGCGAATCTGCTCGACGCGATGGGCGACGCGCCGACCGTCGCGCTTGCGGTTCACCAACCGCTCATAGAGGTTCGTAAACATCATGCCTTCGATCCATCAAATGCGCCAGAGACGTTGCGGCGATTGCCGCAGAGATTCCTTTAGTTACATCAAATGATAGGTAGTTTCCAGTCTTTGGCAATGGGGATTTGTGCCAAAGTTGTAGGTTCCGTGCGATAGCTGGCGACACCGTGGCGCGGAACTGACGCAAATCAGGTCTTTTTTGGCATATCGTCATTAACATAATACACATTGTATGAAGCTAAACCCAGGGTGGCCGTGCCCGGCCACGTCCTGGAAAGCCGCGCCCAGCAAGGCCGCAAGTTCCGCGCGCTGTATCGGAATCTCGGCTGGTCGCGGGCCGATTGTGCGAAGTTCCTGCACGTCTCCGAGCGGTCTTTGCATAACTGGGAGTCTGGCCGCCACCCGGTGCCGTTCGCGGCGCTGAGGCTGCTTCGTTTGTACCTGGGCTACGAATTACCGGGCGCTGCCTGGCGTGATTGGTCCATCTCCAGGGGCAAGCTGTGCACGCCCGAGGGTCACGAATTGAATCCCCAGGATGCCGCCTGGTGGTCGTTGTTGATTCGTCGTGCCCATGTTGGAGCCCTGGCCCTGCGTGAGCTTCGCCACCTCAAAGGTAGGCTGGTGGGCGGCGCTGACGCGCCGGCCGGGCCCGCGCGCCGAGGGGCCCCGGTCTGCGGGGATACGGGCGCGAGCCCGGCCGGGGTGGCGGCGATGCCCGCCAGCGCAGACCCGCAGGGGCTGCGGCGCGCAGCGCCGCTAAATTTATCCAACGGACACAATAGAAATCTACACACAAGATTTGGCGCCAATGCTGGCCCGGATGCTATCGGTTCGGGAGCGCGATCGAGGCAGGACACAGAAGAAAGTATTCGTTCTGGTCTGGGCGGTCTTGGCCTCGGGTCAGGACGCGATCGGGAGTCCTTGGAGGGGGTCAGGTCTAGGGGAAACCCTGAGAAAGCGAAAGCCCAGCGTGTCAGCGCCGGGCCTTCTGTCCACAAACCGACTGTGAAGGAGTCGAATCATGGCATCTCGCAAGTGTAATCCGGCCCGCCAGACGGTTTCCGGTCGTCCTGGCTACCCTGCCCTATGTCCGGGGTCTGCGGCGCGTCCTGGCCCGCTTCTAGCCCACCGTGGCCCGGTTTCGGTCGCGGCGGCTCGTTCCTCACTTCCTGATAAACAGGGGGACCCGCTCGCGGGGCTGGGGTATGGGGCGGCAGGCCCCATGTCAAGGCTTCCTATTCCCGTGCCCCGTATTACCGGGACAGGGGTTTCCTCATTATGTGGACAACCTGAATCGGGATATTCTTTTGCTGACGATAGAAAATGCTTCGAGCCGATTATGTCGGGCGAGAAATACACATTGTATGTAGTCAAACATGGCTCAAAAAAGGACTTCCGTACAGCCCCCAGTGTTCATATCCAGATCGATTGCTCCCGCTTCTGCCTTGCCGTCCGCGAATGTAGGCGCTCCGAATGACGCGTGTCAACAAGCTGAGCACCAGGTCGGCCAACGGCACCGCAGCCTCCAGCGCTCGGGGCCGGTGCGCGCCAACACGGCCGCGACTTTGCCCACGTGCGTGCCGCTGCGGCCCGAGACATCGCGGCGCAGGATGTCGACGCGCCCGCCACCGCTGACGCTGTTCACCCAGCGCCCAAAAAGAACAAGGGACCACAGCTTGAATCGCTGCAGTCCCTTGTGAACAGTGGTCGGCGTGGCGGGATTCGAACTCGCGACCCCTTGCACCCCATGCAAGTGCGCTACCAGGCTGCGCTACACGCCGTGGAGCTTTTCATTATAACTGTGCTCCCGCCTTGCTCTTCGGCTTCGGAGGCGGTGTCGGCACCCGGGATGCCGGCCCGGTCGCGGCTCATTGTGGCGGCATCAGCAAATCGCGAATCTGGCGCAGCTCGGCGGCCACGGCCTGCAACAGGGTTTCATCGCTGACCTCGTCGTCATGTCGAATGGGCGCCGCGTCCTGGACGCCCGGGCTCATGGAAGCGTCCACGGCTGCTTCCGCCGATGCGTGCGCCCCGTCGACGACCGCGCGCGCACGCGATGCCGACTGCATGAGCTGCTGGCGCGCGCCGCTGATCGAGTAACCCTGTTCATACAGCAACTCGCGAATGCGGCGGATCATCAACACTTCGTGGTGCTGGTAGTAGCGGCGGTTGCCCTGGCGCTTCATCGGGCGCAGCTGCGTGAACTCCTGCTCCCAGTAGCGCAGCACGTGCGGTTTCACCCCGCACAGTTCGCCGACCTCACCAATGGTGAAGTAGCGCTTGGCCGGGATGGGCGGAAGACTGGCCTTCATTTGGCGTCAGATGGACTCGATCGGCGAGCATTCGAGGTTAGCGCATGTGGCCATGGACTGCCAACCCGCCCCCAATCCGAACCGCCGCCGATCCATCAAGGGCTGCCCTGAACCTGCTCCTTCAGCTTCGGGCTGGGGTGAAAGGTGACGACCCGGCGCCGCGGAATCGGGATCGATTCGCCGGTGCGCGGGTTGCGGCCGGGCCGGGACGCCTTGACGCGCAACTGGAAGTTGCCAAAGCCCGACAGGCGTACGTCCTCGCCAGCGATCAGGCGCTCGCCGATGAGGCCGAAGAAAGCGTCCACCATGTCGCGCGATTCGCGCTTGTTCAGGCCGATCTGCTCGAACAGCAGCTCGGCCAGCTGGGCCTTGGTGAGGGCCGTGGTTTCGAGGCTGTCGACCACCAGCTCCAGCGGTGCCTCGGACGGTTCGTTCATGTTCTGGCCTCCTCCTCGTGACGCTTGCATCAGGCGCGCAAGCGGGCGCCCAGAGCGCGCTCCAGGCCCTCGACGACGCCGCGAACGGCAGCGTCGATGCGTTCGTCGGTCAGGCCTTCGTCGGCTTCTCCCGCCAGGACGAGACGCAGCGCCATGCTCTTCTCGCCCGCCGCCACGCCGCTCGAGCGCGCCCCGTCTGGCCGCGGGCGGTAGATGTCGAACAGCGCCACCTCGCGCAGCATCCCGTCCGGCGCCGCCGCGCGCACCGCGCCGAGCAGCTTGTCGTGGCTCACGGCCTCCGGCACCACGACCGCGATGTCGCGCTCGACCGGCAGCTGACGCGGCACGGCCTGCACGACCGGAAGGGGCCGCGCCAGCACGGCGTCCAGGGCCAACTCGAACAGCACGGGCGCCTGTGCCAGGCCCCAGGACTGGCGCCAGCGCGGATGCAGTTCGCCCACGTGGCCGACCAGCGCACCGTCCAGGCGGATGCGCGCGCAGCGCCCCGGGTGCAGGGCCGGGTGCTCGGCCCGCTCGAAGATCGCGCCGCGCGGCGCGAGCAGGGCCTCGACGTCGCCCTTGGCGTCGAAGAAATCGGCGGGCGGCTGCCTGCCCGCCCAGCCCTGGCGCTCGGCCGGGCCGAAGATCAGGCCGGCCACGTGCAGCGGCTGCTGGACGCCCTGCACGCTGCCCTCCCCGGTTCGGGTCGCCGGGTCGCGGCGAAACACGCGGCCGACCTCGAAGATGCGCAGGCGCTCGGCGCGCCGGTCGGTGTTGTGCTTGAGCGCATCGAGCAGCGACCCGAGCAGGGATGAACGCATCACGTTCATCTGGCTGGTAAGCGGGTTGAGCAGGCGGATCGGATCGGCGTTGCCGGCGAGATCGCGCTCCCACTGCGCGTCGACGAAACTGAAGTTGATGGTTTCCAGGTAACCCAGGCGCGCCAGCGCGTGACGCACGTCGAAGGCGCCGCGCCGTGATTCCGAGCGCGTGCGCGGCACGATGGGAGCACGCGGCGCGTCCTCGGGCAGGCGCTGGTAGCCGATGATGCGCGCCACCTCCTCGATCAGGTCCTCCTCGATGCGCAGGTCGAAGCGCCAGGGCGGCGGGGTCACGGTCAGCGTGCCCTCCCCTTCGACGAAGTCCAGGCCGAGGCGCTGCATCACCTGCACGCAGTCGGCCTGTGCAATCGGCATGCCGATCACCTTGGCGGCGCGCGCGGCGCGCAGCGTCACGGGCGCGAGCTCGGGCATGCTTGGCTGCTGGTCGTCGACGGGGCCGCAGGTGGTCTGCGGCGTGCCGCAGATCTCCAGGATCAGCGCCGTGATGCGTTCGATGTGCTCGACCGTGCGCGCGGGATCCACGCCGCGCTCGAAGCGGTGCCCGGCGTCGGTGGCGAAGTTGTAGCGGCGCGAGCGGCCAGCGACGGCATCGGGCCACCAGAAGGCGGCCTCGACGTAGATGTTCCGCGTCTCGTCCGACACGGCTGTCGCCTCGCCGCCCATGATGCCGGCGAGCGACTCGACCTCGCGCGCGTCGGCAATCACGCCCACGGTCTCGTCCAGCTCGACGGTGTTGCCGTTGAGCAGCTCGAGCCGCTCGCCCGCCCTGCCCCAGCGCACCTCCAGGCCGCCGTGGATCCTGTCCAGGTCGAAGATGTGCGTCGGCCGGCCGTATTCGAACATCACGTAGTTCGAGATGTCGACCAGTGCCGTGACGCTGCGCTGGCCGCAGCGCGCCAGGCGGTCGACCATCCAGGCGGGCGTCTTGGCACGGGTGTTCACGCCGCGCATGACACGACCGGAAAAGCGCCCGCACAGGTCGGGCGCACTCACGCGCACCGGCAGCACCTCGTCGCTGCTCGCGGCCACCGGCTCATGCACGGGCGTGGAAAGCGGCGCGCCGGTGAGGGCCGAGAGCTCGCGCGCGATGCCGTAGACGCTCAGTGCATGGCCCAGGTTGGGCGTGAGCTTGAGCGTGAACACGGTGTCGTCCAGGTCGAGCGCCGCGCGCACGTCCTGGCCCAGCGGCAGCTCGGCCGGCAGCTCGAGCAGGCCGGAATGGTCCTGCGACAGGCCCAGCTCGCGCGCCGAGCACAGCATGCCGTGGCTTTCCACGCCGCGCAGCTTGCTGGCGCGGATCGCGAACGGCTGGCCATCCTCGCCCGGCGGCAGCTCGGCACCGACCAGGGCGCACGGCACCCGGATGCCGGCGCGCGCGTTCGGCGCGCCGCAGACCACTTGCAGCAGCGCGCCCTGCCCTGCGTCGACCTGGCACACGCGCAGGCGATCGGCGTTGGGGTGCTGCTCGGCACTCACGATCTCGGCCACCACCACCTGGCGGAACGGCGGCGCCACCGGATGCAGCTCCTCGACCTCGAAGCCGCCCATGGTCAGGGTGTCGGCCAGCTCGTCGGTCGTCAGGGGCGGGTTGCAGAATTCGCGCAACCAGGATTCGGGAAATTGCATTTTCTTGTCGGGAGTTGGACGTCGGCGGCCGCCTCGGCGCTCAACGGAACTGGCGCAGGAAGCGGATATCGCCCTCGAAGAACAGGCGCAGGTCGCTGACACCGTAGCGCAGCATGGCCAGGCGGTCGATACCGGAGCCGAAGGCAAAGCCGATGAAGCGCTCCGGATCCAGGCCCATGTTGCGCACCACCTG
>NZ_DAOKZG010000055.1:0-16964 GCF_035325765.1 Ottowia sp.
CGACGCTGCTGGCGCGCGAGGGCACCTACGCCCAGGTGCGCATGCGCTCGGGCGAGGTGCGCAAGGTGCACATCGAGTGCCGCGCCACCATTGGCGAGGTCGCCAACGCGGAGCACAGCCTGCGCCAGCTCGGCAAGGCCGGCGTCAAGCGCTGGATGGGCATTCGCCCGACCGTGCGCGGCATGGTGATGAACCCGGTCGACCACCCGATGGGCGGTGGCGAGGGACGCACCAAGGGCGGCAAGCACCCGATGGATCCCTGGGGCAACCTGACCAAGGGCTATCGCACGCGCAGCAACCGCCGCACGCAGAACATGATCGTGTCGCGTCGCAAGAAATAAGGACCTCCGCAAATGACTCGTTCTCTGAAAAAGGGTCCGTTTGTGGACCACCACCTGCTGGCCAAGGTCGACAAGGCCAGCGCCGGCAAGGACAAGAAGCCGATCAAGACGTGGTCGCGCCGCTCCATGATCCTGCCCGAGTTCATCGGCCTGACGATCGCCGTGCACAACGGCAAGCAGCACGTGCCGGTGTACGTGACCGACCAGATGGTCGGGCACAAGCTCGGCGAGTTCGCCCTGACGCGCACCTTCAAGGGGCACGCGGCGGACAAGAAGGCCAAGAAGTAAGGGGAAGCACCATGGCAACCGAAACCCGTGCAGTCCTGCGAGGCGTGCGCCTGTCGGTCGACAAGGGGCGCCTCGTGGCCGACCTGATCCGCGGCAAGAGAGTGGACCAGGCGCTGGACACGCTCAGCTTCACGCAGAAGAAGGCCGCCGGCATCATCAGGAAGGTGCTGGAGTCGGCGATCGCGAACGCCGAGCACAACGACGGCGCCGACATCGACGAGCTGCGCGTGACCTCGATCTTCGTCGAGCAGGGCACGACGCTCAAGCGCTCGGCCGCGCGCGCCAAGGGCCGCGGCGCTCGCCTGTCCAAGCCCACGTGCCATGTGTACGTGACGGTGGGCAACTGAGAAAGGCCACGAGAAGACTATGGGACAGAAAATCCATCCGACCGGCTTCCGCCTCGCGGTCAGCCGCAACTGGGCCAGCCGCTGGTACGCCAGCAATCGCGACTACGCCGGCATGCTGGCCGAGGACATCAAGGTGCGCGAGCACCTGAAGTCCAAGCTCAAGAACGCCGCCGTCTCGCGCGTGCTGATCGAGCGTCCGGCCAAGAACGCCCGCATCACCATCTACTCGGCGCGCCCGGGCGTGGTGATCGGCAAGAAGGGCGAGGACATCGAGCGCCTGAAGAAGGAACTGGCGACGCAACTGGGCGTGCCGGTGGCGGTCAACATCGAGGAGGTGCGCAAGCCCGAGGTCGATGCCCAGCTGATCGCCGACTCGATCACCCAGCAGCTCGAGAAGCGCATCGCCTTCCGCCGCGCCATGAAGCGCGCGATGCAGAACGCCATGCGCCTGGGCGCGCAGGGCATCAAGATCATGTCCTCGGGCCGCCTGAACGGCATCGAGATCGCGCGCACCGAGTGGTACCGCGAGGGCCGCGTGCCGCTGCACACGCTGCGTGCGGAGATCGACTACGGTTTCTCCGAGGCCCACACGACCTACGGCACCATCGGCGTCAAGGTCTGGGTCTACAAGGGCGACAACCTGGGTCGCAGCGACGCGCCCTCGCTCGACAGCACGCCGCGCCCCGAGGGCGAGGAGCGCCGCGGTCCGCGCGGTCCGCGCCGTGACGGCCGTGGCGGCCCCGGCGGTGACCGCCGCGGTGGCCCACGCCGTGATGCTCGCGGTGGCGGCAGCGCCGCGCCTGCCGATGGCAGCGACAAGCCCGCCGAAGGCCAGGGGGCCGAAGCGAAACCCGCCGTCAAGCGCGTGCGCAAGGCCGAATCGGGCACTGCCGCGGGCGGCGCGCAAGGAGAATAAGACATGCTGCAACCCGCACGCAGAAAGTACCGCAAGGAGCACAAGGGCCGCAACACCGGCATTGCCACGCGTGGCAATACCGTGGCCTTCGGCGACTTCGGCCTCAAGTCCACCGACCGCGGTCGCCTGACGGCGCGCCAGATCGAGTCCGCCCGCCGCGCCATCACGCGCCATGTCAAGCGCGGTGGCCGCATCTGGATCCGCGTGTTCCCGGACAAGCCCATTTCCACCAAGCCGGCCGAGGTCCGCATGGGCAACGGCAAGGGCAATCCCGAGTTCTACGTGGCCGAGATCCAGCCCGGCAAGGTGCTCTACGAGATCGTCGGCGTGCCCGAGGAGCTGGCGCGCGAGGCCTTTGCGCTGGCCGCCGCCAAGCTGCCGCTGCGCACGACCTTCGTCACGCGCATGCTCGGCCAGTGAGCCGGAGGAAGACCCGATGAAAACCGCTGAATTGCGTCAAAAGGACGTCGCCGGCCTGCAGGCCGAGGTCAAGGAACTGCAGAAGGCACACTTCAACCTGCGCATGCAGAAGGCCACCCAGCAGCTGAACAACACCGCCCAGCTGGGCCAGACGCGCCGCGCCATCGCGCGCGCCAAGACGGTGCTGGCCGAGAAGCAGGCCGCGGCCGCGAGCAAGGAGTGATCATGACCGAAGCCAAACCCTCGCTGAAACGCACCCTGGTCGGCAAGGTGGTGAGCGACAAGCGCGCCAAGACCGTGACCGTGCTGGTCGAGCGCCGCGTCAAGCACCCGATCTACGACAAGATCGTGATGCGTTCGAGCAAGTACCACGCGCATGACGAGAATGGCGAGTACAAGCTGGGCGACACGATCGAGATCACCGAAAGCCGCCCGCTGTCCAAGACCAAGAACTGGGTGGCGACGCGCCTGGTGCAGAAGGCCGCCCGCGTCTGACCGCATCGGCGCCGGCAGCGCGCCCGTCAAACCTGCACGCGCAGCGCAGGTGCTCGAAACGGCCCACAATGTGGGCCGTTTTCATGGGTGCGTGGGCGACGGTGCGATCGGGCGCCGCCGCGCTGCCCCAGTCCTGCAAGGAGCATTCTCATGATCAAGGTGGGCGACAGCTTGCCGGCAGTCACGCTGTCGGAGTATTCGGAAGTCGAGGGCAACGGCTGCAGCATTGGCCCCAATCCGGTCGACGTCGTGAAGTCGGCGACGGGCAAGACGATCGCGCTGTTCGCGGTCCCGGGTGCGTTCACGCCGACCTGCTCGAACCGCCACGTGCCCAGCTTCCTGGAGAACCGCGACGCGCTCAAGGCTGCCGGGGTCGACGAGATCTGGTGCGTCGCGGTGAATGACCCGTTCGTCATGGGCGCCTGGGGGCGCGAGCTCAAGACCGCGGGGAAGATCCGCATGCTGGCCGACGGCAACGGCGATTTCGCGAAGGCCGCGGGGCTGACGCTGGACGCCAGCGGCCTGGGCCTGGGCCTGCGCAGCCAGCGCTATTCGATGCTGGTGAAGGACGGCAAGGTCGTCACGCTCAACGTCGAGGGCGATCCGACCAAGGCCGAGGTCAGCGACGGCGCCACGCTGCTGGCACAGGCCAGGGGCTGACCGGAGCCGGACACGCCGGGCCGTCGCCTCGCACCGGCGCTGGCCGGCGCGGGGTGCCCCCCATGGGCTCAACGTGGCGCAGGCGGCGTCCGCGGCACGCGCACGCGCCCGGTGCACCGGCATCAGTAGTGGTTTGCGCAATCGCGCAAATCCACCTTCAGGTAGTGCGCACCCGCGATCGGGTTGTGGTAGTAGGGCGGGATCTCGACGAAGCCAAGATCGGCATACAGGGCGCGCGCGGACTCCATGTCGTCCAGCGTGTCCAGCAGCACGCTGACGTAGCCGAGCTGGATGGCGGCCTCGAGGATCGCCTCGGCCAGTTGCCGCCCCAGCCCGAAGCCGCGAAAGGCCTTGCGCACGTACAGGCGCTTCATCTCGGCGGCGTTGGAATAATCGACGTCGTCGATCGGCCGCAGCGCGCAGCAGCCGGCCAGCTCGCCTTCGACCAGGGCCAGCAGCAGCGTCCCGCGCGGCGCGCCATAGTCGCCCGGCAGGTTCGTCAGCTCGGCCTCGAAGCCCTGGAAGCACAGATCCACGCCGAGTTGCTCCGCGTACTCGCGAAACAGGGCGCGCGCGCCTTCGATCTGCTGCGGCGTTTCGGCGACGATCAGGTCAACGGACGGGAGTGGGTCCACGGACGACGGGAGCGGTGCCGGTCGGGCACCCTGGCTTGCGATGGGTAGTCGGTCGCAGTCTATCCGAAGACCGGGGCGGCGCCCCATTGCAGCAGGGCATAGACCGCGGCAGCGGCCAGCGCGAACAACGCCAGTGCCAGCAGGCGCCGGCTCGCCGTGTCGCGCGAGCCCGTGATGCCCGGGGCCATCCGCTTGTCGCCCCAGATCATCGGTCCGACCAGGTTGTGGCGGCGCAGCAGGTAGACGATGATGGCCAGCGCGTGCAGCAGCACCAGGCCGATCACCAGGAACTTGCCCCAGGAGGTGTGGTAGCGGCTGGCCAGGTCGACCGTGGCGCCCGACACGCGTGCGGCGAGCGGCCCCGCGTAGGCGATTTCGTCGTCGGCGAACAATCCGCTGGTCACCTGCAGGCCCAGCGCCGCCAGCATCGCCAGCACCGACAGGGCACCCAGCGGGCTGTGGCCGGCGTGCTCGGCCGGATCGGCCTGCCCGCGCAGGTGTCGCAGCAGCCGCCGAGGCGTCGGCCAGAAGCTGGCAAAACGCGACCAGTGCCCGCCCAACACGCCCCAGGCGAGGCGAAACAGCAGCAGCGCGAGGATCAGGTAGCCGACGCGGAAATGCCAGTGCATGGCATCGCCGCCGATCCTGGCCAGCACCACCATCGCCACCACGGCGGCGGCCAGGACCCAGTGGAACAGGCGGGTGGGCAGATCCCAGATGCGGACGCGTTGCACGGCTTCACACGACGGAGACAATCGGACGCCGCAGGCCGGTTATGCTGCGGCACCTCGATTCGAGCCAGTGTAGCGCCCCGGCGCCGCGTTCGACCCCTTTGCACAGGAGCAGCCGACGATGAAATCCGCCCCGAACCTGGTTCTTGCCTTGTGTACCGCTGCGCTGGCGGCGCCGGCCGCCGCCCAGTTTGCCAAGGCCGAGGATGCCATCAAGTATCGCCAGAGTGCATTGACCGTGCTGGGCACGCACTTCGCCCACCTGGGCGCGATGGCAGACGGCAAGATTGCCTACGATGCGCCTGCCGCCGCGGCCAATGCGGACGTGGTCCTGCTGGCCTCCCGGCTGCCCTGGCACGCCTTCGGCCCGGGCACCGACAAGGGGCGCGAAACCGCGGCCCGGCCCGAAATCTGGCAGCAGCCGGACAAGTTCAGGGAGCGCAGCCAGGCCATGCAGGCGCAGGTGGCGGACGCCCTGGTGCCGGCTGCCAGGAGCGGCAACCTGGACCAGCTCAAGGCGGCTTTTGGGCCCACGGCGCGCAGCTGCAAGGCGTGCCACGACGACTTTCGGCGCAAGCGGTGAACGCTGCGCCCGGGACCCAAAAAAATGCGCCGGCTCCGGCGCATTTTCTTGTGCGGGAGCGCGTCAGGCTTCCGCCAGCAGCTTTTCGATCAGCTTGTGGAGTTCGTCGAAATTGGGCGCGCCGACGTACTTCTTGACGATCTGGCCCTGCTTGTTGACGATGTAGGTGGTGGGGGTCAGCTGCACGTCGCCCCAGGCCTTGGCCACCGCGCCGGTGTTGTCGATCGCCACCTTGAACGGAAGCTTGCGCGTCTCGGCGAAATTCACGACGTAGCCCGGCGGGTCGTACTCCATCGCCACGGCAATCGTCTCGTAGCCGCGCGCGCGGTACTTGTCGTAGGTGGCGACGACCTGCGGCATCTCGGCCACGCAGGTGGTGCAGCTGGTGGCCCAGAAATTGACCAGGGTGACCTTGCCCTTCAGGTCCTGGGTGGTCTGGCTGCTGCCGTCCAGCAGCACGAAGGTGGACGGCGGCGCGGCATCGTTGCCACAGCCGGCCAGAACAGCGGCGGCACCGAGGAGCGAAGCCAGGACGATGCGACGGGTCGAAATCGAGATCTTCACGGACTGCATTTTAGTTGCCCCTCGCGCCGCGTGCCATCCGCGCCGCATGAAACGATACGGCCTAAGGCTGCGGTGTCTGGCACGTGGCGCGCGGCGGCGCAAGGGGGGTCACTCCTGCCGGCTGGGGGTTTCCGCAGCCGCATTCGATGCTTCCGGCGGCGGCGAAGTTCAGTCCGCCAGCTCCAGCAGCAGCTGCGTCATGGCCGCGCGCTCGCTCAGCATGGGGTCGTGGCCCGTGGCGAGCTCGACGATGCGGCTGCCGGGCAGCCAGGCCCCGTCCCAGAAGCGGGGATCGCGCACGCGCGGGCGCATCGCGTCGATGGTGGCGAGCGCCGGCCGGGTGCAGTCGATGAAGGTGCGCGGCACGCGGGCCACGCGACCGGGGTCGAAGTCGAGCGTGGCCTCGTAGGTGTGGCCGGGGTGTGGGGTCTGGCGGCGCCTGACCCACTCGTAATCCGCGTCCCGCAGGCCAAACACCGCCGGATCGGGCGGCGGGAAGCTGAAGTCGGGCGTGGCGGCGGCAGCCTGCAGGCGGGCCTGGCGGGTGGCGTGGCCGTGGGTGCTGCTCCAGCTTTCGCCAGGGCGTGGCACCACGGCGTCGACATAGACCAGGTGGCGCAGCGCGCCCGGTGGCTCGCGGTCGGCCACGGCCGTGCCCAGCATGCCGGCGTAGGAGTGCGCCACCAGGATGCAGTCGTGCAGTTCCTCGGCCGCCAGTGCGCCCCGCACGTCGGCAATGTGCGTCTCCAGCGTGATCGCGGGCGAGAGCAGATGCGCGCGCTCACCCAGGCCGGTCAGGGTCACGGCGTGCGCATTGTGGCCGGCGCGGATCAGCGCGAGCTGCACCGGCCGCCAGTACCAGGCGCCACCCCAGGCACCGTGTACGAGCAGGTAGTTGGCCATGGCAAGTCCTCCTGGGGCTTCATGCGAACCTGGGTCCGAATGATCCCAAAAACGGCAGTTGACCGCTCGTGAACCTCTCGAACGCCACATGGACATTGGGCTTGGCCGCTTCCATCACGCTCACGGGCGCCGCTGCGAATATTCTGCCCGCGACGCGGGCGCAGTCCGTCCCGATGCATTGCATCATCCGGCACGCGGGAAGCGACCCACCGCAACGCTGACCGCGCAGCAGGCCAGTCGGGGCGTCTCCCTGGCCACAGGATGCACCCGCCCCGGGGCCCATGGCGCGCAGCACCATGGGGAATGTTTCATGTCAGATGATGCCTTGCGTGCGCAGGTCGGCGACTTGCGCCGCGTCCAGCCCCAGCAGCTCCTGCAGCACCTCGTCGGTGTGCTGGCCCAGCAGCGGCGGCGGGCGGTCGTGCCGCACCGGCGTGCGGCTCAGCTTGAGCGGGCTGGCAACGAGGCGCAGGTCGCGCCGCAGCGGATGCGGCCAGGTGTCGACCATGGCGCGGGCCTGCACCTGGGGGTCGGCAAACACCTCGTCCAGGCCGTTGATCGGTCCGCAGGGCACCTGCGCGGCTTCCAGCGCCGCCAGCCAGTCGGCCTTGCGCCGGCGCGCCAGGATCGACTCCAGCAGGGGCACGAGCACGCTGCGCTGGCGCACGCGCTCGGCGTTCGTGGCAAAGCGCGGATCGCGGGCCAGTTCCGGACAGCCGGCGGCGGCGCAGAAGCGGGCGAACTGGCCATCGTTGCCGACCGCCAGGATGATGAAGTCCTTGCTGCCGTCGGCACGCGGCGCCACTTCGAACACCTGGTAGGGCACGATGTTGGCGTGCGCGTTGCCCATGCGCCCGGGCAGCGTGCCCGCCACCAGGTGGTTGGCGCCCAGGTTGGCCAGCATGGCGACCTGGGTGTCGAGCAGCGCCAGGTCCAGGTACTGCCCTTCGCCGCTGCGCTCGGCGTCGCGCAGTGCCGCCAGAATGCCGACCGTCGCGTAGAGGCCGGTGAACAGGTCGGCCACCGCCACGCCCACCTTCTGCGGGCCGCCGCCCTGGTCGTCGCGCTCGCCGGTCACGCTCATCAGACCGCCCATGCCCTGGATGATGTAGTCGTAGCCGGCGCGCGGCGCGTAGGGTCCGGTCTGGCCGAAGCCGGTCAGGCTGCAGTACACCAGCTTCGGGTTGATGGCCGAAAGCTGTGCGTAGTCCAGCCCGTAGCGCGCCATGTCGCCGACCTTGAAGTTCTCGATGAACACGTCGCAGTGCTCGACCAGCGCGCGGATCAGCCGCTGGCCGGCGGGCTGGGCGATGTCGCAGGTGAGCGAGCGCTTGTTGCGGTTGGCGCCCAGGTAGTAGGCCGCCTCGTGCGATTCGATGCCGTCGTCGCCGACCAGGAAGGGCGGTCCCCAGCCGCGCGTGTCGTCGCCGCTGCCGGGGCGCTCGATCTTGATCACGTCGGCGCCGAGGTCGGCCAGTGTCTGGGTGCACCAGGGGCCGGCCAGCACGCGTGAGAGGTCGAGCACGCGAATGCCGTCCAGAGCGTTCATGCGCCCGATTCTCGCTCAGGCGCGCCGCGGCCGCGCCAGGTGGGCATCGATAATCGGCCCCATGGCCTGGTTGCGTTTCATCGGCATCGGCATGATCTCGCTGGTCGCGCTCGCCTGTACGCCGGCGCTGAACTGGCGCACGGTCGCGCTCGAGTCCTCCAGCGCCAGCGCGTTGCTGCCCTGCAAGCCCGAGCGCACGCGGCGCGAGGTGCCGCTCGGCGGCGTGCCGACCGACCTGGCCGTGGTGGGCTGCAGGAGTGGCGCCATGACCTTTGCCGTCATGACCGCGCGCATGTCGGACGACGTCGAGACCGATGCCGTGCTGGCGGGTTGGCAACAGGCCACGCTGGCCAACATGCGCGCCGAGGCGGCCACGGTCGAGCGCAGCGATTTTCGGCCCGCGGGTGGCCTGCCGCTGGTGCACGCGCAGCGCCTGCTGGCGCGCGGCCGGGGCGGCGACGGGCGCGCCGTGGCGGCGCAGGCGGTGTGGAGCGCGCGCGCCGCGCCCGGTGGCGGGGCCGAATTGCTGCATGCGGTGGTCTACGCCGAGCAGGTCCAGCCGGAGGTGGCGGATGCCTTCTTTGCCGGAATCCGCTGGTGAGAGCGGCCTCGGTCCGGCGCACGGATAATCGGCAGTCATGAACGCTGTGCTGCTTGTCGCCCATGCACCGCTGGCGCAAGCGCTGCGCCAGGCAGCGCTGCACGTGCTGCCCGACGCCGGGGCGGACGTCTTGGCCGTCGACGTGCAAGCGGAGGCCACGCCCGAACAAAGCCTCGCGCTGGCGCGTGCCGCGCTGGCGCGGCTTGGCCAGCGCCCCGGGGTGCTGATCCTGTCCGACGTGGTCGGGGCCACGCCCTGCAACGTGGCCAGCCGCCTGGTGCAGCCCCCGCACAGCGAGCTGCTGGCGGGCGTCAACCTGCCGATGCTGCTGCGCGCGCTGAGCTATCGCGGCGAGTCGCTGGAGATGATGGCCGAACGCGCCGTGGCCGGCGGCGTGCAGGGCATCCGCAGCGTGGCGGCGGCGACGTCGCGGACCGCTACCGCCTCCAGCCCATGATCCGCCGCGAAACCACCATCAGCAACAAGCTGGGCTTGCACGCGCGCGCCTCGGCCAAGCTGACCAAGCTGGCGGGCAGCTTCCCGTGCGAGGTCTGGATGAGCCGCGGCGAGCGCCGCATCAACGCCAAGAGCATCATGGGCGTGATGATGCTGGCCGCCGGCATCGGCGCCGAGGTGGTGGTCGAGACCGACGGGCCCGAGGAGCAGGCCGCCATGGACGCGCTGCTGGCGCTGATCGAGGACAAGTTCGGCGAAGGCGAATGATCATGCACCCGATGCCGCGCCGCACGCCGCGCCGGCCTGGCCGGCCGCCCCGCGAGGGCATGTACGTGGTCCTCGCTGATTCCGCTGCCCTGACGCCATGACCTTCGCGATCCACGGACTCGCGGTGGCGCGCGGCGTTGCCATGGGGCGCGCCGTGCTGGTGGCATCCAGCCGGGTCGAGGTGGCGCATTATTTCGTCGAGCCCGACGCGGTGCCGGCCGAGCTGGCGCGCCTGCGCGCGGCGCGCGACGCCGTCGTGGCCGAGCTCCAGCGCCTGCGCGCCGAGCTGCCGCGCGACGCGCCGCCCGAGCTGGCGGCACTGCTCGACGTGCACCTGCTGATGCTGCTGGACGAGAGCATTGGCGCCGACGTGCGCCAGTGGATCATCCAGCGGCGCTACAACGCCGAATGGGCGCTGGTCACCCAGCTCGACATCCTGTCGCGCCAGTTCGACGAAATGCAGGACGACTACCTGCGCGAGCGCAAGGCCGACCTGGAGCAGGTGGTCGAGCGCGTGCTGCGACGGCTCAAGGGCGCTGCTCCGCCGATGGCGCAGGGGCAGGAGCAGGACGAGCCGCTGGTGCTGGTGGCGCACGACCTGTCGCCAGCCGACATGCTGCAGTTCAAGAAGAGCGTGTTCACCGGCTTCGTCACCGATCTGGGCGGCAAGACCAGCCACACGGCGATCGTGGCGCGCAGCCTGGACATTCCGGCGGTGGTGGGTGCACGCTCGGCGAGCGACCTGGTGCGTCAGGACGACTGGGTCATCGTCGACGGCGACGCCGGCGTGCTGATCGTCGATCCCTCGCCCATCATCATCGAGGAGTACGCCTACCGACAGCGCCAGGGCGAGCTCGAGCGCGGGCGGCTGGCGCGACTGCGCAACACGCCGGCGATCACGCTGGATGGCGAGCGCATCGAGTTGCTGGCCAACATCGAGCAGCCGGACGATGCCGGCGCCGCGCTGGCGGCCGGGGCGGTGGGTGTCGGCCTGTTCCGCAGCGAATTCCTGTTCATGGGGCGAGGCGGCCAGTTGCCGGGCGAGGACGAGCAGTACCTTGCCTATCGGCGGGCGGTGGAGGCGATGCAGGGCCTGCCCACGACGATTCGCACCATCGACATCGGCGCCGACAAGCCGCTCGACGAGCGCCGCCCGGACACGCACCTGAATCCGGCCCTCGGGCTGCGCGCGATCCGCTGGAGTCTGGCCGAGCCGGCCATGTTCCTGACCCAGTTGCGCGCCCTGCTGCGCGCGGCGGCGCACGGCCAGGTGCAGGTGCTGATCCCGATGCTGGCGCACGCCAGCGAGATCCGCCAGACGCTGGAGCTGCTGGCGCGCGCGCGCCAGCAGCTCGACCAGCGCGGCGCCGTGCACGCGCCGGTGAAGATCGGCGCCATGATCGAGGTGCCGGCGGCGGCCCTGAGCGTGCGCCTGTTCCTGCGTCATTTCGACTTCCTCTCGATCGGCACCAACGACCTGACGCAATACGCCCTGGCGATCGACCGTTCGGACGAATCGGTGGCGCACCTGTACGACCCGCTGCATCCGGCGGTGCTGCAACTGGTGGCCGGCACCATTGCCGAAGCGCGCGCGTGGGACAAGCCGGTCACGGTATGCGGCGAGATGGCGGGCGACCCGCAGATGACGCGCCTGCTGCTCGGCCTGGGTTTGCGCAGCTTCTCCATGCACCCGTCGCAGCTCCTCGCCGTCAAGCAGGAAATCCTGCGCGCCGATGCCGCCAAGCTTGCGCCCTGGGCGCAGGTGGTGCTGGCGAGCGACGAACCGGCCGCGCTGTTGCAGGCGCGCTGACGGCCGCGCCGGCGGGCGGCCTGGGCAGCGCGACGCACCAGCCCATGTCGTTGCAAAAAGCCGACACCGCGACGGGCCGGCCGGTGCTAACTTGGCGATCCTGCCCTGCACGTTTCACGCCGCCACCATGCCCAAGACCCTGATCGAGCCGTTTCGCATCAAGAGCATCGAACCCATCCGCATGACCACGCGCGCCGAGCGCGAGCGCCTGCTCGAGGACGCGCGGCTCAACGTGTTCCAGCTCCATGCCGACGACGTGCTGATCGACTGGCTGACCGACTCCGGCACCGGCGCGATGTCGAGCCGCCAGTGGGGCGCCATCATGGAAGGCGACGAGAGCTACGCCGGCGCGCGCAGCTTCTTTCGCCTGCAGCGGGTGGTGCAGGACATCACCGGCATGGCGCACTTCGTGCCCACGCACCAGGGCCGCGCGGCCGAGAAGGTGCTGTTCGCGGCCGTGTGCCAGCCGGGCCAGCTGGTGCCCAGCAACTGCCACTTCGACACCACGCGCGCCAACCTGGAGCACGCCGGTGTCGAGGCGCTGGACCTGGTGATTCCCGAAGGCCTGCAGCCGGCGACGATCCACCCGTTCAAGGGCAACATCGACCTGGCGCGTGTCGAGGCCCTGCTCCAGAGCGAGGGCGCGCGCATCCCCTTCGGCATGCTCACCGTCACCAACAACACCGGCGGCGGCCAGCCGGTGTCCCTGGCCAACCTGCGCGCCTACAGCGCGCTGCTCAAGAAACACGGCAAGCCGCTCATCCTCGACATGTGCCGCTTCGCCGAGAACGCCATGTTCATCAAGATGCGCGAGAGCGGCTACCAGAACACCGCCGTGCGCGACATCGCGCGCGAGATGCTTTCCTGCGCCGACGGCGCCACCATGAGCGCGAAGAAGGACGGCATGGTCAACATCGGCGGCTTCATCGTGCTGCGCAGCGACGAATGGCTGGACGCCGTGCGCAACGACCTCATCATGATGGAGGGTTTTCCGACCTACGGCGGCATGGCCGGGCGCGACCTGGAGGCGCTCGCCGTCGGGCTGGAGGAGGGGCTGCAGGAGGACTACCTGCGCTACCGCCTGCGCACCGCCGAATACCTGGGGGAGCGCCTGGAGGCGGCAGGCGTGGGCTTCGTCAAGCCCACCGGCGGCCATGCGGTCTACATCGACGCGCGCACCGTGCTGCCGGACATGCCGGTGGCGCACTACCCAGCCTGGGCGCTGTGCAATGCGCTGTACCTCGAAGGTGGCATCCGCGGCGTCGAGGTCGGCTCGGTGATGTTCGGCAAGCGCCTGCCGGACGGCACCGAAACCTTCCACAGCATGGAGCTGGTGCGCCTGGCCTTCCCGCGTCGCATGTACACGCAAAGCCACTTCGACTACGCCGCCGAGGTGATCGCCGAGGTCAAGCAGCAGGCCGCCGGCATCCGCGGCGTGCGCATCGTCAAGCAGCCGAAGTACCTGCGGCACTTCACCTGCGAGTGCGCCTGGGTGGAATGACGCAATGACGCAATGACTGTGCCGCCGTGCGGCTTCGATGACCGACAGGGGCAGTGCCTGCGCCAGCCCGGTCCGTCATGGCGGCGCAGCCGCCGTCATCAAAGCGCACGCGGGGTCATTCCGTCATCGATCAGCGCGCCCGCGTCCCCACCACCGCCGCGCCCAGGATCAGCAAGGTCGCCAGTGCAATGCTGGTGGTGAGCGGCTCGCCGGTGGTCCACAGCAGCAGCAGGGTCGAGAGCAGCGGCGTCAGGTAGGCCAGCACGCCGATCTGGCGCGCGTCGCCCCGCTTCAGCGCCGCGTCCCACAGGAAGAAGGCGCCGCCCAGCGGCCCCAGGCCCAGCAGTGCGATCAGGCCCAGGTCGCGCGCGCTGAGCGCCGTCGCGGGTTCCAGCAGTGCATGGCAGAGCAGCGACAGCGCCGCCGACACCACGCCGAAGGTGCCGATGGCCGCCGTCGGATAGGCGTGGCGCGTGCTCGCCAGGCGCTTGCTCAGCACCGAGTAGCTCGACCAGATCAGCGCCGCGCCGGCCGCGCAGGCAAAGCCCAGCGGGGCGTTGCGCGCGGCATCGGCCGCCCCGCCGTCACGTCCCAGGATGGCGATGGCGGCCCCGGAAAAGCCGGCCAGCGCCGCCAGCAGGTGGGTTGCCGTGAGCCGCACGCCCGGCAGCAGCAGTGGCGCCAGCAGCACGATGCCGAGCGGCCACAGGTAATTGACCAGGTTGGCGGCCACCGGCGGCGCCAGTTGCAGCGCGGAAAACACCAGGAAGTGATAGCCGAACAGGCCGTACACGCCGATGCCCAGCGCCTGCGGCGTCACCGCCAGGCGGCGCAGGTCGAAGCGCGCCAGCGGCAGCGCGATCAGGCTGCCCGCGAGCAGGGCGAGTCCCGTGAGCAGGAACGGCGGCACGTGCGCCAGCGCGGTGCCGAGCGTGGCCAGCGAGGCCCACAGGGCGATGGTGGCCAGCGCCAGCAGGTTGGCGCTGGCGGCGTGACCGGATTGCGGCGGGGTGGGCTGGCTGGAAGGGGTCATGGCGGGGTGCGAGGGCGGCACGGGCCCGGGTGCCGCACAAGGCGGCCAGCGGGCCGGGTTCTGCCGCTTGGTCGACCGGGATCAATCAGCCTGAAAATGGCAGTTGGACGCGCTCGCCCAACAGGTGGGGGTGATCGAAGCAGCGGAAGTCAAGGTTCATGCGGCTCTCGTGAAGAAGGCAAGCGGTCAACTGCCGTTTTCAGGATGAGTATCGGGTGAAGTACTCTGGGTGATACGCTAGACTGGTCGCGGCGTGGCCCGTCGGCCGCGCATGAAGGAGCAGACATGTCGCAAGATGCTGCGAGTTGTGCTCGCGTCACCAGTTCGGTGGCTGGCGCTCCGGCGCCGGACGCCGGTGGCATCCCCGCAACCCAGGTTCCCAGGGAGGCAAGCCCGATGACCGCACGTGTTGGCCGCAAGGCGCCGGACTTTACCGCACCCGCCTATCACAAGGGCGGATTCGGCAGTGTCAGCTTGTCCGATTTTCTCGGCAAGTGGGTGCTGCTGTGTTTCTATCCGGGCGACTTCACCTTCGTCTGAGCCACCGAAGTGTCCGCGGTCGCGGCGCAATACGGTGAACTGCAGAAGCTGGGGGTGGAAGTCATATCGGTCAGCGTCGACAGCCATTTCGTGCACAAGATGTGGAACGATCACGAGCTGTCGAAGATGGTCGAAGGCGGCATCCCGTTCCCCATGGCGGCCGACCAGGCCGGCAACGTCGGCCGCGCGTACGGCTGCTGGGACGAGGAACAGGGTGTCGAGATGCGGGGTCGCTTCATCATCGACCCGGACGGCGTGATCCAGGCGATGGAGGTGCTGACCCCGCCCGTGGGGCGCAAGATCGCCGAGACCATCCGCCAGGTCCAGGCGTTCCAGCACGTGCGGGCCACGCAGGGCAAGGAGGCCATGCCGGCCGGCTGGGAGCCGGGCAAGGCAACGCTCAAGCCGGGTCCCGAACTCGTGGGCAACGTCTGGAAGGTCTGGAACCCGTCGATGGAGTAGGCGCCGGCGCGCGGGTTCACGGCTGGAGCAGGCGCTCCAGTTCATGTGCCAGTTGCGCCGCGACTTCGTTCCAGCCCGCGGTCACGCCGAGGGTGGCCAGGTCCACCGTCGGCAGGCCGGGGTAGCCGCACGGGTTGATGCGCGAGAACGGCTCCAGGTCCATCGCCACGTTCAGCGCCAGTCCGTGGTAGCTGCGGTGGTGGCCGACCTTGATGCCGAGCGCGGCGATCTTGGCGAGGCCCGTGAAATCCGGCGGCGGTGCCGGCGTGCCCGGCGCGCGTCGCTGCGGGCGCTGGGGCAGCACGGCGTGGCCGGACGGATCCTGGAGGCGCACGTAGATGCCGGGCGCGCCGGCCACGCGGTGGCCGGTGATCTCGAAGCGCGCCAGCGTGCGGATCGCCGCCTCTTCCAGCCGGTGCACGTATTCCTTCACGAAGTAGCCGCGCAGGGACAGGTCGACCAGCGGATAGGCCACCACCTGGCCCGGGCCGTGGTAGGTCACCTGGCCGCCGCGGTCGGTCTGCACCACCGGGATCGCGCCCGGCGCCAGCACGTGCTCGGGCCGGCCCGCCAGGCCCAGCGTGAACACCGGCGGGTGCTCGCACAGCCAGAGCTGCTCGCGGAACTGGCCCGCCGGCAGCGCGGTGGCACGCTTCATTTCGGCAAGGGTGGGCGCGTAGTCCACGCGGCCCAGCACGCGGATGTCCATCGTCATGCCAACACCACGTCCAGTTGTCGCGCGAGGTCCAGGCCCTCTTGCGTTTTCATGAGCCAGCCGAACACGGCTCGGCCGCCGCTGCGGCGTGCCCACAGTGCACCGATCTGGTGCTTCTCGATCTCGCCCGGGTCGCTAGCCAGGTGTGCGCCCTTGTATTCGAGCAACGCGATACGCCCGTCCACCAACTCGGCCACGAAGTCGGCAAAGAAGCGGTTGCGCGAGGTCGGTAGCCAGAAGCCCGCCGGCGCGACGTCCAGATTGCGCACCCAGTGCTTGACCCGGGGGTGACGGTCGATCAACTGCGCGCAGGCGAATTCCTCGCCCTCGCTCTTCAGGTCGGCGATCACCGGGTAGTAGTGTTTGCGGAATTCGTAGCGTCCGCTGTAGCGACTGCCGGCCGGCGCCGGGTAGCGGCCGGGTTCGAACACGTGCGGGTGCGCCCAGTCGGGCTCGACCTGCCAGCCACCATCGAGCACGAGTTGCCGAAATTGCTGTCGGGCCGCTGCATCCCGCAAGTCGCCGGCCTTGGCCTCCAGCGCGCGCGCCAGGGTGAAGCGTGCCTGCGCCAGCGTCTCGATCGGCACCTGCTTTTCGTGCGGCAGTCGTTGCACGACGGCGGCAAACCAGGGCTCGCGCTGCGCCGGAGTGAACTCTGGCAGCCGGGCATACAGCGACTGCTCCAGCCAACGCACCAAGTCCTGCGCGCCGATGCCGTTGGCGCCGTAGTTCAGGGCGATTTGCGTGCTGTCGGCCGGGCGCAACTTGACGTGCTCGTCCTTCAGGTAAATCTCAAACGCGCGGCTTTGCTCCACTACTTGAAAACCGGGCAGGTCGATGGCCGTTGGCGTGAGCAGATCGATGTCGACAGCCGCCAGCAGCGCCTCGCGCTCCAGCGGCCACAGCTCGTCTTGCGACGGGGCCGGCGAAGCCGAAGGCGACTCTCGGTAACCCAGCGGCGGCACTGGCGCAAAGCGCTCCCCGCGCGCGACCGGCGCCGTTTGCGCCGCCACCAGCGCGTTGTGCCGCGCGATCTGCTGGCGCACCGCGTGCTGCTTCTTGGCGCCGCGCACGCCGGCCAGCAACTGGCCTTCCAGCTCGGCGCCGATGTGGCCGCTGACCACCACGCGCGGCGCGCCGGCGATGG
>NZ_DAOKZG010000056.1:0-16924 GCF_035325765.1 Ottowia sp.
TCCTGGTCGGCCACGTGGGCGACGGCAACTTCCACATGGGCTACCTGATCGACCCGGATGACGACGGCGAACGCGCGCGCGCCGAGCAGCTCAACCGGCAGGTCGTGGCGCGCGCGCTGGCGCTGGGCGGCACCTGCAGCGGCGAGCACGGCGTCGGCCTGCACAAGATCGGCTTCCTGGTCGACGAGGCCGGCGCTGGCGCGGTGGACCTGATGCGCACGCTCAAGCAGGCGCTGGACCCGCACGACATCATGAACCCGGGCAAGATGTTCAGCCGCTGAGCTTGCGTCGCGACACGCGCGTCGTCAGTACGCGGCAAGCAGGCGTTCGCGGCCTGGCTGCCGGCGGCCCGCGCTTCCCACGACGGGCGCGCGCTGCGCGATCCGCGTCAGCGCCATGGCGAAGGCAGCACCATGGCCAGGCCCACGACCGACAGCCCGCGTTCGGCCAGCATCGCCGGCAACCGGCCGAACACGATGTGGGCGAGCGCGCTTTGCAGGCGCATGCAGAGCGTCACCTGCCAGGCCAGCGAATGGCGCAGCAGGCTGGCCCGGGCACGCCGCGCGGGACGTCAGCGTCCCGCCAATGCGTCCATCGTCGCGGCGTCCAGTCGGCCGCTCACGGGCAGGCCGTTGTCCTGCTGGAAGGCGCGCAGGCCCGCCGCGGTGCGCGGGCCGGCTGCGCCATCGGGCGTGCCGACGTTGTAGCCCAGCTCGTTCAGGCGTTGCTGCGCCTCGCGCATCGACAACACGCGACCGCCCTGGCCCGGCACGTAGGTCTGCGAGGGCGCGGCACCGCCGTCCACCCCCAGCCGACCGCCACCTCCGAGGCCCTGGCCCTGCACGCTTTGCGCGCGATAGCCGCGCAGGCTACGCACCATCTGGTTGTAGGCGTCCATGAAGGCGGCGGCGATCACCTTGCCCTGCGGCGTGTTGGTGTAGCCGCCCAGCCCGCCGCCGGCGCGGCCACCGAACAGGCCACCGAACAGGTTCAGGTCGGTCTTGGAGGCGCTCCCTTCGGAGGCCGCCACCTGCACGCCGGAACGGTTGTCGACCAGGGTCAGCAGGGCACTCGCCTCGCGCGTCTGCACGCCGCCGGCGATGGCGCCCACGGCGCGCCCGCTGCCGCCGCCGATCAGTCCGCCCAGCACGCCGCCCAGGCCCCCGGTGTTGCCCGCGCTGAACACGATCTCCGGCGACAGGGCGTAGTCCGAGGCCACCATCTGGCCGCGACCGAAGTTGCTGCCGCCGCGCATTTCGCCCGATTGCATGAGGGCGCGCTCGCGCGTCATCGCGCCCATGCCGGCCGCGCTGCGCTCGACCACGACGAAGCAGTTGGACTGCTGCACCAGCAGGCGCAGCAGATTCGCCGTGGGCGGCAGCCGGTACTCGTTGGTCAGGATGGTGTACCAGCCCGCGCTCTGGTTCTCCACCAGGGACACCGTACCGAGCGGCGAGGCGCAGCGCTCGAGCTGGGTGTTCTCGCCCGAGGTCGTCGCGCCAGCGGCGCCGCCGGTGGCCACCGTCTTGGCTTCCGGATTGCCCATCTGCAAGGCGGTGGTCTCGCACCCCGCCAGCGTCCATGCGGCGAGCACCGCAACAGCCGCCAACGCGGCTGACTTCTTCTTCAGCATCAAATCAGCTCCTTGCCCTGTCAAAACCGGACAGCCCAGTCCGCACCGGGTCAGACGTCGCCCCGTTGGCGCGCGCTGGCCCGCCCTCACGCCCCGCGCGTGCCCGCGACGGTCGGCGCATCATACGCGCTGCGCCGGCCCCCCCCCCCCCGCGCGTCAGGCGCTGGGCCTGCCCAGCACGTCGATGCGCGCGGGCGGCAGGTTGGCCAGCACCCGCTGGCGATGCCGGCACGCCAGGCCGGCCTGCTGCCAGGGCGAAGCGCCGTGCAATGCGTAGGTGAACTGCAGCAGCTGCCCGTCAGGCGCCAGCACGGCGGCGCCGGCGTGCAGGATGCGGCTGCGCGCCGGCTCCGGGATGGACAGCAGGGGCAATCCGGAAACCACGCAGGAGACGGACGACACCGGGATGGCCAGCCGCGCCAGCAGCGCCGGCAGTTCGGCGGCATCACCCTGCACCACGCACGCCTGCGGGAAACGCCGGCGCAGATGGCTGGCCAGGCGCTCGGACTGTTCGACCACGACCAGGCGTGACGGCGCCACGCCACGCGTCAGCAGCGCCTGGGTGATGACGCCCGTGCCGCCGCCCAGTTCGACCACCCAGCCCGCAGCGTGTGGATCGACCCAGGCCGCCATGCAGGCCGCCAGGCGCGGTGAACTGGCGCAGATGGCACCGATCGAACCTGGCTGGGCCACCAGCTCGCGCAGGAACAGCGATTGCGGTGCCCGCGCCACGGCGCGCCCGACGCGCGCGACGCGGATGCGGGCCGCGCGCACCGCGGGACGGGGATGCGCCACCAGGGCGCGCGCCAGCGCGGCCACCTCGACAGGATTGGGGAGTCGACTGGGCGGGAATGGCATGGGCAGGCGAGCGGCCACGTTTGCTGCGAGCGCGCAGCATACACCCGCGCGTGGCGTTTGCGCGTAACCGGTTGGTTCAGCCGCCGCGCAGGCGCTCGATCAGGCCGTTGAGTTCGTCGAGCGAGCCGAAGTGGATCGCCACCTCGCCCACCTGGGTGCGTGCGCCGCCGCGCCGTCCGCCCTTCTTCACGCGCACCTCGACCTGAGCCAGCAGCAGGTCGGACAGCTCTTCCTCGACGCGCCGCACGTCGCCCGACTTGTCGGCAGTCCGCGCCGGCTTGCGCGGTGCCGTCAGGTTGAACTCGGCGGACAGCCGGCGCACCAGGGCCTCGGTCTCGCGCACGCTGAGCTTGCGCGCCGCAACCTGCTGCGCCGCCGTGATCTGGGCAGCGCCCTCCAGCGCCAACAGCGCGCGGGCATGGCCCATGTCCAGGTCGCCCGCCATCAACATGGTCTGCACCGGCTCGGCCAGCTGCAGCAGGCGCAGCAGGTTGCTGGCGGCACTGCGGCTCTTGCCGACGGACTGTGCGGCCTGTTCGTGCGTCAGGCCGAATTCATCGACCAGGCGCTTGAGCCCCTGGGCCTCCTCCAGCGGGTTCAGATCCTCGCGCTGGATGTTCTCGATCAGCGCCATCGCGGCGGCAGCCTCGTCGGCCACCTCGCGCACCAGCACCGGCACCTCGTCCAGGCCGGCCAGGCGCGCCGCGCGAAAGCGCCGCTCGCCGGCAATGATTTCGTAGTTAGCGCTTACTCCGCGCTCATGCCCCGCCGAATCGCCATCCAACCTGCGCACCAGGATGGGCTGCATGATGCCCTGCGACTTGATGCTCTCGGCCAGTTCGTACAGGGCGCCTTCATCCATGCGCGTGCGCGGCTGGTAGCGGCCAGGCGCCAGCGCGTCGAGCGGCAGCAGCATGGGCACGCCGGCCGGGCTGGCCGCGGCCGGATCGAGCGCAGACGCTGTCGGGCCCAGCAGGGCATCCAGGCCGCGGCCCAGGCCCTTGGGTTTGCGGGTTGCCATGGTCAAGGTTCTCCGGGAACGGCGGACAGGCCAGGGACCAGCTGCCGCGGCCGCTCAGGCCGCGCGCTTGGGCGCAAGATCGAGCGGCACCGGACGCGTCAGGATCTCCGGCCGCAGGACCGCGTCGAGTTGTTCGCGCGTCATCAGGCCGCGCTCGAGCACGATGTCGTAGACGCTGCCGCCACTGGCATGCGCCGCCTGCGCCACCGCGGTGGCGTGCGCGTAGCCGATGTAGGGGTTGAGCGCGGTGACGATGCCGATCGAGCGCGTCACCGCATCGCGCATGTGCTGTTCGTTAGCGCTGATGCCGCTCACGCAGCGATCGGCCAGGGTGCGACAACCGGCGCCCAGGTGCCGCAGACTCTTGAAGATGCTGTGCGCGATGATGGGCTCGAAGGCATTCAGCTGCAATTGCCCGCCCTCCGCGGCAAAGGTGACGGTGACGTCGTTGCCGATCACCTCGTAGGCGATCTGGTTGACCACTTCCGGAATCACCGGGTTGACCTTGCCCGGCATGATGCTGGAGCCGGCCTGCACCGCCGGCAGGTTGATCTCGCCCAGGCCGGCCCGCGGCCCGCTGGAGAGCAGGCGCAGGTCGTTGCAGGTCTTGGACAGCTTGGTGGCGATGCGCTTGAGGATGCCCGAGAGATGAACGTAGCCACCGCAGTCCTGGGTCGCCTCGATCAGGTTGCTCGAGTTGACCACCGCGAGCCCGGTGATCTCGCGCAGGTGCCGGATCACGCATGCTGCGTAGTCCGGATGCGCGGTGATGCCGGTGCCGATGGCGGTACCTCCCATGTTCAGCTCGCCGATCAGGGTGCGCGCCTCGAGCAGCCGCAGGCGATCCTCGGCCAGCATCTCGGCATGGGTTTCCAGCTCCTGGCCAAGCGTCATCGGCACCGCGTCCTGCATCTGGGTGCGGCCCATCTTGAGCACGTCGCGAAATTCCTCGGCCTTGGCGGCGAAGGCCTGGCGCAGATGCTCCAGTTCGTCGGCCAGGCGCGTCGCGCCATGCCACATGGCAATGCGCAGCGCGCTCGGATAGACGTCGTTGGTGCTCTGGCCCATGTTGACATGCTCGTTCGGGTGCAGGTGCCTGAACTCGCCCTTGGCATGGCCCATCAGCTCCAGCCCGCGGTTGGCGATGACCTCGTTGGCGTTCATGTTGGTCGAGGTGCCGGCCCCGCCCTGGATCACGTCGACCACGAAGTGTTCGTGCCACTGGCCGGCCAGCACTTCGTCGCAGGCGGCGACGATGGCCTGGCAGCGCGCGGCGTCGAGCAGGCCCAGCTCGTGGTTCGCGAGCGCCGCCGCCTTCTTGATGCTGGCCAGGGCGTTGACCAGGTCCGGGTAGGTGTGGATCGGCGTGCCGGTAATGGGAAAGTTCTCCAGCGCGCGCAGGGTGTGGACGCCGTAATAGACCGCATTGGGCAATTCGCGATCGCCAATCAGGTCATGTTCGATGCGGAAGTTCGGGGATGGCTTCATGGAGTGGAAGACTGGTTTGACAAGGGCGACCGCGCGTGCGGCGCGACGAAATGGGACAACTGCGGCCCGGCGGGGAGGACGACGGCGCCCGGACGACACAGCGCCCGGCCGCGGGCAGACTGCCAAGGATACTCTCTCGTCGATAGCATCACGCTCCGCCCCGGTCGCTGCTCCGGCCCGATTCGGCATCGCGCGCGGGGCCGGGAGGAAGCGCCGCCAGGCCGCTGCGCCACAGGTGCCTGCCGCCAGAGGCGACGGCCCTTCGGCGTGCTGGCCGCGGGACGCACCCCGCGGCCGGGGAAACCGTGGCCCCGGGCAGCCCGGCTGCTCGGGGCCATGGCCGCCTGGAACGCTGCATGCCATGCGCCGCGAGTGCTGCGCCGCCGGGATAGGTCATTCATGCGGGGCGCGTCCAGAATGCCGGCTGTGCCATCGAAGCGCAGCAACGCCATCGCTCATCCCGACGCTGGCCCGCATCATGCGGTGAGCCCGCGGCTCACGAGCTCCTGCGCGAACGCCACGAAGGCCTGGCTGCCCTTGGCCGCCGGATCAAACACCACGCCCGGCAGGCCGTAGCTGGGCGCCTCGGCCAGGCGCACGTTGCGCGGGATTATGGTGTCGAACACCTTGCTGCCGTAATGCGACTTGAGCTGCTCGCTGACCTGCTGCTGCAAGGTGATGCGGGCATCGAACATGACGCGCAACAGGCCGATCAGGCGCAGGTCGCGATTCAGGTTGGCGTGCACCTGCTTGATGGTGTTGGTCAGGTCGGCCAGGCCTTCCAGAGCGAAGTACTCGCACTGCATCGGCACGATCACGCCCTGGGCCGCGCACAGGCCGTTCAGCGTCAGCATGCTGAGGGACGGCGGGCAGTCGATCAGCACGAAGTCATAATCCGCCGCGACCTGGGCCAGCGCATCCTTCAGGCGGCGCTCGCGCCGCGGCTCGCCGACCAGTTCGACCTCGGCCCCTGCCAGCTCGCGATTGGCGCCGAGCACGGCGTAGCCGGCGCCGGCCTCCTTCAGGCGCGCTGGCACGACGGCGGCTTCCGGGATGGTGCAGGACTCCAGCAGCACGTCGTAGACCGACAGTTCGAGCGTGCGCTTGTCGACCCCCGACCCCATGGTGGCATTGCCCTGCGGATCAAGGTCGACCAGCAGCACGCGCTGGCCGATGCGGGCCAGGCCGGCCGCCAGGTTGACCGTGGTGGTGGTCTTGCCGACGCCACCCTTCTGGTTCGCGATGCAAAAAATCTGAGTCATCGTCGCGCGCGGCACGGCTTCAGGACGACGTCGCCAGGCGGACGCCAAAACCGATCAGGAACACGCTGGCCAGCTTGCGCAGCAGGCCGCTCATGCGGGCGCTGGCGCGCATGCGCTCGGCAAAGCGATGGACCAGGAGCGACTCGATGAAACCGTACAGCAGCACCAGCACGGCAGCCGTCGCCGCCAGCGCAGCGAAAGTGACCACGCCCTGCTGGCGCGCCGGATCGATGAACAGCGGCAGGAAGGCGACGTAGAACACGATCGACTTGGGATTGAGCAGGGTGATCAGGAACGCCTGGCGAAAATGCTGCCGTGTCGGTGCCGCTAGCGCGGCGCCCTGGTGCGGGCGCGCACGCCACATGCGAATGCCGAGCCAGGCCAGATAGATGGCACCCGCCCACTGCAGGGCCGAAAACGCCATCGGGTAGGCGTGCAACAGCGCCGCGACGCCGCCGAGCGCGCACCAGATCAGGACCTGGTCGCCCGCGATGACGCCCAGCGTGGCGATCATGCCGCCGCGCACGCCGCCCTGGGTGGTGCCCGCGGCAATCACCAGGTTGCCCGGGCCCGGGACCATCAGGAACAGCCAGAAGGCGACGACAAAGGCGGCGTAGTCGGTGATGCCCAACATGTCAACATACCTTTCGGCGCACCGAGTGATGCGTCAAGAGAACGCCGAGTTTACGGGACTTTGACGATCGTCGAAGTCGGGATGGGCCAGGCGGGTGTTTCACGTGGAACCATTCGGGCGCAACCACACCAGGCAGCGCTCCGCGTCCAGGCCGGGAACGATCAGGTGTTCCACGTGGAACACCTGGACCCACGCGGGCAGGGCAGCGATTTCGTCGCTCGGCACCTTGCCCTTCATCGCCAGCCAGATGCCGCCTTCTGCACGCGCGTGGCGCGACAGGCGAACGAAATCGCCCAGCGACGCAAAGGCTCGCGAGACGATGACGTCGAAGCACTGCTCGATCGATTCGACCCGGGCATGACGGCCCTGGAGATTGCCCCGTCCCAGGGTGGCTGACACCTGCTGGATGAAAGACGCCTTCTTGGCCACGGCGTCGACGCAAGTGACTTCGATTTCCGGGCAACAAATCGCGATCACCGCGCCCGGCAAGCCACCGCCACTGCCAACGTCGAGCAGCCGCACCGCTGCGCCGCCCGTGTGGCGGCGCAGCGGTGCCACCACCGCGAGGCTGTCCAGCAAGTGATGCGTCAGCATCTGCTCCGGGTCGCGCAACGCCGTCAGGTTGTAGACCCGATTCCATTTGGCCAGCAGGTCGAGATAGGCCAGCAGATCCCCGAGCGCGGGAGCATCCAGCGCCAACCCCAGCTCGGCCGTGCCCCGCGCCAGGCGCGCCACGCGACCGTCCGCGGCACTCATGCCGCGCGGCTCGCCGCTGCCCCGGACGTCGAGCCAGGCTGGAGACCGCGCTTCTTCAGGTGAATCAGCAACAGCGAGATCGCGGCAGGGGTGACGCCCGAGATGCGAGACGCCTGGCCCAGCGTCTCGGGGCGCTGCGCCTGCAGCTTCTGTCGCACTTCGAACGACAGCGCCGATACCTGGGAGTAGTCCAGGTCCGGCGGCAGTCGCAGCTGCTCGTGGTGCGCCGCGCGCTCCACCTCGTCGCGCTGGCGGTCGATGTAGCCCGCATACTTGGCCGCGATCTCGACCTGCTCGATCACCGCCTCGGCCAGGTCGCCCAGCGTTTCACGTGAAACATCGGCGCAGGCGTGGCGTCCGCCGTCCAGGCTCATCAGCGCCGCATGGTCGACCCCCGGCCGGCGCAGCAGGTCGAACAGGTTGTGCTCGTGCTCGATCGCCTTGCCCAGCACGCGCTCGGCATCGCCCGCCGGCAGGTTCGCTGGACTGACCCAGATCGCCCTGAGCCGCTGTGTCTCGCGCGCAACCGCGTCGCGCTTGCGATTGAAGGCATCCCAGCGCGCATCATCGATCAGGCCGAGCCGACGCGCCACCTCGGTCAGGCGCAGGTCGGCGTTGTCCTCGCGCAGCTGCAGGCGGTACTCGGCGCGGCTGGTGAACATGCGGTACGGCTCGGTCACGCCCTTGGTGATCAGGTCGTCGACCAGCACGCCGAGGTAGGCCTCGTCGCGCCGCGGCAGCCAGGCGTCTTCGCCCTGGCACAGCAGCGCCGCGTTGATGCCGGCAAACAGGCCCTGCGCCGCCGCCTCCTCGTAGCCCGTGGTGCCGTTGATCTGGCCGGCAAAGAACAACCCCGCGATCGCGCGCGTCTCGAAGCTGCTCTTGAGTGCGCGCGGATCGAAGTAGTCGTACTCGATGGCGTAGCCCGGGCGCACGATGTGCGCGTTCTCCAGGCCGGCGATGCTGTGCACCAGGTCGAGCTGCACGTCGAACGGCAGGCTGGTGGAGATGCCGTTCGGGTAGACCTCGTGCGTCTCCAGGCCCTCGGGCTCGAGGAAGATCGGGTGGCTGTCCTTGCCGGCAAAGCGGTGCACCTTGTCTTCCACGCTCGGGCAGTAGCGCGGCCCGACGCCATCGATCACGCCGGTGAACATCGGACTGCGGTCGAGGCCGGCGCGGATGATTTCGTGCGTGCGCGCGTTGGTGTGCGTGATCCAGCATGGCAGCTGGCGCGGATGCATGTCGGCGCGCCCCATGAAGCTGAACACCGGCACGCGCGCGCCAGCCCCTCCGGGCATGCCATCGCCGGGCTGGACCTCCAGGCGATCGAAATCGATGGTGCGTCCGTCCAGGCGCGGCGGCGTGCCCGTCTTCAGCCGCCCCTGCGGCAGCTTCAGCTCCTTCAGCCGGCGCGCCAGCGACAGCGCCGGCGGGTCGCCGGCGCGACCGCCCTGGTGGTTGGACAGGCCGACATGGATGCGCCCATCGAGGAAGGTGCCGGCCGTCAGCACCACGGCCCGGGCACGAAAGGCGATGCCGAGCTGCGTCACCGCGCCCACCACGCGATCCCCCTCCAGCAGCAGGTCGTCCACGCCCTGCTGGAACAGCACGAGGTCGGGCTGATTCTCCAGTCGGCGCCGGATCGCCGCCCGATACAGCGTCCGGTCGGCCTGGGCTCGCGTTGCCCGTACCGCCGGCCCCTTGCTGCTGTTGAGGATGCGAAACTGGATCCCGGCCTCGTCGGTCGCCAGCGCCATCGCACCGCCCAGGGCGTCGACCTCCTTCACCAGATGCCCCTTGCCGATGCCGCCGATGCTCGGATTGCAGCTCATCTGCCCCAGCGTCTCGATGTTGTGCGTGAGCAGCAGGGTTTGCGCGCCCATGCGCGCGGCCGCCAGCGCAGCTTCGGTCCCAGCATGGCCGCCCCCGACGACGATCACGTCGAATTCGCGCGGGTGGAAATGGCTCGGTCGCATCACGTCCGCATCTTTCGCAAAACCTTCGATTTTAGGCGGGTTGCCACAATCCTGCCCTTGCCTGCCGCGCGTTCAGCTATCTTTTTAATAGTATTCGAGTCCGGCTGGCAACGCGTCCCGCCGGCCGCGTCAGGGCCCGTTCGCGGGTGCGCTGTCCCAGGCCGCGCGCAACCGCCGCGTCGCCGCCTCCACGTCGGACTGGCCGCAGATCGCGCTGACGACGGACAGGCCGGCCGCACCCGCGCGGCGCACGGCGTCGGCGCGCGCGGCGTCGATGCCGCCGATCGCCACGCAAGGCCACGGACTGCGTCGCACGATGCGCGCCAGCAATCCGGGCCCGCCGGCGGGCTCGGCATCGGGCTTGGTCTGCTGCGCCCACACCGGCCCGACCCCAAGGTAGTCGATCGTGCCGGCGGGCAGCTGCTGCGCAGCCACCACCTGCTCCAGCGTCTGCACCGACAACCCGAGCCAGGCTGCCGGTCCCAGCAGGTGGCGCGCCGCGCGCGCGTCCAGGTCGTGCTGCCCGACGTGCGCGCCAGCAGCCCCGACGACCGCGGCCAGGGCCACCCGGTCATTCACGATCAGGGGCACACCGGTGCCGGCCAGCGCGCCCACCAGCGCCCGCCCCAGGGCCACGAAGTCGGCGTCGCTGCAGTCCGGATCGCGCAACTGCACCAGGCTCACGCCCGCCGCCACCGCCTGGGCCACGGTTTGCACGACCCCGTGCGCGCCGCACAGCCGGGTGTCGGTGACCAGGTAGAGCGACAGGTCGAGCCGCTCGGGGGTGCGTCGCATCGCTGCGTCCATGGCAAACCCTACACGAGGCGCAGCCGTGCCGCCAGCGCCTGCGCGCCGAGGTCATGCAGTCGGTCCAGCAGGGCCACGGCAAAGCTGCCCGGACCGCCAGCCCCATGCGCCGCTGCGTCGGCGGCCACCGTCAGCAGGGCCGTGGCCGCCGCGGCGGCCACCAGGGCGTCGGCTTCCACCGCTGCAAAGCCCGCCATCAGGGCACCGAGCGCACAACCGGCCCCCGTCACGCGCGTCAGGTGCGGATGGCCGTTGGCGATGCGCACCAGGCGCCGACCATCGGTCAGGTGGTCCACCGCGCCGCTCACCGCCACCACGGCCGCCTGCCGCGCGGCCAGCCCGGCGGCGGCCTCCAGCGCCTGCTCGGCCGTGGCCAGCGACTCGACCCCCTTGCCTCCCGCGCCGCCGGCCAGTGCCAGCACCTCCGAGGCGTTGCCGCGGATGATGGCCGGATGGTGCTCGCGCAGCAGTCCCAGCGCGATGTCGGTGCGCCAGGCCACGGCGCCGGCCGCCACCGGGTCCAGCACCCAGGGCACGCCCGCCGCCTCGGCGCCGCGCACCGCGGCGCGCATCGCTTCCACGGTGTCGGGGTAGGGCGTGCCGAGGTTGACCAGCACGCCGCCGCTGATCGCGGCAAAGGCCCCGGCTTCCTGCGGGTTGTCGACCATGGCGGGTGCTGCACCGGCGGCCAGCAACACGTTGGCGGTGAAATTGGCCACCACGATGTTGGTCAGGCATTGCACCAGCGGCGCGCGCGCGCGCAGCGCCTCCAGCGCCTGCGCCACGCGCTGCGCCCCGAAGGGATGGTCATCGAGGGATGGAATCATCACGACTCTTCCTTGCCAGCCCGGCGCAGCCTTTCACACTGACTCCGATCCGGTTCGACGGGCGTGGTCTCCGAAAATGTGAATGTGAACGAATCCGGCACGGCCGAGCAGCCCCTCAGGACCTGTCCGGCCAACGCGAGGCGCAGCCCTGACCCCGGCCAGGGCGACCGCGCGCAACGCAGGGCGGGCGGATCCTGGCGGTCAGGGCGCGCACGGGAGACTCCCCCGCAACCTTCTCGGCATGTGCCGCGTCCGCACCGCGCCCCGCGTCAATCATCAATGCTAATCCACGCGGTCGGCACGACGCGGCTGCACCCGCGCTTGCCCCGGTTCACGGCGCGCCCTTGCCATCCGCGCTATCCTGCGCAGCCGAGGCACGCGCCCCGGCCCGCGCCACCTGATCCGCCCACAGGCTGCTGGGTGGTTGCACTGGATCACAACAATCATGAAACTCTACTACTCCGCAGGCGCCTGCTCGCTGGCTGCCCACATCGCGCTGGAAGAAGCCGGCCTCAAGTACGAGGCCATTTCGGCCCCCACCAAGACCAAGGTGCTGCCCGACGGCTCGGACTACCGCAAGATCAACCCGCTCGGCTACGTGCCCTACCTGGTGCTGGACGACGGCACCGGGCTGCGCGAATGTGCCATCGTCTGCCAGTACGTCGCCGACCAGGCGCCGGACCGGAAGCTGATCCCGCCCTGCGGCAGCATGGCGCGCTATCAGCTCCAGATGTGGATGCACTTCACAGCCACCGAGGTGCACAAGCGCTTCAGCCCGCTGTTCAACCCGAAGATGCCGGCCGAAGCGAAGCAGCTCTTCATCGAGGAGCTGCTGGGCCGCCTGAAGTTCATCGACGGCGAGCTCGCCGGCAAGCAGTTCCTGCTGGGCGACGGCTTCAGCGTCGCCGACGCCTACCTGTTCACCATCACCAACTGGGCCAAGCCCATGCAGATCGACCTCGCGCCCTTCCCCCACCTGGTCGCCTGGCGCGGGCGCGTGGCGGCACGCCCGGCGGTGCAGGCGGCGATGAAGGCCGAAGGACTGCTCGGATGACGACGCGCTGCACGCGCCATGACTCCGGCGCTGGCGCGGCGTCCATGACGACATGACGGACGACATCGCTGCGCCTGGCTGACCTGGCGGTCATGGGTCGTGCCGGCGCAGTCGCCGTCATCGCGGCGAAGCGCGGTCATCGGGCACGGCGGAGTCATTGCGCCAGCGGCCGCTGGCGCCACGCCACCAGCGCACCCAGCCACAGCGCGGCTGCCGAAACCAGGTGACCGCGCGCCAGGCCGCCCGGGCCGTCGGCGATCCAGCCGACCACCGTGGGGCCGACGATCTGGCCGAAGGCAAAGATGATGGTGAAGGCGCTGATGCCGGCCGCCCATTGCGCACTCGGCAGATTGTGGCGCACGAAGGCCGTGGTCGACGCCACCAGCGACAGGAACACACCGCCGAACAGCAGGCCCGAAACCAGCACCACGGGCCAGGCGCCGGTCAGCGCCGGCAGCACCGTGGCGATGCCCAGCAGGGCGTTCAGCAGCGCCAGCGCGCCGCCGCCCTGGGCGCGGTCCAGCAGCCGCGCCCAGACGCGCGCCGAACCCACCACCGCCAGCCCCAGCAGGGTGTAGAAGCCCGTGATCGCCGGGTCGCTGGCGCCCTGCTCGCGCAGCAGGGCGATGACGAAGGTCATGTAGCCGATGTAGCCGACGCCGAACAGGGTGTAACCGGCGAGCATCGGAGCCATCGCCAGCCACGGCAGCCCCGGCGCGCGACCGCGGGCGGCGCCCGCAGCGGCGGCGCCAGCCGGTTCGGGCTGCGCCAGCGCTGCCGCGGGACGCGCCACTACCACGGTGGCCAGCACGCACAGCACGGCCAATCCCCACCAGGCCCAGGCCCAACCGTGCGCCGTCGCGCCCGCCGCGGCCAGCAGCGGGGGCACGCCGAGCGCCGAAGCCGCGATGCCCCAGCCCACGCCACCGTAGTACAGGCCCAGCAGCAGGCCGGCGCGCTCGGGCACCTGCTGGCCGAGGCGCGCCGCCAGCAGGCCGCCGGCGATGAACACGAAGGCGCTCGCCACGCCCGCCAGCAGGCGCTGCACGAGCAGCATGGTGGCGTCGGTGAAGAAGCCGCAGGCGGCCATGAACACGCTGGCCAGCACGCACCCCCAGAGCAACACGCGCGCCGGGCCGAGAAGGCGCAGCAAGGGCGGCGTGACCAGCGCGCCCAGCAGGTAGCCCAGTGCGTTGGCGGTGTTCATGCCGCCCGCCAGCGTATAGCTCCAGCCGAGGTCATCGCGCATCACCGGCAGCAGCAGGGCATAGGAAAAGCGGGTGATGCCCAGCGACACCGCCGCACCCAGCGACAGCGCCAGGGCCACGGCGATCGGTTGCCGCGCGCTGGCCGGCGGTGATGCGGTCGATTGCATGCGGCGATTGTGGCGCAGCGCCGGGGACTTGGCCGCCGCGCCTGACGGGCAGTCGGCGGCCGGCGCACAATCGACGCAGTCCCGACCTGCCCGAGGCCTTGCCCCATGTCCCGCCTGCTGTTCTCCCCCATCCGCGTCGGCACCCTGACCCTGCCCAGCCGCATCGCGATGGCACCGCTGACGCGCAACCGCGCGCCGGGCGCCGTCCCCAACGCCCTCATGGCCGAGTACTACGCGCAGCGCGCCGACCCGGCACGCGGCGCCGCCCTCATCATCAGCGAAGGCACCGCCATCAGTCCGCAGGGCCAGGGCTATGCCGACGTCCCCGGCTTGTACGACAGCACCCAGCTCGATGGCTGGAAGCAGGTCACGCGTGCCGTGCACGCGGCTGGCGGCCGCATGTTCTGCCAGCTCTGGCACGTGGGTCGCGTCTCGCACCACCTGCTGCAGCCTGGCAACGCCGATCCGGTCGCGCCCTCGGCGATCCGTGCCAACACCCGCACCTACCTGGTCGATGGCGAAGGCCAGGGCGGCTTCACGCCCACCAGCGAGCCGCGCGCGCTGCAGCGCGACGAGATCCCGGCCATCGTGCACGATTTCGCGGTGGCGGCACGCAGCGCGGTCGAATCGGCCGGCTTCGACGGGGTCGAGGTGCACGGAGCCAACGGCTACCTGCCGGACCAGTTCCTCAAGAGTGGCGCCAACCAGCGCAGCGACGACTACGGCGGCAGCATCGCCAACCGCGCACGCTTCATGCTCGAGGTGGTGCGCGCCGTGGTCGACGCCGTGGGCGGCGCGCGCACCGGGCTGCGTATCTCGCCCGTGACCCCGGCCAACGACATCCACGACGCCGATCCGCAGCCGCTGTTCGAGTACCTGATGCGCGAGCTGGCGCCGCTCGGCCTGGCCTACATCCACGTGATCGAGGGCGCCACGGGCGGGCCGCGCGAGGTCGAGGGGCGCCCGTTCGACTACGCCGCCATGAAGACCGCCTACCGCGAAGCCGGTGGCCAGGGCGCCTGGATCGTCAACAACGGCTACGACGGCGCGCTGGCGCATGAGGCGGTCGAGTCCGGCCGCGCCGACCTGGTGGCCTTCGGCAAGCCCTTCATCGCGAATCCGGACCTGGCGGCGCGCCTGCGCCGCGGCGCCGCACTCGCCGTGCCCGAACGCGCCACCATGTACGGGGGCGGCGCGCACGGCTACATCGACTATCCGGCGCTGGACGACTGAAACCCGGACAGCACCGAATCCCGGGGACCGTCAGCCGCCTGCACCCAGCGCCACCGCATGGTGCGCGAAGTGATCGCCCAGGAAGCTGGCGATGAAGTAGTAGCTGTGGTCGTAGCCCGGGTGCCGGCGCAGGGTCAGTGGGTGGCCGGCGGCCTCGCACGCTTTCTGCAGCAGGTCGGGACGCAACTGTTCGAGGAATTCATCGGCCTCGCCCTGGTCGACCAGCAGCGGCAGGCGTTCGCGGGCTTGCGCGACCAGCGCCACGGCGTCCCATTCCTGCCAGGCGGCCGGATCCTCGCCGAGATAGGCCGCCAGCGCCTTGCGGCCCCAGGGCACCTGGCTCGGCGCGACGATGGGGGCGAAGGCCGATACGCTGCGCCAGCGGCCTGGGTGGCGCAACGCCGTCACCAGCGCGCCATGGCCGCCCATGCTGTGGCCGAAGATGCCGCGCGCGTCGCTGGCGGGAAAGTGCTGCTCGACCAGCGCCGGCAGCTCCCCGGCCACGTAGTCCTGCATGCGGTAGTGCGGCGCCCACGGTGCCTGCGTTGCGTTCAGGTAGAAGCCCGCGCCCTGGCCCAGGTCGTAGGCGGCGTCGTCGGCCACGCCTTCGCCGCGCGGGCTGGTATCGGGCGCGACCACGATCAGGCCGTGGCGCGCCGCGTGCTGCTGGGCCCCGGCCTTGGTGATGAAGTTCTGCTCGGTGCAGGTCAGGCCCGACAGCCAGTAGAGCACAGGGCACTTCTCGCCCTTCAGCGCCGCCTCGGGCAGATAGATGCCGAAGTTCATCGACGTGCCGATGCTGCGGCTGGCGTGGCGCCAGACCTCCTGCCGGCCGCCGAAGCTGGCGTGCTGTTCGATGCGTTCCATGTCTTGCGTCTCCTGCCGTCAGCCCGGCTTGCGGGCGATCAGTTGCACCATCGCGCCCAGGGCCGCATGGCCGGGGCGCTCGCAGGCCGCGCGCTCGACCTCGCGCAGCAGCACGATCTCCAGCCCTGCCCACTCGGCGCGCAGCGCGGCGGCGCTGGGCAGGGTGTCGGGGTCCGGCGGGCCGCCGCGGCCGAACTGCTTGTCGGAATACGACTCCAGCAGCAGCACGCCGCCCGGGCGCAGCGCGCGCACGATGCGCGGATTGAGGCGCTGGCGCACGCGGCTCGGCAGGTGCGCGCAGATGGCCACCACGCCGCCGTAGCGACCCGGGGCAGGCGTGTAGTCGGCCAGGTCTGCGAGCCGGGTGCGGATGCGCACGCCGCGCTCGGCCGCCAGGCGCCGCGCCTTGGCCAGGCCGACGCGCGAGAAGTCCACCGCCAGCACGTGCAGGCCACGCTCGGCCAGGAACACGGCGTTGCGCCCCTCGCCCTCGGCCAGGGCCAGCACCGAGCCCGTCAGCAGCCCGGCATGCTCGACCAGGAAGGCATTCGGCTCCGTGCCGTGGAAGTAGCCCGGGCGCGCATAGCGCTGGTCCCACAGCGCGGTTTCGGCGGCGCTGTCGCTCACGTCGGCGTCAGCCTAGATCCGGTAGTTGGATGCGCCCGTGAGTGCCCCTGTGGCCGTGCCAGGCAAGGGTGAGTGCCGCGGCTCCCAAGGCGCCTGCGCGCCTTGGGACGGCACGAACAGGCCCAGACTCTGGCTGGGCTGCGCCCTGCAAGGGCGACAACGACGCGCACTGCTGTGCGCGAGGCGGAGCAACGCCGCATGGCACGGCCACAGGAGTGCTGGCGGGTGCATAGCGCTCTCGCCCAAAAGGTGAGCGTGGACAAAGCAAAGAACATCAATATCCATGCAGGTTTCGAGAGGTTCACAAGCGGTCAACTGCCGGATCTAGGGTCAGTAATGCACCACGCTGCGGATGGACTGGCCCGCGTGCATCAGCTCGAAGGCGCGGTTGATGTCCGCCAGCGGCATGGTGTGGGTGACGAAGGGCGCGAGCCGGATGCGGCCGGCCATCGCGTCCTCGACCATGCCGGGCAGCTCGCTGCGCCCCTTGACGCCGCCAAAAGCCG
>NZ_DAOKZG010000057.1:0-16846 GCF_035325765.1 Ottowia sp.
CCCAGCAGCTTGATGCGCGCCGTCATGGCGTTCATGACCCCGGCCGGCACCTGGTAGACCGGGTGCAGCACGCCGTCGATGCGAAAGCGGATCACGCCCTGGTCGCGTCGCGGCTCCAGGTGGATGTCGCTGGCGCGCTGCTGAAAGGCGTACTGCCACAGCCAGTCGACGACCTGGATCACGCCCTGGTCGTTGGCATCGAGCTGGCGCCCGGCCTTGCCCAGCTCGACCAGCTGCTCGAAGCTGGCCGGGCCGCCGGCGCTGCCGGCCTTCTGCGCCGCGCGCACCGACTTCGCGAGGGCGAAGAACTCGGCCGTGTAGCGCTTGATGTCGGCCGGATTGGCCACCACCAGGCGCACCGGCCGCTTGGCCTGGCGCTCGATCTCGGCCACCCAGTCGTCGATGAAGGGCTCGCTCGTGGCCACCACCACTTCGGCCGGCGTGACCTGCACCGGCAGGATGCCATGGCGCTCGGCGTAGGCCGCGCTCATGCTGTCGGCGACCTTGCCGGCGTCCAGGCGCAGCGGGTCGATGCGCAGGTAGTCGAGCCCGGCGCGCCGCGCCAGGAAGTGCGTCAGGTCTTCCGCATCCAGCGCGGCGCCGTCGCTGGCGCGCGCCACGCCCACGGTCGCCAGACGCAGCAGCGCGGGCAAGGCGCTTTCGGCGTGCGAGCAGCGCGCAATCGTGCGGTCGGCCTCGCGCTCCGTGATCACGCCGTCCTCGCGCAGCCACGCGACCAGTTGCTGCCACTGCAGCGGTCCGTGGGTGGAGCCACCAGCCGAAGCCAGGGGAGCAGGGCGAGAGCTGCGCTTCATTTCTCGATCGGCTTGAAGACGCGCAGCCACTGGCTGGCCGGCAGGCCCCAGCGTGCCTCGATGGCCTCGGCGCGTGCCTGCAGTTCCTCGCGCCTGGGCCGGCACACGCTGCGCTGCGCCAGCACCACGGTGTTGCCCTCGCGCGTCGGCTTGAAGGCCCAGACGGCGCGCGCGCCAAAGGCGGCCACGATGTGCGCCAGGTTGCGCCCATAGCTGTTGGAGCGCCCGAACAGGTTCACCGTCATGCAGCCCTCCTCGCTCAGCAGGCGCCGGCAGTCGGCGTAGAACCCCACCGAATCCAGCACCGGCGCGGCTGCCTGGGCGTCGTAGAGGTCCACCGCCAGCGCATCCACCGTGCCCTGCCATTCGGGCTTGCGGATCTCCTCGGCCGCATTGGCGATCACGACGCGCAGCCGCTCGCCCGGGCTCGGCAGGCGGAACCAGGCGTGGCAGACATCCGCCACGCGCGGATTGATCTCGATCGCGGTGCAGGTCATGTCCAGGCGCCGCAGGCAGAACTTGGTGATCGCCCCGGCGCCCAGGCCGAGCTGCATGGCGTGGCGGCCGGCGACCCAGTCGGGTGGCACGAACAACAGCCAGGCCATCATGCGCTGCACGTACTCGAGCTCGATGTCGTAGGGCTTGCGGATGCGCATCGAACCCTGCACCCACACCGTGCCCAGGTGCAGGTGGCGCACCCCGTCCTGCTCGGACAGGTTGACTTCGCTGAGGGAGGAGGCCTGGGACGTCAAGATGCCGGAAGGGTATCACCTGCGATCGCGACTCTGTGGCGACAACGCCATGCCCGAACCACAAATTCCACGTTCTCCGCGCCGAATGCCGCGGGCCGGCCCCGAAACCCGGCCCACGCCGCGTCCCAGGTCGCATATTGCAGGTTTCCCATTTTTCGAGGTTCACCCATGAACACACAGGACATCTGGCAATTCATCACCACCCAGGGGGCGGACTTCGGCATCAAGCTGGTCACCGCCATCGCGGCCTGGATCGTCGGCCGCTGGCTGATCGCGCTGGCTGTCGGCCTGATGGGCAAGGTGCTCGAGCGTGGCAGCAGGATCGACTCGACGCTGGCCAACTACCTGAAGTCGATCACGTCGGTACTGCTCAACATCATCCTGATCCTGGCGATCCTGGACGTGTTCGGCGTCAAGACCACATCGTTTGCCGCCCTGCTCGCCGGCGCCGGCCTGGCCATCGGCGCCGCCTGGAGCGGCATGCTCGGCAACTTCGCGGCCGGCGTGTTCATGCAGGTGCTGCGACCCTACAAGGTAGGGGACTACATCAGCGCCGGCGGCGTCGAAGGCACGGTCTCGGAGCTCGGCCTGTTCGCCACCTCCCTGGTGACGCCCGACAACGTGATGACCGTGGTCGGCAACGGCAAGATCTTCGGCGACAACATCCAGAACTACAGCGCGCTGCCGGTGCGCCGCGTCGACTGCGTGGCCAAGATCGCCAACAGCGTCGACCCGCGCGACGCCATCGCGCGCCTGCGCCCCGCCATCGCCGCCATCCCCAACGTCGTCGCGGAGCCGACACCGGACATCGAGATCCTCGAATTCACACCCGAGGGCCCCAAGCTGTGTGTGCGCCCGTACACCCACACCAGCCACTACTGGCAGGTCTATTTCGACACCCACCAGGCGATCGTGCAGACCTTCGGCAGCGCCGGCTATCCGGTGCCCGAGACGCCCGTGGCCTACCGCAGCGCCCCCACCGCGCGCGCCTGAGCCGCCGCGCTACCCCGGCCGGCGCCGCGCGCCCCAGGCGGCCAGCACCAGGGCCAGGCCGACCAGCACCGCCACCAGGCCGTCGCCCCAGCGCGCATACGGCGTGCTGCCCTGCATGCCCTGCACCCGGCCACTCACCACGCCGGTGACGCCTTCGGCGGCGAACTCACGCACACGGCCCAGATGGTCGATGTGGGCCGACACGCCAGTGTTGGCCACGCGCAGCACCGGACGCCCGGCCTCCAGCGCGCGCGCCTGCGTCACCTGCAGGCGCTGCGCCAACGCCTGCGTGCCCTCGAACCAGGCCAGGTTGCTCGGGTTCAGCAACACGTGGGTCTGTGGCAGCCAGTGCGCCAGTTCGCTGCCCAGCAGGTCCTCGTGGCAGATCAAGGCACCGACCCGGGTCACCGGCCCAGCAGCGGCGTCGGCGATGCGCAGCTCGAACGGGCTGGGACTGGACACGCCCGGCGCCAGGTCACTCATCGGGATCACCAGCCGCGCGCTGAACCAGGACAAGCCCGCCGGCGTGTATTCGCCAAACGGCATCAGGCGGATCTTGTCGTAGCGCTGCAGCGAGCCCGAGAACGGCGCGATGCCAAGCACCGAATTGCGACCGACGCCGTTGCTGGCCAGCGTGCCGATGCCGAGGAACACATGGCTGCCCGTGTCGTCGGCAAATCGGCGCAGGCGCTCCAGCACGCCGACCGGCAACCGGTTCAGGAACACCGGGAACGCCGTCTCGGGCGTCACCACCAGATCGGCACGCTCGGCCGTGATGGTCTGCACGTAGTCGCTGACCTGGCGTTGCACGTTCTCGGGGCGGAACTTGTCGACCTGTCTCACGTTGCCCTGCAGCAGCCGGAACGAGAGCGGATCGCCGTGCGGCTGTACCCAGACGGGCGGCGGCGCCAGCAGCACGATGGCACCCAGGGCCAGCATGGCGAGCAGCGGAGTGCCCACCGCGCGCGACCCCTGCCCGCGCCACCCGGCCAGCGCGCTGGCCCCGAGCAGGGCGGCCGCCGCGTAACCCGCGAGGCTGGCCAGATAGACGCCGCCAACCGGGAGCAGGAGCCGGGCCGGCGTGTCCACGAAGACGTAGCCAAGCGACAGCGCCGTGTAGCCGTTGAAGGGCAGGCTGCGCAGGTGTTCCCCCAGCGTCAGCGCGGCAGCAAAGGCCACGAGCTGCACCCAGCGCGGCGCGCTCACCGGCATTCCCCTCGGGCGACGTGGCAGCACGAGCGCATGGAACAGTGCGCCGGCGGCTGCCGTGAACAGTGCCAGGTAGCCGACGAAGACTGCCGTGCCCAGCCCCGCCAGTGCCAGGCTGGCCTGCGCGCGCAGCCGCATCGCCTCGAACACCCAGCTGCTGCCCACGCCATGCAGGCCCAGGCCGAACGCCAGGCCCACGACGGCGGCGCCGCGACGCGAGCGGCAGTCCGCCAGCAGCACGAACAGCGCACCGTAGGCGAGCAGCGCCAGCCACCACTGGCCGTGGGGCGCCCAGCCGGGCACGCTCAGCACCCCGGCCAGCAGCGCCAGCACGGGCCGACTCCAGCGCACGCCGTGTGCGCGGGTCGTCACGGGCCGCGCGCCGGGCTGGCCCGATGGAGCAGGACGCGCCGTGGAAACAGGTCGAAATGCAGCCACGGGACCGCAGCATAGCCAAAGCCCGCGGCGGCCGATGAGGGCACTGTCACAGGCGCAGGAAACGGATGGCGCGCCGCGCCCGAACGCCATGCAGTGGATACATGAAGCCGGGCACCACCCCGACCGAGCTCGTCGCACGCGCCTGTGCCAGCAACCCGATCGCGGTCGCCACCCCCTGCCACCGCGTCGTGCGCAGCGACGGTCAGGCCGGCGGCTACCGCTGGGGCGTGGCGCGCAGCCAGGCGCTGCTGGCACGCGAGCCGTCCAGCTGACTTCCAACATCGATACGCAGAGGACGCGAAGGATACGCAGAGGGCCCAAAAGAAACAGAAGATTGGCTTTCGCGTCTCCTGCGCGATCTCGGCGTCCTCTGCGTATCGATGTTCAATCCGCGATCAGGCGGCGTTGCCCGAACCACACTCGGGCAGCACGCTCGCCCAATCCACCGGAGCGCTCGTATCCACGCGCGTGATCAGCGGCTGCTCGTCGGCCGCAAAGGGTTCGCGCTCGGCGAGCTGGTGCTCGAGCACGGCGACATCGGCCTCCGAGGCATCGCCGCCCACCACCTTGCGCCGCGCCACGCGCTCGCGCAGCACGGCCTCGGGTGCATCGAAGGCCAGGATGCGGCAGGGCACGCCGAGCGCGTCCGCCAGCGCGATGAACTCGGCGCGATGCGCGCGGCGCAGGAAGGTGGCGTCGGCCAGCACCGCATGGCCCGCCTCCAGCACGCAGCGCGCGCGCGCCAGCAGTTCGCCATAGGTGCGCGCGCTGGCCTCGCGCGTGTAGATGCCACCCGGCACGCACGCGCTGGACTGCTCGGGCGCCAGGCCGTAGAGGCGCTTGCGCTCGACGTCGGCGCGCAGCCGCACGATGCCGCGCTGCTCGATGAGCGGCTGGCTCTGGCTGCTCTTGCCCGAACCCGAGACGCCGCTGGCGATGTAGAGAGAGAGCGCGCGCGGCCGGCTGAGATCGAGAGCCAGCCCCAGGTAACGCCGCACGCCCTGCCAGTGCACATCGCCCGCGGCCTGCACGCGCAGGGCCGCCACCTTGGCGCGCACCAGGGCGCGGTAGGCGGCGTAGTACGACAGCAGCGCCAGCCCCGCGTGATCGCCCGTCAGGTCCAGATAGAGGTTGAGGAAGCGCCAGGCCAGTCCGGGCTGGCCATGCTGGTGCAGGTCCATGAAGACGAAGGCGACGTCGGCCAGGGTGTCGATCCAGCGCAACTGAGGGTCGAACTCGAGCGCATCGAACAGCACCGCCTCGCCCTCCAGCCAGACGATGTTGCCCAGGTGCAGGTCGCCATGGCACTCGCGCACCCGGCCGCCAACCCGGCGTGCCTGCATGAACGGCGCAAGGCGCTCGGTCTCGGCCCGCGTCCAGCGCCGCAGTTCGGCCAGCCCGGGGGCGGCGTCGGTGCCGGCCAGCAGGGTCTCGAGCGGCGCGAAATTGTCTTCCGCCAGCCGCGCGATGGCGCCCGGCTCGCCATAAGGCCCGTCCGGCAATGCCCGCTCGGCCGCCTCGTGCAGCGCCGCCACCTGGCGCGCCAGGGTGTCGATGTGCGCCGCCGTCAGCAGCCCGCGCTGAGCCAGCCGCGTGCCTTCGGCGTCCCGGTCGAAGCGCCGCATGTGCACGGCATATTCGATCGCCGGTCCATCCCCGCCCAGGCGCGGCGCCTGCCGCGTGCCCGTGATCGGCACCACGCCCAGGTAGAGCTGCGGCGCCGTGCGTCGGTTGATGCGCAGCTCCTCCTCGCAAGCCGCACGGCGTCTTTCCAGCGTACTGAAGTCCAGGAAGTCGAGCTTGACCGGCTTCTTGATCTTCCAGGCCTCGTCGCCGGCCAGCAGCACCCAGGAGGCGTGGGTTTCGATGCAGGCCGGATCGGCGCCGGAGAGGCGGGCAAGCAGCGCCTCGACCAGGGAGAGCGCCGCATCGCTCATGGCCGCGCCCAATCCGTTCAGACGTTGAACAGGAAGTTCATCACGTCGCCGTCGCGCACCACGTAGTCCTTGCCCTCGGCGCGCATCTTGCCGGCCTCCTTGGCGCCCTGCTCGCCGCGGTACTGGATGAAGTCCTCGAAGGCAATGGTCTGGGCGCGGATGAAGCCGCGTTCGAAGTCGCCGTGGATCACGCCCGCGGCCCTGGGCGCGGTGTCGCCGACGCGGATGGTCCAGGCGCGCACTTCCTTGACGCCGGCGGTGAAGTAGGTCTGCAGGCCGAGCAGCTTGTAGGCGGCACGGATCAGGCGGTTCAGGCCCGGTTCGCTCTGCCCCATCTCCTCCAGGAACAGCGCCTTGTCCTCGTCGCTCATGTCGGCCATGTCGGCCTCGAGCTTGGCGCAGATGGCGACCACCGGCGCGTCCTGGCTGGCCGCGTAGTCCTGCAGGCGCTGCAGCAGGGGGTTGTCCTCGAAGCCGTCCTCGGCCACGTTGCCGACGAACATGGCCGGCTTGGCAGTGATCAGGCACAGCGGCCTGAGCAGCAATTGCTCCTCGTTCGACAGCTGCAGGGTGCGCACCGGACGCGCCTCGTTCAGCGCCGCCTGCACCGGCTCCAGCAACTTGAGCATGGCGGCAGCTTCCTTGTCGTTGCCGCTCTTGGCCGCCTTGGCGTAGCGCTGCTGGGCCTTCTCGACCGTCGCCAGGTCGGCCAGGCAGAGCTCGGTCTGGATCACCTCGATGTCGGCCACCGGGTCGATCCGACCGGCCACGTGGGTCACGTTCTCGTCCTCGAAGCAGCGCACGACATTGACGATGGCGTCGGTCTCGCGGATGTGCGCCAGGAACTGGTTGCCCAGGCCCTCGCCCTTGCTGGCACCGGCCACCAGGCCCGCAATGTCGACGAATTCGACGATCGCCGGCACCACGCGTTCGGGCTTCACGATCGCGGCCAGCTCGGCCAGCCGCGGATCGGGCACCTCGACCACGCCGGTGTTGGGCTCGATGGTGCAGAAGGGATAGTTCTCGGCGGCGATGCCGGCCTTGGTCAGGGCGTTGAACAGCGTCGACTTGCCGACGTTGGGCAGGCCCACGATGCCGCATTGCAGGCTCATGGTGGCGTCTCGGGAAGATTCGGGGGAAACCGCGATTCTAGCGAGGCTCGACCCTCGAGGGCCCGTCCGAAGGACCTGGGAGCCCCGCTGAAACGGGTCAACTTGCTATATTTTATGAAGCAATGCGATCAGCTGGCAGCGGCGATCGCCGCGCGCAGACGCCGGTAGCCCTCGACCAGGCGCGGGCCCGGACGGCCGAGGAAGGCCTCGCTCACGGCATGGATGCGGTCCTGGACCACGGCCGGCACCCCGGCCCAGCCGGGGCGCTGGCGCACGACGTCGGCGCGGTAGTTCTCCTCCTTGACGCCGCACCAGCTCATGACCACCACGTCGGGCCGCATGGCCGCGGCGTCGACGCTCTCCTGCGGCACGCTCCTGGCGTCCAGCACATCCCAGGGGTTGCGGCCGCCGGCGCGCCGGATCAGGTCGTTGACCCAGGAATGGCGTGCCGCCGCGATCACGGGCTTGGGCCACCACTCGACCATCACCGCCGGGCGCTCGCCCATCACCGGGACCGACGGCATGGCGGCGTCCATCTGCGCCACCAGCGCGTCGCCGCGGGCCGCCACATCGAGTGCGGCTGCGATGCGCCGGATATCCTGGTAGATGTCCTGCAGGGTCACCGGGTCGCACACCAGCACGCGCAGGCCGGCCTGCTCCAGCGCCTCGACCACGCGCTCGTGCCCCGGCACGGTGAGCGAGCTCAGCACCAGGTCCGGCGCCAGGCGCAGCACCGCCTCGATGTCCAGGTCCAGGTCGCGACCGGCGCGCGGCAGGCGCGCCACCACCTCGGGCGGGAAGTCGGAATCGGCGTCGACTCCGACCAGAGTCTCGGCGCAGCCGAGCGCACAGACGATCTCGGTGTTGGAGCAGGTGTGGGAGAAGACGCGCAAGGTCATGGCCGGCCGGTTCACGTCAATCGAAGCGCCAGTCTGCGGCCACCACGTCACCCACGCGCAGCGTGTGGCCCACACCACCGCCGATGATGGCGTTCATGCCGAAGGTCAGGCCGCCGCCCATGCGCGGACTGGCGCGGTACCGGGCCAGCGTGTCCAGCACCTCGGGGCTGCTTTGCCCCGTCGCCGGGTCGATGTTGGGAATCGGGCAGCGCACGCAGGGCTTGACGGGACGCAACAGCACCTCGCCCTCGCGCGTGGCGATGCGCAGCTCGCGCAGCCGGTCCTCGTCGTGCGCCTCCAGACCCGCCAGCAGCACGTTGGGCCGCAGCCGCTCGATGCCGACCGGTGCATGGCCGGCGGCCTCCAGGCGCGCGTTCAGGCCGGCCAGCGAGGCCTCGCCGATGAGCAGGAAGGGATAGCCGTCGGCAAACTGGTTGGGCGCCTCGACGCCGCCGGTCCAGGCCAGGTCGGAGAGGCGCCGCACCTGCGGATCAAAGCGTGCCAGGCGCAGGCCGGGCGCACCGAGGAAATCGCTGAACCACTGGCCCGCCAGGTCGCCCATGTCCCAGGCATCGACGACGTCGTTCCAGACGCGCACCCGGGTCGGGCGTTCGACCTCGTCGATCGACAGGTGCAGCGCCAGCATGCCGGGCGCACGCAACACCACCGCGCTGGTCCTGATCTGCGGCTGCACCAGCGCCAGGCGCGGCCATTCGCGCTGGGTCAGCAACTCGCCCTGGGCATCGACCACCATCCAGCTTCGATCCAGGTCGAGCCCGGTCTCGGCCAGCAGGGCCTCGCGCAATTCGACCCCGGCGCAGGACTTGACCGGATAGACAAACAGCCGCGCCACGCGGGCGCGCACGTCGGGTTCGGGAGCTGACATGGAAAGCAGGCCTGGAGATCGAAAACGCCCTATTGTCGTTGGGCGCGTCGGTGCACGCCGCCTGCACCCGCCGACGTGCGCGGCCCTCCTACAATGCCCGCATGGGGGCTGGATACGACATCTGCATCCGAGGCGCCGGCATCGTCGGCCGCACACTGGCACTGCTGCTGGCGCGCGAGCGCCTGCGCGTGGCGCTGGTGGATCCGCCGCGGCGCGCAGATGCCTCGCCAGACGTGCGTGCCTACGCTGTGAACCCGGCCAACCAGGTCCTGCTCGAGCGCGTGCGCGGCTGGCCTGCCGGCACGGCCACCACCGCGGTGCTGGCGATGCAGGTGCAGGCGGATCGCCACGGTGCCGTGCGTTTCAGCGCCGCCGAGCAGGGCGTGCCGGCCCTCAACTGGATCGTCGACGTGCCCGCCCTGGAAGCACAGCTGGCGGAGGCGGTGCGCTACCAGGGCGCAATCGAACGGCTGGACGAGCCCGTGCCGGCACCGCTGACGGTGGTGTGCGAAGGCCGCGCCAGCCGCACGCGCGCCGAGCTGGGCGTCGCGTGGCAGGCCACGTCCTACCCGCAGCAGGCCGTGGCGACGCGACTGGAATGCGAGCGACCGCACCAGCAGGTGGCACGCCAGTGGTTCACGCCGGAGGGCGAGATCCTGGCCTTCCTGCCACTGGGCGGGCCCACCGGCCACGAGGTTGCGGTCGTGTGGTCGGTGGCCAGCGAGCGCGCGGCCGAAATCGCCGGCTGGAACGACGCAGCGCTGGCGGCCGCGCTGCACCAGACGAGCGGCGCCTGCCTGGGCGCCCTGCAGATCCAGGGTGCGCGTGCGAGCTGGCCGCTGGTCATGGCACAGGCCACGCCCTGGGTTGGCCGCGTGCCCGGGCGTGCTGGCGAAAGCTTCGCGCTGGCCGGTGATGCCGCGCACGCCATGCACCCGCTGGCCGGCCAGGGCCTGAATGTTGGCCTGGGCGACGCGGCCGAACTGGCACGCGTGCTGGCCACGCGCGAGCGCTGGCGCCCGCTGTCCGACCTGCGACTGCTGCGGCGCTACGAGCGCGCGCGACGCGGTGAGTGGCTGCGCATGAAGCTGGCCACCGACAACCTGCAGCTGCTGTTCGGCCATCCGGCACCCCTGGCCGGAGCGTTGCGCAACTGGGGCATGGCCCTGTTCGACCGCTGCGGGCCGATCAAGTCGCGCGTGGCCCGGCTGGCGATGGGAACCGCCTGACGCCCACCAGTCTCCAACCGGCGGCCACGCCGCCCGTCCGTCCATCTGAAGAAGCCCATCCATGCCCATGCCCGTCCTGTTGCCCCGCGTCCTGGCACTCCTGTTGGCGGCCCTGTCGATCCTGGGCTGCAGCCCGGCGCAGGGCGACGGCGGCGAAACCGCCATCCGCAAGAACCTGGCCGAGCGCGTGCCGGCACTGACCCAGATCGACGAGGTCCGCGCGACGCCGATGCCCGGCCTGTACGAGGTGCGCATCGGCAACGATCTGCTCTACAGCGACGCCGAGGGCAACTACCTGATCCAGGGCACGCTGCTGGATACGCGCGAGCGCAGGAACCTGACCGAGGAACGCATCGAGAAGCTGACCGCGATCGACTTCAAGGACCTGCGGCTCGAGCACGCCTTCACCATCGTCCGCGGCGACGGCACGCGCAAGCTGGCCGTGTTCGAGGACCCCAACTGCCCCTACTGCAAGCGCTTCGAGCGCGACCTGGAAAAGATCGACAACATCACCATCCACACCTTCCTGATCCCGATCCTCGGACCCGATTCGACCGAGAAGTCGCGCCGCATCTGGTGCAGCGCGGACCGGGGCAAGGCCTGGGACGACTGGATGTTGCGCGACGTGGCGCCGCCGAGCGGGCCTGCCTGCGACACGGCCGCGCTCGACGCCAACCTGGCCTTCGCGCGCAAGCACAACATCACCGGCACGCCGACCCTGGTCTTCACCGACGGCCGGCGTGTCCCGGGCGCGATCAACGCGCAGCAGATCGCGCAGATGCTCGTACCCTGAACGCGCGCCGCTCGTCCATGCCCGCATCCGCCCCGGTCCACTACCGCGTCGCCGTCGCCAACCCGCATGAGCACCACTTCGCGGTCGAGCTCACCATCCGCCGACCCGCGGCGCGCCAGGTCGTGTCGTTGCCGGTGTGGATCCCGGGCAGCTACCTGGTGCGCGAGTTCGCGCGCCACCTGAACGGCCTGGCCGCGTGCCAGGGCAACACGGCCTGCAGCGTCGAGCAGCTCGACAAGTGCAGCTGGGCCATCGCCGCCGACCCGCGGCGACCGCTCACGCTGCGCTACCGGATCCATGCCCTCGACGCTTCGGTGCGCACCGCGTGGCTGGACGCCGAGCGCGGCTTCTTCAACGGCACCAGCCTGCTGCTGCGCGTGCACGGCCAGGAGGCCGGCGCGCACGCGCTCAGCGTGCGCCGGCCGCGCGCGGCGGCCGCGGGCTGGCAGCTTGCCACCGCCATGACGCCGGTGCGCGTCGACGCGCACGGCTTTGGCGACTACCGTGCGGCCGACTACGACGAACTGGTCGACCATCCGGTCGAGATGGGGGCCTTCTGGAGCGGCGAGTTCGAAGCCGGTGGCGTGCCGCACCGCTTCATCGTCGCCGGCGCGCCGGCGTCGTTCGACGGTGCGCGCCTGTTGCACGATGCCGAGCGCATCTGCAGCACCGCCATCCGCTTCTGGCACGGGGATGGCGCGCCGCCGTTCGACCACTATGTGTTCCTGCTCAACGCGGTGGGTGACGGCTACGGCGGGCTGGAGCACCGCGCCAGCACGGCACTGATCTGCAAGCGCGGCGACCTGCCGCGCCTCGACGCGCCGGCCGCGGCGCCCCCGCCCGAGGGCTATGTCTCCCTGCTGGGCCTGATCAGTCACGAGTACTTCCACGCCTGGAACGTCAAGCGCCTGAAGCCCGCCGAGTTCGCGCCCTACGACTACGCGCGCGAGAACTACACCCGCCTGCTGTGGTTCTTCGAGGGCCTGACCAGCTACTACGACGACCTGCTGCTGCGCCGCGCCGGGCTGATCGACGACGCTGCCTACCTCAAGCTCCTCACCCGCACCACCAACCAGGTGCTGCAGGCGCCAGGGCGGCACATGCAATCGGTGGCGCAGGCCAGCTTCGACGCCTGGGTGCGCTTCTACCGGCCCGACGCCAACACGCCCAACAGCACCATCAGCTACTACGCCAAGGGCGCGCTGGTGGCGCTGTGCCTGGACCTGACGCTGCGCAGCGAGGGCCGCGCCACGCTCGACGACGTGATGCGGGCGCTGTGGCAGCGCTGCGCCGGCGGCCCCCTCACGGAAGCCGACATCGCTGCCGTACTGGCCGAACTGGGTGGCCGCTCGTTCGCGCGCGAGCTGGCCGACTGGGTGCACGGCACCGGCGAACTGCCGCTCGAGCCCCTGCTCGCAGCGCACGGCATCGAGGTCGCGCGCGATCCCTCGCCGCTGGCGCAGGCGCTCGGCCTGCGCGTGGAAGAAGACCGCGGCATCCGGCTCAAGGTGGTGCTCGATGGCAGCCCGGCCGCCGCCGCCGGGCTGGCCGCCGGCGACGAATGGCTGGGCCTGGAGGTGCCCGCCACCGCGCCGACCGGCGTGCGCGCGCGCGCGGGCGTCGAGACGGCCTGGCGGCTCACCCGGCTCGACGACATTCCACTGTATGCCGGTCCGGCGCGCACGGTGATCGCGCTGGTCGCGCGCGACCAGCGCCTGCTGCGCCTGCCGCTCACCCTGCCCGAGCCCGGCACCACCTGGCGGCTGGCGCCGCGCAAGGAAGCCGCCAGCGCTTCACCGTGGCCTGGCGGCTGAGATGAAAGATCTCCCATGGCGCTGCGCGCTACGCGCGCGCCACCAGAGGCGGCGGCTCTTCGCGCCGTCCAGACCTGCGCAGGCAGGCCTTGACCTGCGGAACTCGGTCCCCAGAGGGGGACGCACCCAGTGGCCAGGGAGGCCCCGGTCACGGGTGCCCGTGACCGGCCTGCTGCACGGCCGTCGGAGGCGCGTCGTTTCATGGGTGGCGAGGCAGGCGCCACGCGATGGAAAGCGGATACGGACCCGTCTTCACAGGAACAAGATGACCTCGCTGCGCTTCAATGACGAGTCGGTCATGGGTCATCTTCCTCAGCGCAAAAGGACATGAAGCGCACGCCACCGGGCACCGGCCGCGTGGTGCGGCGTGATCGCCGCGCCCTGTGGCTGAGCCTGCTCGCGGTGGCGCTGGCGCACGGGCTGGTGCTGACGCTGCTTGCCAGCCTGCTGCGCCCGCCCAGCCTGCTGGTCCAGGTCACGGCGCCGCTCTACACCCGAACCATCACGGTCCAGGCGCCGGCCCCGGTGGTGGCGAGCACGCCGGCCCCGCCCACCGCAACGCCAGCACGTCCCTCGGCCCGCATCGCGCCGGCGCGCAAGCCGGCAGCCCGCAAGACCATCCCGCGATCCGGCAGCGAACCGACCGATGCGGCCAGCAGTGCGCCCGGCGTGGCAGCGGCCCCTGTAGACCCGGTCGAGGCACCCGCGGCCAGTGTGCCCGAGACCGATCCCGTGACCGAGGCGCCCACCGAGCCAGGGCTGCCGGGCGAGACCGCTGCCGCGCAGGACGGGGCAGACAACGCGCCGGACGCTCCCGCTCCCGACCCCCTCGACGCCTGGCCACCCGACACGCGCCTGGCCTATCGGCTGGGCGGCAACTACCGCGGCGAGCTGCACGGCAAGGCCGAGGTACTGTGGCAGCGCGAGGGCGCGCGCTACCAGGCGGTGGTGCAGCTCGACGTCGGCCTGCTGCTGTCCTCGCGCTTCACCAGCCAGGGCGCGATCACCGCGCGCGGCCTGGCGCCCGAGGTCTACGAGGAGCAGGTGCGCCAGCGCCGACGCGGCGTGCGCCTGGGCACGGACAGCGTGCGCCTGGACAAGGGCCAGCGCGTGCCGCGCCCGGACGGCGTGCAGGACGCCGCCAGCCAGTTCGTCGAACTCAGCCATCGCCTGGCCAGCGGTGCGCTGCCGCTGGCCGCCGGCACCCAGGTCGAGCTGTGGCTGGCGCGCCCCGGCGGCGTCGACGAATGGACCTACGACGTGGTCGGCGAGGAGACGCTGCACCTGCCGCGCCTGGGCGCTGTCTCGGCCTGGCACTTCAAGCCACGGCCCCTGGCCAATCCGCGCGGCCCCATCACGGCCGAGATCTGGTATGCGCCCTCGCTCCAATACCTGCCCGTGCGCATCCGGCTGACCCAGGATGCCGACACCTGGATGGACCTGATGGTGGAAACCATCGAGCAGCATTGACGGTGCGCCAGCGCCTCATGCGCACCGGCCTTGCGATGGCGAATGTCATTCGCCTCGAAGACGAAAGAGGCCTCGTGATCTGACCCATAGGCTGCGAACAAGCTCGCGGAGCAGGCCAGCGGCAGCGTCCGTCGCCAATGGCTTCCCATGCCTCCAGGTTGGGTCCCCGGCAGGTGCGAAAGTGCGCCGCGAGGTATGAAACGGCACCGCTCCAGAGGCCGCGCAGCAGGCCAATCGGGGCACCCGTGACCTCCCTGGCCACTGGGTGCGTCCCCCTCAGGGGGATGGCGCGTCAGCGCCTCAGGGGGAGCGTCACTTCTTGCGCAAGTCGATCACCCGCCGCGCCTTGCCCACGCTGCGCTCGATGCCGCCCTCGGCCTTGAGCTCGACCTCGACCGTGCTGCCGATGTAGATCTTGATCTCGTGCTCGAGCAGCTTGGCCGCGGCGCGCGCGTCGATGTTCAGCGGGTCCAGCCCCGGCGCCACCTCGACGGCGACCTTCAGGCAGTCCATCGGGCCTTCGCGCGTGAGCACGCACTGGTAGTTGGGCGAGAGTTCGACGCGCTTGAGGATCAGCTCCTCGATCTGCGTCGGGAACACGTTGACGCCGCGCACGATCATCATGTCGTCGGTGCGGCCGGTGATCTTCTGCATGCGCCGCATGGTGCGCGCCGTGCCGGGCAGCAGGCGCGTGAGGTCGCGCGTGCGGTAGCGGATGATCGGCAGCGCCTCCTTGGTCAGGCTGGTGAACACCAGTTCGCCCTCCTCGCCGTCGGGCAGCACCTCGCCGGTCTCGGGATTGATGATCTCGGGGTAGAAATGGTCTTCCCAGATGGTCGGGCCGTCCTTGGTCTCGATGCACTCGTTGGCCACGCCCGGGCCCATCACCTCCGACAGGCCGTAGATGTCGACCGCATCGATGCCCATGCGCTGCTCGATCGCGTGGCGCATCTCGTTGGTCCAGGGCTCGGCGCCGAAGATGCCGACGCGCAGGCTCAGCTCGCGCGGATCCAGCCCCATGTGCTCGATCTGCTCGGCGATCGCCAGCATGTAGCTGGGCGTGACGGTGATGATGTCGGGCTTGAAGTCCAGGATGAGCTGGATCTGCTTTTCGGTCTGTCCGCCGCCGAACGGCACCACCGCCAGGCCCAGTTTCTCGGCGCCGTAGTGCGCCCCCAGGCCGCCGGTGAACAGGCCATAGCCGTAGCTCTGGTGCAGCATGTCGCCCGGGCGCGCCCCACTGGCGCGGAAGGACCGCGCCACCACGTCGGCCCAGGTGTCGATGTCCTTCCTCGTGTAGCCGACCACCGTCGGCTTGCCGGTGGTGCCGCTGCTGGCGTGGATGCGCACGATGCGCTCGCGTGGCACGGCAAACATGCCGAACGGGTAGTTGTCGCGCAGGTCGTGCTTGGTGGTGAACGGGAACTTGCGCAGGTCCTCCAGCGCACGGCAGTCATCCGGGTGCACGCCCGCCTGGTCGAACTTGGCCCTGTACACGGGTGAATGCGCATACACGTGCGCCAGTGTCGCCTGCAGGCGCTTGAGCTGCAGCGCGCGCAGCTCGTCGATGCTGGCCTTCTCGATCGGCTCGAGGGGGAACGTCTTGCTGGTGGTGTTCATGCACCCGTCTCCTGGTTCTGGTGTTCGCCTTCGATCACGTGGCCCCGGATCTGCGCGCTCTTGCCACGAAACAGCGCCACCACGTGGCCGTGCTGGTTCGCGACCCGCATGTCGTAGATGCCGTGCCGTCCGCTCTGCACCTGCTCGACGCCCTCGCAGGTCAGCACGTCGCCGGCATGCGCCGGCCGCAGGAACTCGATGCTGCAGCCGGCCGCCACCGTGTTGTGGTTGCGGCTGTTGCAGGCAAAGGCAAAGGTGGAGTCGGCCAACGTGAAGATGAAGCCGCCGTGGCAGATCTGGTGGCCGTTCAGGTGCTCGGGCCGCACCGTCATGCGCATCACGGCGCGACCCGGCTCGCAGGCGAGCAGCTCCATGCCCATGGTTACGCGCGAGGCGCGGTCGGCGGCAAACATGGCAGCGCCCACGCGGCGCGCCAGCTCGTGGGCGGCAGCTGTGTCCGGCACCGTCATTCGCCCCTGAACGCCGGCGCGCGCTTCTGCAGGAAGGCGGTCACGCCCTCGATGTAGTCGTGCGTGAAGCCCAGCCGAGACTGCACGTCGCGCTCGATGTCGAGCTGCTCGTCCAGCGTGTGCGTGTGCGCGCCGCGCAGCAGGTGGCGCGTCGCCACCAGTGCCTGCGTCGGCATGGCGGCCAGGCGCTGCGCCATGGCCCGGGCGGCCGCCAGGGCGTCGTCGGCCACGTCCCAGATCATGCCCATGGCCTTGGCGTCCTGCGCGGCCAGCTTGTCGCCGGTCAGGCACAGCGCCATGGCACGCGCCAGGCCGACGCGCTGCGGCAGCAGCCAGGTGCCGCCACTGTCGGGCACCAGGCCGATCTTGCTGAAGGCCTGGATGAAGCTGGCGCCGGGCGCGGCGATGG
>NZ_DAOKZG010000058.1:0-16832 GCF_035325765.1 Ottowia sp.
CGTGGATAACGCTCATCGTGGCTTCTTGGCGTCCATCAAAGGGGGACCGGTTCAGTTTCATGCGCAGCGTCTCCAGCAACTGGATCAGAAAAAAAGCCGCCCGCAGGCGGCTTTCGTCCATCGGATGATGGGGCGGCTTGGGCGACGCTGAACAAGTCACCGTGATGCGGCGCGCCCTGCATGGGGATGGGATGCAAGGCGCGAAGCGCAGCAATAGCTGTCGCTATTGCGAGCATTTGCGACGTCGCAGACCGCCACAGGCAGGGATGCGCAGCGCGCGAGGGACTTGTTCAGCGTTGCCCCTACTTGAAGTAGTCGCTCACCGGCTTCCAGCGGCCGTCCTGGATCTGCGACAGGCGCGAGCGCTCGGTGCCGAGGCGGTTGGTTTCGGTGTATTTCAGGGTGTCGCTGCCGAACATGTCGGATTCGATCGGCGCGCTGATCATGGCCTTGATGAAGCTCTCCGGGTTCAGGTTGGCACCGGCACGCTGGGCGCCCTGGATGAAGTTGTCCATGATCTCGTAGCCATAGACCGAGAACACGCCCGGATCCTCGTTGAACCTGGTCTTGTACTTGTTGGCCCAGAAACGGATCGGCTGCGAGGCTTCGTCGAGGTAGGGCACCTGCACCGCCATGGTGGCGTAGAGGCCGTCCATGGCCTTGCCGCCCAGCTTGTGGATCAGGTCGGTGTAGGCGGCGGTGGTGCCCAGGAAGGTCGGGTTGAAGCCGGTCTTGCGCGACTCGGCGATGGTGCCGACGGTCTCGCGGATCACCGTGCCCAGGACGACGAAGTCGCAGCCGGCGGCCTTCATCTTGGCGACCTGTGAGGAGAAGTCGGTGGCGCCGCGCTTGTAGCTGGTCTTCTCGGTCATGGCCATGCCGATGGTCTTCAGACCCTCCTCGGCGCCGCGCAGCACCTCCAGGCCGAACTCGTCATCCTGGTAGATGGCGCACACCTTCTGGGCGCCCTTTTCCTTCACCAGCCGCGGCGTGCCGGTGCGTGCCTGGTCGTAGTAGGGCACGCTGAAGGCGAACTTGTAGTGGCGGTTCGGCTCCTCGAACATCTCGCGCGCGCCCGTGAGCGGGTAGAAGTTGATCACCTTCTTCGGGAACAGCACCGGGAAGGTGGCGACGTTGGCGGCGGTGCCGATGTGCCCGACGATGGCAAAGACCTTGTCCTGGTTCACCAGCTTCTGCGCCGCCAGCACGGCGCGCTTGGGGTCGTAGCCCGAGTCCTCGGCCTTGAACACCAGCTTGCGGCCGTTGATGCCGCCCTGCTCGTTGATCTCGTCGACGCGCAGCTGCATGCCGTTGCGCGCCTGCTTGCCAAAGCCGGCCAGCGGGCCGGACAGGTCCTGGATGGTGGCGATGGTGATGCTGTCCTTGCTGACCCCCTGCTGGGCCAGCGCGGGCGTGGTCAGCGCCAGTGCGCCGACGGCAGCCAGAGCAGAGAGGGCGATGCCTGGTTTCATGGTGTGTCTCCTGGATGGAAAATCGACCGGGAAAGGCGGAAGAGGCTCAGTGGAAGTATTCGGAAACCACGACCCACTTGCCGTTCTGGACCTGCGACAGACGCGCGGCGTCGCTGCCCAGGTGCTTGGTGGCCGAGAAGCTCATTTCCGGGTTGCCGAAGATGTCGGTCGGAAAGGTCATGCCTTCCATGGCGCGGATGAACGAATCGGTGGTCAGGTTGCCACCTGCCTTCTGCGCCACGCGGATGAAGGCGTCCATGACGGTGTAGCCGACCACCGAGAAGGTGTCGGGATCCTTGTCGTACCTGGTCTTGTACTTGTTGGCCCAGAAGCGGATCGGCTGCTCGCTCGAGTCGGTGTAGGGCGCCTGCGCGGTCATGGCGATGTAGATGCCTTCCATGGCGGCGCCGCCGAGCTTGGGCACGGCGTTGATGTAGGCCGCGGCGGATGCCAGGAAGGTCGGGTTGAAGCCGCTCTTGCGCGCGGTGGCGACGGTGCCCACGGTCTCGCGGATGATGGTGCCCAGCACGACGAAGTCGCAGCCGGCGGACTTCATCTTCGCGACCTGGGACGAGAAGTCGGTGGCGCCGCGCTTGTAGCTGGTCTTTTCCACCAGATCCATGCCGGCGGCCTTCAGGCCGTCTTCGGCGCCCTTGAGCACTTCCTGCCCGAAATCGTCGTCCTGGTAGATCACGCAGGGCTTGCTGGCGCCCTTTTCCCTGGCGAGCCGGGGCGCCGCGATGCGCATCTGGTCGTAGTAGGGCGCGATGAACGAGTAGGTCAGGCGGTTCAGCGGTTCGTACATCTGGCGTCCGGCGCTCAGGGGCATGAAGCTGATCACGTTCTTGCGAAACAGCACCGGGAAGGTGGCGATGTTCTGTGGCGTGCCCAGGTGGCCGACCATGGCGAAGATCTTGTCCTGGTCAACCAGCTTCTGCGCCGCCAGCACGGCCCGCTTGGGGTCGTAGCCCGAGTCCTCGACCTTCAGCACCAGCTTGCGGCCGTTGATGCCGCCCTGCTCGTTGATCTCGTCCACGCGCAGCTGCATGCCTTCCAGCGCCGGCTTGGACAGGCCGACCGCCGGGCCGGACAGGTCCTGGATGGTGCCGATGGTGAGCGTGTCCTTGGCGACCCCCTGGGACTGGGCCAGGGCGGGCGTGCCAACGGTCAGGGCCAGCGCGCTGGCCAGGGTCAGAAGCTTGGTTCGAAGTCTCATGGGGATCTCCTGGCAGGGTTGACAGACAACATCGATGAAGGGTTCAGGCCTTGTACATGGCTTCGATCCGGGCCGCGTACTTGCTTTCGATCAGCTTGCGCTTGAGCTTCATGGTGGGCGTCAGCTCCTCGTCTTCGGCGGTGAGCTGGGTGTCGAGCAGGAAGAATTTCTTGATCTGCTCGACGCGCGCGAACTTCTGGTTGACCTCGTCGATCACGCCCTGGATCAGCGCCTGCACCTCGGGTGCACGCGTCAGGCTGGCGTAGTTGGAGAACGGCACGTCATGATCCTGAGCGTACTTCTCGACGTTCTCCTGGTCGATCATGATGATGGTGGTGAGGTACGGTCGCTGGTCGCCGATCACCACCGCGTCGGTGATGTAGGGGCTGAACTTGAGCTCGTTCTCGATCTCGCTGGGCGTGATGTTCTTGCCGCCCGCGGTGATGATGATGTCCTTCATGCGATCGACGATGCGAAAGAACCCGTCCTCGTCCACGGTGCCGACGTCACCGGTGCGCAGCCAGCCGTCGGCGGTGAAGGTCTCGGCGGTCTTCTCGGGCAGGTTCAGGTAGCCGGCAAAGACGTTGCGGCCCCGGACCTGGATCTCGCCCGTCTCCGGGTCGAGCCGCACCTGGTTGAAGTCGGCCGCGGGCCCGATCGAGCCCGGCTTGATGCGATCCACCGGCATGCCGGTGGAGGCGCCGCAGGTTTCCGTCATGCCCCAGACCTCGAGCATCGGCACGCCCAGCGACAGGTACCACTTGATCAGCTCGGGCGAGATCGGCGCTGCACCGGTGACCAGGTAGCGCGCGCGGTGGATGCCGATCAGCTTGCGCACGTTGTCCAGCGCCAGCCAGCGCGCGAGACGGAACTTGATCTTCAGCAAGCCGGGGACCGGCTGTCCCGCCAGCACGAGGTCGGCGATGCGGCGGCCGACGCCGATGGCCCAGGCGTAGGCCACCTGCTGCAGGCGCGTGCTTTCCTTCAGCGCGATGGTGACGCCGGAATAGAACTTCTCCCACACGCGCGGCACGGCGACGAACACCGTGGGCGCGATCTCGCGCACGTTCTCGGGCACGGTGTCGGGGTTCTCGACGAAGTTCAGCCGCGAGCCGGTGTAGAGCGCGTAGTACTCGCCGCCCATGCGCTCGGCGATGTGGCACAGCGGCAGGAAGGCCATGCATTCGTCGGTCTCGCCGCGTGCAATCAGGGTGTTGTAGCCGCGCGCCGTGTGGACCAGGCCGGCATGGGTGTGCATGGCGCCCTTGGGCTTGCCGGTGGTGCCCGAGGTGTAGACGAGGATCGCGACGTCATCGGGCTTGCACGCGGCCACGCGCCGCTGCAGTTCCTGCGGGTGGCGCTGGTTGTAGGCACGGCCCAGTTCGCGCAGCGCGTCCAGGCTCATCACGCCTTCATCGTCCAGGTCGCGCAGGCCCTTCATGTCGAACACGATGACCTTGGCCAGCAGCGGCAGGCGTTCGCGCACTTCGAGTGCCTTGTCGAGCTGCTCTTCATCCTCGACGAACAGGAAGCGCGTCCCCGAGTCCTCGCACAGGTAATGCACCTGCACCGGCGCGTCGGTCGGGTAGATGCCGTTGGCGATGCCGCCGCAGGACAGCACGGCCAGGTCCGACAGCACCCACTCGACCTCGGTGTTGGACAGTATGGACGCGGTCTGCCCGGCGGCAAAGCCCAGGCTCATCAGGCCGCCGGCGATCTCGGCCACCGCTTCGCCGACCTGCGCCCAGGTCCAGCTGTTCCAGATGCCCAGGTCCTTCTCGCGCAGCCACACCTTCGGGCCGCGTTCGGCGACGGCGTTCCAGAACATGGCGGCGATGGTGTCGCCCGCGATCACCACGTCGGTGCGCGGGCGGATGCCGGAGAGATCCCAGAGGTTGGACATCAGACCCCCACGCTCGCCACTTCGTTGGCTTCGCTGTCCCCCGAGGGGGCCCTCGCGTCTTGGGGCGGCCCGGCGACGCTCAAGATCTGGCCCCCACGCTCCCCCGCTGCGCGTGGTGCGCTGCCCCCCGAGGGGGCCCTCGCGTCTTGGGACGGCCCGGCGACGCTCAAGATCTGGCCCCCACGCTCCCCCGCTGCGCGTGGTGCGCTGCCCCCCGAGGGGGCCCTCGCGTCTTGGGACGGCCCGGCGACGCTCAAGTGGTGTTCCATGGATTCGTTCATCGCCATGTCTTCTTCTTCTTCCAGCGCCGCTCGCCGCGCACGCCGGCGTCCTTCATGCCGAGGTAGAACTCCTTGATGTCTTCCTTCTCGCGCAGGCGCGCGCAGCTGTCCTCCATCACGATGCGGCCGTTCTCCAGGACGTAGCCATAGTCGGCGGCGTTGAGGGCCATGTTGGCGTTCTGCTCCACCAGCAGCATGGTGGTGCCGCGCTCGCGGTTGATGCGTACCACGATCTCGAAGATCTCCTTGGTCAGGCGCGGCGACAGGCCGAGACTCGGCTCGTCCAGCAGGATCATCTCGGGCCGGGCCATCAGCGCGCGGCTGATCGCCAGCATCTGCTGCTGGCCGCCCGACAGCAGTCCGGCGTCCTGCGCCGAGCGCTCCTTCAGGATCGGGAAGTAGGCATAGACCTGCTCCATGTCGCGCGCCACGCCGTCGCGATCACCGCGCGTGTAGGCACCCATCAGCAGGTTGTCGCGCACCGACAGCAGAGGGAACACCTCGCGCCCCTCGGGCACGTGCGACAGGCCCTTGCGCACGATCAGCGCCGGGTCGCGGGCGGTGATGTCCTCGCCCTTGAAGTGCACCGTGCCCTTGCCCGGGTCGATGATGCCGGAGATGGTCTTCAGGATGGTGCTCTTGCCCGCGCCGTTGCTGCCCAGCACGGTGACCACCTGGCCGCGCCCGACCTGCAGGCTGACGCCGCGGATGGCCTTGATCGGCCCGTACGAGCTCTCGACGTTGGCGAGCTGCAGCACCGGCTCGGTCATGGAGTCTCCTCGGCTGGCCGGCGCAGCGAGGCCACGTCATCCACCGTGCCCAGGTAGGCCTCGACCACCTTCGGGTCGGCCTGCACCTCGGCCGGCGTGCCCAGCGCCAGCACCTGGCCCTGGCTCATGGCCAGCACGCGGTCGGAGACGCGCGATACCAGGGTCATGTCGTGCTCCACCATCAGCACGGTGATGCCCAGGTCGCGCACGATGTCCTGGATCCAGAAGCCCATGTCGTCGGTTTCCTCGACGTTCAGGCCCGACGAGGGTTCGTCCAGCAGCAGCAGGCGCGGCTCGGTGCACAGGGCGCGCGCCAGCTCCACCACCTTGCGCACGCCGTAGGGCAGGCCGGCCACCAGTGCGTCGCGATGGTGCTGCAGGTCGAGCAGGTCGATCACGCGCTCGACGCGCTCGCGCGCCTCCAGCTCGGCCGCGCGCGCCCGGGGCGTGAACAGCAGGTCGCTCCAGAAGCCGGTGCGCCGGTGCGTGTGGTGGCCGATCAGCAGGTTGTGCAGCACGCTGGCGTGCTCGAACAGCTCGATGTTCTGGAACGTGCGTGCGATGCCCAGTGCCGCGATCTGGTGCGGCGGCTGCGCCGTCAGGCGCACCGTGCCCGCCGGGCCGGCGTAGTCGATGCTGCCGCTGGTGGGCTGGTAGATGCGGCTGATCAGGTTGAACACCGTGGTCTTGCCGGCGCCGTTGGGGCCGATCAGGGTGAACACCTCGCCCGCCTGCACGTCGAAGCTGACGTCGTCGACCGCCAGCACGCCGCCGAAGCGGACGCTGAGGTTTTTTGCGGAAAGCAGGGCGTTGCTCATGGTTCCTGTTGGCCTGCTTTCGTGTGGATGGCCGGCGATGGGTGCTGCTGGGGTGGTCGGCCGGGATGTGCGCCCGGCAGCGCACCTACTTTCTTTTGCGTCGCCAAAAGAAAGTAGGCAAAGAAAAGGCGACCCCAAGTCTGCGACCCCTCCGCTGCGCTGCGGGGCAGACCTGCGTCACAAGATTTGCGGGGTGCGCTGCGGAACTCACTGCGCGCCTGCGGCGCTGCGTTCAGACAACCGCAGCGAGTCAGACCACGAAGCGCGTGCATGCTGCGCTGCCCGCGCCACCCCGCAAGCCTCGCGCCGCAGGCGCAGCCACAGGGGGGAGCTCCGACGGGCCATCGCTGCGCTCGGCCCTTGCGTTTCCAAGCACCGACCCGTATTTGACTGGTGATCGCGGCGGAGTCCGCCAAGCCAGCGAACGCCATGCCCGGGCTTGTACCGGGCATCGGCGTTGTCCCCCCTTGCAGGGGGGAAGGCGCGCAGCGACTCAGGGGGGTCATTTCAGTCTGTCCGATTTCTGGAACGACTTCTGCCGCTTGAACATGCCGCGCCGGTAGAAGGGAAAGAGCTGCAGCCAGGTACGGATCTTCAGCCAGCGGCCGTACAGGCCCATCGGCTCGAACAGCACGAAGCCGATCAGCACCAGGCCGTAGACCAGGGTCTGCAGGCCGGGCGCCTGGCCGATCACATCCGGCAGGTGATCCTTGCCGAGCGCGATCACCTGCGGCATGCCGATCAGGAACATCGCGCCCAGGAAGGCCCCGTGCACCGAACCCAGGCCGCCGATCACCACCAGCAGCAGCAGGTCGATCGACTGGATGATGTCGAACTGCTCGGGCGACATGAACATCAGCTTGTGTGCGTACAGCGCGCCCGCCAGCCCGGTGAGCGCGGCCGACACGGCAAACGCCAGCGTCTTGTACCAGGCCAGGTACACGCCCATGCTCTGGGCCGAGATCTCCGAATCGCGGATGGCGACGAAGGCGCGCCCGGTCGGCGCCCGCAGCAGGTTCAGCAGCCCCAGCGTCGCGGCCACCGCGATCACTAGGCAGATGAAGTAGAAACCGGCGCTGGAGTCGATCTGCCAGTCGCCGATGGCCGGCGGCCCCAGGCTCAGGCCGGCGTTGCCGCCGGTCACGCTCTCCCAGCGCGCCAGCACCTCCTCGACGATGAAGCCGAAGGCCAGGGTGGCAATGGCCAGGTAGATGCCCTTGACGCGCAGCGCCGGCAGCGCGATCACCACGCCCACCGCCGCCGCCAGCAGCGCCGCGCACGCCATCGCCAGGGGGAACGGCCACCCGGCATTGGTCAGCACCGCCTCGGTGTAGGCGCCCACGCCCAGGAAGGCGGCATGGCCGATCGAGAACTGGCCGGTGAAGCCCGTCAGCAGCATCAGGCCCAGGCCGGCGATGCCGTAGATCAGCACGAAGGTCAGCTGTGCCAGCCAGTACTCGTCGATCAGCCAGGGCGCGGCGAGCAGCGCCAGCAGCAGCGCCGAGTACCAGAACACGTGGCCCCCGTGCTTGGCCAGGCGGATGTCCTGCGCGTAGCTGGTCTTGAAGATGAAACGCACGGCCGGGTCCTACACCTTTTTCATCAGCCGCTCGCCGAACAGGCCGTTGGGCCGGATCACCAGCATGATCAGCACGACGATGTAGGCGGCGGTGTCCTTGAAGCCCTCGGGCAGGTAGAAGCCCGACAGCGACTCGATGACGCCGATGATCAGCCCGCCGACGATGGCGCCGGGCAGGCTGCCGAAGCCGCCCACCACCGCGGCTGGAAACGCCTTCAGGCCGATGAAGCCCATGTTGGCGTGCACGAAGGTGATCGGCGCCAGCAGGATGCCGGCCACCGCCGCCACCAGCGCCGCCAGCGCCCACACCAGGCCGTTGATGCGCTTGACCGGGATCCCCATGTAGTAGGCGGCGAGCTGGTTCTGCGACGTCGCCTGCATGGCGATGCCGACCTTGCTGTAGCCGAACAGCGCGTACAGCACCGCGCACAGCACGGCCGTGACCACGATCACCGCCAGGTGCTCGGCGCTCAGCACCAGCGCGCCGAGTTCCAGCACCTGGCCCTGGTAGGGCACCGCCAGGGTGTGCGTCTCGGTGCCGATGCCTGGGATCATGGTGACCGCGCCGCGCGCCACGTAGCCGATGCCGAACGTCAGCATGACAATGGAGAAGGCCGGCTCGCCCAGGATCGGCCGGATCAGCGCGCGTTCCAGCAGCAGCCCGAACAGCGCCATGGCCGCCAGCGTGGCCAGCACCGCCAGCCAGAACGGAAAACCGAGCCAGGCCATCCCCGCCAGCGCGCAGAAAGCGCCCAGCATCATCAGTTCGCCCTGGGCGAAGTTGACGATCTCGGTGGCCTTGTAGATCAGCACGAAACCCAGCGCGATCAGGCCGTAGATGCAGCCCTGCGCCACTCCGCTGATCACCAGTTGGACAAACTGCACTCGATTCCTGCTTGCTGAACATTGCCAAAACCGGAGAGACTCTAGCGAGCTTGTCGGTTCTGCGCATCCCCGGCAAACCCTGATCCGCCTACCGGCAGCACCCCTCTGGAGTACCGCATGAACATCGACATCGACGCCGACGGCCCCGTCACCATCGTGACCCTGCAGCGCCCGGACGTGCGCAATGCGGTGGATCATGACACCGCGCTGGCCCTGCACCGGGCGTTCATCGCCTTCGAGGCCGATGCCGGAGCCCGCGTCGCGGTCCTGCATGGCGCCCACGGCCATTTCTGCGCCGGCTGGGACTTGAAGTCCGGCGCACGCATGGCGTCGGCCGACGGCGCATCGATCCGGAATCTGCAGGCCGACCTGGACTTCGACGCCAGCGATCGGCAGCCGCGCGGACCGATGGGTCCTTCGCGCCTGCTGCTGTCCAAGCCCGTCATCGCCGCGGTCGAGGGTGCCGCGGTGGCCGGCGGCACCGAGCTGGCGCTGTGGTGCGACCTGCGCGTGATGGCCGAGGACGCCTACTTCGGCGTCTACTGCCGGCGCTTTGGCGTGCCGCTGATCGACGGCGGCACCGTGCGCCTGCCGCGCCTGATCGGCCAGGGCCGCGCGCTCGACCTGATCCTGACCGGGCGCCGGGTGGATGCCGCCGAGGCGCTCGCCATCGGCCTGGCCAACCGGGTGGTGCCGGCGGGCCAGACGCGCGCCGCAGCACTGGCGCTGGCGCGGCAGCTGGCCGAGTTTCCGCAGGACACCCTGCGCGCCGACCGCATGAGCACGCTCACGCAGTGGGACTGGCCGCTGCCGCAGGCGCTGCAGCGCGAATGGGAGCGCGGCCGGCAATGCCTGGGCGCGGCGCTGGACGGCGCGGCACGCTTTGCCGCGGGGGCAGGGCGGCACGGCGAGGGGAATTGATGCCCTCTGACGCTCACGAACCCGGCGCATGGCATCGGCTGGGGCCCGCATGAAGGCAGGCAACTGCCTTGTCATTTGCCATGCGTCATGCACGAAGGCGAATCCCCGTGAAACCACTCGGCCGGCCCGGACGGATCCGTTGCAAGTCTCACGTTCGGATGCGCACGCGTCCGATGCCGGTGCGATTCCCGGACCGCGCCGGCGCCGTGGCCGCCGGCGGCTCGCTCGCGGATCGGGCCAGGCACCCCCATTGATCGCGCGCGGCTGGGCGGCTATGCTTTGTGCAGCGTTGCGCGCGGCTGGCGCCTTCCCCGATGCGCCAGCTATCCGGCGCACGCCGAGGAGACCGCCATGCTGTCCGACCTTCAGCTCGCGCAGATCATGCGCCACGCGTCTTCGCGCCGCCGCGCGCAATGCCTCGAGCCCCTGAACCGTGCCATGCAGGCGCACCAGATCGACGCCAACCTGGGGCGCGCCGCCGCCTTCCTGGCCCAGCTCGGGCACGAATCGGGCGAGCTGCAGTTCCTGGAAGAGCTCTGGGGTCCGACCGCGGCGCAGCGCCGCTACGAGCCGCCCGGCGACCTGGCGCGGCGCCTGGGCAACACGCAGGCCGGTGACGGCCGGCGCTTCAAGGGGCGCGGACCGATCCAGATCACGGGCCGGGACAACTACGCACGCTACGGCGAGCTGCTGGGCCTCGACCTGCTGGAGCAACCCGAGCTGGCCGCGGATCCCGAGGTCGGCTTCGAGATCGCGGCGCTGTTCTGGGCGCGCAACGGCCTGAATGCGCTGGCCGACGCGAACCGCTTCACGGACATCACGCAGCGCATCAACGGCGGCCAGAATGGGGCGGCCGATCGTGAGCGCCTGTACGCGCTGGCGCGGCAGGTGCTGGCCGGCAGCTTTCCCGCCGTCCCGGCCAATGCGCCGGCGCAGAGTGCCCGGCGGACCCGGCGTGCCGCCGTGATGCTGGCGCGCGGACAGGAGGCCATCGCGCAGGACCGGTCGAACGCAGCCGAGGACGCCGCCCCCGACCCGGCGCCGGGCCCGCGTCGTGCATCGGCCGGGACGCGCCGGTCGCCCGCCGCCGATGCGCTGCCCCGCACCCTCGATGTGCGGCCGGACACCCTGGATTTCCGCGACCTGATGTATACGCCCACCCTGGTCGAGGTGCCGACCCATGTGCCACTGGGCGACTACCTGGACTGGCAGGTACCGATCCTCGACCAGGGCTCGGAGGGCGCCTGCACCGGTTACGGCCTGGCCACGGTGGCGCAGTACCTGCTGCAGCGCCGGCGCGTCGTGCCCGACCCGACGCCGGTGAGCCCGCGCATGATGTACGACCTGGCGCGCCGCTACGACGAGTGGCCGGGCGAGGACTATTCGGGCTCCAGTACGCGCGGCGCCATGAAGGGCTGGCACAAGCACGGCGTGTGCGCCGAATCGCTCTACCCGAGCCGCGCGCCGGTGCGCCGGAGCGCGCGGCGCACGGGGAAGGCGGCCGCAACCTCGGAAGGCGGCCTGAACGATGCGCGCGTCGCCGATGCACTGCAGCGCCCGCTGGGCGCGTACTTCCGCGTGAACCACAAGGACCTGGTGGCCATGCATTCGGCCATCACCGAGGTCGGCGTGCTCTACGCCTCCTGCAGCGTGCACGACGGCTGGTCGCATGTCGGCGCCGACGGCCTGATCGTGCAGAGCAGCCGGGTCCTGGGCGGCCATGCCTTCGCCATCGTGGCCTACGACGAGCGCGGCTTCTGGATCCAGAACTCGTGGGGCCCGGGCTGGGGGCGCGGCGGCTTCGCCCTGCTGAGCTACGACGACTGGCTGGAAAACGGCACCGACGTCTGGGTGGCGCGCCTGGGCGCGCCGGTCAGGCTGCAGCGCCTGGAGTCGACCGCCGCGGTCCATGCGCGCACGGCGGCGCAGTCCACCGGCTATTCCTTCGCCGATCTGCGGCCGCACATCGTCAGCGTCGGCAACAACGGCGTGCTCAAGGCCGGCGGCGACTATGGCAACACGCCGCAGGAACTGCGGCGCGTGTTTGTCGAGGACATTCCGCGTGTCACGGCGGGCTGGGCGGTGCCGCGCGTGCTGCTGTACGCACACGGCGGCCTGGTCGGCGCGCAGGCCGCGGTGCAGCGGCTGGCCGAATACCGGCCGTTGCTGCTGGGCGGCGAGGTCTACCCGCTGGCCTTCATCTGGCGCACCGACTACTGGACCACGATCACCAACATCCTGCGCGACGCGGTCAGTCGCCGCAAGCCCGAGGGCATGCTGGATGCCGCCAAGGACTTCATGCTGGACCGCCTGGACGACGCACTGGAACCCCTGGCGCGCGGGCTCACCGGCAAGTCCGTCTGGGACGAAATCAAGGAAAACGCACTGGCCGCCAGTGCCAGGGGCTGCGCCGCGACGCTGGTGGCCGACCAGCTGCAGGCGCTGCGCCAGCGGCTGCCGCGGCTCGAGGTGCACCTGGTCGGTCACAGCGCCGGCTCGATCCTGCTGGCGCCGCTGGTCGGCCTGCTCGGCCGGCGCGGCATCCCGGTCAAGACCTGCACCCTGTGGGCTCCGGCCTGTCGCGTCGAGCTGTTCCACCAGCACTACGTGCCGGCGCTGCAGGCGCGGGGTATCGAGCAGATGACCATCTTCGCGCTCACCGACAAGGCCGAGCAGGACGACAACTGCGGCCTCATCTACAACAAGTCGCTGCTGTACCTGGTGTCCAATGCGTTCGAGGACAAGGCGCGCATCCCGTTCTTCCGCGACGGAGCGCCGATCCTCGGCATGGAGCGCTTCATCGACCGCGCGCTGATGCGGGAGCTGGCGGTCGACCTGGTGCTGGCGCCCAATACCGAGCCGGCCGATTCGCTCTCGGCTTCCAGCGCCAGCCACCACGGCGACTTCGACGATGACCAGCGCACCGTGGTGGCCACCTTCCGCCGCATCGTGGCGGGCAGTGGCGCGTCCGTGCCCGCTGCTGCGGCACGTCCGGCGCGCGCCGGCCTGGCGGGCGACGCGGTGGCGCCGGCCGCCCCCATGTTCAACACCTCCGAGTCGGCGCTGCGCGACCAGCGGCGCCTGATCGACCTGCGCACCAAGACCTTGTAGCAGCCTGAGGCAGGCGCCCCGGCTTCCCGGTGGCAGGGCGCCGCGTCGGCCGGGCGCCCCGGCCCGGTTGATTTTTGCAGAGCATTTGCTCGAAGCAATGCTTATACTCGCGTTCGTTCCCGTGTCCTCCGATGCGCCAGGAGTCGCCCGCCATGACCGAAGCCTTTGTATTCGACGCCATCCGCACGCCGCGCGGCAAGGGCAAGAAGGACGGCAGCCTGCACGAGGTCAAGCCGGTCGACCTGCTGGCCGGTACGCTGGAGGCCTTGCGCCGCCGCCACGACCTGGACACCGCGGCGGTCGACGACGTGGTGATGGGCGTGGTCTCTCCGATCGGCGAGCAGGGCTCGGTCCTGCCCAAGGTGGCGGCGCTCAAGGCCGGCTGGGACTGGCGCTGCGCCGGCATGCAGGTGAACCGCTTCTGCGCCTCGGGCCTGGAGGCCGTCAACCTGGCGGCGCAGAAGGTGCGCTCGGGCTGGGAAGACCTGGTGGTCGCCGGCGGCGTCGAGAGCATGAGCCGGGTGCCGATCGGTGCCGACGGCGGCGCCTGGGCGCAGGACCCGGCCACCAGCTTCGCCACCGGCTTCGTGCCGCAGGGCATCGGCGCCGACCTGATCGCCACGCTGGAGGGCTTCTCGCGCGCGGATGTCGACGCCTTCGCCGTCACGTCGCAGCAGCGCGCGGCCGCCGCGCGCGCGGCCGGCCATTTCGCCGGGTCGATCGTGCCCGTGACCGACTTCCTCGGCCAGCTCATCCTGGAGGAGGACGAATTCATCAAGCCCCGCACCACGGTCGAGGCACTGGCGGGGCTGCGGCCTTCCTTCGAGCAGCTCGGCGCCATGGGCTTCGATGCCGTCGCGCTCGAGCGCTACCCGCAGGTCGAGCGCATCGTGCACGTGCACCATGCCGGCAACTCGTCGGGCATCGTCGATGGCGCCGCCGCCGTGCTGGTCGGCAGCGAGGCGGCCGGCAAGACGCATGGCCTGACGCCGCGCGCGCGCATCGTCGCCACCGCCCTGTCGGGCGCCGACCCGACCATCATGCTGACGGGCCCGATGCCGGCGACGCTCAAGGCCCTGGCGAGGGCCGGCCTGACCATCGACCAGATCGACCTGTTCGAGGTCAATGAGGCCTTTGCCGCCGTGCCGATGAAGTTCATGAAGGACCTGCACGTTCCGCACGAGAAGGTGAACGTCAACGGCGGTGCCATTGCCATGGGCCACCCGCTCGGTGCCACTGGCGCCATGATCCTCGGCACCCTGGTCGACGAACTGCACCGGCGCGGCCTGCGCTACGGCCTCGCCACTCTGTGCGTGGGCGGCGGCATGGGCATTGCCACCATCGTGGAGAAGACATGACCCCCGGTGCCGCTCCGCGGCTGCCTGAGAGTCTGAATCAAACCGGCGTCCGGTGCTTGGCCACCAAGCGCCGGTCACTCACAAATCAATGCTGATCATGAAAACCCTGCGCTACGAACTGAGTGAGGAAGCCTGCGGCACGGTGGCGACGATCACCTTCGACCAGCCGGATTCGCCCGTCAACACCATGTGCGCCGACTGGCAGGATGACATGGTGGCGGTGGCCGAGCAGGCGCTGAGGGACAGGGAGAAGCTCCAGGGCGTCATCCTCGCCTCGGCCAAGAGCACCTTCTTTGCCGGCGCCGACCTCAAAAGCGTGATGCGCCTGGCGCCCGCCGATGCACCGGCCGTATACGCCGGGATCGAGCGCGTCAAGCGCGCCTTCCGCACGCTCGAGACGCTGGGCATTCCGGTGGTCGCCTGCCTGAACGGCAGCGCGCTGGGGGGCGGCTGGGAGCTCGCCCTGGTGGCCCACCGCCGCATCGCCGTCGATGACGCCAAGGCGCAGTTCGGCCTGCCCGAGCTGACGCTGGGCCTGATCCCCGGCGCCACCGGCATCACCAAGATGACGCGTCTGCTCGGCTTGATGGGGGCCCAGCCCTACATCATGGAAAGCAAGCTGTTCGGCCCGCGCGAAGGTCAGGCGCTGGGCCTGATTGGCGAGCTGGTGCCGGCAGGCGAGGGCGCGGCCGCCACGCTGCGCGCGCAGGCGCTGGCCTGGATTGCCGCCAACCCGCAGGCCCAGCAGCCCTGGGACGCCAAGGGCTACAAGATCCCTGGCGGCACGCCCGCCAGCCCGAAGATCGCCGGTGCGCTGGTGGTCGCACCCGCGATGCTGACGACGAAGACGCACGGCCGCTACCCGGCGCCCGAGGCGGCGCTTTCGGCCATGGTCGAGGGCGCGCAGGTGGACTACGACACCGCCACCCGCATCGAAAGCCGCTACCTGGCCCGCCTGATGACGGGCCCGGTGGCGCGCAACATGATCAACACCTTCTTCTTCGACCTGAACGCCATCAAGAGCGGCCAGTCACGCCCGCGCGGCGTGCCGCGCTCGAAGCTGCAGAAGGTCGGGATCCTGGGGGCCGGCATGATGGGGGCCGGCATCGCCTGGGCACAGGCCAGCCGCGGTATCGCCACCGTGCTGAAGGACGTCTCGCTGGAGAAGGCCGAACACGGCAAGGCCTACAGCGTGAAGCTGGCGCAGAAGCGTGTCGAGAAGGGCCGCATGAGCGCACCGGAGCAGCAGGCGCTGCTGGATCGCATCACGCCCACGGCCGACGTCGCCGACCTGAAGGGCTGCGAGCTCATCATCGAGGCCGTGTTCGAGAACCGCGAGCTCAAGGCCCGGGTGACGCAGGAGGCCGAACCCATGCTGGCCGATGGCGGCTTCTTCGCCAGCAACACCAGCACGCTGCCCATCAGCGGCCTGGCGCAGGCCAGCCGCGACGCGCGCAAGTTCATCGGCATCCACTTCTTCAGCCCGGTGGACAAGATGAAGCTGGTCGAGATCATCCGCGGCAAGCAAACCGATGACGAGACCGTGGCGCGCGCCTACGACTACGTGCTGGCGCTGGGCAAGCTGCCCATCGTGGTGGGCGACTCGCGCGGCTTCTACACCAGCCGGACGTTCGGCACCTACGTGATGGAAGGCGCGGCCATGCTGGGCGAGGGCATTCCGGCCGCGGCGATCGAGAACGCTGCCGTGCAGGCCGGCCTGCCGGTAGGCCCGCTGGCGGTGCTCGACGAGACGGCGCTCACGCTGTCGGTGCACGTGATCGAGCAGACGCGCGCCGATCATGCGGCCGAGGGCAAGGCCTACGAGAGCACGCCCGGCGAACGGCTGGTCGAGCGCATGGTCAAGGAGCTGGGTCGCCCCGGCCGTGCCGGCGGGGGCGGCTTCTACGACTATCCGCAGGGCGCGAAGAAGCAGCTGTGGCCCGAGCTGAAGTCACTGTTCGAGCGGCCGGACGTGGCCTGGAGCGTGCAGGCGATCCAGGATCGCCTGCTGTATCGCCAGTCAGTCGAGACCGCGCGCTGCCTGGCCGAGGGCGTGCTCACCAGCGCGCACGACGCCAACATCGGCAGCATCTTCGGCATCGGCTTTCCGGCCTGGACCGGCGGCGCGCTGCAGTTCATCTACGGCCAGGGCATCGAGGCTTTCGAGCGGCGCTGTGCCGAGCTGGCGGCCGCGCACGGCGCGGGTTTTGCGCTGGACGAGGCTGCGCGCGCGGCCATCCGGAAGTTCGAGCCGCGCTGGTGAGGGCCTCTGGGCCATGGGCTTGGCCGCAACGCTGCTGTCAAGGGCTCTGCAGGAAACTTTCCCTCATGCGAGGCGCACAACGCACATGCTTGCACGGCGTTCGGACGCGGTCCGCCTGGGTTTCGTCACCCGAACTGGGTACGGGTTAACACGCTGGGGCGGGCGGACACAACTGCCTACAGTCGTTCCTCAAATAGCCAAGGGAAACCCTGAACAACCCACCTTTTCAGTCCACCGAGGCGTAAAGTTGTCCCA
>NZ_DAOKZG010000059.1:0-8248 GCF_035325765.1 Ottowia sp.
GCCCCAGCGCGCGTTGGCGGCGTTCAGGGCATAGCGCGCGTTCAGGATCGGCACCACCAGTTGCGGGCCGGCCTGCACCGCGAGCTCGGCGTCGACGTTCTCGGTGGTGACGCGCGCCTGCGCTGGCGGCGGCACCAGGTAGCCGATGGTCTCGAGGAACTTGCGATAGGCCACGATGTCGCGGATCGGGCCGGGGTTGGCCTGGTGCCACTTGTCCAGCTCGGCCTGCAGGCGTTCGCGTTCGGCCAGCAGCGCCAGGTTCTTCGGCGCCAGCTCGGTCACGATGGCGCCAAAGCCCTTCCAGAATGAATCGCGCTCGACGCCGACACTGGGCAGCACCTCGCGGTTGATGAAGTCGTGGAGTTCGGTGGCAACTTGCAGGTCGCCCACCTTGACACGCTGGACCATGGGAACCTCTCCAGGAAAAATCAGGCAGGAACGCGCCGCGCGCGGCACGCCATCGAACCGCCGACTCTATTCGATTTGTTTTAGGTGAAAAAGACGCTTCCAATTGCAAAACAATTGACTTTTTTGCAAAGATCGGATCGTTCTCCTCTCTGCTCTGACCGTGTGCGCGGTCGACGACTGCGGCGTCTGCGACTTGCGCTGGATTCGACAGCTGGATGCACCTCGCAGGGCGCGGTCCTCAGCCTGCCAGGCGCCCGAGTGGGCGCCGCGGCTCCGAAGGGACCTGCGCGCCTTTGGACGGCGCGAGTGGACGCGGCGCTGGCGGGTGCAGGGCACGCGCCCCCGGCCGATGCGCGTGATCGAAGCGGCCAAGCGCAACGTTCATGCGATTTTCAAGTCGTCCACCAGCGATCGACGGCCGGATTCAGGTTCAGTCCAGCGCCTCGCGCATGCCCGGCAGTGCCATCCACAGGGCGGCGATCAGCACCGGCGCCGCCTGCACCAGCGCCAGCGTGACGCTGCCACCACGCCAGGCCCAGCCGAGCGCGACCAGCGCCAGCACGCCGTGCGCCGTCATCGCCCAGCGGCTGCGCCGCGCCAGCAGGGCGCCGACTGCCGCGCAGGCGGCCCCGCACGCCAGGTAATAGGCGCCGCCGCCACGCGCCAGCAGCACCAGGCCGCCGAAGCCGAGCAGTGCGCCCCACAGGATCAGCACCCAGCCCATCAGGCGCGGCAGGCCGGTGCTGCGTGCCTGTGCCGACTGCTGGCGCTCGATCAGCGCCCACTGTTCGATCAGCGCCTGGCTGGCCTCCGCACCGGCCGGTGCCGGCGCGGGCGGCGTGGCCTCCCGTGCGTGCACGTCGCGCCCCGTGGGCCGTGGCGCGCCGGCGCGCGAAGCCGGGGCCGGCAGCGGGTCGGCCATGCGCCGCTCCAGCTCGGCCCGGGCGCTGCGGCTGCCGCGCTCGGCAAGCTGATGCAACTGCACCACGCTGAGCGCCTGCAGGTCGGCGCGGGATCGGGAGGCAGGTCGGGACGCGGCGGTCATGGGGCGGGGCAGATCGCACGAGAGGCGCCCATGATCGCACAGCCCGCGGCACGCGCCTGCGGAGGGCTGCGGATAATTCCCGCCCATGGACAAGCTCAAGGCCTTCGAGACCTTCGCGGCCGTCGCTGCGCGCGGCTCGCTCAGCGCGGCGGCGCGCGCCGAAGGCGTGGCCCCGGCGGTGATCGGCCGACGCCTCGACGCGCTGGAGCAGCATCTGGGCGTCAAGCTGCTGGTACGCACCACGCGGCGCCTGGCCCTGACGCCCGAAGGCACCGCTTTCCTGGACGATTGCCAGCGCATCCTGCATGAGGTGGCGAGCGCCGAGAGCAGCGTCTCCGCCGGCGGCGTGCAGGCCAGCGGCCACCTGCGCGTGACGGCACCGGCGGGTTTCGGGCGCCGCCACATCGCGCCGCTGGTGCCGCCGTTCCACGCCGAGCACCCGCGCCTGCGCATCTCGCTCAACCTGTCGGACCGCATCGTCGACCTCGCGGCCGAGGGCTACGACTGCGCGGTGCGCGTGGGCGATCTGCCCGATTCGTCCTGGATCAGCATCCGCCTGGCCGACAACCGGCGCCTGGCGGTGGCCGCGCCCGCCTACCTGCGCCGCCGCGGCGTGCCGCGCCATCCGCGCGAGCTGGCGCGCCACGACTGCCTGGTGTTGTCATCGGATGCGTCGCAGTCGCGCGGCTGGGCGTTCCGTGTGCCGCGGATCGCCCATGGGCAGGACTACGAACGCCCCCTTGCCGGGGCGGGCGTGCCGTACGCGGCAGCGGGTCGCGATCCCGAACGCGCCGCGTCGAGTGCTGGCGACGCCGGGCACGAAGTCATCCACCTGCGGCCCGGCGGCCCGCTCGACTGCAGCGACGGCCAGGTGCTGCACGACTGGTGCCTGGCTGGCCATGGGATCGCCTGGCGCTCCACCTGGGAGGTCGAGGCCGAGATCGCCGCTGGCCTGCTGGTGCCCCTGCTGCAAGCCTACGCCGCGCCGCCCAATGGCGTCTACGCCCTGCTGCCGCATCCGACGCGCCACCTGCCCCTGCGCGTGCGTCTGTGGGTGGATTACCTGAAGGGCTATTTCGGTGGCCCGGGCTTTCGCGGCACCGCCTCGGACCCGTGACGCAGCCCACGTAACATCGGCGCATGATCCTCGAATCCCTGCTTGCCTTCCTGCACGTCAGCGCCATCCTGGCCTGGATCGTGTTTGCCACCAGCCAGGCGGCGATCTGCCGCAGCGACTGGCTCAACGCCACCGTGGTGCAGCGCCTGGTGCGGCTCGACCGCATCCTGTGGATCGCGACCGCGGCGGTGCTGCTGACCGGCATCGCGCGCATCTTCCTGGGTGCCAAGGGCACCGGCTTCTATGCGACCAACCTGCTGCTGTACGCCAAGATCGGGCTGTTCGCGGCGGTGATGGCGCTGCAGGTCAGCCCGAGCCGGCATTACCGTGCCTGGGCCGACCGGCTGGCGCACGACCGCCTGCCGTCGGAGTCGGAAGTGCGGGCGGCACGGCGCTCGGTCATGGTTGCCACCCACCTGGTGGCGATCATCCCGCTGCCCGCGGTGTTTCTTGCGCGTGGCTTCGGAGGCTGACGGGCTCCGGCGGCACGCCGGCTCGCGCGCCCCGGCCTCTTAGAATCGCGCCCATGCTTTCCGTGAAACAGCAGTTGCTGGCCGCGCTTGCGGGCGAGCTGGAGCGGCTCGTGCCCGGTGCCGGCGCCCAGGCGGCGTTCGAGTCGCCACGCCAGGCCGCGCATGGCGACCTCGCCTGCACCGCCGCCCTGCAGCTGGCCAAGCCGCTCAAGACCAATCCGCGTGCGCTGGGTGAACAGCTGCGTGCCGCCCTGCAGGCGACCGAGGCCTTCGTGCGCTGGGTCGAGGTGATCGAGATCGCCGGCCCGGGCTTTCTCAACCTGCGCCTCAAGCCGGCGGCGCGGCAGGAGGTGGTGCGCCAGGTGCTGGCCGAGCGCGAGCGCCATGGCCTGCGGCCCGGGCACGGGGAGTCGGTGATCGTCGAGTTCGTCAGCGCCAACCCGACCGGGCCGCTGCACGTCGGCCACGGGCGCCAGGCCGCGCTCGGCGACGCCATCTGCAACCTGCTGGCGAGCCAGGGCTGGCGCGTGCACCGCGAGTTCTACTACAACGACGCCGGGGTGCAGATCGACACCCTGGCCACGTCCGTGCAGTGCCGCGCCAGGGGCCTCAAGCCGGGCGACGCGGGCTGGCCCGAGGCCGCCTACAACGGCGACTACATCCAGGACATCGCTGGCGACTTCCTGGCCGGCAAGACGGTGCAGGCTGACGACCGCAGCTACACCGCCAGCGGCGACGTGGAAGACCTGGCTGGAATGCGTGAGTTCGCCGTCGCCTACCTGCGCCACGAGCAGGACAAGGACCTGCAGGCCTTTCGCCTGAAGTTCGACCAGTACTACCTGGAGTCCAGCCTGTATTCGTCGGGCCGGGTGGCGGCCACCGTGCAGCGCCTGGTGGATGCCGGCAAGACCTACGAGCAGGACGGGGCCCTGTGGCTGCGCACCACCGACTACGGCGACGACAAGGACCGGGTCATGCGCAAGAGTGACGGCGGCTACACCTATTTCGTGCCCGACGTCGCCTACCACATCGCCAAGTGGGAGCGCGGCTTCCGCAAGGCCATCAACATCCAGGGCACGGATCACCATGGCACCATCGCGCGCGTGCGCGCCGGCCTGCAGGCCGCTGGCGTCGGCATCCCGCAGGGTTATCCCGACTATGTCCTGCATACCATGGTGCGCGTCGTGCGCGGCGGCGAGGAAGTGAAGATCAGCAAGCGAGCCGGCAGCTATGTCACGCTGCGTGACCTGATCGACTGGACCAGTGCCGATGCCGTGCGTTTCTTCCTGCTGTCGCGCAAGCCCGACACCGAATACACCTTCGACGTCGACCTGGCGGTGCAGAAGAACAACGACAACCCGGTCTATTACGTGCAGTACGCGCATGCGCGCATCTGCTCGGTGCTGGAGGCCTGGGGCGGCGATGCGGCCACCCTGGCGGGCGTCGACCTGGCCCCGCTCGATACGCCGGCCGCGCAGGCCCTGATGCTGCGGCTGGCCGAATTCCCGGACATGCTGGCCGGCGCGGCGCGCGACTTCGCGCCGCACGACGTCAGCTTCTACCTGCGCGAGCTCGCCGCCAGCTACCACAGCTACTACGATGCCGAGCGCATCCTGGTAGACGATGCAAGCGTGAAAAATGCCCGGCTCGCCCTGGTCGCGGCCACCGCGCAGGTGCTGCAAAATGGCCTGGCGGTGCTGGGCGTGACGGCCCCGACCCGGATGTGATGATGGCCCTTCCCGACATGACCCCACCCGCGCGGCGCGGCCGCGCCACCCGCAGCGCATGAAACGAGCACGACCCCCGTCCAGCCGAGCCGCGCCCCGGCGCGGACGGCGCCAGTTCGGCGGCACCTTCCTGGGCCTGGTCCTGGGCGCCATCGTCGGCCTGGCAGTGGCGCTCGCGGTGGCCATCTACGTGACCAGGGTGCCGGTGCCATTCCTGAACAAGGGTGCCACGCGCAGCACCCTGCAGGACGCCGCCGAGGCCGAGCGCAACCGCGACTGGGACCCGAACGCGGCCCTGCGTGGCCGTGGTGCGGCCAACATGCCGGCGCCGATCGGTGGCGCGGTGGCGCCGCTGCCCGATCCGGCCCTGATCCCGGCCCCGGCCGTGCCGCCGCCTGCCGAGGTCCAGCCGGGCGCGCCCGCGCTGGCGCAGCCGCGCGCGCCCAGCCCCTCGGCGGACCCGCTGGGCGACCTGGCCGCCACGCGCTCGGGCCTGCCACCGCCGGCGGTCGCCCCCGTCGACCCATTCGCCTACTTCGTGCAGGCCGGCGCCTTTCGCGCCGCGCCCGAAGCCGATGCGCAGCGCGCGCGCCTGTCGCTGCTCGGGGTCGAGGCGCGCGTGAGCGAGCGCGAGCAGGCTGGGCGCACCATCTATCGCGTGCGCGTCGGCCCGCTGCAGAATCGTGATGCCGCCGAGCGCGTGCGCGAGCGGCTGGAGCAGAATGGCTTCGACGCTGCCCTGGTGCGGGTGCAGCGATGAAATGAAACACCCCGGTGGCTCCACTCGCTGCGCGATGTTGCGCGTCCCCCTCAAGGGGGCGCAGCCTGTGGCCAGGGAGACCCTGGCCACGGGTGCTCCGTGCGGCCGGCTCCGCGGCTGTCGGAGCAGGGCCATCCCATGCGTTGCGGGTGATGCAAAGTGCGGTGGAGCAACCGAGGTGACGCAACCTCCCGTGTCGCTGCGCGCTGCCCGGCAGGTTGCGGCACCGCACCGGAACTCGCGCGCCCCCATTGGCTCCATCAGCGACGGAATATCTGGAGAACAAGCATGAAACGACGTGAATTCACTCTTGGCGCCGCGGCCGTGATGCTGCCCGGCCTGCCGGCCTGGGCGCAGTCGGGCAAGGGCTATGTCGAGCTCAAGCAGCCGGCGCCGGTGGATGCGCCGAAGGGCCAGATCGAGGTGATCGAGTTCTTTTCCTATGGCTGCGTGCATTGCATGAACTTCGTGCCGGTGTTCGATCCCTGGATCAAGGCCGCACCCAAGGATGTCACCGTGCGGCTCGAGCACGTGCATTTCCAGAGCAGTTTCGAGCCGCTGCAGCGCATCTACTACACGCTGCTGGCGATGGGTCAGGTGAGTGCCGTGCACGAAAAGGTGTTCAAGGCGCTGCAGGTCGAGCGCAAGCGCCTGGACAAGCCCGAGGTGCTGTTCCCCTGGATCGCCGAGCAGGGCCTGGACCGCGCCAAGTTCGAATCCCTGTACAAGTCCTTTGGCGTCGCCACCCAGGCGCGACGCGCCATGCAGTTGCAGGAGGATTACCGCGTCGAAGGCACGCCGGCGCTCGGCATTGCCGGCCGCTACTACACCGACGGCGCGATGGCCGGCGGCTTCGAACGCATGCTGCAGATCACCAACCAGCTGATCGAGCAGGAGCGCAAGCGCGGCTGAAGTCTCCCCGCGCCGCCGAAGCAGGCCCGCTCCGGCGGGCTTTTTCGTCGGCGCACCGTGCAGGGACGCCACCGGCCCTCGTACAATTGATTGCGTCCAATAAGCAAAAAGCGTGCCGACCATGAACATGCGACTCCAGCCCGCTGCGCAATCCCACTTCCGGCTCGCACTCGGACTGTGTGTGCTGCTGCTGGCGGGGTCGGCCTGGGCCGAGCGCGCCGATCGCAACCAGCCGATGAACATCGAGTCCGACGCGCTGCGCTACGAGGACCAGAAGCAGCTCTCCACCTTCACCGGTCACGTGGTGGTGACCAAGGGCACGATCGTGATGCGCGGCGGCCGGCTGGAGGTGCGGCAGGATGCGGACGGCAACCAGCAGGGGGTGATGTTCGGGGAGCCCGGCAAGCGCGCCTTCTTCCGCCAGAAACGCGATGGCGTGAACGAGTTCATCGAGGGCGAGGCCGACACCATCGAATACGATGGCGGGAGCGACACCGTGCGCTTCCTGCGTCATGCCGAGATGCGGCGCCTGGCCGGCAGCGCGGTGCAGGACGAAGTCACGGGCGATCGCATCGTCTATAACAACCGCACCGAGGTCTACACCGTCGACAGTGCGCCGGCCGCAGGCGGCGCCGCCAGCACCGGCGGTCGCGTGCGCGCGGTGCTGGCGCCGCGCGGCAGCGGCAACGATGGCGGCAATGACAACGGCGACCGCGCGGCCACGCCGGCGCTGCCGCTGCAGCCCTCGACCCGGTTGCCGGCTCCGGAGCCGGCCCAGTGAGCGACGCCGCCACCCCGCCCGTTCGGGCTGCCGCGGCGCCCGGGCCGAGCCGACTCGAGGTGCGCGGCCTGCGCAAGAACTTCGGGACGCGCCGCGTGGTGCACGACGTTTCGCTGGAGGTGCGCAGTGGCGAGGTGGTGGGGCTGCTGGGGCCCAATGGCGCCGGCAAGACGACCTCCTTCTACATGATTGTCGGGTTGCTGCGCGCCGACGCCGGCAGCATCGCGATCGACGGCCACCCGGTCGAGCACATGCCCATCCATCGCCGCTCGCGCCTGGGCCTGTCCTACCTGCCGCAGGAGGCCTCGATCTTTCGCAAGCTGACGGTGGCCGAGAACGTGCGCGCGGTGCTGGAGCTGCAACGGGACGCCGACGGCCGGCCGCTGGCGCGCGCCGAAATCGAGCGGCGGCTGACGGAATTGCTGCGCCAGCTGCACGTCGAGGAGTTGCGCGATTCACCGGCGCCGGCGCTGTCCGGCGGCGAGCGCCGGCGCGTCGAGATCGCGCGCGCACTGGCGACGCAGCCGCGCTTCATCCTGCTGGACGAACCCTTTGCCGGCATCGACCCGATCGCCGTGATCGAGATTCAGCGCATCATCGCCTTTCTCAAGGTGCGCGGCATCGGCGTGCTGATCACCGACCACAACGTGCGGGAGACGCTGGGCATCTGCGACCACGCGGTGATCATCAGCGAGGGGCGCGTGCTGGCCGCCGGCACGCCCGAGGCCATCGTCGCCAACCCGGACGTGCGCCGGGTCTACCTGGGGGAGCACTTCCGGCTGTGAATGTAGATCCCCCCTGTGTCGCTGCGCTCCTTCCCCCCAGGGGGACAACGCCGATGCCCGGTACACGCCCGGGCATGGCGTTCGCGCGCAGGGCCTGCTCCGCGGCCTCTCGGACGGGCGACGCCCGCGCGCCCAGGATGAGAGCGCGGCCTTGCGGCGCCGGGATCGAGGTCCAGGCCGCTGCACTCCTTCCCCCCAGGGGGACAACGCCGATGCCCGGTACACGCCCGGGCATGGCGT
>NZ_DAOKZG010000059.1:8348-16219 GCF_035325765.1 Ottowia sp.
TCGCGGGCAGGGCCTGCTCCGCGGCCTCTCGGACGGGCGACGCTCGCGCGCCCAGGATGAGAACGCGGCCTTGCGGCGCCGGGACCGAGATCCAGGCCGCTGCGCTCCATCTCGTCAGCGGGGCCGCGCCGATGCCGGGCGCACGCCCGGGCATGGCGTTCGCAGGCTGGGCCAGGCGCGCGGCCTTGTGGTGGCCACGGCCGTGAAACCCGGGCTGTCGCTGCGCACGGCGCAGCAGCTGGCGCTCACGCCGCAACTGCAGCAGGCGATCCGGCTGCTGCAGCTCTCGACGCTCGAGCTGGAGGCCGAGATCGAGCAGATGCTGGCCGACAACCCGTTCCTGGAGCGAGAGGAAGACAGCGCAGCGGCGCAACCGGACGACGAACCAGCCCGCCCCGCTGGCGAGGCGGGCGCCGATGCCGTCTCGGGCGAGGACGCCGAAGGCGCGGAGGGGCCGCCGCTTCCGGAGCTCGAGATGCCGCGCGACTGGAGCGGTGATGCCGACACCAGCCTGGCACCGGATGATCGTGAATGGGACCTGACCGCGCTGGTGGGCGCGGGGGGCTTCGATGGCGACGAAGCGCCGGACCCGGGCGAGCGCGGACAGGCCGACGAATCGCTGCAGGCGCACCTGCTGCGTCAGGCGCTGGCGCTGCGGCTGGCGCCGGAGGACGCGGCGGCGCTGCGCTTCCTGATCGAATCGCTCGACGACGACGGCTATCTGCCCGACTCGCTGGCCCAGCTCGCGGCCACGCTGAGCGACGAGGATGACGATCTGGAAGCGCTGGAGCAGCTGATCCACCACTTCAACCTGGCGCTGCGCCTGCTGCAGACCATGGAGCCGATCGGCGTCGGCGCACGCAGCCTGGCCGAGTGCCTGGTGCTGCAACTGCGGGCGCGCCAGGCGGCGTCGGATCCGGCGGACAGCACACGGGCGGCAGTCGGTCTCGCCCTGCGGCTGCTCGCGCTGCCCGACGCGCTCGACTGGATCGCGCGGCGCGACCTGCGCCGCATGACCGCCGCCACCGGTGCCGACGAGGCCGCACTGCGCGTTGCCCTGGCGGTCATCGGTACCCTCGAGCCCAAGCCCGGTCGCCGCTTTGCCTCGGTCGAGCACCAGGTGATCGTGCCCGACGTCATCGTCAGCGCCGGCGCCGATGGGGCCGATGCGCCGCTGCGCGTGCAACTCAACCCGGACGTGCTGCCGCGCCTGCGCGTGCACACCGCCTATGCGCGCGCCCTGCGGGGCGCCGGTGATGGCCACGCCGCCTTGTCGCAGCATCTGCAGGAAGCGCGCTGGTTCGTGCGCAACATCCAGCAGCGCTTCGACACCATCCTGCGCGTGGCGCGCGCCATCGTCGAGCGCCAGCGCGGCTTCTTCACGCATGGCGAGCTGGCCATGCGGCCGCTGGTGCAGCGCGAGCTCGCAGCCACCCTGGGCGTGCATGAATCCACCATCTCGCGCGTCACCACCGCCAAGTACATGGCAACGCCGCGCGGCACCTACGAGCTCAAGTACTTCTTCGGCTCGGCGCTGGCCACCGAGGCCGGCGGCAACGCCAGCAGCACGGCGGTGCGCGCGCTGATCCGCCAGTTCATCGAAGCCGAAGACCCGGCCCGACCGCTGTCCGACAACCAGATCGCCGGGCTGCTCAAGGAGCAGGGCATCGACTGCGCGCGCCGCACCGTGGCCAAATACCGCGAAGCGCTCAAGATTGCCCCGGCGCAGTTGCGCAGGGCGCTGTAGTCTCCAGGGGGAGTCCATCATGGCCCGCATTGTTTTCGACCTCCCCGATCGCTTCGGCTTTGCCACCGAACTGCAGGTCTACATCAGCCACGTCAACCAGGGCGGACACCTGGACCACGCCCAGTTGATTAGCCTGGTGTCCGAGGCGCGGCTGCGCTTCTTTCGCGCGCTCGGTTATCGCGAGGGGCAGATCGATGGCACGGCCGTGGTCGTGGGCGACCTGCTGGCGCAGTACAAGTCGGAAGCCTTCCACGGCGAGACGCTGCGCATCCGCATGCAGCCCGCCGACTTCAACCGCTACGGCTTCGATCTGGTGTTCTGCATGACCGAGCTGACGCAAGGCCGCGAGGTGGCGCGCGGCAAGACCGGGATCGTCTTCATCGACGCGGTCACGCGCAAGGTCACACCGATTCCGGACCGCATGCGGCGCCAGCTGGTGGCGTGCGCGCAGGGGCCGGGCGTGGTGCCATGAAGACGCTCAACCTGTTCCTGCCCTGCGCCGGCGGCGTGGAGGACTACCTGGCCGACGAGGTGCATGGCCTCACCGGGCTCGTCGGCGAGGACCTGCTCACCTTGCGCGGTGGCGTGCGCGTGCGCGGCGACTGGGACCTGGTGCTGCGCCTGAACCTGCTGAGCCGCCTGGCGCAGCGTGTGCTGATCGAGCTGGCGCATGCGCCGTGTCGCGACGCCGACGCGCTCTATGCCCTGGCTGCGGGCGTGGCCTGGGAAGACTGGTTCACGCCACGCCAGCGCTTTCGCGTCGACCTGACGGCCCAGGCGAGCTCGCTCGCCAGCCTGAACTTCGCCACCCTGCGCGTCAAGGACGCCGTGGCGGACCGCTTTCGCGCGCAGGCCGGCGGCGTGCGCCCGAGCATCGACACGCGCCACCCGGACGTGCGCGTGACGGCACACCTGGACGCCGACCACGCGACGCTCTACATCGACACCAGCGGCGAGCCCCTGTTCAAGCGTGGCTGGCGCCAGGACAAGGGCGAGGCGCCGCTCAAGGAAACCCTGGCTGCCGCCATGCTGGCCGCCTGCGGCTGGTGGCAGCCGGCCACGCGCACGGTGTCGGCGCTGCCGCTGTACGACCCCTGCTGCGGCTCCGGCACGATCGTGATCGAGGCTGCGCAACTGGCGCTCGGAGTGCCGGCGGGCGGGCAACGCCACTTCGCCTTCGAGCGGCTCAAGCCCTTCGTGCCGGCGGCCTGGCAGGCGCTGCGCGGGGAGCTCGCGCAGGCCCAGGCGCCCGTGGGACCTGCGGCCGCGGCGCGCATCTTCGGCAGCGACGTGGCGCACCGCATGGTCGACTTCGCGCAGCGCAATGCCGCGCGCGCCGGCGTCGCCGAGGCCGTGCAGCTGCGCGGTGGCGACGCCCTGCAGCGCCTGCCCCCCAGCGCCACGCCCGGCGTGCTGCTGCTCAATCCGCCCTACGGCGAGCGCATCGCTGCGGCGGGCGTGGCCGGCGCCAGGGGCCACGGCCGCGAGGCCTTCCAGCACGCTGGCGGGGTCGAGCGCCACACCGGCGACGAGTTCTTCGCCCGCCTGGCCGCACACTGGAAGACTCACTACGGCGGCTGGACCGCCTGGCTGCTGAGTCCCGATCCGAAGCTGCCGGGGCGCCTGCGCCTGAAGGAGTCGCGCCGCGTGCCGCTGTGGAACGGACCGATCGAATGCCGCCTGTTCCGCTTCGACCTGACCGCGCGCGGCGCGGGCCAGGCCACACCGCCGTCGCCCGGCGGACCGGGGTAGATGCAGGGCGCCCGGGATTCGCACGGCTCTGGCGCCCTGCCGGACCAGCCGGCCGACGGCGTGGCGCGGGTGGTGATCGACACCAACCGCGTGCTCGACCTGTGGCTGTTCGACGAGCCGGCGACGGCGGGCCTGGCGCAGGACATTCGCTCGGGCGCCCTGTGCTGGCTGGCGCACGACGCCATGCGCGTGGAACTGGCGCGGGTGCTGGGCTATCCCGCGCTGATCCGGCAGTGCGAGCGGCGCGGCCGGGACGCGGCTGCGGTGCTGGCGGCCTTTGATCGCTGGCCGCAGCCGGCGCCCGTCGCCGCGCCCGCGCCGCTGCGCTGTCGCGACCCGGACGACCAGATGTTCATCGACCTGGCGGTCGCCTGGCGCGCCGAGCTGCGGAGCCGCGACCGCGCCGTGCTGGAACTGCGGCGCCCGCTGGCGGCGCTGCGCGTGCGGCTGCATCCGTGAGCCGCACGCGGGCTGTGGTCCAACACGCGGGGCGAACCCGCCGCGCGCTGGCGCGTGCGCCTCTGCCTCTGGACGGCGCGGCCTGCACTGACGAGCACTTCCTGTCGCTGCTTCTGGTGGACGAGTCCGATCCAGCGCAGGAGGGCCTTGCACGGGCCAACGCCAGTGACTGCTGCGCCGCATGGCGGGCTGGAACGGCACGCTCGACGAGTTCGCCGTTTCCCATCAGCACGGCGAAGCCGGCATCACCGAAGCCGACCGGCCACAGGGCACGACCGTCCCCTGCCGTGCCCCCGGGACCAGCCGTCTGGCGGCTGGGAGGGCGGCGACAGCACCGGCAAGACCATCGTTTTCCTCCACTTCCTGCCGCGGTGCCTGCGCAAGCAGACCCGCACGGTGGTGGAGTGACTTGAGACTCCCGTTACCATTGAGCCCGGATCCAGCAGCTGGCCGCTTGCGAACGTCTGGAAGCCTGCATGAACATTGAACTTGACCCCTTTGATCGCGCTCGCCTGCTGGGCGGACGCCAACCGCCCGCCGGCACCGCCCTCGCCGTGCCATGCGGCCTTGCCCGTCGCGCGGCATTGCCCAGCGCATCCAGCTGCCGGATCTAGGCTGTGTCCATGGACGACGCCCTGCAGACCCTTGCGGACAAGCTGCGCAACGCCAGCGAGCGCGGCCGGCCGCTGCGCGTGCGCGGCGGCGGCACCAAGGACTTCTACGGCCAGCGCCTGCATGGCGAGTTGCTCGACCTGCGGCCGCTGACGGGCGTCCAGGCCTACGAACCCACCGAGCTGGTGGTCACGGCCCTGGCCGGCACGCGCCTGGCGGAACTCGAGGCGCTGCTGGCCGAACAGGGCCAATGCCTGCCGTTCGAACCGCCGCGCTTCGGCGTCGCCGCCACCGTGGGCGGCATGGTTGCGGCCGGTCTGGCCGGGCCGGCGCGCGCGAGCGTCGGCGGCGTGCGCGACTACGTGCTGGGCATGCAGCTGATCAACGGCCGGGGCGAGCTGCTCAAGTTCGGCGGCCAGGTCATGAAGAACGTCGCCGGCTACGACGTCAGCCGCCTGCTCGCGGGCTCGCTGGGCACCCTGGGCGTGATTGCGGAGGTCAGCCTCAAGGTGATGCCGCTGCCGCCGGCCGAATGCACGCTGCTGTTCGAATGGTCCGAGACCACGGCGCGCCAGCAGCTCAACCGCTGGGGTGGCCAGCCGCTGCCACTCAACGCCAGCTGCTGGGCCGACGGCACGCTGGCGGTGCGCCTGCGCGGTGCCCGCGCAGCCATCGAGGCAGCGCGTCGCAGCATGGGGGGTGAACTGCTGGAGGGCGAGCGGGCCAGCCGGCAGTGGAGCGCGCTGCGCGACCAGAGCCTGCCATTCTTCCGCCTGGCGCCGGGCGAGGCGCTCTGGCGCGTCAGCATGCCCGACACCGCGACGCCGCTCAATCTGGGACCGACCCTGGTCGAATGGCATGGCGCGCAGCGCTGGCTGCGCCTGCCGCAGGACGCCGCCGTCCACGTGCGCGCCGCCGCTGCGCGCGCCGGCGGCCACGCCACGCTGTTTCGCGGCGGCGATGGCCAGGCGCCGGTATTCACGCCCTTGTCCGCACCGTTGCAACGGATACATGCGCGGCTCAAGCAGGCGTTCGACCCGGCCGGTATCCTGAATCCGGGTCGCATGTACTTGGATTTCTGATGCAGATCACGCTCGCGCCCGAGTTCCAGGGCACCCCCGAAGGCGAAGAGGCCGAAGCCATCGTGCGCAAGTGCGTGCACTGCGGCTTCTGCCTGGCCACCTGTCCCACCTACCAGCTGCTGGGCGACGAGCTGGACAGCCCGCGCGGGCGCATCTACCTGATGAAGCAGGTGCTGGAAGGCCAGGCGCCGACACGCGAGACCCAGCTCCACCTGGACCGCTGCCTGACCTGCCTGAACTGCGAGACCACCTGCCCGAGCGGCGTGCTGTACGGCAACCTGGTCGATATCGGGCGCCAGATCGTCGAGCGCAAGGTGGCGCGGCCGGCGGGCCAGGCGCGCGAGCGCGCCGTGCTGCGCACGGGCCTGAGTTCGCCGCTGTTCGGCCCGGCCATGCGCGTGGGTCAGGCGGTGCGTGGCCTGCTGCCGGAAAAGCTCAAGGCCAAGGTGCCCGAGCGCCGCGGCCCCGGTGCCTGGCCGCGGCGCACCCACGCGCGCAAGGTGCTGCTGCTGGAGGGTTGCGTGCAGCCCTCGATGATCCCCAACATCAACGCCGCCACCGCGCGCGTGCTCGACGCCGCCGGCATCGAATGCGTGCTGCCGCGCGGCCAGGGCTGCTGCGGCGCGATCAAGTACCACCTGGCCGACGGCGAAGGCGGCCTGGCGCAGATGCGCGCCAACATCGACGCGTGGTGGCCGTACATCGAGCGCGGCGCGGTCGAGGCCATCGTCATCAACGCCTCGGGCTGCGGCAAGATGGTGAAGGACTACGGCCACCTGCTGCGCCACGACACGCACTACGCCGAGAAGGCGGCACGCGTCACCGAGCTGGCGCGCGACCTGAGCGAGCTGCTGCCCGACATCGCCACCGCGCTGGCCGGGCGCGTGCGTCCACCGGCCGAAGTGCTGGCCTGGCATGCGCCCTGCACCCTGCAGCACGGCCAGCAACTGCGCGGCGGCGTCGAGCGCTGGCTGGGCGAACTCGGCTTCCAGTTGCGCCCGGCCCTGCACGAAGCCCACCTGTGCTGCGGCTCGGCCGGCACCTATTCGGTGCTGCAGCCCGAGCTGTCGCTGCAGCTGCGCGAGCGCAAGCTGGCCAACCTGCAGGGCGAGCACGCCGCCGAGCGCCCCGCGGCCATCCTGTCGGCCAACATCGGCTGCATCACCCACCTGCAGGCGGGCACCGAACTGCCGGTGCGCCACTGGATCGAGCTGCTGGACGCGGCGATGGGGTGATGCCGCTTCGCGTTCGAGACGGTGAAGCAGGGCGCCGGCGCGCGCCGGCATGGCGAAATGGCTCCGCTGCGCGTCAACCTGAAGCCGGCGATTGGATGCATCCGCCAGTGCCGCAGGAGGGGCGGACGGTCACTCGTAGCTGACCAACGTGAACAGCGGCAGGCCCGATTCACGCAGCCGCCGCGAGCCGCCGAGTTCGGGCAGGTCGACGATGGCGGCGCCTTCCATCACCTGGGCGCCCAGGCGCTCCAGCAGCCTGCGGCCTGCCATCATGGTCCCGCCGGTGGCGATCAGGTCGTCGATCAGCAGCACGCGCTGGCCCGGCCGGACGGCGTCGGTGTGCAGCTCGACCGAGGCACTGCCGTATTCGAGCTCGAACGTCTCCTCCACCGTGCTGAACGGCAGCTTGCCCTTCTTGCGGATCGGCACGAAGCCGACGCCCAGTTCGTAGGCCACCACGCTGCCGAGGATGAAGCCGCGCGCGTCCAGCCCCGCCACCACGTCGGGGCGCAGCGCCGGCGTCATGTAGCGGTGCACGAAGGCATCGATCAGCACGCGGAACACGCGCGGGTCCTGCAGCAGCGGCGTGATGTCGCGAAACTGCACGCCCGGCGTCGGCCAGTCGGGCACGGTGCGAATGTGCTGGCGCAGGTAGTCGGAGGCGGCAAGCGGCATGGTCATGGGCGGGCCCTGCTGACGGACGGATGTGACAAGCTGTGATTGTGCCTGTCGCGTCGGAGGGTGCGGCACTCGGCCACCCCGGCTGCCGCACATTCAGGGCTGCAACGACCGACCCCGGTCGCGCCGGCACGACGGATGATGGTTTCGTCGCTGAAGCGCAGCGAGGCCATCACGCTTGTCGTTCGTCACGTCGAACGCCCGTTCGCATCATCCCAGGAACGGCAGTTGGACGCGTTCGCCAGCACCGCCATCGGCGTGGCAGGCGAGGGTGAGCGCCGCGGCTCCACAGGCGCCTGCGCGCCT
>NZ_DAOKZG010000060.1:0-15397 GCF_035325765.1 Ottowia sp.
TCAAGTGGCTGATGCTGGACAACGTGCCGGGCAGCTACCCCTACACCGCCGGCACCTTCGCCTTCAAGCGCGAGGGCGAGGACCCCACGCGCATGTTCGCCGGCGAGGGCGACGCCTTCCGCACCAATCGCCGCTTCAAGCTGGTGAGCGAGGGCATGCCGGCCAAGCGCCTCTCGACCGCCTTCGACTCGGTGACGCTGTACGGCGCCAACCCGGACCCGCGACCCGACATCTACGGCAAGGTCGGCAACTCCGGCGTATCGATCGCCACGCTGGACGACATCAAGGTGCTGTACGACGGCTTCGACCTGTGCAGCCCGACGACCTCGGTGTCGATGACCATCAACGGCCCGGCGCCGACCATCCTGGCGATGTTCATGAACGCCGCCATCGACCAGAACCTGGCCAAGTTCAAGCTTGACAACGGCCGCGAGCCGACCGACACCGAGACCGCCAAGATCCGCGAATGGGTGCTGGCCAACGTGCGCGGCACGGTGCAGGCCGACATCCTGAAGGAGGACCAGGGCCAGAACACCTGCATCTTCTCGACCGAGTTCTCGCTCAAGGTGATGGGGGATATCGCCCAGTACTTCGTGCACCACAACGTGCGCAACTTCTACTCGGTGTCGATCAGTGGCTACCACATCGCCGAGGCCGGCGCCAACCCGATCAGCCAGCTCGCCTTCACGCTGTCCAACGGCTTCACGCTGGTGGAGGCGTATCTCGCGCGCGGCATGCACATCGACGACTTCGCGCCCAACCTGTCGTTCTTCTTCAGCAACGGCATGGACCCGGAATACACGGTGATGGGGCGCGTCGCGCGCCGCATCTGGGCCGTCGCGATGAAGGACAAGTACGGCGCCAACGAGCGCAGCCAGAAGCTCAAGTACCACATCCAGACCTCGGGCCGCAGCCTGCACGCGCAGGAGATCGCCTTCAACGACATCCGCACCACGCTGCAGGCGCTGATCGCCATCTACGACAACTGCAACAGCCTGCACACCAACGCCTACGACGAGGCCATCACCACGCCGACCGAGGAAAGCGTGCGCCGCGCCATGGCGATCCAGCTCATCATCAACCGCGAGTGGGGCCTGGCCAAGAACGAGAACCCGAACCAGGGCGCCTTCATCATCGAGGAACTGACCGAGCTGGTGGAAGAGGCGGTGCTGTCCGAGTTCGAGCGCATCAGCGAGCGCGGCGGCGTGCTGGGCGCGATGGAAACCGGCTACCAGCGCGGCAAGATCCAGGAAGAGAGCCTCTACTACGAGATGCTGAAGAACTCGGGCGAATACCCCATCATCGGCGTCAACACCTTCCGCAACCCGCACGGCGATCCGGTGCCCGAGCACATCGAGCTGGCGCGCTCGACCGAGGAGGAGAAGCAGAGCCAGCTGACGCGCCTGGCCGACTTCCACGCGCGCCACGCGGCCGAGGCCCCGGCCATGCTGGAGCGCCTGCAGCAGGCAGTGATCGACAACCAGAACGTGTTCGAGGTGCTGATGGATGCGGTGCGCGTGTGCTCGCTGGGGCAGATCACGAGTGCGCTGTTCGAGGTCGGAGGCCAGTACCGCCGCAGCATGTGAGTCCGCGCCGGGACCGGTCCCGGCTTCGGCGTGCCAGCGTCCTGAACAGGGAGCCAAGCGACAAGAACAGCAACAACAAGGTTCGCAGGAAACGGGATTCGGACCCGGTCGCGCAGCGACCGCAGGCCCGGGCCAAGGAGACAAGCCATGAACCAGGAAACCATTCGCCAGCTGCTGAATGGCCGCAACATCCAGGTGTCGGACGAGCACCTCGTGATGCTGGAAGCCCTGATGGGCGGGATCGATCAGATGCGGGCCGCGCTGGATGGGGCGCCGCCGCCCGACAGCGACATCGGCCTCATCCACGCGCTGGAGGAGCCGAGCCATGACTGAGCTGGCCCGCCTGACCATCGCCGAACTCGGCCAGTTGCTGCGCGAGCGCAAGGTCTCCCCGGTGGAAATCGTGGAGGCCGTGATCGCGCGCACCGACGCCTGCGAAGGCCGCATCAACGCCTACATCAGCCGGCGCGACGAGCAGGCGCGTGCCGAGGCACGCAGCGCCGAGCGCGAGATCATGAACGGCCTCTACCGCGGCCCGCTGCACGGCATTCCGCTGGCGCTGAAGGACAACATCTACATTGCCGGCGAAACCACCACCATGGGCGCGAAGATCCACCAGGATTTCGTGCCCACGCAAAGCGCCACCGTCTACCGCAAGCTGGCGCAGGCCGGCGCCGTGCTCACCGGCAAGCTGAACCTGCACGAATACGCCTGGGGCGCGACCACCAACAACCCCCACTTCGGCGCCTGCCACAACCCCTGGGACCTGACGCGGATCCCGGGCGGCTCCAGCGGCGGGTCGGGCGCGGCCGTGGCAGCCGACATGACGATCGGCTCGCTGGGCACCGACACCGGCGGCTCGATCCGCATCCCGTCCTCGTTCTGCGGCGTGGTCGGACTCAAGCCGACGCACGGCCTGGTGAGCAAGGCGAACGTCTTCCCGCTGGGCTGGTCGCTGGACCACGTGGGCCCGATCGTCAAGAGCGTGCACGACGCAGCCCTCATGATGAACTGCATCGCCGGCCATGACCCGACGGACCCGACCTCGGCGCGCTCGAAGCCGCAGGACTACGCGGCCGGGCTGATGACGCAACTCAAGGGCGTGCGCATTGGCGTCAACGAGCGCTACTTCTTCAACAACGTCGACCGCCCGGTGGAACAGGCGGTACGCGCAGCCGTGCGGCGCCTGCAGGAGCTGGGCGCGACGGTGCAGGAGGTGGAGATCCCGGCGCTGCAGTTCTCGGAATACGCCGAACTCATCACCATCGTCGCCGAGGCCAACGCCATCCATCACGACAACCTGGTCCGGCGCCCACAGGACTTCGGCGACGACGTGCGCTTCCTGGTGGAGCTGGGCGAGCTGCTCTCATCGGGCGACTACCTCCGGGCGCAGCAGATCCGGCGCCAGCTGGACGCCGATTTCGCGGCCGCCTTCCGCGAGGTCGACGTGCTGGTCTCGCCGACCATCCCGTTCCTGCCACCCGCCATCGGCGCCGACACGGTCAGCATCAACGGCAGCGAGCTGCCGTTCCTGGACCACGTGATCCGCTTCACCGGGCCCGGCAACCTGACCGGCCTGCCTGCGCTCAGCCTGCCCTGCGGCCTGGCCAGCGGCCTGCCGGTGGGCCTGCAGATCATGGGACCGGCATTCGGTGAATCGCAGGTCCTGGGCGTGGCGCATGCGCTGGAGCAGACCCAGCCGATGGATGGGAAGAAGCCTGCACTCTGAAGGCCGCGCGGCCTGCTGCCTGCAGGAGCGGGCAGCAGGTCCGGGCGATCCCGACGGCCCGCTGGCGCGAGCCCGGGCGACCGGCGAAGACAGCCACCTGACCACAATCCCGGAGAACAGACCATGAGCACCGACACCCACGCCCAATCAGCAGCAGCCTTCCGCGCCGCCCGCGACCACCTGCTGGGACACCGCGAGGAGCAGGCCAGCCTGGGCACCAGCTTCCGCTGGCCGCGGCTGACGCACTTCAACTGGGCGCTGGACCACTTCGATCGCGTGGCGCGCGAGCGCGGCGACGCACCCGCGCTGTGGATCGTCAATGAGGGCGCGGGCGAGGACCGGGTCAGCTACGCGCAAATGGCGGCGCGCTCGAACCAGGTCGCCAACTGGCTGCGCGGCCTGGGCGTCAAGCGCGGCGACCGCATGCTGGTGATGCTGGGCAACGAGGTGCCGCTGTGGGAGGCGCTGCTGGCGGCCTTCAAGCTCGGCGCCGTGGTGATCCCGGCCTCGGCCCTGCTGACGCCGGACGACCTGCGCGACCGCATCGAGCGCGGCGACGTGCGTCACGTGATCGCGGGCGAGGCGCACGTGGCCAAGTTCGCCGAAGTGCCGGGCAACTACACCCGCATCTGCGTCGGTGCCACGCCGACCGGCTGGATCGATTTCCAGGACAGCCAGGGTGGCGACGCCGGCTTCACCCCCGACGGCCCGACACAGGCCACCGATCCGCTGCTGCTCTACTTCACCTCGGGCACCACTTCCAAGCCCAAGCTGGTGATGCACACGCACCAGAGCTACCCGGTGGGCCACCTGTCGACCATGTTCTGGATCGGCCTGAAGCCGGGCGACATCCACATGAACATCTCCTCGCCGGGCTGGGCCAAGCACGCCTGGAGCTGCTTCTTCGCGCCCTGGAACGCCGGCGCCTGCATCTTCATTCACAACGTGGCGCGCTTTTCTGCGCCGGCGCTGCTGCAGACCATGGCGCGCTGCCAGGTGAACACCCTGTGCGCCCCGCCCACGGTGTGGCGCATGCTGATCCTGGAAGACCTGCCGGCCTGGCGCGACCAGCTGGCGCTGCGCGAGGTGATCGGTGCCGGCGAGCCGCTGAACCCGGAAATCATCGAGCAGGTGAAGAAGAGCTGGGGCCTGACCCTGCGCGACGGCTACGGCCAGACCGAGACCACCGCCATCATCGGCAACGCGCCGGGCCTGGCGGTCAAGCCCGGCTCGATGGGCCTGGCCCTGCCCGGCTATCACATCGCCTTGCTGAACGCCGACGAACAGGAAGCCGATGAGGGCGAGATCTGCCTGAAGCTGGACGACCTGGCGGGCGAGGCGCCCGGCGGCCTGCCCGGCACCGGCCGGCCGCTGGGCCTGATGGCCGGCTACGCCGACAGCCCGGAGCGCACCGCCGACGTGATGCACGGCGGTTACTACCGCACCGGCGACGTGGCGCAGCGCGACGCCGATGGCTACTACACCTACGTCGGCCGCGCCGACGACGTGTTCAAGGCCTCCGACTACCGCATCAGCCCGTTCGAGCTGGAAAGCGTGCTGATCGAGCACGCGGCGGTGGTCGAGGCCGCCGTCATCCCGAGCCCGGACCCGGTGCGCCTGGCCGTGCCCAAGGCCTACGTGATCCTGGGCCAGCAATACACGGCCAATGCCGAGACCGCGCTCGACATCCTGGCCTTCGCGCGGCAGGCGCTGGCGCCCTACAAGCGCATCCGGCGCATCGAGTTCGTCGACGAGCTGCCCAAGACCATCTCGGGCAAGATCCGCCGCGTCGAGCTGCGCCAGACCGAGAACAACCGGCGCGAGCAAGGGGTCAAGGAGACGCTGGAGTTCTTCGAAGAAGATTTCCCCGACCTCAAGGGTTAGGACGAAACACCCCCTATGTCGCTGCGCTCCTTCCCCCTTGAAGGGGGACGCACCCAGTGTCCAGGGAGACCCCGGCCACGGGTGCCCCCGCTTGGCCTGCTCCGCGGCCTTTGGAGCCGTGGCGTTTCATGCGCCGCGGGTGGTGCGATGCACCATGAAAAACTGAGTTGGCTGGTCAGAATATTCAGCGGACCTCGCTGGCTCCCTCCCCCACTGGGGGAAGGTCGGGGTAAGGGGCCCGTGCTGCTGCGTCGTGCGGCCGGGCACAAGCGCATGGCGCGGCCCCCTCCCGGCCTTCCCTCAGGGGCGGAAGGGGCAGTCCCCCTGGCGAACCGAGGCAGGTGGGTGATCGCGAGGCCGCGGACAAGAATCGTTACGCTTCCGCCGTGCGCGAACACGGACCGCGCGGCTACCATGGTCGCTCCAACCAGGAAGGAGGAGCGCCCCGTGACCCACTCCAGACTCATGCTGGCCAGCCTGGCGCTGGCCGTGCTCACGGCCTGCGGCACCCTCGGTGCGCCCTCGTCCCAGGCCCCGGCTCCGGTCGTCAACGCAGCCGCGGCCCCCGGCACGCAGACTGCGGCGGCGCAGGCGGCGGCTGCGGCCTACGACTTCGACATGGACGTGTTCCACCCGGTGGTGGCACGCCAGGGCATGGTGGCGACCGAGCAGGAGCTGGCCTCCCGGATCGGCCTCGACGTGCTGAAGAAGGGCGGCAATGCGGTGGACGCGGCCGTGGCCATCGGCTTCGCGCTGGCCGTGGCCCTGCCGAACGCCGGCAACATCGGCGGCGGCGGCTTCATGATGGTCTATGACGCCAAGACCGGCCAGAGCACGGCGCTCGACTTCCGCGAAGTGGCGCCGGCAGCGGCCAGCCGCGACATGTATCTGGACGACAAGGGCAATGTGGTCGACGGCAAGTCGCTCTACACCCACTACGCCATCGGCGTGCCCGGCACCGTGGCCGGCATGGCGCACGCGCTGAAGAAATGGGGCACGCTGCCGCTGGCGCGCGTGATCCAGCCCTCCATCGCGCTGGCCGAGAAAGGCTATCCAGTCAGCGAGACGCTGGCCAAGGTGCTGGAGCAGGAGAAAAAGAACATGGGCCAGTGGCCCGCCACCAAAGCCATCTTCTGGAAGAACGGCGCGCCGCTGAAGGCCGGCGACAGGCTGGTGCAGAAGGACCTGGCCCACTCGCTGCGCCTGATCGCGCGCGACGGCGCCAGGGCCTTCTACGGCGGCGAGATCGGCAAGCGCATCGCCGCCGACATGGCGAAGAACGGCAACCCGATGACGCTCAAGGACCTGGCCGACTACAAGGTGGTCGAGCGCGAGCCGGTGCGCGGCAGCTACCGTGGCTACGAGATCGTCACCATGCCGCCGCCGTCCTCGGGCGGCATCCACCTGGTGCAGATCCTGAACATGATGGAGCACTGGCCGCTGAACAGCTGGGGCCACAACAGCGCCCAGACCGTGCACCACATGACCGAGGCCATGAAGCTGGCCTACGCCGACCGCGCCGAATACCTGGGCGACCCGGGCTTCGTCAAGGTGCCGCAAAAGGGCCTCACCTCCAAGAAATACGCCGACGTGCTGGCGGCGCAGATCAACCCCGACCGGGCGCGCAGCGCCAAGGACATCCGCGCCGGCCAGCCGCAGCCCTACGAGAGCGACCAGACCACGCACTACTCGGTGATCGACCGCGCCGGCAACATCGTCGCCGTCACCTACACGCTGAACACCAACTTCGGCAGCGCCATCGTCGCGCCCGGCACCGGCATCGTGCTGAACAACGAGATGGACGACTTCTCGGCCAAGCCCGGCGTGCCCAATGCCTATGGCGTGATCGGCGGCGACGCCAACGCGGTGCAGGCCGGCAAGCGCCCGCTGTCGTCGATGACGCCGACCTTCGTGCTGAAGGACGGCAAGCCCTTCCTGGTCACCGGCAGCCCGGGCGGGCCGCGCATCATCACCACCGTGCTGCAGCAGGTCAGCAACGCCATCGACTACGGCATGAACCCGGCCGAGGCGGCGTCGGCGCTGCGCTTCCACCACCAGTGGACGCCTGACGAACTGCGCGTGGAAAAGGGCTTCTCGCCCGACACCCTGAACCTGCTGCGCGCCAAGGGGCAGAACGTCGCCATCAAGCCCTCGATGGGCCGCACCCAGACCATCCAGGTGCACGAAGGCCAGCTCTGGGGCTGGTCCGACCCGCGCAACCCGGACGGCAGAACGCTGGGCTATTGAGCAGCGCCGATCAAAAACCCGGCCCCAGGGCCGGGTTTTTGCATCAGGCGTCAGGTCGCAGCCACAGCCACACGGCCACGCAGGCCATCATCACCGGCACGGCGATGCGCACCCACAGCGCGATGCCACCGAACCACTGCAAGACCACGGCACTGCCCACCATCATGATGCTGGCAGCCCACTTGGCGCGCCGCGGCACGGCGCCATGGTCGCGCCAGCGGTGCACCGGCGGACCCAGCCTGGGATGCGCCAGCAGCCAGCGCTCGAACGCCGGCCAGCCCTTGCTGGCGGCCCAGGCCGACACCAGCAGGAAGGGCGTGGTCGGCAACACCGGCAGCACCGCACCCAGCACGCCCAGCGCCAGGCTGAGCAGCGCCAGCGCGCGCCACAGCAACACGGCGATGTGACGGCGACGCTGCAGGCGCTCGGGCTCAGGGCCGCGGGGCGACTCGGATTCGGTCATCAGGCCCGGGGTTTTTGCATGACAGGCAAGCGCATGCAGCTATTGATTTCAGAGTGACACGACACTTGGGATGATAGCTTGCGATGGCACGCCACCGCAGCCGCCACAGGCCCTGCGGCGCCCGTGGACAATCACGCCATGATCGAGCAACCCCCCTTCGTCGCCCCCACGGCCTTCACCGACGCCGAGGCCGCGCTGGCGCGCGTGCAGCAGATCCACGCCGCCGGCGTGGCCCACCTGGGCGAGCGCCTGCAGGCCTTCATCGCGCTGCGCGAACCGCCCGCCCAGCCGCTGCCGCGCGTGCGCGCCTGCTACCCGTTCGTGCGCCTGGCGACGACGCAAAGCCACCACCCCGACACGCGCCTGGCCTACGGCTTCGTCACCCATGCAGGGCGCTACGAAACCACACTGGCACGGCCCGACCTCTACGGCCCCTACTACCTGGAGCAGTTCCGCCTGCTGCTGGCGAACCATGATGCGCCGCTGGTCGTGGGGGTGAGCAGCCAGCCGATCCCCCTGCCCTTCAGCTTCGGCGACGACGAGTATTTCGACGGCGGCCTGGCGCCCTGGCAACGGGCCCTGCTGCCCGAGGTGTTCGACCTGCCGGACCTGATGGCGATGGACGACCGCATCGCCAACGGCACGCACGTCGCGCGACCGGGCGAGACGGCGCCGCTGGCGCTGTTCACCGCGCCGCGCGTCGACTACTCGCTGCAGCGCCTGCGCCACTACACCGGCACCTCGCCCGACTGGTTCCAGAACTTCGTGCTGTTCACCAACTACCAGTTCTACATCGATGAATTCATCGCCCTGGGCGAGGCCGAGATGCAGAACCCGGCCAGTCCCTACACCACCTTCGTGCAGCCGGGCAATGTGGTGACGCGCCGCCGCGGCTGCGCGCCCGAGCCAGGCGACGAGCGCGGCGCGGCGCCCGAGCGCATGCCGCAGATGCCAGCCTACCACCTGATGCGCGAGGACCGCAGCGGCATCACGCTGGTGAACATCGGCGTGGGACCCAGCAACGCCAAGAACATCACCGACCACATCGCCGTGCTGCGCCCGCACGCCTGGATCATGATCGGCCACTGCGCCGGCCTGCGCAACCGCCAGCAGCTGGGCGACTACGTGCTGGCGCACGGCTACGTGCGCGCCGACCACGTGCTGGACGACGACCTGCCGCTGTGGATCCCGGTGCCGGCGCTGGCCGAGGTGCAGATCGCACTGCAGGAGGCGGTGGCCGACGTGACGCGGCTGCAGGGCGCCGAGCTCAAGCGCGTGATGCGCACCGGCACCGTGGCGACCACCGACAACCGCAACTGGGAACTGCTGGGCGGCGGCGCGCCGCAGCAGCGCTTCTCGCAGTCGCGCGCGGTGGCGCTGGACATGGAAAGCGCCACCATCGCCGCCAACGGCTTTCGCTTTCGCGTGCCCTACGGCACCCTGCTGTGCGTGTCCGACAAGCCGCTGCACGGCGAGATCAAGCTGCCCGGCATGGCCAACCACTTCTACCGCGAGCGCGTCAGCCAGCACCTGGCGATCGGCATCCGCGCCATCGAGCGCCTGCGCCAGGACGGCCTGGACCGGCTGCACAGCCGCAAGCTGCGCAGCTTTGCCGAAGTGGCGTTCCAGTGAGACAGGCCCCGTCGCCGGCGCGGCCCGACGCGCCGCTTGACCGCAGCTTCACACCTGGTTCTCCAGGGCGCAACGACACGCCGGCATACTGCGCCCTGGCATGAGACGCACGCTGCCCCTTCGCGCCACACCGACCGCGCTGCTGCTGTGCCTGGCGCTGGCCGGCTGCGCCAGCCGCCTGCCCGCGCCCGAGGCCGCCGCCGCCGTGCCCACGCAATGGGCCGAGGGCGCCGCCGACGCGGCGCAGGCGCCCACGCAGCTGGCCGGCTGGTGGCAGCGCTTCGACGATCCTGCGCTGGGCGCGCTGGTCGAGGACGCGCTGCGCCACAGCCCCACGCTGCAGTCGGCGCTGGCGGCGCTGCGCCAGTCGCGCGCCCTGGTCGAGGTGGCTGCTGCCGGTCTGGCGCCCAGCCTGGGCGGCAACGCCGGCGCCCAGCGCACGCACACGCAAGCGCAGGGCGGCATCAACAGCTTCAGCCTGGGCCTGACGGCGAGCTGGGAGCCGGACCTGTGGGACGGCACGCGCGCCGGCGTGCGCGCGGCCGAGGCCGACGCGCGCGCCGCGCAGCTGGCGCTGGGCAATGCGCAGGTGGTGCTGGCGGCCGAAGTGGCGCTGGCCTACATCGACCTGCGCAACGCCCAGGCGCGCCTGGCGATTGCCGAGGACAACCTCGCCGCGCAGGACGACACGCTGCAGATCGCGCGCTGGCGCAACCAGGCCGGCCTGGTCTCGTCGCTGGACGTGGCGCAGGCCATCGCCGCGGCCGAGCAGACGCGGGCCAGCGTGCCGCAGTTGCAGACCACGCTGGCGCAGGCGCGCCACCGGCTGACGGTGCTCAGCGGCCGCGCGCCGGGCGAGCTGGTTGAGCTGGGCGCGGCCCCGGTGCCGCTGCCGCCGGACGACCTGGTACTGGCCTTTCCGGCCGACACGCTGCGCCAGCGCCCCGACGTGCGCCGGGCCGAGGCCCAGGTGCAGGCGGCCTGGGCACGCGTGGCACAGGCCGACGCGGCGCGCTACCCAGCGCTCCAGCTCGGCGGCTCGCTAGGCCTGCAGGCGCTCACGCTCGGCTCGCTCACCAGTGGCGGCAGCGTGCTGCGCTCGATCATGGCCAGCCTGTCGGCGCCGTTGTTCGACGGCGGCGCCATCGCCGGCAACGTCCGCGCGCAACAGGCGGCGCTGGAGCAGGCGCACGCCGCCTACCGCGCCAGCGTGCTGACGGCGCTGCAGGAAGTCGAGGATGCCCTGGTGGCACTGCAGGGCGACCGCGCGCGCGACCGCAGCCTGGGCGCCGCCGCCCGGGCCGCTGCCGATGCCGACACGCTGGCGCGCCAGCAGTACCAGGCCGGCCTGGTGGACTTCAACACCGTGCTGCAGACGCAGCGCACCCTGCTGTCGGCACAGGACAGCGCCGCCAGCGTGCGCGCCAGCCTGGCCACCGACCACGTGAGCCTGTACAAGGCGCTGGGCGGCGGCTGGTCGCCGGAAGCGGCCGACCCGGTCGCACCGCCCGTTGCCGCCGCATCCCCCGACACCGTCCCGAACGCTCCGGCCGCGCGCTGACATCACCATGCCTGAACCGACGCCCTCGCCCACCCCGGCCCCCACGCCGCCCGCACCCGCCGCCGGCCTCGGCGACCTGCTGGGCGACGACCGCGCGCGTCCCTGGTGGCGCCGGCCCGTGCTCTGGATCGGCCTGGCGTTGCTGGCCGGCGCTGGTGCCGGCCTGTGGTGGTGGCAAGGGCGGCAGGCCGAGCGCGCCGCGCCCATCTATGTGACGGCGCCGGTCGAGCGCGGCGACATCACGCTCACCGTCACTGCCAACGGCACGCTCAATCCGACCCGCTCGGTGGCGGTGGGCAGCGAGCTGTCGGGCACCGTCAGCCGCGTGCTGGTCGACGTCAACGACACGGTCAGCAAGGGCCAGGTGCTGGTGGAACTGGACCGCGCCAAGTTCCAGGACGCGGCCAACCATGCGCGCGCCGCGCTCACCGCCGCGCAGGCGCAGCTGGCGCAAAACGAGGCCACGGCGCGCGAGGCACGCGCCAGCCTGCAGCGCTTCGAGGAGGTGGCGCGCCTGTCGCAGCGGCGCGTGCCCTCGGCCACCGAGCTCGACACGGCGCGCGCCGCGCTGGCGCGTGCCGTGGCCAGCTCCGACAGCGCGCGCGCCCAGGTGGCGCAGGCGCGCGCCACCCTGGCCACCGAGGAGACCAACCTGTCCAAGGCCTCGATCCGCTCGCCCATCGACGGCGTGGTGCTGGCGCGCTCGGTCGATCCGGGCAACGCCGTCGCCGCCATGCTGCAGGCGGTCACGCTGTTCACCCTGGGCGAGGACCTGCGCCAGCTGACGCTGGAGGCCAGCGTCGACGAGGCCGACGTCGGCGCGGTGCGGGCAGGCCAGGCCGCCAGCTTCACCGTCAGCGCCTACCCGACGCGCCACTACCCGGCGCGGGTCGAGCGCGTGTCCTTCGGCTCGACCATCACCAACAACGTCGTTACCTACGCCACCGACCTGAGCGTCGACAACGCCGACCTCAGCCTGCGCCCGGGCATGACGGCGACCGCCACCATCACCGCCACCGAACGCAAGGACGTGCTGCTGGTGCCCAACACCGCGCTGCGCTTCGTCCCCGCCAGCGCGCCGGCCGAAATGTCCGGCCCCCAGGCCGGCGGCGGCGGCCTGGTGTCGCGCATGCTGCCGCGGCCGCCGCGCAGCGCAACACAGCGCCCGCGCACCACGGACGCGGCCGAACCCGAGGGCGAACGCCAGCTCTGGCTGCTGCAGGACGGGCAGCCGGTGCCAGTCACGGTGCAGATCGGCATCAGCGACGGGCGCCGCACCGAGGTCGTCGGCGCACAACTCGCCCCGGGCCTGCCGGTCATCATCGACCAGAAGGCGCGCTGAGCACCATGGGCGAGCCGCCCTTCATCCGCCTGCGCGGCATCACCAAGGTGTATGGCGAAGGCAGCGCCGCCTTCCATGCGCTGCGCGGCGTCGACCTGGACATCCGGCGTGGCGAGTTCGTCGCCATCATGGGCCCGAGCGGCTCCGGCAAGTCGACCGCACTGAACGTGCTGGGCTGCCTGGACCGGCCCAGCGGCGGGCGCTACGAATTCATGGGCGTGCGCGTCGAGGCGCTGTCGCGCGACGACCGCGCGCGCCTGCGGCGACGCCATTTCGGCTTCGTGTTCCAGGGCTTCAACCTGCTGGCGCGCACCAGCGCGCAGGAGAACGTCGAGCTGCCGCTGCTGTATCGCGGCGAGTCGGCCGCCGCGCGCCACGCCGCCGCCGCGCGCGCGCTGGAGGCCGTCGGCCTGAAGGGCTGGGAGCACCACACCCCGGCCGAGCTGTCGGGCGGCCAGCAGCAGCGCGTGGCGATCGCGCGCGCCATCGTCACCGAGCCGGCGGTGCTGCTGGCCGACGAGCCGACGGGCAACCTCGACAGCCAGCGCAGCCACGAGATCATGGCCTTCCTGGCCGGCCTGAACCAGCAGGGCATCACCGTGCTGATGGTGACGCACGAGCCCGAGATGGCGGCCTACGCGCACCGCATCGTGCGCTTCGTCGACGGCGTGGTCGCCAGCGACGAGCGCAACGCCAACCCGACGCGGCCCGGCAGCCATCTCGCCGCGCCGGCCACGGAGCCATCCTGATGCTGTGGAACACCCTGCTGCTGGCCCTGCGCTCGATCCAGCGCAACCTGCTGCGCTCCTTCCTCACCGTGCTGGGCATCGTGATCGGCGTCTCGGCGGTGATCACCATGGTGACGCTGGGCCGCGGCGCCACCGAGGCGGTGCAGACCCAGATCGCCGGCCTGGGCACCAACCTGCTGATGATCCGGCCCGGCCAGCGCATGGGCCCGGGCGGCGGCGGTGCCACGGCGCCGGCGTTCAAGGACAGCGATGCCGAGCTGATCGCTACCCAGCTGTCCGGCATCGTCGCCGTCGCGCCCGAGGCGCGCGCCGCCGCCACCCTGGTGGCCGGCGGCCAGAACTGGAGCAGCAGCGTGGTCGGTTCGACCAACGCCTGGCTGCAGACCGGCAACTGGGAGCTGGCGGCCGGGCGCGCCTTCAGCGACAGCGAGCTGCGCGCCGGCGCCGCCGTGTGCATCATCGGCACCACCATCCAGCGCCAGCTCTACGGCGGCGCCGACCCGATCGGCCAGGCGCTGCGCGTGGGGAAGGTGCCATGCCAGGTGGTCGGCCTGTTCAAGAGCAGGGGCCAGGGCTCGTTCGGCAACGACCAGGACGAGGTGGTGCTGATGCCGATCAAGACGCTGCAGCGGCGCATCACCGGCAACACCAACGTCAACACACTGCTGGTGTCGATGGACCCGGCCAGCGACACCGCGCGCGTCAAGTCGAGCCTGGCCGAGCTGCTGCGCGAAATGCGCAAGCTGGCGCGCAGCGACGACGACAACTTCAACGTGCTCGACACCCGGCAGCTGGCCGACACCCTGTCGGGCACGACGCAGGTGATGACCATGCTGCTCGGCGCGGTGGCCGCCGTCAGCCTGCTGGTGGGCGGCATCGGCGTGATGAACATCATGCTGGTCAGCGTGACCGAGCGCACGCGCGAGATCGGCCTGCGCCTGGCCATCGGCGCGCTGGAGCGCGAGGTGCTGCTGCAGTTCCTGATCGAGGCCGTGGTGCTGTCCAGCCTGGGCGGCCTGATCGGCGTCGTGCTGGCCAGCGCCGCGTCCGTGCTGCTGGCGCAGCTGATGCAGGTGCCCTATGTGTTCCAGCCCGGCATCAACCTGCTGTCCTTCGTCTTCTCCGCCGGCATCGGGGTGCTGTTCGGCTACTTCCCGGCGCGACGGGCGGCGCGCATGGACCCGATCGAGGCGCTGCGGCACGAGTAAGCGCGCTGGCATACGCTGGCGAGCGGAAACCAGTTGCACGGGATGCTATTGGGCGATCTTGGCGCAATCCCAAGAGAATGGTGCAGGATCATAATCGGCCCGCGCTGACCCCGTTCATGCTGAGTGGGTTGCCGTTCCGGGCGGGCCGTCCACCTCCCACTCTGGCGCGCCACTCCATCGACTCGGGTCAGGTGCTCGCTAGGCGAGGATCGTCGAACAGGTCGATCACCTTCTTCGGTTCTGCGAAGCCACCGGTGGTCCCCAGTGGCACCTCCTCGTTAACCTTCACGGGCGGCTCTCCGTCCGCGCCCGGCTGTTCGTCGTAGACGTTGGTGAACGACATTACGTCAGTCTCGATGTCGACCGTGATCTCGGCGGTCTCGCCATCGGTTTCATCGGCTTCGCGCTGCGCCGCCTCGGCCGCATCCGCGCAGCGATGACGCAGCGTGTTCGTGTTGTTATCGATCTCGAAGCACTGGCCACCTTCGTAGATGCTGGTGGTGTGTACGACACGGTGGGGCCCATCGGCGGACATCGTGATCTTCAGGTCGCCGGGCAGCAGGAAGGTGCGGCGCAGTCCCGGGTCGAGCCAGTCCTTGATGTGTTTGCCGTTCAGATTCTCGTGCGGATCGCCCCAGACCTGCACCGTGTTCGTGCAGCGAACCGTGGTGGTGATCTGGTGCTTGTCGACCCTCACAAAGACTTGACCATCAAGCGAGCGGTAAGTCAAAGGGTCACCCGCAGCCGCCTGGCCGAGCTGGCCAGGCTTGGGAACGACCTGGCCGTTGCAGACCACGTCCTCCTGCTGTGCCGGCCCTTCTTCCGGTGAGATCGTGCCGTCCGAGCACGCCCCGAGCCCGAACCACAGCACTGCCGCCAGTGTCGGCGGCGCGACCCATTTGCCGATTCGTCCCATGGCGCCCCCTCCTGGATTTCTGCTTGGGAAACTCTGCATAACCTCGACACCACGCCTGTTGCGTGAGACAGTCGCACCAT
>NZ_DAOKZG010000061.1:0-14405 GCF_035325765.1 Ottowia sp.
CATGGTGCGACTGTCTCACGCAACAGGCGTGGTGTCTAGGTTATGCAGAGTTTCCTTAGATCACTTTTTTCTTGCGTGCATACTTGTTTTGGTAACGCGCAACGATTGCAGCAGCCTGTGATTCCAGCTCAGGAAACAACGACTGTTCTGATACGCCGAATGACAGGAGTTCACGCTTGAGCTTGTGCTTATTGGAGAAGATGATTCGTCGGTCGTCGGTTCCGCATACGAGCCAGCCGTCTGGCACCTTCGCTGGCTTCAACTTGCTTCCATCAGCTCCAAACAAGAGGAATGCCCCTTCTTGGCGTGCGATGCGTGCGTTGTCAAGTCGGGTGCGAACAGCCACGACACGCCGTAGGTCCGACGGTTCAATGATGTTTCTGAAGGCCGGCTTATCGTTCCGAATGTCATGTAGCAATCTCCCGACTTGAGGATCTTCATTGAATTTGTCTCTGTCCGCTGGCAAAGTGTAGACATTGAATGCTTTCGGACGACGGGCAATATTTGCCAAAATTGCAACAGTATCGCTGTCGTGAAATTTGATCTGATTGTCCGGAATATCTAGAACAATTACTTCACCTTCGGTTTTTTCTTTGTGCTTACAGGCGAAATATAGAGCGACTAGCGAATTGGCAGTGAGATCAAGCAGTCGGGTGGGCAATCCATAATGTTGAAGGCGAACGAGTGCCTCAATGAATGAAAGAGATGAGGGAAGGTCTGATGGGCAGCGAATTTTCGCTTCTTGAATTAGCGATTCTTCATTTTCTATCAGGTTGGGTTTCCGAAAAACGCTTGGCTCAAGTTTGTAATTTTTATAGTCGGAATGACCCCGAAAAAATCGTGTGCGTCCGCGCGCCAACGGAATGTCCGCAAGGGCCGTCGCATACTCTGCAATTGAAGTGACCCTTATGACCGGCATAGAGAATGGCCTAACTAGAATTAGACGACGAGAATGTTTTGGCGAGCGGTCGCATAACGTCGCCCGGTCACTTCGGTCGGGCCTTGAATTTTCATTTCGGGTCGTTCAGGCAAACCTGAATTTGCCCAGTCGAATGCGCCGTACCGCCGTCCGACCTGATCTCAAAACGTATGCGCCAGCCACGGCTTCTTCGCCAGTCGCTGCGTCTCGAAGCTCGCAATCGCGTCCTTGTGCTGCAGCGTCAGGCCAATGTCGTCCAGGCCGCCGAGCAGGCAGTGCTTGCGGAAGGGGTCGACGTCGAAGGGCAGTTCGGTGCCGTCGCCCTTGACGACGCGCTGGCGCTCCAGGTCGATGGTGAGCTGGTAGCCGGGGAAGGCGGCAACCTCGTGGAACAGCTGGTCCACGGCAGATTCGGGCAGGACGATGGGCAGCAGGCCGTTCTTGAAGCAGTTGTTGAAGAAGATGTCGGCGTAGCTGGGCGCGATCAGGGCGCGGAAGCCGTACTGCTGCAGGGCCCAGGGGGCGTGCTCACGGCTGGAGCCGCAGCCGAAGTTGTGGCGCGTGAGCAGGATCGAGGCACCCTGGTAGCGCGGCTGGTTGAGCACGAAGTCGGGGTTCGGCTTGCGCGTGGCCGGGTCCATGCCGGGCTCGCCGTGGTCCAGGTAGCGCCACTCGTCGAACAGGTTGGGGCCGAAGCCGGTCTTCTTGATCGACTTGAGGAACTGCTTGGGGATGATGGCGTCGGTGTCGACGTTGTCCCGGTCGAGCGGAGCGACCAAGCCCCGGTGCGTGGTGAATTTTTCCATGGTGCGGATCTGCGGCATGCGTGCCGACGGCCGACCTGGCGCGGGCGGCGCCAGATGCCGGTGTCGACACAGTGAACGGGCCGGGCAGGGCGGATGCCTGCCCGAAGCCGGGGGCGCTTACTTGGCGGCCTTCTCGACGGCGGAACCGGCCTTCTGGACGTCCTTGCCGACGCCCTGGACCGTGTTGCAACCGACCAGCGCAAAGGCGACGGCGATCAGGAAAACGACTTTCTTCATGACGATCTCCTCGGGAGGGTGGGGGAAAACACGGAGGCCGCTAGCTTACGCGAAACGGCGGATGTCGACGAAGTGGCCGTGCACGGCCGCGGCGGCTGCCATCGCGGGGCTGACGAGGTGGGTGCGGCCGCCCTGGCCCTGGCGGCCCTCGAAGTTGCGGTTGGACGTGGAGGCGCAGCGCTCGCCGGGTTCGAGCCGGTCGGCGTTAATGGCCAGGCACATGGAGCAGCCGGGCTCGCGCCATTCGAAGCCGGCGGCGATGAAGATCTGGTCGAGGCCCTCGGCCTCGGCCTGGCGCTTGACCAGGCCCGAGCCGGGCACGACCATGGCCAGCTTGACGTTGGGCGCGACCTTGCGCCCCAGGTGCCGGACCACGGCGGCGGCGGCGCGCAGGTCCTCGATGCGGCTGTTGGTGCAGCTGCCGATGAAGACCTTGTCGATGTGGATGTCGGTCATGGCCTTGCCGGGCTGCAGCGCCATGTAGGCCAGGGCGCGCTCCATGGCGTGGCGCTTGCCTTCGTCCTTCTCCTTCTCGGGGTCGGGCACGTGGCCGTCGATGCCGGTGACCATCTCGGGGTTGGTGCCCCAGCTCACCTGCGGCACGATCTCGCGCGCGTCGAGCTCGACGACGGTGTCGAAGCGGGCGCCCTCGTCCGAGTGCAGGGTGCGCCAGTAGGCCACGGCCTGATCCCATTCGGGGCCGCCGACGAACTTGCCGGTGGCGCGGTCGGTGCCGGGCGCCATCGGGCGGCCCTTGATGTATTCGATGGTCTTGTCGTCGACGGCGATCAGGCCGGCGCGCGCGCCGGCCTCGATGGTCATGTTGCACACCGTCATGCGGCCCTCCATCGACAGGTCGCGGATCGCCTCGCCGGCGAACTCGATGGTGTGGCCAGTGCCGCCGGCGGTGCCGATCCTGCCGATGATGGCGAGCACGATGTCCTTGGCCGTGATGCCCAGCGGCGCCTTGCCGTTCACGCGCACCAGCATGTTCTTCGATTTCTTGGCCAGCAGGGTCTGCGTGGCCAGCACGTGCTCGACCTCGCTGGTGCCGATGCCGTGCGCCAGCGCGCCGAAGGCGCCGTGGGTGCTGGTGTGGCTGTCGCCGCAGACCACGGTCATGCCGGGCAGGGTGGCGCCGTTCTCCGGGCCGATGACGTGCACGATGCCCTGGCGCTGGTTCAGGAACGGAAAGTAGGCGGCCGCGCCGCTGGCCTGGATGTTGGCGTCGAGCGTGACGATCTGCTCCTTGCTGATCGGGTCGGCGATGCCGTCGTAGCCGCGCTCCCAGCCGGTGGTGGGCGTGTTGTGGTCGGCCGTGGCGACCACGCTGCTGGTGCGCCAGACCTTGCGCCCGGCCTGGCGCAGGCCTTCGAAGGCCTGCGGGCTGGTGACCTCGTGCACCAGGTGGCGGTCGATGTAGAGGATGGACGTGCCATCGTCCTCGGTGTGGACGACGTGGTCGTCCCAGATCTTGTCGTACAGCGTGCGTGCGGTCATGGGCGGAAGCTTCTGGTCAGGGTTGGAATTCTAGTGTCGCGGGCGGCTTTTCGAGGTGTTCCAGCAGGGCGCGCGCGGTCGGCGGCAGGCTGGCGAAGTCGCGCGCCACCAGGTTGATGTGGCGCGTCGCCCAGTCGTCCAGCAAGCGGATCGCGTGCAAGGCGCTGCTGCCGCGCAGCAGTTCGAACGCGCGCAACGGCATCACGCCCACGCCCAGGCCGCTGGCGATCATGCGGCACATCGCGTCCAGGCCGGTGACGCGGATGCGCAGGCGCACCGCGCCGCCGGCGCGCGCGGCGGCCTGCTGCACGGCCAGCGAGATCGAGCTGCCCACGTGCAGGCCGACCTGGTCACAGTCCAGCGTCTCGGCGAAATGCAGTGAGGCGCGCCCAGCCAGCGCATGGCCGGCCGGCACCACCAGGGCCAGCCGGTCCTGGCGGTAGGGGCGCACCTGCAGATGGGTGGCCGCGGCGTCGATCGAGCCGATGCCGAGGTCGGCCGCGCCCTCGGCCACGGCCCGCGCTACCTCGGACGACAGGTGTTCTTCCAGATCCAGCTTGACCTGCGGATGCTGGCGCACGAAGCGGCCCAGGTCGTCCGGCAGGAATTGCACGATTGCCGACATGCTGGCGTGCACCCGGACGTGGCCGCGCACGCCGCTGGCGTACTCGGCCAGCTCGCGCTCCATTTTCTCGACGCCGTAGAGCACGCTGCGCGCGTGCAGCAGCAGGCTCTGGCCGGCCGGCGTCAGCTCCACCCCGCGCGCGCGCCGATACAGCAGCGGCGTGGCCAGGGCGTGCTCGAGTTCGGCCATGCGCTTGCTGGCCGCCGAGGCGGCAATGAACTCGCGTTCGGCCGCGCGCGCGATGCTGCCTTCCTCGGCGACGGCGACGAACAGGCGCAGCGAGACCAGGTCGATGCGACGTGCCAGGGCGTGGGATGGAGCGTGCAAGGCGCGAGAATGCTTGAGTCATCGCGATATGCGATGCAACGAAGCATTATCAGTCGAATGCGGCGTATTGACATCGCGAATGACGATGCCTGAATCGTGTGCGGGAATGCAGCCTGCCCACGGCACTGCCTCTGGGCGCTGCACCGGATCGATGCGGGTGGGTTGACTCCATGCGCGTGCCGCACGGCGCTTCCGCACGCTGGGCGCCCTGCGTGCGGACGGGAGCGCGTTCAGGCCGCGCTGGCAAGGGGCAATCGTGGCGTCCGAGCCGGGCTGCGCCACGGCGTGGCGCGTGGAATCTCAGTGCGCGGCGGCGACGTCGGCGGGCTCGGGCGTCGGCAGCAGGGCGCGATAGTAGTTCGGCAGGGCAAACAGGGCGCCGTGGATGTCGGCGTTGTAGTGCTGCAGGTTGCTGATGGCGCGGGCATCCAGGCGACGCTGCACCTCGGCGGCCGTCAGGTCCGGAGGGCGCAGCGAGTCGGAGGCCACCGCCAGGCCCCAGTAGGCGCCGTAGAGCGGGATGTACAGGCCGAGCGGGCTGACCTCGCGGAACTGCGCCTGCAGGTGGCCGAGCAGCCTGCGCACCTGCTCCGGGTGGAACACCGGGCTGCCCAGGTGCAGCACCAGCGCGCCGCCAGGTGCCAGCGCACGCTGCATGCGCGCCAGCGCCGCCGGTTCGTACAGCGCGCTGGCCGGCGTGTCCGGGTCGGTCAGATCCATCAGGATCAGGTCGAACTGGCCGGGCGAGCGGTCGACGTAGGCCATGCCGTCGCCGATCTCGACACGCACCCGCGGGTCGTCGAAGGCGCCGCGATGCACGGCCTTGAGCTGCTTGCGTGCCACCTCGATCACCTGGGCGTCGAGCTCGGCGATCACCAGCTCGCGCACGCTCGGGTGCTTGAGCAGTTCTTCCGCCGCGCCGCCGTCGCCGCCGCCGATGATCAGGCAGCGCGTCGGCGCCGGGTGCGCCATGGCGGCCGGATGCACCAGGGACTCGTGGTAGAAGAATTCCTCCTTCTCGGAGGTCATGAAGCGTCCGTCCAGGCGCAGCACGCGCCCGAACGGCGAGGTCTCCAGCACCTCGAGCGACTGGTAGGGCGTGGTCTGGCGCTCCAGCACCTTGCCGCGGTAGCTGAAGCTGGCGGACGGCGCCAGCTCCTCGACGATCCAGCCTTCCTCCTCGGGCGTCGGGGAGGCGGGCAGGGCATTGGCGCTGATGTCGCCGCGCACCAGTTCGTTGCGCACGATGCGCCCCGGCTTGTAGGCCTCGATGACGGTTTCCAGCAGCTGCTGGGCCTTGCCCGAGTTGTCGCCGGAGAAGTTGCAGACGTAGACGTCGAGCGTGACGTTGCCGGTCTCCGGCCAGGTGTGGATGGCCAGGTGCGATTCGGCCAGCAGCACCGCGCCCGTGACGCCGCCGGGCTGGCCCTGCCAGTCCGGAAACTTGACCCATTTGTCGTCGACCAGGGTGAGGCCCGAGGCCTCGGTGCGCGTTCGGCACAGTTGCGCAATCGCAACCGGGTCGATCATGAGTTCCGCGCCACCCTGGCACGCATACAAATCAGCAGTCAAGTGCAGCCCGTACACGTCGGTTACCTCCTTTGAACGTGGAAAAGACCAGCAATTGGTGGCCAGCCAAGACCATCAAAAAAAAGCGGCAAAGCTGATTATTATAACTTTTCGTATGAAGCAGCGCGCGCATCCCGGTGGCATGGCCGGCGTGCCCCGCGTGCGTTCTCCACGCAGGCAGGCCCGCGCGCGGCGGGCCTGGTTGCAGCGGTGAGTGCGGGGTCGAGGCTCAGACCGCCGCGCGTTCCGCGTTGGCCACGTATTCCTCGATCTGGTCGAAGTTCATGTAGCGGTAGACGCTGTCCTTGTCGGCCTCGATGATGCCCATTTCCTTGAGGTATTCCTCCGGCGTGGGCAGGTAGCCCAGGCGCGAGGCGATGGCCGCCAGCTCGGCCGAGCCCAGGAACACGTTGGTGTTGCGGCCCAGCCGGTTGGGGAAGTTGCGGGTCGAGGTGGAGATCACCGTCGCGCCCTCGCGCGCCTGCGCCTGGTTGCCCATGCACAGCGAGCAGCCGGGCATCTCGGTGCGCGCGCCAGCGGCGCCGAAGGCGGCGTAGTGGCCTTCCTTGATGAGCTCGCTCTCGTCCATCTTGGTTGGTGGCGCCACCCACAGGCGCGTCGGGATGTCGCGCTGGCCGCCCAGCAGCTTGGCCGCGGCGCGGAAGTGCCCGATGTTGGTCATGCACGAGCCGATGAAGGTCTCGTCGATCTTCGTGCCGGCGACCTCGGACAGGAACTTGGCGTCGTCCGGGTCGTTCGGGCAGCAGACGATGGGCTCCTTGATCTCGTCGAGGTCGATCTCGATCACGGCGGCGTATTCGGCGTCGGCGTCGGCCTGCAGCAGCTGCGGGTCGGCCAGCCAGGCCTCGACCTTCTCGATGCGGCGGCGCAGGGTGCGCGCGTCCTCGTAGCCGTCGGCGATCATGTTTTTCATCAGCACCACGTTGGACTGCAGGTACTCGATGATCGGCTCCTGGTTGAGCTTGATGGTGCAGCCGGCGGCGCTGCGCTCGGCCGAGGCGTCGGAGAGCTCGAACGCCTGTTCCACCTTGAGGTCGGGCAGGCCCTCGATCTCCAGGATCTTGCCGGAGAAGATGTTCTTCTTGCCGGCCTTCGCCACCGTGACCAGCCCAGCCTTGATGGCGTAGAGGGGGATCGCGTGCACCAGGTCGCGCAGGGTGACGCCCGGCTGCATCTTGCCCTTGAAGCGCACCAGTACCGACTCGGGCATGTCCAGCGGCATCGTGCCGGTGGCGGCGGCGAAGGCCACCAGACCGGAGCCGGCCGGGAACGAGATGCCGATCGGGAAGCGCGTGTGCGAGTCGCCGCCGGTGCCCACGGTGTCGGGCAGCAGCAGGCGGTTCAGCCAGGAGTGGATCACGCCGTCGCCCGGGCGCAGCGAGACGCCACCGCGGCTGCTGATGAAGGCCGGCAGCTCGCGGTGCGTCTTGACGTCCACGGGCTTGGGGTAGGCCGCGGTGTGGCAGAACGACTGCATCACCAGATCGGCCGAGAAGCCCAGGCAGGCCAGGTCCTTGAGTTCGTCGCGGGTCATCGGGCCGGTGGTGTCCTGGCTGCCGACGGTGGTCATCTTGGGCTCGCAGTAGGTGCCGGGGCGGATGCCCTGGCCCTCGGGCAGGCCGCAGGCGCGGCCCACCATCTTTTGCGCCAGGGTAAAGCCGGCGCTGGACTCGGCCGGCGCCTGCGGCAGGCGGAACACGGTGGAGACGGGCAGGCCCAGGGCCTCGCGCGCCTTGGCCGTGAGCGCGCGGCCGATGATCAGGTTGATGCGGCCGCCGGCGCGCACCTCGTCCAGCAGCACCTCGCTCTTGAGCGCGAAGTCGGCGATGTTCTGGCCGTTCTTCTCGATGCGGCCGTCGTAGGGGAAGATGTCGATCACGTCGCCCATCTCCATCTGCGAGACGTCGACCTCGATCGGCAGCGCGCCGGAATCCTCCTGCGTGTTGAAGAAGATCGGCGCGATCTTGCCGCCCAGGCAGACGCCGCCGAAGCGCTTGTTGGGCACGTACGGGATGTCCTCGCCGGTGGCCCAGATGACCGAGTTGGTGGCCGACTTGCGGCTCGAGCCGGTGCCGACGACGTCGCCGACGTAGGCCACGACGTGGCCCTTCTTCTTCAGGTCCTCGATGAACTGGATCGGGCCGCGCACGCCGTCCTGCTCGGGCTTGAAGGCAGCGTCTGGGCGCGCGTTCTTGAGCATGGCCAGGTAGTGCAGCGGGATGTCCGGACGCGTGGTGGCGTCGGGCGCGGGCGAGAGGTCGTCGGTGTTGGTCTCGCCCGGCACCTTGAACACGGTGGCCGTGATCTGGCGCGCGACCTCGGGCCGGCTGGTGAACCACTCGGCGTCGGCCCAGGACTGCAGCACCTCGGCCGCCCGGGTGCTGCCGGCCTTCGCCTTGGCGGCGACGTCGTTGAAGTAGTCGAACACCAGCAGGGTGTGCTTGAGCGCGTTGGCGGCGACCTCGGCCACCTCGGCGTCGTCCAGCAGCTCGATCAGCGGGTGCACGTTGTAGCCGCCGACCATGGTGCCCAGCAGCTCGGTGGCGCGGGCGCGCGAGATCAGGGCAACCTTGATGTCGCCGTGCGCGACGGCGGCCAGGAACGAGGCCTTGACCTGGGCCGCCTCGTCCACGCCCGGCGGCACCCGGTGCGTGAGCAGGTCGAGCAGGAAGGCCGGGTCCTCGCCGGCGGGCGGGTTCTTGATCAGCTCGATCAGGTCGGCCACCTGGCGCGCGTCCAGGGGCAGGGGCGGGATGCCCAGGGCGGCGCGCTCGGCCGCGTGAATTCGATAGGCTTTCAGCATTTTCTTCTCCAATCTGGCAAAACCTGGCCCGCACCACCCCTTGCGGCCAGGGCGGCGCCGGGCGCTGGCAAGGTGTGAATCAGTTCTTGACGTCGCCCAGCAGGTTGACTTGCGGCTGGGTCTTCATGCGCGCCGCAAATTCGCGCTGGGTCGGCGCGGCGCATTCGTCGGCCACGCGCTGGCCGATCTTCTGGTTCAGCAGCATCGACTTGTTGCCCAGCTGCAGCCACATCGCGCCGGCCCGGTTGTCTTCCATGCGAATGGCGCCGGTGCGGCTGGTCACCGGGTGCATGTAGTAGGCCTCCTTGCCGGCGCGCACGTGGAAGAAGCCCGGGTTCTTCTCGTCGGCGTCGATGGCGACGCTCGCGCCCAGCTCGCAGGGGATCTGGCCGGTGTGGATCTGTCCGGCCAGCGCCAGCTCCTGCTCGGTCAGGCGTTCGCTCGGCGTTTCCACCGGCGTCGCCGCCTCGACCGCCTTGGCCGCGGGCGCGTTCACCTTCTTCCTGGTCTTCACGACCTTTTTCGCCGGCGCCGGCTTGGCGGTCTTGCTGGCTTGCTGTGCGTGGACCGTCCCCAGCGGAACGAGCAGGGCGGCGACAAGGGCGACCAGGGTAGTGCGTGTCATGCGTCGATCACTTTCAAGCAAGGGAGGGTGAAAAGGGGAACTGTGCCAGAAACGGTTTCAGAACCATGGAGCGATTTCGGCCGGCAAGGTTCGGCCGGTGGCGTGCGCACGTTCCAGCACCTGCCAGAAGTGACGGTAACTGGCCCGGTCCTGCAGCGCGCCCTGGTGGCTGATGGGGGCCCAGTCGGCCCGCGCTGCCGCCAACAGGATGGCGGCGGCCTCCTCGACCTGCTGTGCATCCGGTGCCATGGCCGCCAGGATGGGCCGAATCTGCGCCGGGTGGATGCTCCACATGCGCGTGTAGCCCAGTTGCGTGGCGGCGCGGCGCGCGGCATCGCGCACCGCCGCTTCATCGCGGAACTCGGTCACCACGCTGTGCGACGGCACCTTGCCGTGGGCATGCGCGGCGGAGGCGATTTCCAGCTTGGCGCGCAGCACCAGCGGGTGCGTGAACTGGCCCTGCAGGCCCATGCCGCTGGCCGGAATGGCGCCGCCGTGCGCCGAGACGAAATCCATCAGGCCGAAGCTGAGCGACTGCACGCGCGGATGCGCTGCGATCGCGAACACGCGCGAAACCGCCAGCGGCGACTCGATCAGCACGTGCACCGGCAGGCCCTCGCCGCCGGCAGCGTCGATGGTGGCGACCGCCGTGTCGACATCGTCCACCGACTCAGTCTTCGGGAGCATCAGGTGGCACCAGCGCGCGCCCTGGGTGCCGACCAGGGTGGCGACGTCGTTCTCGAAGGCCGGGTGGTCCACCGGGTGCACGCGTGCCGCCACGCGCAGCGACGCCGGCACGCCGCACGCCAGTTCGGCCACCATGGCGGCATGCTCGGCCTCGCCGCCGACCGGCGCGCCGTCCTCGCAGTCGAGCGTGACGTCGACCACGCAGGTGCCGAACTCCTCGGCCAGCTCGGCCTGCAGCTGCAGGCTCTTGCGCATGCGGTCCTCGACGCCGCTGTAGTGATCGCACACCGGCAGCAGGCCGGCGGCGGCCTGGGCGCCCAGCAGGATGTCGCGAGGGTGGGCCATGCGGCGGCTCCGGCGTGTCTTACAGCAGGTGCTTGACGCCGTCGCGCTCGCCTTCGAGCTCGGCCAGTGTCTTGTCGATGCGCTCCTGGCTGAAGGCATCGATCGCCAGGCCCTCGACCACCTTGTACGTGCCGTTCTCGCAGGTGACCGGGAAGCCGAAGATGATGTCCTTGGGAATGCCGTACCAGCCCTGCGACGGCACGCCCATGGTGACCCACTCGCCGCCCGTGCCCAGCGCCCAGTCGCGCATGTGGCCGATCGCCGCATTGGCCGCGCTGGCGGCCGAGGAGAGGCCGCGCGCGTCGATGATGGCGGCGCCGCGCTTGCCGACCGTGGGCAGGAACACGTCGGCGTTCCAGGCCTGGTCGTTGATCATGTCCTTGACGCTGGCGCCATCGATGGTGGCGAAGCGGTAGTCGGCATACATGGTGGGCGAGTGGTTGCCCCAGACGCAGAGCTTCTTGATGCTGGCCACCGGCTTGCCGGTCTTGGCGGCGATCTGGCTGGCCGCGCGGTTGTGGTCCAGGCGCAGCATGGCGGTGAAGTTGCCGGCCGGCAGGTCGGGCGCCGACTTCATCGCGATGTAGGCGTTGGTGTTGGCCGGGTTGCCGACCACCAGCACCTTGACGTTGCGCGATGCCACCGCGTTCAGCGCCTTGCCCTGGGCGGTGAAGATCTGGGCGTTGGCGGCCAGCAGGTCGGCGCGCTCCATGCCCGGGCCGCGCGGGCGGGCGCCGACCAGCAGGGCATAGTCGGTGTCCTTGAAGGCAGTCATCGGGTCGCTGTGCGCCTCCATGCCGGCCAGCAGCGGGAAGGCGCAGTCTTCCAATTCCATCATCACGCCCTTCAGCGCCTTCTGCGCCCGCTCGTCCGGAATCTCCAGCAGTTGCAGGATCACCGGCTGGTCCTTGCCGAGCATTTCGCCCGCGGCGATGCGAAACAGCAGGGCGTAGCCGATGTGGCCGGCGGCGCCGGTGACGGCGACGCGAACGGGCTTCTTGCTCATGGATGGTTCTCCGGTCGGTTGGGGTGGAAGCGGGACGCGGCTCCGGCCGTGCGTGTGCATCGGCCGCGTGTCGCGGACAACTTTCAAGTGTATCCGCGAAAACCCTAGGTCGTCAATTTATCTTATGTCTTATATAAGATATGATTTTGACTTTTTTGGGACCGGATCCGTGCGCCCGGATCCGGCTTGCACCATGGTCTTCACCAGCCACCCGTCACCGCTGCCCGATCCCGATTCCCGCGACGCTCCGGCGCTGGCCGCGACGAGCACGGCCACGCCGTCGTTCAGCCCGCTCTACCAGCAGATCAAGGGCCTGATCCTGCAGGGATTGCAGCAGGGCGAATGGAAGCCGGGCGAGGTGATCCCCAGCGAAATGGAGCTGGCCGCGCGCTACAGGGTGAGCCAGGGCACGGTGCGCAAGGCGGTGGAGGAGCTGGCGGCCGAGCACCTGCTGGTGCGGCGCCAGGGGCGTGGCACCTTCGTGGCCACGCATGCGGCGCGCCAGGTGCAATACCGCTTCCTGCGCCTGCATCCGGACCAAGGCACGATCGACAGCGAAGGTCCGGCGCAGCGCGATTTCGTCGAGTGCCGGCGCCAGCGGGCGAGCGCCGACGTCGCGCGCGCGCTGGGCCTGCGCACCGGCGACGCGGTGCTGCAGGCGCGGCGCCTGCTGCGCTTTGGCGGGGTGCCGACGATCCTGGAGGACCTCTGGCTGCCCGGCGGGCCGTTCAAGGGACTCACGGCCGAGCGCCTGATGGACTACCACGGACCGATGTACGCCTTGTTCGAGTCGGAGTTCGGCGTGCGCATGGTGCGCGCCGACGAGCGCATCCGGGCCGTGCTGCCGGACGCGGCGCAGGCGGCGCTGCTGGACGTGACGGTGGCAACGCCGCTGCTGAGCGTCGAACGCATCGCCTACACCTACAACGACGTGCCCATGGAGCTGCGGCGCGGCCTCTACCGGACGGATTCCCACCATTACCGCAACGAGCTCAATTGAGCCACGTGCCCCGCCGAACGTGTCCGACCTGCCGCTCGCGCTGCCCCGGGCCGTCGCTGCCCCGCTGCACGCGGCCGCGCGCCGGCTCTGCCTGGCGCTTGCCAATCCGCCACGGGCTGTCATGATCGCTGTTGCAGGCGCAAGCTTTCGCTACTGCTTGTTGCATTGCAATAGAATTTGACGAGACGTTTGTCACGTCCAGCACGCCCGTCACCCAGTTCCCCCACGAGAATCGACCCATGAGCGAAGCCACCAAACCGCGGCCCGAGTTCCGCAACCTCAATGTCTTCCGCGACCTGACCACCTACCGGCTGCCGCTGGCGGGATGGACCTCGATCCTGCATCGGGTGAGCGGGGCGCTGATGTTCTTCCTGCTGCCCTTCATCATCTGGCTGTTCGACAAGTCGGTGTCCTCCGAAATCTCCTTCGGCCAGTTCAGCGCCGCCTTCAGCACCGGGCTCTGGATCTTCCCGGGCTGGTTCATCAAGCTGGTGGTGCTGGCGCTGATCTGGGCCTACCTGCTGCACATCCTGGCCGGCGTGCGCCACCTCATCCTGGACGTCACGCACCGCACCACCAAGCCCTTTGGCCGCCACACGGCCGTCGTGGTGCTGGGACTGAGCTCGCTGCTCACGCTGGTCCTGGGCGCCAAGCTGTTTGGCCTGTACTGAATTCAAGCAAAGAGGAGCGTAGAAATGGCTGTGACCTATGGCAACAAGCGCCTCGTGGTGGGCGCGCACTACGGCTGGAAGGACTTCCTGGTGCAGCGCATCAGCGCGGTGGTGATGGGGCTGTTTACGCTGCTGGTGCTGCTGCGCCTGCTGCTGATCCAGGGGCCGATCGACTACGAGGCCTGGGCCGCGGTGTTCTCCCCGCAATGGATGAAGGCGCTGACCTTCACCACCATCGTGGCGCTGATCTGGCACGCCTGGGTCGGCATGTGCAGCATCTGGTACGACTACGGCAAGCCCGCCGGCCTGCGCCTGCTGCTGCAGGCGGCCAGCGTGGTCTGGCTGATCAGTTGCGGCGGCTGGGCGATCGAGGTGCTGTGGCGCCTGTGAGGGCGACACGTCAGCGACCTCCCGACGGAAATCACGGAATCCAAGAGAACATGAGCTACACCAAAGACAAAATCGCCGTCCGCAAGTTCGACGTCGTGATCGTGGGCGCCGGCGGCTCCGGCATGAGCGCCTCGCTGCAGCTGGCGCGCGCCGGACTGAACGTGGCCGTGCTGTCCAAGGTCTTCCCGACGCGCTCGCACACGGTGGCGGCGCAGGGCGGCATCGCCGCCGCGCTCGGCAACATGAGCGAGGACAACTGGCACTACCACTTCTACGACACCGTCAAGGGCGGCGACTGGCTGGGCGACCAGGACGCGATCGAGTTCATGTGCCGCGAGGCGCCGCGCGCGGTCTACGAGCTCGAGCACTGGGGCATGCCGTTCGACCGCAACCCGGACGGCACCATCTACCAGCGCCCGTTCGGCGGCCACACCACGCACTACGGCGAAAAGCCGGTGCAGCGCGCCTGCGCGGCGGCCGACCGCACCGGCCACGCCATGCTGCACACGCTCTACCAGCAGAACGTCGCCTCGCACACCACCTTCTTCGTCGAGTGGATGGCGCTGGACCTGATCCGCGACGCCGAGGGCGACATCGTCGGCGTCACCGCCATCGAGATGGAGACCGGCGATCTCTACATCCTGCAGGCCAAGGCGGTGATGCTGGCGACCGGCGGCGCGGGGCGCATCTTCGCCGCCTCGACCAACGCCTACATCAACACCGGCGACGGCCTGGGCATGGCGGCGCGCGCCGGCATCCCGCTGCAGGACATGGAGTTCTGGCAGTTCCACCCGACCGGCGTCTACGGTGCCGGCGTGCTGCTGACCGAGGGCTGCCGCGGCGAGGGCGCGATCCTGATCAACAGCGAGGGCGA
>NZ_DAOKZG010000062.1:0-14340 GCF_035325765.1 Ottowia sp.
CCGTCATGCTGTCGGCCGAGACGGCGGCCGGCAAGTATCCGCTGGAGACCGTGCGCGAAATGGCCAGCATCTGCGCCGCCGCCGAGGAGCACGACCCGGTCGAGCTGGACGCCGACTTCAGCGGCGCCTCGTTCCAGCGCATCGACCAGTCGATCGCCATGGGAGCCCTGTTCACCGCCTACCACTTGGGCGTGAAGGCCCTGGTCGCGCTCACCGACTCCGGCTCCACCGCGCTGTGGATGAGCCGTCACAGCGTGCGCATCCCGATCTACGCCCTGACGCCGCGCATCGGTACCCAGCGCAAGATGGCGCTCTATCGCAACGTGCGCCCGCTCCTGATGGACACCAGCGCGAACCGCGACGAGGCCCTGGCCCAGGCCGAGCAGCACCTGCGCCAGCAGGGCATCGTCGCCCCCGGCGACATCTACGCCATCACCTGCGGCGAACCCATGGGCGCCCCCGGCGGCACCAACATGCTGAAAATCTGCCGCGTCCGCTGAGCGTGTAGCGTGCTCACCGATGTGTGGTGAACGGGGGGGAAGCCACCAACGTCCATGGCCATGCGGGTTTGGAGAAGGTTGCAAGCGGTCGACTGCCGTTTCCAGGATCAAGCCTGAGTGCCAACGGCGCGACCGCAGGTTCGCGCCCCAAAGGGCTGCGGAGCAGGCCAGCCAAGGCGCCCGTGGCCGGGGTCCCCCTGGCCACAGGGTGCGTCCCCCTGGGGGGATGGCGGCCGCAGGCCGCCTCAGGGGGGATCTATTTCAACCAGCCACGCCGCCGGAAGTACCACATCGGCAGCAGCGCGCTGGCGGCCATGGCGAGGATCGCGAACACGTAGCCGTACTTCCACTCCAGCTCCGGCATGACCTGGAAGTTCATGCCGTAGATGCTGGCGATCAGGGTCGGTGGCAGCAGCGCGACGCTGGCGACCGAGAAGATCTTGATGATCTTGTTCTGGTTGATGTTGATGAAGCCGACGGTGGCGTCCATCAGGAAGTTGATCTTGTCGAACAGGAAGGTGGTGTGGCTGTCCAGCGAATCGAGGTCGCGCTGGATCTGGCGCGCATCCTCGAACTGCTCGGCATCCAGCATCTTGCTGCGCATCAGGAAGCTGACGGCGCGGCGCGTGTCCATCACGTTGCGGCGGATGCGGCCGTTCATGTCCTCCTGGCGCGCGATGGCGGCCAGCACCTCGCTCGCCACGTCGTCCGTCACGTTGTCCGACAGCACCTTGCGGCTGGCGCCCTCCAGTTCGTCGTAGACCCCTTCCAGGGTGTCGGCGCAGTACTCCGTGTCGCCGTCGAACAGCGCCAGCAGAACGTCCTTGGCATCGTCCAGCAGACCGGGCATGCGGCGCGCGCGCATGCGCAGCAGGCGAAAGGCCGGGACCGTCTCGTCGTGGATCGAGAACAGCACGCCGTGGCCAAGCGAGGACGCGTTCGAGACGTTGATGATGAAGGCTACGCGCACCTGGCGCGGCTCGTCCGGATCGGCCATCAGGAAGTCGGTGCGGATGTGCAACTCGCCGTTGTCCTCGGCGTAGAAGCGCGCCGACTCCTCGATGTCGTCGTCGATGGCGTCTTCCGGGATGGCCAGGCCGAAGTACTGCCTGACCCAGCGCTTCTCGTCCGGCGTCGGGTCCTCCAGGTCGACCCAGATCGGCTGGAAGCGTGACAGCTCCTCCAGCGATTCGATTTCTTCCTGGAACAGCCGGCCATTGGACAGCGTGAAGACATTCAGCATGCGCGTGCTCCCTGCGGCGTGGGCGGGTGTCTGGCGGAGAAGAGGAACGGAGGCTTTCAGCCTCCCGCGCCAGCGGTCAGGGAGGTGAAAGCCGTCGACTCGGGATGGGTTCCACGGCGGGTTTTCTGCAACAGGCGGACCTGATCGGGCCGGGCCGGATTATGGCAGTGCCGGAGCGGGCGTGTCGTGGTTCGGCCGGCTGGCGCCTGCCGTGCGGTGTGCCGATCGAGGCGGCGGCGCAGCGAAGCGGCGCCGGGGCGCACGCTGTCGTTCACCGGGATTGCGCTGCATCGGGATCGCGGGCATAGTGACATCGGGTGAGGTAACCGGAAGGGTGCCCGCCTGTCGCCAGCGTCTGGCATCAGACCCCGAAGATTCTCTGTTTGTAACAAGGAGTTTCAAATGAATTTGACCATCAGCGGACACCATCTGGAAGTGACTCCGGCGCTGCGCAGCTACGTGGAAGGCAAGCTGGACCGGGTCATGCGCCGTTTCGACCAGGTGACGGACGTCAGGGTGTTGCTGTCGGTGGACAACCTGAAGGAAAAGGACCGGCGCCAGCGCGCCGAGTGCACGATCCGCGTCAAGGGCGGCGATCTCTATGCCGAAAGCGCGCACGAGGACCTGTACGCCGCGATTGACGAACTGATGGACAAGCTCGACCGCCAGATCGTGCGCCACAAGGACAAGCTGCAGGCACACGACCGCGTCGCGGGCAAGCACCTGGCCTGAGTAGGGGCGAGCGAATCCCCCAGGCGTGCCTTGAGGGTCGGAATCCGCCCGTCCCGCGCCGCAAGGGCTTGCTGCAACCCGAGCCAGGGCTGTCCCTTGGCGTTGCAGGGCACTGACCAGCCAGAGGCTGCGCGTGCGGTGCTGGCGAGCGCGTAGCGCTCTCACCCAACTGGTGGAGGTGATCGAAGCATCGGAAGTCAAGGTTCATCCGGCTCTCGTGAAGAAGGCAAGCGGTCAACTGCCGCTTTCAGGTTCAGCCTTGCCCCGATTCCGGTGGCACCACGGCTTCCGGGCTGCCTGCATGGGCCAGGCGACCGTGGGCGAAGCACCGCATCAGGCCCGGTCGAGCGGGCCCTGGCGGCACCGGAGGTGGGCCGCCAGGCAAATCGTCGTACCATCGGCGCAATTCTGACGTCGAGAACCATGAATCGTCTTGCATCCATTCTTCCGGTGTCGCAGGTGCTGGTCGGCGTCGACGTCACCAGCAAGAAGCGCGCCTTCGAGGAGGCGGGTCTGCTGTTCGAGAACCTGCACGGCCTCTCGCGCGCGCTCATTGCCGACAGCCTGTTCGCGCGTGAGCGTCTGGGCTCGACCGGCCTCGGCCACGGCGTGGCGATTCCGCACGGGCGCATCAAGGGCCTGAAGGCGCCCATGGCCGCGGTGCTGCAACTGCGCCAGCCGATCGGCTTCGATGCACCCGACGAGCAGCCCGTGGGCCTGTTGATCTTCCTGCTGGTGCCCGAGGCGGCGACGCAGAAGCACCTGGAGATCCTGTCGGAGATCGCCGAACTGCTGAGCGATGGCGACCTGCGCGAGCGCATCAAGCACGCGGCGTCGGCGGAGCAGCTCCATGCCCTGATCGCGGACTGGCAGTCGGCGCAGCCGGCGTGAAAGGGCTACCCCCTGTGTCGCCACGCTCCCTCCCCCTTCCAGGGGGACGCACCCCGTGGCCAGGGAGACCCCGGCCACGGGCACACTGGCGTGGTCTGCTTCGCGGCCGCCTGACGGCCCTCGCGGGGGGCTGCTGCTTCAACCCAGGAGCGGCAGTTGACCGCTTGCCTTCTTCACGAGCGCCGCATGAACCTTGACTTCCGCTGCTTCGATCACCCCCACCAGTTGGATGAGAGCGCGTCCAACGGCCGCTTTTGGGTTCAATCCTTGCGCGGCTGAAGTGCGGACGTGAGACCCACCGCCATCAGCGCGGACGCGCTGTTCGAGGACCACCGGACCAGCCTGGGCTGGCAGTGGGTGGCGGGGCACGGCGCGTCGGAGCGGCATTTCGACGAGGTGGCGGTGCGCGCCGCGCGCTCGGGCGCTGACCTGGTGGGCTACCTCAACTACATCCACCCCTACCGCCTGCAAATCCTGGGTGAGCGCGAGGTGCGCTACATCGGCGAGTGCGCGCCCGAGGACAGCGCACGGCGCATCGCGCGCATCGTCACGCTGGAGCCGCCGGTGCTGGTGCTTTGCGAGAACCAGGCTGCGCCCGAGGCGTTGGTGGCGATGTGCGAGCGCGCGCAGATTCCGCTGTTTGCCACGCACGAGTCGGCCGCCTTCGTGATCGACGTGCTGCGCACCTACCTGTCCAAGCACTTCGCCGACCGCACCACCATGCATGGCGTGTTCATGGACATCCTGGGCCTGGGCGTGCTGATTACCGGCGAGTCGGGCATGGGCAAGAGCGAGCTCGGGCTGGAGCTGATCTCGCGTGGCAACGGCCTGGTGGCCGACGACGCGGTCGACCTGTTTCGCATCAACCAGACCACGATCGAGGGGCGTTGCCCGGAGCTGCTGCAGAACCTGCTGGAGGTGCGCGGCATCGGCCTGCTCGACATCCGCGCCATCTTCGGCGAGGCGGCGGTGCGCCGGCGCATGCGGCTGCGCCTGATTGCCCAGCTGGTGCGGCGCGAGACCATGGAGCGCGACTACGAGCGCCTGCCCTACGAGCCGCTCAGCCAGGACGTGCTGGGCGTGCCGATCCAGAAGGCCGTGATCCCGGTGGTGGCCGGCCGCAACATCGCCGTGCTGGTGGAGGCGGCGGTGCGCAACCACATCCTGCAGTTGCGCGGCATCGATACCTACCAGGAATTCGTGCAGCGGCATCGCCGCGCGATGGAGCGGGGCGGGGCGGACGGCTGAGCGCGGACCCGCGGCGCGCCGCTGCCGCATCGGTCAGGGCACGCGCTGGCCGCTGGTGCGATACGGACAGTCGCGCTTGACGCAATGGCCGTACAGGCTGAGTGCATGGTCGGCCAGTTCGAAGCCGTGCGCCTTGGCGATGGCGAGCTGGCGCTGCTCGATCTGGGCGTCGTAGAACTCCTCCACGTGGCCGCAGTCCAGGCACACCAGGTGATCATGGTGCTTTTCGTCGTGCAGTTCGTAGACCGCCTTGCCGGCCTCGAAGTGGTGGCGGCTCAGCAGTCCCGCCTGCTCGAACTGCGTCAGCACCCGGTACACCGTGGCGAGGCCGATCTCGGAGCTCTCGGCCACCAGGATGCGGTACACGTCCTCGGCCGACAGGTGGCGCTGCTCGGCGGTCTGGAAGATCTCGAGGATCTTCAGGCGCGGGATCGTCGCCTTCAGGCCCGTGCTCTTGAGTTCATTCAGGGTGTCGTCCATCTGCCCGGCCCGACGCAACAGGGCGCCGCTACAATCATTTGTTTCATTGTGCCCCAGTCTCGACCCATGCCTGTGTCCACCCGAACCTTTGCCCGCGGGCGCTGCCGGGTCATGCTGGCGCTGCTGGCCGCCGGCCTGCTGGCAGGGTGCGGCACGCTGAACGACGCGACGCGCGGCATGGCCGACGCGCTGACCCTGTACAAGCCCGAGGTGGTGCAGGGCAATTTCGTCTCCAGCGAGCAGGTCGCGGCGCTGCGACCCGGCATGACGCGCCTGCAGGTGCGCGACATCCTGGGCACGCCACTGGTGAGCAGCGTGTTCCACGGCGACCGCTGGGACTACGTGTTCACCATCCAGCGCCAGGGCGTGCCGCCGCAGCGCTACCACCTGGGCGTGTTCTTCGCTGGCGACGTGCTGCAGCGCTACGAGGGCGACGAGATGCCGAGCGAGGCCGAGTTCGTGCAGCGCATCAGCCGCGAGCGCAAATTCAAGGTGCCGGTGCTCGAGGCGACCGAGGATCAGCTCGCGCGCTATCCGGCGGCCGACGCACCGCAGGCCGAGTCGGACGCCTCGGAGTCGGCAGCGCAACTGCGGGGCGCCTACCCGCCGCTGGAGCCGGCGCGCTGAGCGGCCGGCCGACGCCGCGGCAGCGGCCTGCGTTTTCCTGAACGGGAGCCGAGATGTCTTCTTCCCCCTTGCCGCATCGCGTGGCCGTGGCCGGTGCCACCGGTCGCATGGGCCACATGCTGATCGAGGCCGTGCACGCAGCCCCGGACTGTGCGCTGGTCGGCGCCCTGGACCGCGCGCAGAGCCCGGCGCTGGGGCAGGATGCCGGTGCCTTTGCCGGCTGGACCAGTGGCGTGCCCGTGACCGCCGACCTCGCCGAGGGGCTTGCTCAGGCCCAGTGCCTGATCGATTTCACGCGCCCAGAGGCGACGCTGGCACACCTGGCGGCCTGCCGCGCGCGCGGCGTGTCGCTGGTGATCGGCACCACCGGGTTTTCCGCAGCCCAGAAGGCGCAGATCGCCGAGGCCGCCGAGGACATCGCGATCGTGCTGGCGCCCAACATGAGCGTGGGCGTGAATGTGCTGATGCGCCTGCTCGACGTGGCGGCGCGCTCGCTCGCCACCGGCTACGACATCGAGATCATCGAGGCGCATCACAAGCACAAGGTGGATGCGCCCTCGGGCACGGCGCTGCAGATGGGCGAGGTGATCGCCCGCGCCCTCGGGCGCGAGCTCGCGGACTGCGCGGTCTACGCGCGCCACGGCCACACCGGTGAGCGCGATCCGTCGAGCATCGGCTTTGCCACGATCCGCGGCGGCGACATCGTGGGCGACCACACGGCCCTGTTTGCCGGCATCGGCGAGCGCATCGAGATCACGCACCGCGCCACCAGCCGCGCCGGCTATGCCCAGGGCAGCCTGCACGCGCTGCGCTTCCTGGTCGGGCGCGCGCGCGGCCTGTACGACATGGCCGACGTGCTGGGCCTGCGCTGAGCGCTGCGCGGCGACGGGCGTGGGCTTGCAACAGCTGTTCGGGCAGAGCGACCTGGTCGGCCGGGCGGTGGCACTGCTGCTGCTGGCGCTGTCGCTGGCGAGCTGGGCCGTGATCGTCTGGAAGAGCTGGCTGCTGGGCCGCGCGCGCCGCGACGTGGTGCGTAGCGTGGCCGCGTTCTGGCAGGCGGCGACGCCGCAGGAAGGCGCCGAGCGGGTCGGCCGGCTGGACCGGCGCGGCTTGGTGCTGCCCCTGCTTGTCGCCACGCGGCAGCCGGCCGACGACACGCTGGCGGCTGCCGGCGCGCGCGCCCAGCAGCTCACGCGCGCGCTGCGCGACGCCTTGCAGGCGGTGTCGGCGCGGCTGCAATTCGGCCAGGTGCTGCTGGCCACGACCGGCGCCATCGCGCCCTTCGTCGGCCTGCTGGGCACGGTCTGGGGCATCTACCACGCGCTTGCCAGCATCGCCGGCTCGGGCCAGATCTCGGTCGAGCGCATCGCCGGCCCGGTCGGTGAAGCGCTGATCATGACCGCCGCCGGCCTGGCCGTGGCCATTCCCGCCGTGCTGGCCTACAACTGGCTGGGCCGCGCGATCAATGCGATCGAGGCCGAACTGGAAGGTTTCGCGCACGACCTGCGTGAACTGCTGGCAAATGATGCTGCGCATGACGCCGCCGCTGGCGCGGCTGGCATGACGAGATGACGTCATCGGGTGATTGAAGCCGCGCCAGCGGCGAAGTCATTTCGTCATCGATTCAGCGACAGGGGAGCGCATGACTCTTGGCAGACTCGAGCGCAGCAAGGCCAGCGCGCCGATGGCGGACATCAATGTCACGCCCATGGTCGACGTGATGCTGGTGCTGGTGGTGATCTTCATCATCACCGCGCCGCTGCTGGCCAGCGCGATTCGGCTCGACCTGCCGCGCGCCGAGGGCGCGAGCCCGGGCGATCCGCCGCGCTTCGTCTCGGTGGCGGTGGATCGGGGCGGACAGGCCTTCCTCGAGGAGCGTCCGGTGACGCCGGCGGAGCTGGCCCAGGCACTGCGGCAGGTGGGGGCGGAGCACCCGGACACCGAGGTGCAACTGCGCGCCGACGAGAGCGTGCCCTACGGCCGGGTGGTCGAGGTCATGGGCCTGGCCCAGCAGGCAGGGCTTGGCCGCATCGCCTTCGTGGCCGAGGCGCCGGCGCCCGGAGCTGCCGAAAATGCGACCGCAACCGGGGCTTCACGCTGACGCGAGCGGTGCCCGAGGCTATCATTTGTGTAGTAATGAGAGGGTGGGCATCGACCTACAATTCCGCCCATGCAAGACCAATACCAACCCCAGGCCGTCGAGGCGGCGGCCCAGGCCGACTGGCGTGCGCGCGACGCCTACCGCGTGACCGAGGACGTCGGCAAGCCCAAGTACTACGCCTGCTCGATGCTGCCCTACCCCAGCGGCAAGCTGCACATGGGGCACGTGCGCAACTACACCATCAACGACATGCTGACGCGCCAGCTGCGCATGCAGGGCTACAACGTCCTGATGCCGATGGGCTGGGACGCCTTCGGCCTGCCGGCCGAGAACGCGGCGCTGAAGAACCGGGTGCCGCCGGCCAAGTGGACCTGGGACAACATCGCCACCATGAAGGGCCAGATGCAGGCCATGGGACTGGCGATCGACTGGAGCCGCGAGGTCGCCACCTGCGATCCGGCCTACTACAGGTGGAACCAGTGGCTGTTCCTGAAGATGCTGGAAAAGGGCATCGCCTACCGCAAGACCCAGGTCGTCAACTGGGACCCGGTGGACCAGACCGTGCTGGCCAACGAGCAGGTGATCGACGGCAAGGGCTGGCGCACCGGCGCGCCGGTGGAAAAGCGCGAGATCCCGGGCTACTACCTGAAGATTACGGATTACGCGCAGGAACTGCTCGACCACGTGCAGATCGGCAACCCCAAGGCGACGCTCGATGGCTGGCCGGACCGTGTGCGCCTGATGCAGGAGCACTGGATCGGTCGCAGCGAAGGCGTGCGCTTCGCCTTCACGCACGACATCCGCGGCGAGGACGGCGCGCCGATCCAGGGTGGGCGCATGTACGTGTTCACCACGCGCGCCGACACCATCATGGGCGTGACGTTCTGCGCCGTCGCGCCCGAGCACCCGCTGGCCGCCCAGGCGGCGCGCGGCAACCCGGAACTCGCCGCCTTCATCGAGAAGTGCCGACACGGGGGCACCACCGAGGCCGAACTGGCGGCCCGGGAGAAGGAAGGTCTGCCCACCGGCCTGGCGGTGACGCATCCGCTGACCGGCGCCGCCGTGCCGCTGTGGGTCGGCAACTACGTGCTGATGAGCTACGGCGACGGCGCCGTGATGGGCGTGCCGGCGCACGACGAGCGCGACTTCGCGTTTGCACGCAAGTATGGGCTGCCGATCCACCAGGTGGTGCAGGTCGATGGCGAGCGCTATGACGCCGCCACCTGGCACGACTGGTATGCCGACAAGCAGCGCGGCGTCACCGTCAACTCGGATGAATTCAGCGGGCTGCCCCATGCCGAGGCGGTCGATGCCGTGGCCGACGCCCTGGCGGCCCTGGGGCTGGGCGAAAAGCAGGTCACCTGGCGCCTGCGCGACTGGGGCATCTCGCGCCAGCGCTACTGGGGCACGCCGATTCCGATCATCCACTGCGATGCCTGCGGTGCCGTGCCGGTGCCCGAGAAGGACCTGCCGGTGGTGCTGCCCGAGGGCCTGGTGCCGGATGGCAGCGGCAACCCGCTGGGCAAGTGCGAGGCCTTCCTGAAGGTCGATTGCCCCTGCTGCGGCCAGCCGGCGCGGCGCGAGACCGACACCATGGACACCTTCGTGGACTCGTCCTGGTACTTCATGCGCTACTGCGACCCGACGAATGCGGACGCCATGGTGGCCGGCGGCACGCAGTACTGGATGCCGATGGACCAGTACATCGGCGGCATCGAGCACGCCATCCTGCACCTGCTCTACGCACGCTTCTGGACCAAGGTGATGCGCGACCTCGGGCTGGTGCGGGTGGACGAGCCCTTCACCCGCCTGCTGACGCAGGGCATGGTGCTGAACCACATCTACAGCCGTCGCGGCAGCAAGGGCGGCAAGGACTACTTCTGGCCACAGGACGTGGAGCCGGTGCTGGACGCCGACGGCAAGGTCACGGGCGCGCGCCTGAAGAACGCCGCCGACAGCAGCGACGGCCGCCTGCCGCCGGGCACGCCGATCGACTACGAGGGCGTGGGCACCATGTCCAAGTCGAAGAACAACGGCGTCGACCCGCAGGACCTGATCGACCGCTACGGTGCCGACACGGCGCGCCTCTACACCATGTTCACCTCGCCGCCCGAGCTGACGCTGGAGTGGAACGACGCGGCGGTGGAGGGGAGCTTCCGCTTCCTGCGCCGGGTCTGGAACTTCGGCCGGCGCCTGCAGGGCCAGGCCGACCTGGCAGGCAGCGCCGAGCGCGTGCACGGGGCCGCCGGCCAGGCGCTCGGGCTGGGGGCGCCGGCGCGCGCGCTGCGCCACGAGATCCACACCGTGCTGGGCCAGGTCGACCACGACTACGGCCGGCTGCAATACAACACCGTGGTCTCCGGTGCGATGAAGATGCTCAACGCGCTGGAAGCCTTCAGGCCCGGGGACGCGGCGGGCGACCAGGCGGTGCTGGCCGAGGGCTTCTCCATCCTGCTGCGCGTGCTCTATCCGGTGACGCCCCACATCAGCCACGTGCTGTGGCAGGAACTGGGCCTTGCCGCCGTGCACGGGCAGTTGCTGGACGCCCCCTGGCCGCAGGTGGACCCCGAGGCGCTGCGCCAGGATGAGGTCGAACTGGTGCTGCAGGTCAACGGCAAGCTGCGCGGCGCCATCCGCGTTCCGGCCGATGCCGGCAAGCCGGCGATCGAGCAGGCCGCGCTGGCGAGCGAGGCGTTCGTCCGGTATGGCGCGGGAGGCACGGTGCGCAAGGTGGTGGTCGTGCCGGGGCGCCTGGTCAACGTGGTGGTGGCCTGAGTCGCATGGCCTGCGCGCGCCGCGTTCTGGTGCTTGCCGCGAGCGCGCTCGTGCTGCCGCTGGCGAGCTGCGGCTTCGCCCTGCGGCAGGCGCCCGACTTCGGCTTCCACAGCATCTACCTGGCCCTGCCGGCCGGCTCTGCGCTCGGCGTCGAACTGCGCCGCCAGCTCGAGGGCACGGGCAGCATCCAGGTCATCACGGACGCCGCGCGCCGCGCCGATGCCGACGTCGTGCTGGAGAGCGCGGGCGAGCAGCGCGAGCGCGCCGTCGTCAGCCTGACGGCGACGGGCGAGGTGCGCGAGCTGCAACTGCGCCTGCGCTTTGCCTTCCGCGTGCGCACGCCAGCGGGACGCGAACTGCTGGCTCAGTCCGAAATCCTGCGCCAGGTCGACCAGAGCTATTCCGAATCGGCCGCGCTGTCGAAGGAGCAGGAGGCGCTGATGCTCTACCAGGACATGCAGAGCGACATCGTGCAGCAGGTGATGCGGCGACTGGCGACGATCAAGACATGACCCCCCTGAGTCGCCTGCGGCGCCTTCCCCCCAGGGGGACGCAGCCCGTGGCCCGGGAGACCCCGGCCACGGCTGCCTTGGCTCGGCCTGCTCCGCGGCCCAGCCGATGCGCCGGCCGCGCCGTCGCTTCTGGCCCCCGCTCCCTCGGGGAGCGGGCCCGGGTGCGGGCTGCCTGAGCATGCAAGTCGCCGCCGCGCAACTGGCCAGCCACCTGCAGCAGGGGCTGCGGTCGTTGTACGTGGTGCATGGCGACGAGGCGCTGCTGGTGCAGGAGGCGGGTGACGCGATTCGGGCCGCGGCGGCGGCGCAGGGCTATGGCGAGCGCAGCGTGCACACGGTCGCGGGCGCGCATTTCGACTGGAGCGCAGTGCTGGCGGCCGCGGGCAGCCTGAGCCTGTTCGCCGAGCGGCAGATCGTCGAGATCCGCATTCCGTCGGGCAAGCCGGGGAAAGAGGGCAGCGCGGCGCTGCAGCAGATCGCGCAGGACGCTGTGGGCAACGAGGCCACGCTCACGCTCGTGCTGCTGCCGCGTCTGGACAAGGCGACGCGTGCCGCAGCCTGGTTCGGCGCGCTGGAGGGCGCCGGGGTGTCGGTGCCGATCGAGCGCGTCGAGCGTGGCCAGCTGCCGGCCTGGATCGCCCAGCGCCTGGCGGCCCAGGGGCAGCGCGTCGAGGCCGGCGAGGCCGGGCAGCGCACGTTGCAGTTCTTTGCCGACCGAGTCGAGGGCAACCTGCTGGCGGCGCACCAGGAGATCGTCAAGCTCGGCCTGCTGCATGCAGCCGGGGAACTGAGTTTCGAGCAGGTCGAGGCGGCCGTGCTCAACGTCGCGCGCTACGACGTGTTCAAGCTGTCCGAGGCCGTGCTGGCCGGCCGGCGCGAGCGCGTGCAGCGCATGCTGGACGGCTTGCAGGCCGAGGGTGAGGCCCCGGTGCTGGTGCATTACACCCTGGCCGAAGACATCCGCGCCCTGGTGCGCGTCAAGGATGCGCTGGCGCGCGGGCGGCCGCTGCCCGTGGCCCTGCGCGAGCAGCGCATCTGGGGGCTGCGCGAGCGCCTGTTCGAGCGCGTGCTGCCGCGTCTCACCGAAGTGCAGTTGGCCGGCCTGCTGCACGCCGCGCACCAGGTCGATGGCATCGTGAAGGGCCTGCAGCACGCCGGCTGGCCGCAGGACCCCTGGCAGGCGCTGCACCGGCTGGCGCAAGGCCTGTGCGGGGCCTGTGCACTGACGCGCTGAGGCATGAGGGATGACGGAATGACTTCGCGGCACTTCAAGGACGGAACGGCAATTCGTCTGATCGTGGGCACGGATCGACTGTTCCAGCACAAGGCAGCAGGAGCGCGGTGCTTTTTGGGACAATTGCGGCATGAATGTCGTGAGCGTTGCTGAAACCATGCGCCTGCTGGGCGTGCAGGCGCGCGCCGCCTCGCGTGTCATGGCGCGCTCGGGGGCCGCCGCGCGCAACCGGGCCCTGCGTGAGCTGGCGCGCCTGCTGCGCGAGCAGGGGGGGGCGCTGCAGGCGGCGAACCAGCGCGACCTGGAACGCGCCGAGGCGGCTGGCCTCGCGGCGCCGCTGCTCGATCGCCTCAAGCTCACGCCGCAGGTGATCGAGACCTGTGCCCTCGGGTGCGAACAGCTGGCGGCGATGCCCGACATCATCGGCGACGTGGTCGGCCTGAAGCAGCAGCCCAGCGGCATCCGCGTCGGCCAGATGCGGGTGCCGATCGGCGTCTTCGGCATGATCTACGAGAGCCGCCCCAACGTCACCATCGAGGCCGCCAGCCTGTCGATCAAGAGCGCCAACGCGGCCATCCTGCGTGGCGGCAGCGAGGCGATCGACTCCAACCAGGCACTCGCGAAGCTGGTGCAGCAGGCGCTGGCAGTCGCCGGCCTGCCGCGCGAGGCGGTGCAGCTGGTCCCCACCATCGACCGCGCCGCCGTGGGCGAGCTGATCGCCATGCCGGACTACGTCGACGTCATCATCCCGCGCGGCGGCCGCGGCCTGATCGAGCGCATCAGCCAGGACGCTCGCGTGCCGGTGATCAAGCACCTGGACGGCAACTGCCATACCTACGTCGACGATCCCTGCGACCTCGACCTGGCCGTGCACGTGACCGACAACGCCAAGACGCAGAAATACAGCCCCTGCAACGCCACCGAGAGCCTGCTGGTGGCGCGCGGCGTGGCGCCGGCCTTCCTGCCGCGCATCGGCGCCGTGTTCGCGGCCAAGGGCGTGGAGATGCGCTGCGATGCCGAGGCGGCGGCCATCCTGGCGCCGGCGCTCGGGGCGGACGGCGCCGGGGCGCTGCTGCGGTCGGTGCAGGAGTCCGACTGGTCCGAGGAATACCTGGCGCCCATCATCAGCATCAAGGTGGTGGCCGGCCTGGACGAGGCGATCGACCACATCAATCGCTACGGCAGCCACCACACGGACGCCATCCTGACCACCGACCATCGCCACGCCCAGCGCTTCCTGCGCGAGGTCGATTCGGCGAGCTGCATGGTCAACGCCAGCACGCGCTTCGCCGACGGCTTCGAATACGGCCTGGGCGCCGAGATCGGCATCAGCACCGACAAGTTCCATGCGCGCGGTCCGGTCGGCATCGAGGGGCTGACCTCGCTCAAATGGGTGGTGCTGGGCGAGGGCGAGGTGCGCGGCTGAGCATCCGCCAACGGCTGGGCGGGGGCGCCGAGCCCTGCCCGCGCCGGGTTGCGCGCGGACGGCAACGCGCGGCGCGCCACCAGCGGGCCAGGGCCGTGCAACACTGCACTAAACTGTGCCTTTCGCAGACGACGTCGACGCCGCCGCACCATGGTCCCCCACCTGATCACCGCCCTCAAGGGGCCTGTCAACGAACTCGAGCAACGCCTGCTTGACGCCACGCCCGTGATCGAGCGCTGGTTTCGGCTCGAATGGATGGAGCACACGCCACCGCTGTACTGCGGCGTCGCGATCCGCAACGCAGGCTTCAAGCTGGCGCCGGTGGGCACCAACCTGAATCCGGACGGTTGGCACAATCTCTCGCCCGACACGCTGCCGCTGGCGGTGCAGGCAGCGCAGGCGGCAATCGAGAAGATCTGCCCCGAGGCGCACAACCTGATGATCGTGCCGCGCAATGGCGCGCTCAGCAGCTTCTACCTGGCGAGCCTGAAGCGACTGATGGACGTGTTCCGCATGGCCGGGCTGAACGTGCGCCTGGGCTCGATCGACCCGGCGCTCAAGCGCAGCACCA
>NZ_DAOKZG010000063.1:0-14211 GCF_035325765.1 Ottowia sp.
CGTAGTCGTTGGCGTCGTGCGCGGGCGTGACCTTGACCACGCCGGTGCCGAATTCGCGATCCACGTAGTCGTCGGCGATGACCGGGATCGCGCGCCCGACCAGCGGCAGCGTCACGGCCTGGCCGATGAAGCGCTGGTAGCGCTCGTCCTCGGGATGCACCATCACGGCGACGTCCCCCAACATGGTCTCGGGGCGTGTCGTGGCCACCACCAGGCGCTCGCCGCTGCCATCGGCGAGCGGGTAGGCGATGTGCCAGAGGAAGCCGTCTTCCTCCTCGCTCTCGACCTCCAGGTCGCTCACCGCGCTCTTGAGTTCCGGGTCCCAGTTCACCAGCCGCTTGCCGCGGTAGATCAGGCCCTGCTCGTAGAGTCGCACGAAGGTCTCGGTCACGACCTTCGACAGCCTGTCGTCCATGGTGAAGTACTCGCGGCTCCAGTCCACGCTGTCGCCCATGCGGCGCATCTGGCGCGTGATGGTGTCGCCGGACTGCTGCTTCCACTCCCACACGCGCGCGACGAAATTCTTGCGGCCCAGCTCGTGGCGGCTGCGGCCCTGCTCCTGCAGCTGGCGCTCGACCACGATCTGGGTCGCGATGCCGGCGTGGTCGGTGCCCGGCAGCCAGAGCGTGTTGAAGCCGCGCATGCGGTGATAGCGCGTCAGGCTGTCCATGATGGTCTGGTTGAACGCGTGCCCCATGTGCAGCGTGCCGGTGACGTTGGGCGGCGGCAGCTGGATGGCGAAGTTCTCGCCGCGCGCGGCAGCCTCGGCGTCGGGGCGGCCGGTGCCGCGCCAGCCGGCGCGCCCGAGGCCGCGGCGTTCCCATTCCGGGCCCCAGCGGGCTTCGATGGCGGCAGGTTCGAAGGACTTGGACAGCGCGGCGAGGCGCTCCTGGGTGGGCTGGTCGGACATGGTTGGCTGGGCGGGTCGCGGCGGTGCGCGCGCCGTTGGCGCCGCCGCCTGCAAAACTGTCAATTCTAGCTCTCGCGTCCGCGTCGCGCGGTCGCCAGGCGCGGCCCCGGCAAGGCGCGAATTCGGCGAGCAAGCGCCGTGGCCTTGTCGTGGCTGCTCTCAAACGTGTAGTGAACGCGGGTGCGCTGCGGGCCGAAGGGTGGATCAACCCAACAACGGCAGTTGACCGCTTGCCTTCTTCACGAGATCCGCATGAACCTTGACTTCCGCTGCTTCGATCACCTCCACCTGTCGGACGAACGCGTCCAACTGCCGTTTTTGGGTTCAATAGAATTCGCATCCATGCCGACGGAGTCCGACGTCGCCCTGCTGACCACCGCCGTGCTGTGGGCGACGTTCGCGGTGTCCGCCATCTTCGGCGCCATCGTGCAGCGCACCGGCTTCTGCACCATGGGCGCGGTGGCCGACGCGGTCACCATGGGGGACTGGACACGCCTACGTCAATGGGCGCTGGCGGCCGGCGTGGCGGTGCTGGGCTTCGCACTGCTGGGTGCCGGCGGCTGGATCCGCCCGGCCGACTCGGTGTATGCGGACGCGCGCTGGATGTGGCTGTCGTCGATCGTGGGCGGCGGCCTGTTCGGCATCGGCATGGTGCTGTCCTCGGGGTGCGGCAGCAAGAACCTGGTGCGCATGGGCGCGGGCAACCTGAAGGCGCTGGTGGTGTTCCTGGTGATGGCGCTGTCGGCCTACGTCAGCCTGCGCGGCCTGACCGCGGTGCTGCGCGATCGCACGGTGGACCAGGTCTACGTGGCGTTCGCGGGGCCGGCCACCCTGGGCCACCTGGCGGCCAGCACGCTGGGCTGGTCCGACAGCCTGGCGCTGCTGGTGCCGGCACTGCTGGTGGGCGGGGCGCTGACCCTGTGGGCGTTGCTGGGCCGCGGCTTCCGGCGTCGCAACAACCTGCTGGCGGGGCTGGGCGTCGGCGCCACCATCGTCGCCATGTGGTGGGTCAGCGGCTGGCTCGGTTTCATCGATGAGCATCCGCTCACGCTGGAAGCCAGCTACCTGGGCTCGCGCACCGGCCGCATCGAGGCGCTCACCTTCACGGCGCCGCTGGCCTACGCGATCGACTGGATCATGTTCTTCAGCGACCAGAACCGCCACCTGGGCATTGCCGCGGTTTCGGTCGCGGGGGTGGTGGTGGGCGCCTTCCTGCACGCGCTGGCGACGCGCAGCTTTCGCTGGGAAGGCTTTCGCACCACGGAGGACCTGGCGAATCACCTGGCCGGCGCGGCCCTGATGGGCTTTGGCGGCGTGACCGCGCTGGGCTGCACCATCGGCCAGGGCCTGAGCGGCATCTCCAACCTGAGCCTGACCAGCTTCAGCGCCGTGGCCAGCATCATCGGGGGCGCCGTGGCAGCGCTGCGCTACCAGGCCTGGCGGCTGGAGCGGCAGGCATGACGGAGGCACCGACCGGAGCCGACGAGGCACGCCGCTTCGGTGCGCTGGCGCGGCTGTACGGAGCGGCGGGTGCCGGCCGCATCCGTGCCGCGCACGTGGCGGTGGTGGGGATTGGCGGCGTCGGTTCGTGGGCGGCGGAAGCGCTGGCGCGCAGCGGGGTGGGGCGTCTGACGCTGGTCGACCTGGACCACGTGGCCGAGTCCAACGTGAATCGCCAGGTGCATGCGCTCACCGCCACCCTCGGCCAGGCCAAGGTCGAGGCCATGCGCGAGCGCATTGCCCAGATCCATCCCGGCTGCATGGTGGCTGCGGTGGATGCCTTTGTCGATGCCGGGAACTGGCCTGGCGTGCTGTCCGGTCCGGTGGATGCGGTGATCGATGCCTGCGACCAGGTGAGCGCCAAGCTGGCCATGGCGACCTGGGCGCGCCGGCAGGCGGATCCGGTGCATTTCATCACGGTTGGCGCGGCCGGCGGCAAGCAGCGCGCCGAGCAGGTCGAAGTCGCCGACCTGGCCGCGGTGACGCATGATCCGCTGCTGGCGCGGCTGCGCCAGAAGCTGCGCCGCCACGCCGGCGCTCCGGGGAATGGGCGTCCGATCGGGGTGGCCTGCGTGTTCAGCCGTGAGCCGGTACACCTGCCCGAGGCGTGCGACGCACCGGCCGAACTCGATGGCTCGCTGAGCTGCCATGGCTATGGGTCGAGCGTTGCCGTCACCGCGAGCTTCGGCTTCTGCGCGGCCGGCTGGGTGCTGTCGGCACTGGCCGGCCAGAGGCCGCCAGCGGCGGGATGCGGAACGCGCGTCGGCGTGGCATGAGGGCTGCCCGGCGTTGTCCTATAATTAGAGGCTTCGTGCAGTTTTGACGAAGCGCCTTGCTGGCGGCGATGAATCGCGCTGCGGCACGGGATACGGGGGTGTAGCTCAGCTGGTAGAGCAGTTGACTCTTAATCAATTGGTCCAGGGTTCGAGTCCCTGCGCCCCCACCAGATCCTGTGCCGCGCGGTTGGTCGACCGCAGCATCGGGCTGCCGGATCATGACGTGCCCGGGTCGTTAGCTCAGCTGGTAGAGCAGCGGACTTTTAATCCGTTGGTCGTGGGTTCGAATCCCGCACGACCCACCATGACATGCAAGGCCGCGTGCTCGGGCTGATCCCGGCGCGGCCTGCTGCCTGCAGGTGCGGACCGCGGCAAGCTGCGCTCAGGCGAAGCCCGCGTGGCCACGCGAGGCTTTCGCGACCCGCTTCAGCCAGGGAGTCAGTGCGTCATGGGACGTGATCGCAAGCCAACCGCAGCCGCCCGGTCCGGGGTACAGGCGCCTTCCACCGGTGCGCATCCGGTGCGGGTCATCAAGAAATACCCCAACCGGCGCCTGTACGACACCAGTTCCTCGTCCTACATCACGCTGGCGCAGGTACGCGAACTGGTCATGTCGCGCACCGCATTCGCCGTGCACGATGCGCGCAGCGGCGAGGACCTGACGCGCAGCATCCTGCTGCAGATCATCCTGGAGGAGGAGGCCGGCGGCGCACCGATGTTCACGGAGACGGTGCTGGCCGAGATCATCCGCTTCTATGGCCATGCGATGCAGGGCTTCATGGGCTCGTACCTGGAGAAGAACATCCAGGCGTTCCTCGACATCCAGGCGCGGCTGGCCGAGCAGTCGCAGGGGTTCACGCCCGAGATGTGGGCCCAGTTCATGCGCCTGCAGTCGCCGATGATGCAGGGCGTGATGGGCGATTATCTGGAGCAGTCGAAGACGCTGTTCCTGCAGATGCAGGAGCAGATGACGCGCCAGACCGAGCAGATGCTGGGGGCCTTTGGCATCCGGCGCTGACTTCGGCTGTCATGACGCGCGGCGCTCCGGCCCGGCGCCGCGCGGGCAAAAAAAGAGCCACCCGAAGGTGGCTCCAGCGCGCGATGGGTCTGGTATGTTCCAGTCCGCCGCGTCTTGTTTTGGTGCCCAGGAGAGGACTCGAACCTCCACGGAGTTACCCGCTAGTACCTGAAACTAGTGCGTCTACCAATTCCGCCACCTGGGCATCAGGAAACGGAGATTCTAAATCAAAAATTCAACTGCAATCAACAGCCTGCTCGAAGAAATCGAGGGGACGGTCCAGGGCCACCGCGACGGCCACGGTTTCGTGCTGCGCGACGACGGCGAGCCGGACATCTACCTGCCGCCGGGCGAGATGCGCGCGGTGCTGCACCGCGACCGCGTCAAGGTGCGCGTGGTGCGCCACGACCGGCGTGGCCGGCCCGAGGGCCGGGTGCTGGAGATCGTCCAGCGTTCGTCGCAGCCGATCATCGGCCGCCTGCTGCACGAGGGCGGGCTGTGGCTGGTGGCGCCGGAAGACCGGCGCTATGGCCAGGACGTGCTGATCCCCAAGACCGCGATCGGCACCGCGCGCACCGGCCAGGTGGTGGTGGTCGAACTGACCGAGCCGCCGGCGCTCTACGGCCAGCCGGTGGGCCGCGTCCGGGAAGTGCTGGGCGAGATCGACGACCCGGGCATGGAGATCGAGATCGCGGTGCGCAAGTACGGCGTGCCGCACGCGTTTTCCGAGGCCTGCCTGGCCGAGGCGCGGGCACTGCCGGATGGGGTGCGCGCGCCGGACCGGGCCGGCCGGGTCGACCTGACGGACCTGCCGCTGGTCACCATCGACGGCGAGGACGCGCGCGATTTCGATGATGCCGTGTACTGCGAGCCAGCGGTGGTGAAGGGCCGCGGCAAGCGGCCCAACGGCTGGCGCCTGCTGGTGGCGATCGCCGACGTCAGCCATTACGTCAAGACCGGCAGCGCCATCGACACCGACGCCTACGAACGCGCCACCAGCGTCTACTTCCCGCGCCGCGTGCTGCCGATGCTGCCGGAAAAGCTGAGCAACGGCCTGTGCTCGCTCAACCCCGAGGTCGATCGCCTGTGCCTGGTGTGCGACATGCTGGTCGACCACGCCGGCGAGATCCAGGCCTACCAGTTCTATCCGGCGGTGATGCGCAGCCACGCGCGCCTGACCTACACCGAGGTGGCGGCCATCCTGGGCAACACGCGCGGCCCCGAGGCCAGCCGGCAGGCGGCGCGCGTGGCCGACCTGCTGCACCTCAACGAGGTGTTCCGCGCCCTGCTGCAGGCGCGCGCGCAGCGCGGCGCGGTCGACTTCGATACCACCGAGACCCAGATCGTGTGCGACGACGCCGGGCACATCGAGAAGATCGTGCCGCGCGAGCGCACCGATGCGCACCGCCTGATCGAGGAATGCATGCTGGCGGCCAACGTCTGCGCCGCCGACTTCGTCGGCCAGGGCAAGCAGGCGGCGCTGTACCGCGTGCACGAGGGCCCGACGCCGGAGAAGCTGGAACTGCTGCGCGCCTACCTCAAGGCGCTCGGCCTGGGCCTCGGCCTGGGCGACGAGCCGACGCCGCGCGAATTCCAGCAGATCGCCCAGGCCACGCAGGAGCGCCCGGACGCTGAGCAGGTTCACATGATGCTGCTGCGCTCGATGAGCCAGGCCATCTACACGCCCATCAACAGCGGGCACTTCGGCCTCGCCTACGAAGCCTATGCGCATTTCACCAGTCCGATCCGGCGCTACCCGGACCTGCTGGTGCACCGCGTCATCAAGGCCATGCTGGCCGGCCGCAGGTACCAGCTGCCGGCGCTGCCGACGCCGGGCGAGGCGCACGAGAAGCTGGCGCGGCGCCTGCAGCACGATCGCGCGCAGCGCGAGCAGGGACGACCCGATCAGGCGCGGCGGCTGACGGCCGAGATGCTGGGCTGGGAAGCCGCGGGCATCCACTGCAGCGCCAACGAGCGCCGGGCCGACGAGGCCAGCCGCGACGTCGAGGCCTGGCTCAAGTGCAAGTACATGAAGGAGCACCTGGGCGAAGAGTACGGCGGCACGGTGAGCGCGGCGACCAGCTTCGGCCTGTTCGTGACGCTCGACGAACTGCACGTCGAGGGCCTGGTGCACATCACCGAGCTGGGCGGCGAGTATTTCCGCTTCGACGAGATCCGCCAGGAGCTGCGCGGCGAGCGCACCGGGATTCGCTACAGCATCGGCACGCGCGTGCGCGTGCAGGTCAGCCGGGTCGACCTGGACGCGCGCAAGATCGACTTTCGCCTGGTGCACGAGGCCGGCGACCCGCTGGCGCGGGCGCTGCGCGACAAGGGCGTGGTGGCGCCGGACGACGCCGGCCGGCCCACGCGCCTGTCGACCCGGCGCGCCGCGCGCCGCGAACGCGAAGCGGAGCGCGGCGCCGGACGCGCCTCCCCGATCGACACCCTCCGGCAGGCGGTGCGCAAGGCGACCGGCAAGAAGGCGGGCGGCAGCCGCGGCAAGCGGTAGCGCGCCGCCGCGTGATCCGCCACGGTGCGAGAGCGCCGGCCCGCGCCGGCATGATGAATGACCCCTGCGTCATGGAAGCGCAGCGAGGTCATTCCCCATGCGTCCTGCTCAGGCTCCTGCGCGCCGGCGCCGGCGCATGCGCAGCATGGGCGGCAGCACGATCATCAGCACCGACAGCACCCACAGGACGATGGCGATCGGGCTCTCGAACAGGATGCCGACCTCGCCATCGCTGATCGACAGCGCGCGGCGCAGGTTCTGCTCCATCATGTCGCCGAGCACGAAGCCCAGGATCAGCGGCGCCATCGGCACGCCCTGCTTGCGCAGCAGGTAGCCGGCGACGCCGAACGCCGCCATCATCATCAGATCGAAGGTGGTGGCGTGGACCGAATACACGCCGACCGCGCTCACCGCCAGGATGCCGGGCACGAGCAGCCAGTTGGGCGTCTGCAGCAGGCGCGTGAACACGCCGACCAGCGGGATGTTGATGATCAGCAGGATCGCGCTGGCGATGAACAGCGAGGCGATCAGGCCCCAGACCAGGCCGGCGTTCTGCGTGAACAGGGCCGGGCCCGGCGTGATGTTGTAGAGCGCCAGCGCCCCCATCATCACCGCCGTCGTGCCGGAGCCGGGCACGCCCAGCGTCAGCATCGGCACGAAGGAGCCGATGGCCGAGGCGTTGTTGGCGGCCTCGGGCGCCGCCACGCCGCGGATATCGCCCTCGCCGAAGTTGCCATTGTCGCCGGCGATCTGCTTTTCCATGCCGTAGGTCATGGCGCTGGCGATGGTGGCGCCGGCGCCCGGCAGCACGCCGACGACGAAGCCGACCAGCGCCGAGCGCAGCGTGGTCCACCAGGTGCGGGCGAGTTCCTTCAGGTTGAACAGCGCGCGCCCGGTCTCGCGGATGATGCCGCCGACGCTGTGGTGCTGCTCCAGCATCAGCAGGATCTCGCTGATCGAGAACAGGCCGATCACCACCACGATGAACTGGATGCCATCGGCCAGGTGCACGCTGTCGCCGGTGAAACGGTAGACGCCGGAGTTGGCATCGACCCCGACGGTGGCCAGGGCCAGGCCGATCACGGCCGCCAGCGCCGCCTTCATCGGCTGGTCGCCCATCAGGCCCGTGAGGCAGGCAAAGGCAAAGCACATCAGCGCGAAATACTCGGCCGGGCCGAAGGCCAGTGCCCAGCGTGCCAGCAGCGGCGCGAACAGCACGAAGCCCAGGCTCGCCAGGATCGAGCCGATGAAGGACGACCAGGCCGAGATCGACAACGCGACGCCGCCCATGCCCTGCTTGGCCATCGGGTAGCCGTCCAGCGCCGTCATGATGGCGCCGGCATCGCCCGGCACGTTCAGCAGGATGGACGAGATGCGGCCGCCGAATTCACAGCCCAGGTAGACCGCGGCCAGCAGGATCAGCGCGGTCTCGGGCGGCAGCTTGAGCGCGAAGGCCAGCGGCATCAGGATGGCGACGCCGTTGATCGGGCCCAGGCCGGGCAGCATGCCGACGATGGTACCGATGAGGGCGCCGATGGCGGCCATCATCAGGTTGGTCGGCGCCAGCGCGACGCCGAAGCCCGACATCAGGAACTCGAAGGTTTCCATGGCTCAGCGCCCTCCCAGGATGAAGGCCAGCAGGCCGGACGGCAACACCACGTCGAGCAGCTTGTCGAAGGCCAGGAACAGCAGCAGGCCCAGGCCGATGCCGCCGGCCAGCGACTGCTTCCAGTTGCCGCCAAAGGCCATGCCGATCGGCAGCGCCATCACCACCGTCGCCAGGGTGAAGCCCAGCCACTGGAACAGGAAGGCGTAGACGAACACCGCGGCGATGGCAAAGGCCAGTGGCCCCAGCGGCACCTTGCGCAGCCATGGCCCGTCGTCGCCCGGCTTGACGATCAGCCAGAGCCCCCCGGCGGCCAGCAGGATTGCCAGCAGCAGCGGGAAGGCGCGTGGCCCGACCGGTTCGTAGGAGATGGGCGCCACGTAGTCGCGCGCGGCCCAGGCCATGCCGGCGCCGACGATCACGCACGCGGCGCCGAGGATGCGATCGCTCATGGTCGTGTCCCTGGGGGCCGGGCCGTCACTTCGCGACTTTCAGGCCGACCTCGGCTGCAATCTTGCGATATGCCTCGACCTGCTTCTTCACGTAGGCATCCAGTTCGGCGCCGGTCTTGGAGAAGGGGTAGAGGCTGCGCTCGGCGCGCAGCTTGGCGAATTCGGGCGTGGCCATCATCTTGTCGAAGGTGTCGACCCAGACCTTGAAATCGGCGTCGCTCACCTTGGGCCCCATGTAGAAGCCGCGAATGATCGGCCATTGGATATCCATGCCCTGTTCCTTGGCGGTCGGCACGTCGGCCAGGCCGCCTTCCAGTCGCTGGTCCGACAGCACGGCAATGACGCGGATCTTGGCGCCGGCCTTGATGTGCTCCTCGGCCTCGGAGGCGTCGCCCGAGAGCACCTGGATGTGGCCGCCCTGCAGCGCCGTCAGGCCCTCGCCACCGCCCTCGAAGGCGACGAAGCGCATGGCCTTCGGGTCCAGGCCCGCGGCCTTGGCCGTGAGCGCGGCCTTCATCCAGTCCTGGCTGCCCACGGTGCCGCCGGCACCGAACACCACCTTGCGCGGGTCCTGCCTGATGGCCTCGGCCAGGTCCTTGAGCGATTTGAGGGGCGAGTTCTCGGCCACCATGATGGCGCCGTAGTCGGTGCCGACGCCAGCCAGCCAGCGCACCTCGTTCTCGTTGTAGCGGCCGAACTTGCCCTGCGCCAGGTTGAGCAGCGAGCCGCCCGAGAAGGCGACAATGGTGTTGTCCTCGGCCGGGCGCTGCGCCACGATGGCGTTGTAGGCGACGGCGCCGATGCCGCCGGGCATGTAGGCCACGCGCATCGGGGTGTCGATGAACTTGCCTTCCAGCAGGCCCGCCTGCGCCAGCTTGCAGGTCAGGTCGAAGCCGCCACCGGGCTTGGCGGGCGCGATGCATTCGGTCTTGTCCAGCGGCGCGGCCTGGGCCAATCCGAAGCCGAGGGCGAAGGCGAGGGTGGCGAGGGGAAGCTTGAGTCTCATGGTTGTGGTTCCTTGTCGTGATGTCTCGGCCGAAACCCGAAATGTGGCGCTGGCGCGCGGAGCAGGGCGGGGCCTGAAAGTGACTGTACCCACGGGGAACTTTCAAACACCTTTCAAACCGGGTCGGATTGATCCGGGAAAACCCTTGGTTTTCCGTCTTTTTCGGGCCCGGAAGGGCCTCGTGGCAAGCGCAGGCTGGCTGTCAGGCCGCGGCCGCCGGGCCGCGGCTGCAGCTCCAGCGTGCCGTGGTGGCGCTGCGCCACGGCACGCGCGATGGCCAGTCCCAGACCGGTGCCGCCGGGGCGCGCGTGGCGACCGCGAAAGAAGCGCTCGCCGACGCGGCCCAGTTCGTCAGGCGCCAGGCCGGGTCCGTCGTCAAGCACGCTCAGCCGTGCGCTGTCGCCCTCGCGCGCGAGCTGGACCGTGACGTGGCCGCCTGCCGGGGTGTAGCGCAGCGCGTTGTGCAACAGGTTGCCCAGCGCCTCGCGCAGCAATGCCGCGTGGCCCATGGTGGGCAAGGGGGTTTCGGGCGCCTCGAAGCCGAGGTCGATGCCGGCCGCGCGCGCCTGGGGCCAGGCGTCGCGCGTGAGTTCGCGCGCCAGTGCCACCAGCTCGACCGGCTGCGGCTGCAATTCGGTGGCGTCGGCGCGCGCCAGCGCCAGCATCTGGTTGACCTGTCGCGTGGCGTGGCCGAGCTGGTGGTGGATGGCCTGCAGGGTTTCGCGCGCGGGTCCGGGCGCGCTGTCGCGCAGGGCGTAGTCGACCTGGGTGGTCAGCGTGGCCAGCGGCGTGCGCAACTGGTGCGACGCATCGTCGACGAAACGCCGCTGGGCCGCGCTGGCCTGCTGATGGCGCGCCATGTGGTGGTTCATGGCCTCCACCAGCGGTCGCACTTCGGTGGGCACCCGTGCCACCGGGATGGGCGTCAGATCGTCGGGCGCACGCTGGCGCACCTCTTGCGACAAGCGGGCCAGCGGTCGCAGGGCCCAGCCGGTGGCGAGCGCCATCAGCGCCAGCGCCAGCGCCACCAGCAGGGCGTTGCGCGCCCCGGCCTCGAGCAGCAGGGCGCGCGTGAAGTGCTGGCGTGACGTGAGGGTTTCGGCCACCTGGATCACCACCCGGGTGCCGCCCGCGTGGCCGCTGGGGGGTGGGTCGAGCCGGCGTGCATAGGAACCCAGGCGCACCGGTTCGCCAAGGTAGCTGGCGTCGCGAAAGCGCGGCTGGCCGTCGACCAGGCCGGTTTCGGGCGGCGGCAGGTCGGTGTTGCCGATTTCAACCAGGCCGTCCTCCGTGGCGACGCGAAAGAACACCGGGCCGCTGGCCGTGAGCTGGAAGAATTCGAGCAGGGCGTAGGGCAGCTCCACTCCCAGGCCGCCGCTGGCCGTGGAAATGTTGGCATCGATGGCCTTGATGGCGCCAGCCAGCGAGCGGTCGTAGGCGGCGTTGGCGGCGTCGCGGGCGGTGTCCCAGGCGCTCCAGAGGCCGAGTCCCGAGGCCAGCAGCAGGCCGCTGGCCAGTGCCAGCAGCAGCGTGCGCCGCAGGCTGGCTCGCGACCAGGCCAGCCTCATGCGTCGGCCTCGAGCACGTAGCCCAGGCCGCGCAGCGTGACAATGCGCACGCCACTTCCGGCCAGGCGCTTGCGCAAGCGGTGCACCAGCACCTCGATGGCGTCCGGGCGCACGTCGCGCGCGTCGGGCACCACGCGCTCGAGGATTTCCAGCTTCGACAACGGCTTGCCCACGTGCTGCACCAGGACGCGCAGCAGGGCGTGCTCGCGCGGCGTCAGCGACAAGGGTTCGCCGCCCAGGGTGAAGGCGCGCGTGGCCGGGTCCCAGGCCAGCGGCCCGCAGCTCTGGCCCCAGTGCGCGCTGCCGCGCGCGCGCCGCACCAGGGCGTGCAGCCGCGCCTCCAGTTCCGCCAGGTCGAACGGCTTGGCCAGGAAGTCGTCGGCGCCCTGGTTCAGGGTGTCGACGCGTTCCATCAGCGAATCGCGCGCGGTCAGGATCAGCACCGGCAGCCGCGCGTCGGTGGCGCGCAGCGTGGCCAGCACCTGGTGGCCGTCCAGGCCCGGCAGGCCGAGGTCGAGCACCAGCGCGTCGTGGCAGCCTTCGGCCAGGCTGGGCAGCACGTCGCGCCCGTCGGAGACCCAGTCCACCAGCAGGCCGCTGCGTTCCAGCGCGCGCGCCAGCCAGCTGGCCAGCTCGGGCTCGTCTTCCGCCAGGAGAATGCGCATGCGGGGGTTCCTCGTGTCTCTCCGCCGGTTAGCATCATTGCTTCGGAGAAGCACCATGACTGCGAACGATTCTCGCAAAACCCTCCGGCGACTGGCTGACGCGCGGCGCGCCACGCTGCTGCCCGGCGCCTTCAACGCCCTGTCGGCGCGCCTGATCGAGGACCTGGGCTTCGAGGCCGTCTACGTCACCGGCGCCGGCGTCACCAACATGAGCCTGGGCTTGCCGGACCAGGGCTTCATGGGACTGGCGGAGATCGTCGAGCACACGCAGCGCATCCGCGACGCCGTGCAACTGCCGCTGGTGGTCGATGCCGATACCGGCTTCGGCAACGCACTCAACGTCTACCACGCGGTGCGCCGGCTCGAGCGCGCCGGCGCCGACTGCATCCAGCTCGAGGACCAGGCCAGTCCCAAGCGCTGCGGCCATTTCGAGGGCAAGGCCGTGATCGAGACGAGCGAGATGGTCGGCAAGATCAGGGCCGCGGTGGACGCGCGGGCCGACAGCGGCCTGCTGGTGCTGGCGCGCACCGACGCCGCCGCCGTGCATGGCGTGGCCGATGCCCTGGAGCGCGCGCAGCGCTACGCCGAGGCCGGCGCCGACCTGCTGTTCGTCGAGGCCCTGACCGAGGCGGCCGACGTGCGCGCGCTGCCAAGTCGTCTGGCGTCCCCGTTGGTGATGAACCTGGTGCTGGGCGGCAAGACTCCCGTGCTGGCGCAGGCGGAGCTGGCGGCGCTGGGCTACGGCTTCGTGCTCTACGCCAACGCGGCGCTGCAGGCGGCGCTGGCGGGCATGACGCGGGCGCTGTCGCAGCTCAGGCAGCATGGCGAGCTGGCCGAGGACCCGATGCTGGTGGCGCCGTTTGCCGAACGCCAGCGCCTGGTCGGCAAGCCGGCCTGGGACGCGCTGGAGCAGCGCTATGCCGGCTGAGGAGGTGTTGGCGCTGCCGGCCACCTGGATGCGCGGCGGCACCAGCAAGGGCCTGTTCTTCCGGACCGGCGACCTGCCGGCCGAATCGGCCGCGCGCGACGCGCTGCTGCTGCGCGCCATCGGCAGCCCGGATCCCTACGGGCGCCAGATCGATGGCGTCGGCGGCGCGACCTCGAGCACCAGCAAGGTGGTGCTGGTGCAGCGCTCGCGCCAGCCCGGCTGCGACGTCGACTACCTGTTCGGCGCGGTGGCGATCGAGCAGCCGCTGATCGACTGGTCCGGCTCCTGCGGCAACCTCGCCGCGGCGGTGGGCCCGTTCGCCCTGCAGCAGGGGATGTTGGAGGATGCGCCGGCCGATGGCATCGCACAGGTGCGCATCTGGCAGGCCAATCTGGGCGAGCGCATCATCGCCCATGTGCCGATGCGCGGCGGGCAGGTGCTGGAGACCGGGAAGTCCCGGCTCGATGGCGTCGCCTTCGGCGGCGCCGAGATCCGGCTCGACTTCCTCGATCCGGCGGGCGGCGCGCGCCCGCTGCTGCCGACCGGGCGCGTGCGCGACCTGCTGCGGGTGCCTGGCCTCGGTCCGGTCGAGGCCACCCTGATCAACGCCGGCAATCCAACCGCCATCGTGGCGGCCTCCGCGCTTGGCCTGGCAGGGGTCGAATTGCCGCAGGCCCTGAACCCGGATGTCGGCCTGCTGGCGCGCTGCGAGGCCGTGCGCGCCCAGGCCGCCGTCGCCATGGGCCTGGCCCGCGACGCGCCGCAGGCCACGCGCGAGCGCCCGGCCACGCCCAAGCTGGCGCTGGTGGCGGCGCCGGTCGGCTACGCGGCCAGCGACGGCCGGGCGGTGGTCGCTGAAGAAATCGACCTGCTGGTGCGCATGCTGTCGATGGGGCCGTTTCACCATGCGCTGCCGGGCACGGGTGCGATCGCTCTGGCAGCGGCTGCGGCGCTGCCCGGAACCCTGGTCGCGGACTGCGCCGGGGCGCGGGGCGGCGCGCTGCGCATGGGCCATCCCTCGGGGCGCATCGCGGTCGAGGCCGAAGCGGTGCGCGACGAAACGCCCGCGGGCTGGCGCATCGCCCGCGTCAGCGTCAGTCGCAGCGCGCGGCGCCTGATGACGGGGCAGGTCTGGGTGCCGCGGCAATCGACATGACGCATGGCTGGTGCAGTGTTTCACGCCATCAGGCACTTATAAAAGCCAGAAAAAGGTTTGCAGCAAGGCGCGGTTCGCAGCCAATGCCGGCGGCCTTGGCAAGAACTGCAACGCCGC
>NZ_DAOKZG010000064.1:0-13727 GCF_035325765.1 Ottowia sp.
GGTGCCGATCCTGAACGCGCGCTATGCCCTGAACGCCGCCAACGCGCGCTGGGGCTCGCTCTACGACGCGCTGTACGGCACCGATGCCATCCCCGAGACCGGCGGCGCCGAGCGCGGCAAGGGCTACAACCCGGTGCGCGGGGCGCGCGTGATCGCCTTCGTGCGCCGCTTCCTGGACAGCACGGTAGCACTGGCCGGCGCCTCGCACAGCGACGTCGCCAGCTACGCCGTGATCGGCGGCAAGCTGCGGGCGACGCTGCAGGATGGCCGCCAGGTCGGCCTGGCGAGCCCGGTGCAGTTCGTCGGCTACCAGGGTGACTGGTCGGCGCCGACGGCGCTGCTGCTCAAGCACAACGGCATCCACATCGACATCCGCATCGACCGCAGCACGGCGATCGGCAAGACCGACGCGGCCGGCATCTGCGATGTCGAGCTGGAAGCGGCGCTGTCGACCATCCTCGACCTGGAGGATTCGATTGCCGCCGTCGACGCCGAAGACAAGGTGCAGGCCTACGCCAACTGGCTCGGCATCATGCAGGGCACCCTGGCCGAGGCCGTGACCAAGGGCGACCAGACCTTCACCCGCAAGCTGAATCCGGACCGCGACTACATCGGCGGCTTCGGCGCCGACGGTGGCGACGGCCACGCGGTGGGCCAGCCGGTGCGCCGCCACGGCCGCTCGCTGCTGTTCGTGCGCAACGTCGGCCACCTGATGACCAACCCGGCCATCCTCTATCGCGACGCCGATGGCCAGGAGCGCGAAATTCCCGAGGGCATCCTGGACGCGGTGGTGACCACCACCATCGCCATCATCGACCTCAAGCGCCAGAGCGCCACCAGCGGCATCCGCAACTCGCGCATGGGCAGCATCTACATCGTGAAGCCGAAGATGCACGGCCCGGCCGAGGTGGCCTTTGCCGACGAGCTGTTCGGCCGCACCGAGGCCATGCTGGGGCTGCCCGGCAACACGGTCAAGCTCGGCATCATGGACGAGGAGCGCCGCACCAGCGTCAACCTCAAGGCCTGCATCGCCGCCGCCGCCGGCCGCGTGGCCTTCATCAACACCGGCTTCCTGGACCGCACGGGCGACGAGATGCACAGTGGCATGCGCGCCGGGCCGATGATCCGCAAGGGCGACATGAAGAGCAGTGCCTGGATCGCCGCCTACGAGAAGAACAACGTGCAGGTCGGCCTGGCCTGCGGCCTGCGCGGGCGCGCCCAGATCGGCAAGGGCATGTGGGCCATGCCCGACCTGATGGCGGCCATGCTGGAGCAGAAGATCGCCCAGCCGCGTGCCGGCGCCAACACCGCCTGGGTGCCCTCGCCCACGGCCGCCACGCTGCACGCGCTGCACTACCACCAGGTCAACGTGGCCCGCATCCAGCAGGAAATGGAGCAGGCGATGGCGCTCACCGACCCGATCGGCGCACACGACGCGCTGCTCGCCGGCCTGCTGCAGGTGCCGGTCACGGCTACCCCGAACTGGAGCGCCGAGGAGCGCCAGCAGGAGCTGGACAACAACGTGCAGGGCATCCTGGGCTACGTGGTGCGCTGGATCGACCAGGGCGTGGGCTGCTCCAAGGTGCCCGACATCCACGGCGTCGGCCTGATGGAGGACCGCGCGACGCTGCGCATCTCGAGCCAGCACATCGCCAACTGGCTGCTGCACGGCATCGTCACCGAAGAGCAGGTGCGCGCCACCTTCGAGCGCATGGCCGCGCTGGTGGACGAGCAGAACGCCGGCGACCCGCTGTACCGCCCGATGCATGGCCACTTCCAGACTTCGGCCGCCTACCAGGCCGCCTGCGACCTGGTGTTCCAGGGATTGAGCCAGCCCAGCGGCTACACCGAGCCGCTGCTGCACGCCTGGCGCCAGAAGGTGAAGGCTGGCGCGTAAGGGAAAGCACCCCCCCTGAGCCGCTGCACGCCGGTGCCCGTCGGAAGCGGGTGCCGCTGCTTTGGCCTGCCCAGAGCTGCGCCAGCAGGCCTGAGCCGCGGGCCTCAGCCCGCCGGCAGGGGATGCCCCCGGCGACCAGGCAAAAGCCTCAGCCGCAGCTGGCGCCGGGGTGACGAATGATGGCCGCGGCATGGCGGCGCAGCGACATCATTCGCCATGCCCCCCGTCTGCAGACGCATCCGGACACGCCGCGCTGCGCCCGGAGCACGTGGGCGCATCCGATTCACCGGACTGCACCACGCGGCCGTTGATGATCACCACCGCACGGCCTCGGCTGCGCGCGCGCACCTGGCCGTCGCCGATCCGGGTTTCGGCCACGGCGCCCGGACCGGAAGCGCTGGTGACGATCTGGCTGTGTTCCAGCTCGACGATCGACACGCTGCGCCCCTGAGCCTGCGCCGTGCGCGCCTGAGCATCCGGGGTTGCCGGTTCGGTGGCCAGTGCCGCGCCGCAGACCAGCAGCACGCATGGGCCGGCCCACAGCGAAGGCCTGCATGAACTCTTCATCGCGCACCTCCAAGCGCACCGCGCGCGCGGCGTCATTTGCCTTGGACGCGCCCTGGGCGAGCCGGTTCCTGGTGCGTGCGCCGACTCTCAGGTACGCAGGCCCTGCTTTTCCTCCCAGCGCGACTTGCAGGCCACGCAGTGCTGAGTCATCGGCTCGGCCTTGAGTCGCTCGAACGGAATGGCGCAGCCACACTCGCCGCACAGGCCGTAGCTGCCATCGGCCATGCGCTCCAGCGCACGATCGATGCGGCCCAGTTCATCGACATCGAGCGCGGTGAGGCGCGTGTCGACCTCGCGCATCTGGTTCGCCAGGCGCGCGTTGTCGTCCTGCGACACGCTGGCGGCGGTCTTGCGCGCCGGCTCCAGGTTGGCCAGGTTCTGCACCATCTGGTCCTGCAGGTCGGCGCGGCGCGCCAACAGCAGCTGCCTGAGCTCCTCGAGCTGGGCGGGTGTCAAGGCTTGATCAGTCATCGTCAATCGTTCCGACAAGAGTAGCTGCCCCGCTGCCACAACGGCGACGGGGGGTTTCTTGCCGCAGAATACCATCCCGCATGACCTTCCCGGCAAGTCCCATCGACACCGCGCGCTGCCCCCTGTGTGGTGCACCGAACCAGTGCGCGCTGGCGCCCGCGCCGGGCCAGCCCGAGGCGCAGGCGCCATGCTGGTGCACCGGCGTGGAATTCGATGCCGGCCTGCTGGCGCAAGTGCCGGCCGACGCACGGCGGCTGGCCTGCATCTGCCGCGCCTGCGCCGAGCGCACGCCCTGAAGTCGAGCGCCTGCACGGAGACCGCACCATGTGCCAGCTGCTGGGCATGAACTGCAACACGCCCACCGACGTGACCTTCAGCTTCGCCGGCTTCGCCCAGCGCGGCGGGCGCACCGACCACCACGGCGACGGCTGGGGCATCGCCTTTTTCGAAGATCGCGGGGCACGCGTGTTCCTGGATCCGGGCGCCGCCGCCGACTCGCCGGTGGCGGCGCTGATCCGCAGCTACCCGATCAAGAGCCGCAACGTCATCTCCCACATCCGCAAGGCCACCGTGGGCCAGGTGACGCTGGAGAACTGCCACCCCTTCGTGCGCGAACTTTGGGGCCGCTACTGGGTGTTTGCCCACAACGGCGACCTGAAGGACTACGCGCCGCGCCTGCATGGGCACTTCCACCCCGTCGGCGACACCGACAGCGAACTGGCCTTCTGCTGGCTGCTGCAGGAACTGGCCAAGGCGCACGCCGACGTGCCGCCAGTGGCCGAGCTGACGCGCACGCTGCGCGAGTTGCTGCCGCAGATCGCGCGCCACGGCAGCTTCAACATGCTGCTGTCCAACGGCTCAGCGCTGTGGGCGCACGCCTCGACCCGGCTGTGCCACGTGGTGCGTCAGCACCCGTTTGCCAGCGCGCGGCTGGCCGACCAGGACCTGTCGGTCAACTTCGCCGAGCACACCACGCCCGCCGACCGCGTCGCCGTGATCGCCACCACGCCGCTCACCAGCGACGAGCAGTGGACGCCGTTCGCGCCGGGCGAGCTGCGGGTGTTCGTGGACGGCGCGCGGCAGGTCGATTGACCCAGGCAACCGGGCCGGCGCGATGTCAGAAGCGCATGCTCAGCGCAACATTGAACGAACGTCCGCGCCCCGGCACGCTCACGCCCCAGGGCACGGCGGTGCCGGCCATGGTGCGGCCCTGGCCCAGGTAGGCGCCGCCCAGCGGCAACTCGTAGTAGCGGTCGAACACGTTGTCGATGCCGAAGTCGAGCCGCATCTGCTTCCAGGCGTAGCCGGCACGCAGGTTGAGTAGGGCGTAACCGCCGGTGCGCATCTCGTTGCGCTCGCGCGAGACCTTGGTCTTGCCGGCCACGCCGACCCACTCGGCGGTGCCGCTCCAGCCACCCAGGCGGTGCGTCAGCGCCAGGCGCGCGTTGAGCGGCATCATGTTGATCAGGTTGTCGCCGGTGTCGGTGTTCTTGCCACGCACGTAGTTGATGCCGCCGCTGAGCACGAACTGGCCCCAGCGCGGACTGCGTCCCAGTTCGGCAAAGCCGTTCAGGTCGACGCCGTACAGGCGCACGGTCTGGTTGGCGAAGCGCAGGTAGACGAAGGCGTCCTGGGCCGCCAGGTTGGCGTCGTTGCACACCGCCATCGCTCCGCTGGCGCCCCCGCAGCGCAGCGCATCGACGTAGTTGCGCACATGGGTGTAGTAGGGCGTCAGCCGCACGCCCCACTGCTCTGCCGTGGCGTCATGCCAGTCGGCCGTGACGCTCAGCGTGGTGGCCTGCTCGGGCTTGAGGTCGGGGTTGCCGACGTAGCCGTTGCCGTCACCGGTGAGGTTGACCATGCGCATCGCCATGCCGCCGGTGGACCAGGCATAGCGCTCGTACAGGTTGGGCGAGCGCATCTTGTGCGCGACGCCGAACTCGTAGCTGGCGTTGGCGTTGGGCGTGAAGCGCGCCAGTGCCGCCAGGTCCCAGTTGTGGTCGGTACGGCGGCGGTCGCGCGCGTTGAAGGCCTTGGCATCGGCGTCGTAGTTGGCGTTGTAGCCCGCTACCTGCCCGGTGTCGGTGCGGGTGTTGGCGCTGCGCAGGCCGATCAGGGTCAGCCACTGCGGACTCCAGCGCGCCTGCCACTCGGCGAACAGGTCGATCCGGTCGCGCCGGCCATCGCGGATGTTCCAGAAGGTGTTGGGTGCCATGCCGCCGCCGGAGGGCTCCCACCAGTCGTCCAGGCTGTAGTGCAGCGCCTCGGCGCCGACGCGCACGGTGTCGCGCTCGCTCACCGGCAGCTCGCCCATCACGCGCACGCCGGTGGTGCGCCCGCGCGTGTCCATCGGCATGCCGGGCACGTCGTTCTCGGGGCCGTACCAGTACTGCTTGTCGGCGCCGAACTGCATGCCGTGGCGGGTGCGCTCGTGCCAGGCGCGCGCTTCCAGCCGGCCCCAGTCGAAGCGGCCCTCGTAGCGCAGGTTGGCATGCCAGGCGTCGTTGCGCGTCATGTCCATGCGCTGGTTGGGGTAGTACTGGTAGGGAATGTCCTGCAGGCCGAGGCCGAGCTCCACCAGTTGGTCATCTCCGCGCCAGGCACCGGTCAGCGCGTGGTTGCGGGTCTTGTAGGCGGTCGAGCCGACCTCGTCGGCGCGCAGCCAGTGGTCCGGCTTGTCGCTGGCGGCCGGCCCGGCCGGCTTGAAGCCGCGCCCGGCGCGGTAGTTGTCGGCCTGCGCCAGCGCGCCGTCGTAGCGCAGGCTGAAGCGCTCGGTCGCGTAGTGGGCCGAGGCCTGGGCGGCGACGCCATTGCCATTGCTCTGCCCCGACATCGTCAGCTCGCCGCCGACCACGGCGGGCGCACCGGGCGCGGCGAACACCGGCTCAGCCGCATCGACCTGCACCGTGGCGCCGATGCTGTCACCGCCGACGCTGACCGGCACCACCCCGGCGAATACGCGGACGCGCTCGATGCGCGTCGGATCGACGTAGGACAGCGGCGGGTTCATGTGGTTGCCGCAGGACGAGATCAGCGACATGCCGTTGAGCTCGATGCGCAGCCGGTCGTCGCCCAGGCCGCGGATGGCCGGCAGGCTGGACACGCCGCCCGCGGTCTGGGCTGCGTAGCCGGGAAAGTCGCGCAGCAGTTGCGCCGTGTCGGCGCTGATCGGTCGCTGCGTGCGCAGCAGCTCGCCATCCAGGCTCTGGCTGCCCAGTGGTTCGGCAGCGGCGCGCGGCGCGGTCACGGTGACCGGTGCCAGGCTGCCGGCGACGGCGTCGGCGACCACCGGCGCGGCGTCCTGGGCCGCCGCACACAAGGGCAGCAGCGCCACGATGGCGTTCAGGGGATGGGCGATTCGGGACAAGGCGCGCGGGCGCCTGGGGGCATTCGGTTTCATGGCGTGAACAGGGCAAGGTTGCCCGGCCATGCCCACGGCATGGCCGGATTGAATCCGGGAACGACACAGGATTTCGCCCGGCCGGCGGCGCGTTCGCCGCAAGCCGGCGACGACGCTGCGGCGCAGGCCGCGATCGTCCGTGTGCGAAGTGGAATTCAGCCCGCCGTCGGCGGACCTTGCGCCGGCGGCAGCAGGCGCGCTGGCGCCGCCAGCAGCAGCGCCGGCGGCAACGGCCGCAGAGGCCGGTACTCGCCCAGCGCCACCGGCACGGCATCGCTGGCCGGCAACGGCGCCAGCAGCGGCATCGCCGCGACCGCGCACAGCGGGCACCGGGCCAGCAACTGCTGTGCACCCTCGGCAGCCGCGTCGCCAAGCTCCAGCGTCGTCGGCTCGCCCGAGCCGGTGCACACCATGCCCGCCACCCAGCGCTCGGACAGCATCGCGGCCGCGTGACCCGCGCTCGCCTGCATGACGAGCGTCTGGGCCAACAGGGCCAGGAGCATCAAGGCAGTGGCCCAGCGGCCCAGCGCGGAACGGGAGCGACGAAACGGCACGACGGTGATTCTCCGGCACCGATCCTCGCAGCGACTTGATTCAGCACAAGAGCGCGCTTGCTCGGCGCTGTCGTCCTCGATCCCGGCCGCCCGGGCGCGCCGCTCAGCCGGGGCCGAAGCTCATGCGCCCGCCGCGCGCCGTGCTCTCGCGCACGGCGCGTCGCACGATGGGCGGCTCGACGCCGACGTGGTAGGCCAGCTTGCGCTCGCGCAGGGCGGCATCGGCCACGCCGACGCGCTCGAAGCGGCGCAGGTACTCGGTCCAGGAGGCGTCCTCGATCACCTCGACGAAGCGCCCGGGGTCGTTGATGTCGGACAGCAGCTCCCAGCCCAGCGCGCCCTGGCGCAGGCGCGAGCGGCGACTCTCGTCCATCAGGGCGCGGAAGGCGGCAGCGCGCGCCGGATCGATCTGGTATTCGATCGTCACCAGCACGTGCCCGCTGGCGGGCGGCGTGCTGACCTCCGGATGCGGCAGCGGACCGGCCGGGGTCGGGTCTTCCATCGCGCCGCGGTCCGGCCAGCGCCGGATCGCCAGCGTCATCACGAGGATGGCGCTGGCTGCGCCCAGGCCCAGCGCCACCGGCACGCTGCTCCAGGTCGCGACCTGGCCCCAGACCGCGGCGCCCGAGGCCGCCGAGCCCATGATCGCCATCTGGTACATCGACATGCCGCGCGCGCGCACCCAGTCGGGCAGGCTGAGCTGGGCCGACACGCTGAGCGAATTCGCGGTGGTGAGCCAGGCCGCGCCGCCCACCAGCATCGCCAGCACGCCGACCCAGACATTGCTCGTGAGCGCCATCACCGCCATGCTGAGTGCCTGCGCGCCGGCGCCGCCCAGCACCAGGTGGTCGCGTGCGAAGGCCTGGCGCAGCCGCGGCAGGGCAAAGGTGGAGGCCACGGCGCCGGCGCCCATGGCCGCCAGCAGCACGGTGAAGGTGCGCGCGTCGCCACCCTCGATCTGCAGCGCCACCAGCGGCAGCAGCGCCATCAGCGCGGTGGAGTGGAAGAAGAAGATGGCGATGCGCAGCAGCACGCCCTTCAGGTGCTGCGACTGGCGCAGGTACTGCAGGCCGACGCGCATGGCGCCACCAAACGGCTCGCGCCCGAGCGGGTGCGGCCGGTGCTCGCGGCGCCAGCGCGAGATGACGACGGCGGCGGCGGCCGACAGCACGGCGTTGAGCAGGAACACCCAGGCGCTGCCGAGGGCAGCGATGATCGCGCCCGCCAGCAGCGGCCCGAAGATGCGCGCCGCGTTCATCGACACGCCGTTCAGCGCCAGCGCCGCCGGCAGTTGCGCGCGCGGCACCAGCTCCGGCACGATGGCTGAGAACACCGGCCAGCGCAGCGCCAGCCCGATGCCGTTGAGGAACACCAGCAGCAGCAGCAGCGGCGGCGTCACCACGCCGGCAAAGATGGCCAGCGCCAGCAGCGTGCCGACCCCGGCCACCCAGAGCTGGGTCAGCAGCAGGAAGCGCTTGCGGTCGAAGATGTCGGCCAGCGCACCCGAAGGCAGGCCGAGCAGGAACACCGGCAGCGTCGCCGCGGTCTGCACCAGCGCCACCCAGTTGGGCCGCGCCGCCAGCGTGGTCATCAGCCAGGCTGCTGCCACGTCGTTCATCCACATGCAGAGGTTGGCGATCAGCCAGGTGCTCCACAGCATGCTGAACACGCGGTGGCGGAACGGCGCCAGCGCGCCGAGGTCGGCGTCGGGGTGCGGCAACGCGTCCTGCGGCTCGGCGTCGGGGCGCGCGTCCGGCATGGAGGTGCTCAGCTGGCGGCAGCGCGCTCCAGCGCGTCGACGAACAGTGCCGCGACGTCGCAGCCGGCCTGCTCGTGGATCTCCTGGAAGCAGGTCGGGCTGGTGACGTTGATCTCGGTGACGTGGGTGCCGATGATGTCCAGCCCGATCAGCAGCAGGCCGCGCGGCGCCAGCACGCGGCCGATGGCCTCGGCGGTGGCGCGGTCGCTGTCGGTGAGCGGCTGCGCCACGCCGATGGCGCCGGCCGCCAGGTTGCCGCGGATGTCGTCGCCCTGCGGCACGCGCGCGAGGCAGTACGGCACCGGCACGCCGTCGATCACCAGCACGCGCTTGTCGCCGGCCGTGATCTCGGCCAGGTAGCGCTGCACCATCACGGTCCGCGCGCCGCCCTGGTTCAGGGTCTCGATGATGGAGCCGAGGTTCAGGCCGTCCGCCTTGACGCGGAAGATCCCCATGCCGCCCATGCCGTCCAGCGGTTTCAGGATGATGTCGTGGTGCTCGGCGTGGAAGCGCCGGATCTCGTCGGCCGAGCGCGTCACCAGGGTCGGGCCGATGAACTGCGGCCACTCCATGATGGCCAGCTTTTCCGGGTGGTCGCGCAGCGCGCGCGGCTTGTTGAACACGCGCGCACCCTCGCGCTCGGCCTGCTCCAGCAGGTGCGTGGCGTAGATGTACTCGGCGTCGAAGGGCGGGTCCTTGCGCATCAGCACGGCGCCGAAGTCGCGCAGCGCCACGGTCTCGGCCGCGGCCTCCTCGAACCATTCGGGCTTGCGCCCGGTGAGCGTGATCGGGCGCACGCGCGCCTCGACCCGACCGCCGGTCTGCCAGTGCAGGTGGCCCGGCTCGCAGGCCGCGATCCGGTATCCGCGCCGCGCCGCCTCGCGCATCATGGCGAAGGTGGTGTCCTTGTGGATCTTGAAGTGCTCCAGCGGGTCGGCGACGAACAGCAGTCTCATGATGGTTCCAATAGGCGGGATGGCTTCAGGGCGTGGCGGGCCCGGCGCCTGATTTTCGCCCCATGTCGGCGACCATGAGGGCGATGCTGCCGGCCACCACGCCCCAGAAGGCGGAGCCGATGCCGCCCAGGGTCAGGCCCGAGGCGGTGACGAGAAAGGTGATCAGGGCCGGTTCGCGATGCGCCTCGTCCTGCAGCGCCGCCACCAGGCCGCCGCCGATGGTGGACAGCAGCGCCAGGCCCGCGATCGCCGCCACCAGCTCCCGCGGGAAGGCGATCAGCAGGCCCGCCACGGCGGCGCCGAACAGACCAATCCCGATGTAGAGCACGCCGCACACGACAGCGGCGGTGTACCGGCGCGCGGGCTCGGGATGGGCCTCGGGACCCATGCAGATCGCCGCGGTGATTGCGGCCAGGTTGAAGGTGTAGCCTCCAAACGGGGCCAGCAGCAGGGTGGCGACGCCGGACAGGCTGATCAGGCGGCTGATCGGCATGTGATAGCCGGTGGCGCGGATCACCGCGACGCCCGGCACGTTCTGCGACGCCATGGTGACCACGAACAGGGGGAGCGCCACGCTCACCGCCGCCTGCCAGGTGAAGCGCGGCGTGGTCCACACCGGCCGCGTCAGCTCCCACTGCACCTCGGACCAGGCGATCTGGCCCTGGGCCGCGGCAAAGGCGATCGAGGCCGCCAGCGTCAGCGGCACCGCGTAGCGCGGCAGCCAGCGCTTGCCCAGCAGGTAGCTGGCCAGCATCAGAAGCACCAGCGGCAGCGCGGTCTGCGCGGCGCTGAAGGCGGCCATGCCGAAGCTCGCCAGCACGCCCGCCAGCAGGCCGGCGGCGATCGCCATCGGGATGCGGCTCATCACGCGCTCGAACCAGCCGGTCACGCCGGACAGCGTGATCAGCAGCGCACAGACGATGAAGGCGCCGGTCGCCTGGGCCAGGTCGAAGCCGACGCCGGCGCTGGCCAGCACCGCCGCGCCGGGCGTGCTCCAGGCGATCATCACGGGCTTCTTCAGCAGCAGCGAAGGCAGCGCCGTGGTCAGGCCCATGCCGATGCCCAGGGCCCACATCCAGGAGGCGATCACCGCCTCCGAGGCGCCAAAGGCCTGCGCCGCCTGGAACACCAGCGCCACCGAACTGGTGAAGCCGACCAGCACCGCAACGAAGCCGGCACTGGCCGCCGACACGCTCAGGTCGCGAAAAAAGGGCATCGAGCGATTGTGCCGAAGGCGGCGCCGCGCTGCTGGCGCGTCAGATCTCGACCTTGGAACCCAGCTCGACCACCGCGTTGCTCGGGATGTTGAGGTAGTCGGCAGCGCCCGATGCGCCGTGGTGCATCCAGGCAAACAGCTTCTCGCGCCACGGCGCCAGGCCGGTGCCGACGGTCGGCGTGACGATGTCGCGTGACAGGAAGTAGCTGGTGCTCATCGGATTCAGGTCGATGCCGCGACCGGCCAGCAGCTCGAGCGCCCTCGGCAGGTCCGCATCGTTCTTGAAGCCATCGTGCACCACCACCTGCCAGCAGTCGTGGCCGAGCGGCTCGACCTCCAGCCGCTGTGCCAACCCGATCCACGGCACCTCGTGCGCACGCCGCGTGACGAACAGGTTCTGCGCGTGCAGGACCTTGTTGTGCTTGAGGTTGTGCATCAGGGCGTTGGGCACGACCCCCGGCTCGGCGCTCAGGAACACCGCCGTGCCGGGCACGCGCGCCGGCGGATCGCGGAACACCGACTCGAGGTAATCGGGCAGGTCCACCGAATGCTGGCGCAGCGCCTGGGTGAGCAGCTCGCGGCCGTCCCGCCAGGTGGTCATCAGCACGAACACCGTGCCACCGATGAAGATCGGAAACCAGCCCCCCTGCACCAGCTTGAGCAGGTTGGAGCCGAAGAAGGCGAGGTCGATGGCCAGGAAGAAGCCGGTGGCGAGCACGCACAGCGCGAGCGGATAGCCCCAGCCATAGCGCACCACGAAGAAGGTCAGGATGGTGGTGATCGTCATGTCCAGCGTCACCGCGATGCCATACGCGGCGGCCAGGTTGGACGAGGACTTGAACACCAGCACCGCCAGCACAATCATGCCGAACAGCAGCCAGTTGACCAGCGGCAGGTAGATCTGGCCGGTGTCGCGCGCACTGGTGTGCAGCACCTTCAGGCGCGGCAGGTAGCCGAGCTGGATCACCTGGCGCGTGACGCTGAAGGCCCCGGTGATCAGGGCCTGGGAGGCGATGACCGCGGCCAGCGTCGCCAGGGCGACCAGGGGCAGCAACAGCCAGTCGGGCGCCAGCATGAAGAACGGATTGCTGGCCGCTTGCGGATGCTCCAGCAGCAGCGCCCCCTGGCCGAAGTAGTTGAGCGTGAGCGCGGGCATCACGATGGCAAACCAGGTGCGCCGAATCGGCTGGCGACCGAAGTGGCCGAGGTCGGCATACAGTGCTTCCGCGCCGGTGACGCACAGCACGACGGCACCCAGGATGATGAAGGCCAGGCCCGGCTGACGCGCGATGAAGCCGACCGCGTGCTGCGGGCCGAGCGCGGCCAGGATGGCCGGGTAGCGCGCCACCTGCCAGGCCCCCAGCAGCGCGATCACCAGGAACCACAGCAGCATCACGGGACCGAAGAAGCGCCCGATGCCGGACGTGCCGCGGCGCTGCATCCAGAACAGCGCCAGCAGGATCAGCAGCGTGAGCGGAATCACGGCGCGGCGCAGCCCCGGGGTGACGACGTCCAGCCCCTCGACTGCCGACAGCACGGTGATGGCCGGCGTGATCACGCCGTCGCCGTAGAACAGGCAGGTGCCGAAGATGCCGATCGCCAGCATCCAGCGGCGCAGCGCCGGCGCCTTGTCACGCACCGACTGCGAGGCCAGCGCCAGCATCGCCACCAGGCCGCCCTCGCCGTGGTTGTCGGCGCGCAGCACCAGCGTCACGTACTTGAGCGAGACCACCAGGGTCAGCGTCCAGAACACGATCGACAGCACGCCCAGCACGTTGGCCGGCGTGAACGGCACGTGGCCGCCACCGAACACCTCCTTCAGCGTGTAGAGCACGCTGGTGCCGATGTCGCCGTAGACGACACCGGCGGCCCCCACGATCAGGGTGGCCTGGGAGGACTGGGGTGCGGACACGCGGGGCCCCACGGCGATTCGGTGGGCGATTGTGCGCCCGGCGCAGCGGGCCGGCAAATCCGGGCCGCGCCCGGTGTTCAGGCCAGGGCTTCGGCCAGTTCGGGGTCGGTGGCCTCGAGCTCGTAGCTCGCCGCCACCATCGCCAGGCGCGCGATCACGCCGTACATGTAGAAGCGGTTGGGCGTGCGCGCCTCGCCCTTGCTGTGCGGCAGATGGGCATCGCCGGCAAAGGGCAGGGGCACGAAGCGCGCGCCGGGCGCCTGCAGGTTCTCGTCCTCGGCGCGCTCGGCATGGATGCGGTAGAAACCACCGACCACGTAGCGATCGATGGTGTAGACCACCGGCTCCGCGACGGCGTCGTGCACGCGCTCATTGGTCAGCACGCCCTCCTGGATCACGAGCTCGCCAGCCGGATCCGGCAACGCCTCGGCGGCATCGGCCCCTCCCGCCGGCAGGTCCAGTTCCCGCGCATCGCGCACCGTCAGGATGCCCATGCCGCACGGCCCCTGGTCGGTCTTGACGACGACGAAGGGCTTCTCGTTGATGCCGTACTCCTTGTACTTGCGCCGCAGCTTGCCCAGCAGGGCATCGACCTGCCCACGCAAGGCGTCCAGGCCGGCCGGCGTGTGCGGATCGATGGCGCCGCAATCGGCATGCATCGGGTTGATCAGCCAGGGATCGATGCCGACCAGCTTGCCGAAGCGCTTGCTCACCTCTTCATAGCACTGGTAGTGGCGGCTCTTGCGGCGCACCGTGACGCCGGCCTGCAGCGGCGGCAGCAGGTACTGCTCGTGCAGATCCTCCAGGATGCCCGGCGCGCCGCCCGGCAGGTCGTTGTTCAGCAGGATCGTGCACGGGTCGAAGTGCTTGAGGCCCAGTCGGTAGCGCTGGCGCTGCACTGGCTCCAGCGTCAGCGTGTCGCCGTCAGGCAGGGTCAGGGTGGTGCTGCGCTTGAGCGCCGGGTCGATCGAGCCCAGGCGCACGTTCAGCCCGGC
>NZ_DAOKZG010000065.1:0-12166 GCF_035325765.1 Ottowia sp.
TGATCCTGGTGGGTGGCATGACGCGCATGCCCAAGGTGCAGGACAAGGTCAAGGAATTCTTCGGCAAGGAGCCGCGCAAGGACGTCAACCCGGACGAGGCGGTGGCCGTCGGTGCCGCCATCCAGGGCCAGGTGCTGAGCGGCGACCGCAAGGACGTGCTGCTGCTGGACGTGACGCCGCTGTCGCTGGGCATCGAGACGCTGGGCGGCGTCATGACCAAGATGATCACCAAGAACACCACGATCCCGACCAAGTTCGCCCAGACCTTCTCGACCGCCGACGACAACCAGCCGGCCGTGACCATCAAGGTCTACCAGGGCGAGCGCGAACTGGCCACGGGCAACAAGCTGCTGGGCGAGTTCAACCTGGAGGGCATCCCGCCGGCGCCGCGCGGCCTGCCGCAGATCGAGGTCACCTTCGACATCGACGCCAACGGCATCCTGCACGTGAGCGCCAAGGACAAGGGCACGGGCAAGGAAAACAAGATCACCATCAAGGCCAACTCCGGCCTGTCCGAGGCCGAGATCCAGCAGATGGTCAAGGACGCCGAGCTGAACGCCGCCGAGGATCACAAGAAGGTCGAACTCGTGCAGGCGCGCAACCAGGGCGACGCCATGGTGCACAGCGTGCGCAAGTCGCTGGCCGAGCACGGCGACAAGCTGGATGCCGGCGAGAAGGAGCAGGTCGAGGCGGCCATCAAGGAACTGGAAGAAGCCCTCAAGGGCGACGACAAGGCCACGATCGAAAGCAAGACCGAGGCCCTGATGACCGCCAGCCAGAAGCTGGGCGAGAAGATGTACGCCGATGCGGCGGCCGCGGCACAGGCTGCCGGCGCGGCGGGTGCCGGCCCCGAGGCGGCGCATGCCGCGGCGGCGGACGACAACGTGGTCGACGCCGAAGTGAAGGAAGTCAAGAAGGACTGATGCCGTGTGAAGGGCACGCATTCGGGCTGCGAATTCGTGCATCGATCGCCGCGCAGAAGGTGTTTTGAAGGAAGCACCGGACTGCGCGGCGTTTTCGCTCAGAGGATTTGAAGAACGCCAATGGCCAAGCGCGATTACTACGAAGTCTTGGGCGTCCCCAAGAACGCCGGCGAAGACGAGATCAAGAAGGCTTATCGCAAGCTGGCGATGAAGTACCACCCCGACCGCAACCAGGGGGATGCGGGCGCGGAGGCCAAGTTCAAGGAGGCCAAGGAAGCCTACGAGATGCTGTCGGATCCGCAGAAGAAGGCGGCCTACGACCAGTTCGGCCATGCCGGCGTGGACCCGAACATGCGGGGCGGCCCGGAGGGCTTCGGCGGCTTTGCCGAGGCATTTGGCGACATCTTCGGCGACATCTTCGGCGCTGGGCGTGGCGGCGGAGCGCGCGGGGGGCGGCAGGTCTACCGCGGCGCCGACCTCAGCTACGCGATGGAAATCACGCTCGAGGAAGCCGCCGCCGGCAAGGAGGCGCAGATCCGCATCCCGAGCTGGGACGACTGCGGCACCTGCCATGGTTCGGGCGCGAAGCCCGGCACCAGTGCCCAGACCTGCGACACCTGCCACGGCCAGGGCGTGGTGCAGATGCGCCAGGGCTTCTTCAGCGTGCAGCAGACCTGTCCGCACTGTCGCGGCAGCGGCAAGATCATCCCGGAGCCCTGCCCGACCTGCCATGGCCAGGGCAAGATCAAGAACCAGAAGACGCTGGAGGTCAAGATCCCCGCCGGCATCGACGACGGCATGCGCATCCGCTCGGCTGGCAACGGCGAGCCCGGCACCAACGGCGGCCCGCCGGGCGACCTGTTCATCGAGATTCGCGTCAAGAAGCACGAGATCTTCGAGCGCGACGGCGACGACCTGCACTGCGTGGTGCCGATCAGCTTTGCCGCTGCGGCCCTGGGCGGCGAGATCGAGGTGCCGACGCTCAACGGCAAGGCCGCCATCGACATCCCGGACGGCACGCAGGCCGGCAAGCAATTCCGCCTGCGCGGCAAGGGCCTGCGTGGCATCCGATCGTCCTATCCGGGCGATCTATATTGCCACATCAGCATCGAGACGCCGGTGAAGCTGACCGAGCACCAGCGCCGTCTGCTGAAGGAATTCGACGAGTCCCTGAAGAAGGGCGGCGCCAAGCATTCGCCCGGCACGCAGAGCTGGGCCGACAAGGTGCGCAGCTTCTTCAGCGCCTGAAGTGATACCCCCTGCGGCGCTGCGCGCCATCCCCCTGGAAGGGGGACGCACCCAGTGGCCACGGAGACCCCGGCCACGGGTGTCCCGGCTGGCCTGCTCCGCGGTCATTGGAGCAGCACCGTTTCATGCGCCCCGGGTGACGCGCAGCACCAGGAGAAACTGATACGAACTTGCGTTCGAATGACAAATGACTTCGCTGCGCTTCAATGACCAGGTAGTCATTCCTCATGCCGGCGCCAGCCCGTGTCATGTCTCTTATTCTTGAACGCAAAACCGCATGAACGCTGCTCAGCCGCCCGCGGCGCGTCCGGCGACGGCGGTCAGAGAAAGCGGTCGAGCAGCTTCCGGCTGACGGCGTCCATCGACGCCAGGTCGCGGATCAGATATTGCACGCCGCTGGCGTCGTTCACGATCAGCAGATCCGGGCCGAGGCGGCGGATCTGCTCCTCGCCCTTGAGCACGAATTCGGTATCGCCCCGGTCGGTCTCGACCTGCCAGGTGCTGGGCGTGGCAAAGCTGCTGACCGACTTGAGCCGGGTGAGCCGGGGCATGAACTCGCGCTGTTCGAGGGCGCGCTCGAGCAGGCCACGCTGCGGCTCGGGGCAATCGGCCAGGCGCTCGATCCAGGCCAGTTCATGGCCATCGGCGTCCAGCAGGCTGATGGCCTCGTCAGGCGCGGCGATCGGAAAGGCCCGCACCGCGACGATGCCGACCCGGTCGACGCCTTCGGGATCGGTCAGCACCAGGCGACCGAAGGGGTCCTGCCGCAGCGTCGCCAGGGCTGCTGCGCTCATGTCCGCGACTCCCGCTGCGCGGCCGCCAGCACGGACTCGGCCTCGTCGGCCGCCAGCATGCGCGCGCGCTCGGCCTTTTCCTGGCGGGCCTGCGCCTCGTACAGGCGCCAGTAGGCGCCATGCTGCGCCAGCAGTTCGGCATGCGTGCCCTCCTCCACCTTGCGCCCGCGATCCAGCACGACCAGCCGATCCGCCTTGCGCAGGGTCGACAGGCGGTGCGCGATGGCGATCGTGGTGCGTCCGCGCACCAGGTTGTCCAGCGCCTTCTGGATCTCGCGTTCGGTCTCGGTGTCGACCGAGGCCGTCGCCTCGTCCAGGATCAGGATGCGCGGGTCGATCAGCAGCGCGCGCGCGATGCTGATGCGCTGGCGCTCGCCGCCCGACAGGCCCTGGCCGCGCTCGCCCAGCAGCGAGTCATAGCCCTGCGGCAGGCGCAGGATGAACTCGTGCGCGTGCGCCGCGCGCGCGGCGGCGATGATCTCCGCGCGCGTGGCGTCGGGCCGGCCATAGGCGATGTTCTCCGCCACCGTGCCGAAGAACAGGAACGGCTCCTGCAGCACCAGCCCGATGTGGCGCCGCCAGTCGGCCAGGGCCACCTTGCGGATGTCGATGCCGTCGATGGTGATCGACCCCTCGGCCACGTCGTAGAAGCGGCACATCAGGTTCACCAGCGTGCTCTTGCCCGAGCCGCTGTGGCCGACCAGGCCGATCATCTGGCCGGGCTCGATCACCAGGTCCAGGTCGCTGATGGTGGCGCGGTGGCCGTAGCGAAAGCCCACGCCGCGCAGCTCGATGCGCCCCTGCACGGTGGGCAGCGGCCGTGGGTTGGCGGCCTCCGGCACGCTCGAGACGTGGTCCAGGATCTCGAAGATGCGCTTGGTGGCCGACGCCGCCTTCTGCGTCACGGAGACAATGCGGCTCATCGAATCGAGCCGCGTGTAGAAGCGCCCGATGTAGGCCAGGAAGGCTGTCAGCACCCCCACGGTGATGCTGTGGCGCGCGACCAGCCAGATGCCCGCGGCCCAGACCACCAGCAGGCCGATCTCGGTCAGCAGCGTGACGCTGGGCGCGAACAGGGACCACAGGCGGTTGAGTCGGTCGTTGACCACCAGGTTGTGGAAGTTGGCATCGCGAAAGCGCCTGGCCTCGCGCGCCTCCTGCGCAAATGCCTTGACCACGCGGATCCCGGGGATGGTGTCGGCCAGCACGTTGGTGACCTCGGCCCAGACGCGCGCGGTCTTCTCGAAACCCGAGCGCAGGCGGTCGCGCACCACGTGGATCAGCCAGCCGATGAAGGGCAGCGGCGTCAGCGTCACCAGCGCCAGCGTGGGGTCGATCGAGAACAGGATCGCGGCCGTCATGGCGATCATCAGCACGTCGGTCGCGAAGTCCAGCAGGTGCAGCGACAGGAACAGGTTGATGCGGTCGGTTTCCGAGCCGATGCGCGCCATCAGGTCGCCGGTGCGCCGGCCGCCGAAATATTCGAGCGAGAGGTTGAGTAAGTGTTCGTAAGTGCTGGTTCGAAGATCGGAGCCGATCCGCTCCGACACCAGGGCCAGGATGTAGGTCTTGGCCCAGCCCAGCCCCCAGGCCAGCAGCGCCGAGCCCAGCAGTCCGGCCAGCAGCAGGGCGACGTAGCCGACGTCGATGTCCTGCCCGCTCTGGAACGGGATCAGCACGTTGTCCATCAGCGGCATCGTCAGGTAGGGCGGCACCAGGGTCGCGGCCGTGGCTGCCAGCATCAGCAGGAAGCCGGCCAGCAGCTGCCAGCGATACGGCCGCGCGAAGCGCCACAGTCGCAGCAGGGTCCAGGTCGATGGCGGCCGCTCTGCGGCATCCGTGCCCTCGCCGTCGCTCTCGCCACTGGCGGCGTCGGTCGGGCTGCCGACCCCGGCGGAGCCGGCGACCGGCACCGGCGTGCCGGCCCGCACCTGCTCGAACTGCGCCTGCAGCGCCAGCGCCGCCGCATGCTGGCCGAGCGTGTAGCGCCAGCGCGCCAGCAGGCCGGCGGGTTGGCACAGTTCCAGCGTGCCGACGCCCGCATGGTCGCTGTGCGTCAGCCACATGCCGGGCTCCAGCTCCCAGGCAGTCCAGTCTGTTGCGCCCGGAAACAGGGCGAGCAGCCGATCGTCCGTAATGGCCACCCACCCGCGTGCGTAGAACAAGCGCTCGTCCAGGTCAACGGGCAGAATGGCGCGTACGTTTTCCGAAGGCCGCAGCGGCATCCCCGGCGCTGCGGACGCGACCATGGCAGCCGGCGCTGCGGCCGGTGCGGGGAACGTTCGGGATGACACGGGAACCTAGTGTGGTGTTGGCACCGCGCGGGTGCGGCCGTCCGGGCAATACCTTCCAGAAACACGAGCAACGACCATCATGATTCCAGAGCAATCCGGCGAGCCCGACGGCGGCGCATTGTATCTCTCGCCACCGCTGCAGGAGCGCGTGGCCGGCGCGAGCAGCGCCGACATCGCGCCGCAGCCTGCCTTTCCCGACATCGTCATTCGCCGCATGGCCTACCTGGGCGGCCCCAGCATCTGGACCTACCGGCCGGCGGTCGAGGCGGTGATCGACATCGGTGTGCTGGAGGAGCATCCGTCCAACACCCTGCCCGGGTTCTACCAGCGGCTGACGCAGTGGCTGCCCGGCCTGATCGAGCACCGTTGCAGCGTCGGGCGGCGCGGCGGCTTCCTAATGCGGCTGCGCGACGGCACCTGGCCGGGCCACATCATGGAGCACGTGGCGCTCGAACTGCAGACCCAGGCCGGCATGCGGCTGGGCTTCGGCAAGGCGCGCATGACGCCCGAGCACGGGGTCTACAAGGTGGTGATCCGCACCGACGACGAGCTCGTGGGCCGGCGCGCGCTCGAGGCCGCGCGCGACCTGGTGATGGCGGCCATCAACGACCAGCCCTTCGACGTCGCGGCCACGATCGCCGCGCTGGCGGCCCTGGTCGACCAGCGCTGCCTGGGTCCGAGCACGGCCTGCATCGTCGAAGCCGCGCGCCTGCGCGGCATCCCCGCCATCCGCCTGAACGACGGCAACCTGGTGCAACTCGGCCACGGCGCGGCGCAGCGGCGCATCTGGACCGCCGAGAGCGACGCCACCAGCGCGATCGCCGAGGGCATTTCGCGCGACAAGCAGCTCACCAAGCAGTTGCTGGGCGCCGCTGGGGTCCCGGTACCCGAGGGTCGGATCGTCGAGAGCGCCGAGCAGGCCTGGGAAGCAGCCCAGGACATCGGCCTGCCGGTCACCGTCAAGCCCGACGCCGGCAACCATGCGCGCGGCGTCTCGCTCAACCTGTCGACGCAGGCCCAGGTGGAAGCGGCGTTCGCCGCCGCCGCCGCGGAGGATTCGGACGTGCTGGTCGAGCGCTTCATCCCCGGGCGCGAGCACCGGCTGCTGGTGGTCGGCAACCGGCTCGTGGCCGCGGCCGGCGGTGAACAGGTCCAGGTCAGCGGCGATGGCCGCTCGACGATCGGCGCCCTGATCGATGCACAGGTCAACAACGACCCGCGGCGCGGCGAGGGCGAACAACTCCCGCTGGAGCCCCTGCGCCACGACGACGCGGTGCTGCAATTGCTGCTCGAGCAGCAGGGCTTGGCCATCGACAGCGTGCTGCCGCGCGGCCAGAGCGCCGTGGTACAGCGCACCGGCAACCTGTCGGTGGACGTGACGGCGCAGGTGCACGCGGATACCGCGGCGCTGGCCACCCTGGCGGCGCGGGTGGTCGGCCTGGACATCGCCGGCATCGACCTGGTGGTGGAAGACATCGCCCGACCCCTGGCAGCCCAGGACGGCGCCATCATCGAGATCAACGCCGGCCCGGGCCTGCTGATGCACCTCAAGCCGGCGCTGGGACGGCCGCAGCCGGTGGGCGAAGCCATCATCGAGCACCTGTTCCCGGACGGCGGCAGCGGCCGCATCCCCCTGGTCGGCGTGCTCGGCGACGGTCAGAGCTCGCTGGCGGCGCGCCTCACGGCGGCGCTGCTGCAACTGCACGGCTGGGAAACCGCCCTCGCCTGCCGCGACGGCCTGTTCCTCGGGCGCCGGCAGCTGTCGTCGCACGGGGCGATCGGCTTCGAGCTGGGCGAATGCATGCTGATCAACCGCAAGGTCCAGGCCGCGGTGCTCGAAACCACGCCGCGCCACATCCTGAGCGAAGGCCTGCCCTACGATCGCTGCCAGGTCGGGGTGGTGCTCGGCATGCCCGGGCCGCAGGGCCTGAGCGACCTCTATATCGCCGATGCCGAGCAGATGCCCGGCATCGTGCGCACCCAGGTCGACGTCGTGCTGCCCCAGGGCGTGGCGGTGCTCAATGCCGATGATCCGGGCGTGCTGGCGCTGGCCGAGTACTGCGACGGCGAGGTCGTGCTGTTCAGTTGCAATCCGGACCACAACACCGCGGTGGCGGCGCACCGCGCGCGCCAGGGCCGGGCCGTGCTGGCACGCGGCACCGAAGTGGTGCTGGCTGACCGGACTGGCGAGCAGGTGCTGGCCGAATTGTCACCGCCGGTACTCTCGGCCCTGACCGACGAGGGCCCGCAGGACGCCCGTCCCCAGGTGCTGGCTGCGGTGGCGGCCGCCTGGACGCTGGGCGTGGAGCCGGACCTGCTGCGTGCCGGCTTGTTGCACTTTGATGGCCCGCGTCACACCGATGCTGTCCACTGAACGCTAGGCTGGACCGTTGCATGCTTCAGATCGGACCCTGATCAGGACATTTATGGAAGTCACCCGCATTCGCGCCCTGCGCGGCCCCAACCTGTGGAGCCGCCATACGGCGATGGAAGCCGTCGTCACCTGTGCCAGCGCCGAGCGCGACGTGCACGACATCCCCCGGTTCGAGCAGCGCCTGCGCGAGCGCTTCCCGGCGGTCGGCGCGCTCGATGTGCAGGCTTCCGGCCAGCCGGTCGGGCTGGCCCACGCGTTGGCACGTGTGGCCCTGGCCCTGCAGGCCGCCGCCGGCTGTCCGGTCACCTTCAGCCGCACCACGCCGACCGAGATCGCCGGCACCTACCAGGTGGTGGTTCAATACACCGAAGAGGCGGTGGGGCGGCTGGCGCTCGAGTTGGCGCAGGCCCTGATCCAGGCCGCGCTGGTGGACGCGGCGTTCGACACCGCCGCAGCGCTGGAGCGCCTGCGCGAGCTCGACGAGGACGAACGCCTGGGCCCGTCCACCGGCGCCATCGTGCAGGCCGCGCTGACGCGCGGCATCCCGGTGCGGCGCCTGACCAGGGGCAGTCTGGTGCAACTCGGCTGGGGCAGCCGCCAACGTCGCATCCAGGCCGCCGAGATCGACGCCACCAGCGCGATTGCCGAGGCCATTGCCCAGGACAAGGAGCTGACCAAGAAGCTGCTGCTGTCGGCCGGCGTGCCGGTGCCGCGCGGGCGCCCCGTCCGCGACGTCGAAGACGCCTGGCTGGCGGCCCGTGACATCGGGCTGCCCGTGGTGGTGAAACCCCAGGATGGCAACCAGGGCAAGGGCGTGACGGTCAACATCACCGAGCGCGCGCACTTCGAGGCCGCCTATGCCGCCGCGGCACGCCATGGCCCGGTGATGGTCGAGAAATTCCTGCCGGGGCAGGACTTCCGCCTGCTGGTGGTGGGCGACAAGCTGGTGGCGGCGGCGCGCCGCGACCCGGCCCAGGTGGTCGGCGACGGTGAGCGCAGCGTGCGCGAACTGGTGGACCAGGTGAACCTCGACCCGCGCCGCGGCAAGGGCCACGGCACCTCGCTCACGCAGATCCGCATCGACGCGATCGCCGAGGCCAATCTTGCGGCGCAGCAGCTGACCCCGGAGTCGGTTCCCGCCCCGGGCCAGCGCGTGCTGCTGCGCAACAACGCCAACCTGTCGACCGGCGGCACCGCCACCGACGTCACCGACAGCGTGCACCCGCAGGTGGCGGCGCGCGCCATCGAGGCGGCGCAGATGGTCGGCCTGGACATCTGCGGCGTCGACGTCGTCTGCCAGACGGTGGACAAGCCGCTGGAGCAGCAGGACGGCGGCATCGTCGAGGTCAACGCAGCGCCGGGCCTGCGCATGCACATCAGCCCATCGTTCGGCAGTGGCCGCGATGTCGGCCAGGCCGTGATCGACCACATGTTCCCGGATGGCGGCAATGGCCGCGTGCCGGTGATCGCGGTCACGGGCACCAACGGCAAGACCACCACGGTGCGCCTGGCGGCGCACCTGCTGCGCGCCAGCGGCCTGCGCTTGGGCATGACGAATACCGACGGCGTCTACGTCGACGGCCGGCAGATCGACTCGGGCGACTGCTCGGGCCCGCGCAGCGCGCGCAACGTGCTGGCGCACCCCGACGTCGACGCGGCCGTGCTGGAAACCGCGCGCGGCGGCATGCTGCGCGAGGGCCTGGGCTTCGACCAGTGCGACGTCGCGGTGGTCACCAACCTGGGCGCGGGCGACCACCTGGGGCTGAACTTCATCACCACGCTGGAAGACCTGAAGGTGCTCAAGCGCGTGATCGTGCTGAACGTTGCGCCCACGGGCACGGCCGTGCTCAATGCCGCCGATCCCTCGGTCGCGGCCATGGCGCCGCACTGCCCCGGCAGCGTCACCTTCTTCGCGCGCGACGGCCAGCATCCGGTGATCGCCATGCACCGCGCGCAGGGCAGGCGCGTGATCTTCGTCGAACGCGGCGACATCGTGTGTGCCGAGGGCGCATTCGAGAAGCGCCTGCCGCTGGCGCGCATTCCGCTGACGCATCGGGGACGCATCGGCTTCCAGGTCGAGAACGCCATGGCCAGCGTGGGCGCGGCCTGGGGCGTCGGGATTGCCTGGGAGGCGATCCAGAAGGGTCTGGCCAGCTTCATCAGTGACCTGCACGGCGTGCCCGGCCGTTTCAACGTGTTCGACTACCGCGGCGCCACCGTGATCGCCGACTACGGGCACAACCCGGACGCCATCGCCGCCCTGGTCGCTGCCGTCGCCAACATGCCGGCGAAGCGCCGCTCGGTGGTGATCAGCGGCGCCGGCGACCGGCGCGACGAGGACATCCGCAACCAGACCCGCATCCTGGGCGCCGCCTTCGACGAAGTGATCCTGTACCAGGACGCCTGCCAGCGCGGTCGTGCCGACGGCGAGGTGCTGGCGCTGCTGCGCCAGGGCCTGGAAGGCGCGTCACGCACGCGCAACGTGACCGAGATCCACGGCGAGTTCAGCGCCATCGACCACGGCCTGGACCACTTGCGGTCCGGCGATCTGTGCCTGATCCTGATCGACCAGGTCGAGGAGGCACTGGCGCACATCCAACGGCGTGTCGACGCCGCCACGCCGACCCGCAAGGCGCGGTCCACCGCCTCGCCCCGCCCCCGCAAGACGCGTGCGCCGCGCTCCAGCCTGCCACTGGACGCGCCGATCGCGCTGCGCGCGCCCTGAGATCGGGCCGTCTCGGTGGCGAGGCCGCGCGCCGGCCCCTCCAGACGGCGTCCCAGGCATCCGCGCTCTCCGGACGCGATGCTGGGAAGCGCGATGCTCGGGTTGGTATTTCGCGCTCGAGCCCTATGGCAGCGCCAGGCGGGTGCGTGCCGCCTGGTATTCGCGCTTCATCCGGGCAATCAGGCTGGCCGCGGGTTCCACGGCCTTGATCGCACCGATGCCCTGTCCGCTGCCCCAGATGTCCTTCCAGGCCTTGGCGGCGGCGCCGGCAGCGAAATTCATCTGGCTCGGGTCCCCCTGCGGCAGGTTGTGCGGATCGAGACCGGCGGCGCGGATCGAATGCGCCAGGTAGTTCCCGTGCACGCCGGTGAACAGGCTGCTGTAGATGATGTCGTCGGACGTGCTCTCGACGATGGCCCGCTTGTAGCCTTCGACGGCGCCCGCCTCCTTGGTGGCGATGAAGGCGCTGCCGATATAGGCGAAGTCCGCGCCCATGGCCTGTGCCGCCAGGATGGCGTTGCCGGTGGCAATGGCGCCGGACAGCGCCAGCGGTCCGTCGAACCACTCGCGGATTTCGTGCACCAGTGCAAACGGACTCTTGGTGCCGGCGTGGCCACCGGCACCCGCGGCCACGGCGATCAGGCCGTCGGCGCCCTTCTCCACTGCCTTGTGCGCGAAGCGGTTGTTGATGACGTCGTGCAGCACCACGCCACCCCAGCCGTGCACGGCCTGGTTCACGTCCTCGCGCGCGCCCAGGCTGGTGATGACGATCGGCACGCGATATTTCGCGCACACCTGCAGGTCGTGCTCGAGTCGGTCATTACTGTTGTGGACGATCTGGTTGATGGCGAACGGCGCGGCAGGCTGCTCGGGATGCGCCCGGTTCCAGGCCGCCAGGCCCTCGGTGATTTCGGCCAGCCACTCGTCCAGCAGTTCGGCCGGGCGGGCGTTCAGCGCCGGCATCGATCCGACCACGCCGGCCGTGCATTGCGCGATGACGAGCCGGGGGTTGCTGATGATGAACAGCGGCGCGCCGATCACCGGAAACTCCAGGCCGCGCAGGACCGGTGGCAGATTGGACATGGGTGTTTCCGGAGCAGAAAACGGGGGGAACGCCATCACCCACCCGCGCTCGGGCAGCGCAGGCGGCGCAGGAAAGCGGGTTCGTTCAGAACGAATCGAGCGCCAGCGCGGTGACGCTGTCGGCGCCTTCCACGATCGCATCGCGCAAGCCCGGGGCGCGCGTCAGGATGTGCTCGGCGTAGAAGCGCGCCGTGACGATCTTGGCGCGCATGAAGTCCGCCTCCCGGCCCGCGGCCAGCTCGGCCTTCGCCACCAGCAGCGCCCGGCCGAGCTGCCAGCCCGCCACCAGGTTGCCCGCCAGCATCAGGTAGGGCACGCTGCCCGCGTAGGCGGCGTTGGGGTCCGCCTTGGCCTGCGCGGCGATGAAATCGACCGCATCCAGGAACGCGCGCCGCGCCGGCGCCAGCCGCCGGGCCACGGCCTGGGCATCGGCGTCGCCGGCCACCAGTTCCTTCTCCGTGGCCTCGATGCGCGCCGCCACGGCCCGGGCGACCTGGCCGCCATCGCGGGCGGTCTTGCGCCCGACCAGGTCATTTGCCTGGATCGCGGTCGTGCCCTCGTAGATCGTCAGGATCTTGGCGTCACGGTAATGCTGGGCCGCGCCGGTCTCCTCGATGTAGCCCATGCCGCCATGCACCTGCACGCCCAGGCTGGTGGCTTCCAGGCTCGACTCGGTGCTGTAGCCCTTGACCAGCGGCACCATGAATTCGTAGAAGGCCTGGTTC
>NZ_DAOKZG010000066.1:0-11844 GCF_035325765.1 Ottowia sp.
CCCGGTCACGCTGTGGGACGTGTTCGGCCAGCAGGGCCACCCGGTGCGCGCCACCATCAGCGACATGGGGCCACTGCTGCTGGCGCGCATGCTGCAGCTCAACGACACCCAGGCCGGCGTGCTCAACCTGGTGTTCAAGATCGCCGACGACAACGGCCTGCTGCTGCTCGACCTGAAGGACCTGCGCGCCATGCTGCAGCACGTGGGTGACAACGCCCGGCAGTTCACCACCGACTACGGCAACGTCAGCGCGGCCAGCATCGGCGCCATCCAGCGCGGCCTGCTGCAGCTCGAGAGCCAGGGCGGCAACCAGTTCTTCGGCGAGCCCATGCTGAACGTCGAGGACCTGATGCAGACCGAAGACGGGCGGGGCGTGGTCAACATCCTGGCGGCCGACAAGCTGCTGACGGCGCCGCGCCTGTACGCCGCCTTCCTGCTGTGGATGCTGAGCGACCTGTACGAGCGCCTGCCCGAGATCGGCGACCCGGAAAAGCCGAAATTCGTGTTCTTCTTCGACGAGGCGCACCTGCTGTTCAACGACGCCCCCAAGGTGCTGCTCGAGCGCATCGAGCTGGTGGTGCGGCTGGTGCGTTCCAAGGGCGTGGGTGTTTACTTCGTCACGCAGAACCCGATCGACGTGCCCGACAGCGTGCTGGCGCAGCTGGGCAACCGCGTGCAGCACGCACTGCGCGCCTATACCCCGCGTGACCAGAAGGCCGTCAAGGCGACGGCGCAGACCATGCGCGGCAACCCGGGGCTGGACATCGAACAGGCCATCACCGAGCTCGGCACGGGCGAGGCCCTGGTCAGCTTCCTCGACGCCAAGGGGCGCCCCGGCGTGACCGAGCGCGTCTACGTGATCCCGCCGGGCAGCCGCATCGGCCCGATCACGCCGGAAGAACGCGCCGCCCTGCTCAAGGGTTCGCTGGTCGCCGGCAGCTACGAACAGGCGGTGGATCGCGAATCGGCCTACGAGATGCTGGCGGCGCGCGGCGCCTCGGCGACGTCCGCCAGCACCCCGGCCAAGGCGGGCACGCCGGCCGCCGACAGCGATGGCGGCCTGCTCGGCAGCGCGGGAACCGCCATCAAGGAAGCCCTGTTCGGCCGTACCGGCCCGCGCGGCGGCCAGTACGACGGCATGGTGCAGCAGGTGGTCAAGGGCGAGATGCGCCGCATGGGCCGCGAACTGCTGCGCGGCACGCTGGGCAGCCTGCTGGGCGGCAAGCGGCGCTGAACCGCACCGGGCCGGGCCTCGGCGCGGCCGGTGCCGCACATCCTGCGCGGCGCGGCCGCGCGCGGCCAGGCACGGCGGCCACCCCGCCAGCGGCGGCGACAACTGTCGCAGTTCGCGCCTGCCCTGCAGCAACTGTTGCACCCAGGTGTCGCAGGCTGCGACAGGGAAGGCGGACGCCAGCGCCGCAGCCCACGCCAGGCCGCAGGTTCCGGACGGTGTTCGCCCGCACGCGACTGGCACGAAACCTGCTTGCATCCATCTTGCTCGACCCGCGCTGCAGCCCAGAGCCGGCCACGCGCGGCATCCCCAACCGGAACCGGAGGCACCCACCATGACCGCAAGCAAGGAGCACCTGCTCTGGATGTACGAGAAGATGATCGAGATCCGCGAATTCGAGGAGACCATCGCCAAAGTCTACATGGAGGGCAAGCTGCCGCCCCACATCCAGAAGGGCCTGGCCTTCGACATCGGCGGCGGACCGGTGCCAGGCGAGATGCACCTGTCGGCCGGCCAGGAGCCGGTGGCCGTCGGCGTCTGCGCCCACCTGCGCACCGAGGACACGGTGGTGGGCACGCACCGCCCGCACCACTTCGCCATTGCCAAGGGCATTCCGCTCAAGCTCATGGCGGCGGAGATGTTCGGCAAGGCCACCGGCCTGTCGCAAGGCAAGGGCGGCCACATGCACCTGTTCGATACCGAGCGCAAGTTCAGCTGCAGCGGCATCGTCGGTGCCAGCATGCCGCCCGCCTGCGGCGCCGCGCTGGCGGCGAAGATGCGCGGCAAGGACTGGATCGCGGTGGCCTTCTTCGGCGAGGGCGCGGCCAACCAGGGCGCCTTCCACGAGTCGCTCAACCTGGCGGCGCTGTGGAAGCTGCCGGTGCTGTTCGTGTGCGAGGACAACAAGTACGGCATCTCGGTCGAGAAGTCCGAGGCCACGGCCGTGCCCTGGAACGCGGATCGCGCCGCCGCCTACGGCATGCCGGGCGCGCTGGTGGAGGAAAACGACGCCATCGCCGTGCACGAAGCCGCCGGGGCCGCGATCGAGCGCGCGCGGCGCGGCGAGGGCCCGTCGCTGCTGGAGGTCAAGACGCACCGCTACTTTGGCCACTTCCAGGGCGACGCCGAAGGCTACCGGCCCAAGGACGAGGTCGCCGAGTTGCGCAAGCACGATCCGATCCCGCGCCTGGCGGCGCACCTGCGCCGCGCCGGCCTGCTGGACGACACGGCCGACACGCAGCTGCGTGCCGGCGTCGGCGCCCGCGTGGCGGAAGCCTTCGAGCACGGTCGCAACAGCCCCTATCCGAAGCCCGAGGACGCGCTGCTGCACGTCTTTGCCTGAGCGGCGGCCAACCGACAAGGAGAACCCCATGAGCACCGACACCCCCCGCAAGCTCACCATGGCGCAGGCCATCAGCGAAGCCATCGCGCAGGAGATGGCGCGCGAACCCGAGGTCTTCGTGATGGGCGAGGACATCGGCAAGTACGGCGGCATCTTCGGCGCCACCGGCGGCCTGCTGGAGCGCTTCGGCAAGACGCGCGTGATCGACACCCCGATCTCCGAGACCGCCTTCATCGGCACCGCGATCGGGGCCGCCGCCGAGGGCATGCGCCCGATCGCCGAACTGATGTTCGTCGACTTCTTCGGCGTCTGCATGGACATGATCTACAACCACATGGCCAAGAACACCTACATGTCCGGCGGCCGGGTGAAGCTGCCGATGGTGCTGATGACCGCGGCCGGCGGCGGCTACAACGACGCCGCCCAGCACTCGCAGTGCCTGTGGTCGACCTTCGCCCACATGCCCGGCATCAAGGTGGTCGTGCCGTCCAACGCCTACGACGCCAAGGGCCTGATGGTGCAGGCGATCCGCGACGACAACCCGGTGATGTACATCTTCCACAAGGGCATCATGGGCCTGCCCTGGATGGCCTACTTCGAGGGCAGCACCACCGAGGTGCCCGAGGACGCCTACACCCTGCCCTTCGGCCAGGCCCGCGTGGTGCGCGAAGGCGGCGACCTGACCATCGTGACGCTCAGCCAGATGGTGCAGAAGTCCGTGCTGGCGGCCGAGAAGCTGGCCGCCGGCGGCATCGACGCCGAGATCATCGACCTGCGCACCCTGGTGCCGCTGGACCGCGAGGCGGTGCTGAAGTCGGTGCGCAAGACCGGCCGCCTGCTGGTGGCCGACGAGGACTACCTGAGCTTCGGCCTGAGCGGCGAGATCGCCGCCCTGGTGGCCGAGAACCTCGACAGCGTGGCGCTGCGCGCCCCGGTGCGGCGCCTCGCCGTGCCCGACGTGCCGATTCCCTACAGCCGGCCGCTGGAGCGGTTCGTGATCCCGCAGGTCGAGGCCATCGAGGCGGCGGCGCGGCAGCTGATGCAGGCCAGGAAGCCGCAGGGAGCGACGGCATGAGCGTCGAGGTCACGTTGCCGCCGGAAGCCTGGGCCGGCGTCGAAGCCGGCACCGAGGCCCTGGTGGACAAATGGCACGTCAAGGAAGGCGACCCGGTCCGCGCCGGGCAGCTGCTGGCGAGCGTGGTCCTGGTCAAGACCAGCCATGAGATCCTGGCCCCCGCGGACGGCGTGGTCGAGCGCATCCTGGTCGCCTCGGAGGATACCTTCGGCCCCGGCCAGGCACTGGCCCGGATCGCCGCCTGAGCCATGGCGGATGCGTCCAGCGTGGCGGCGTGCGAGCAGCACTGGAACGAGCTTCACCTGAACCAGCCGCCGGCCGTCCCGGCCTGGCGCATCTGGCGCTATGACACGCCGGCCCTGGTGCTCGGCTGCTCGCAGCGCAAGCTGCTGGCGGGCGCGCACGCGGGGCTGGAAGTGCTGCCGCGCCGCGCCGGTGGCGGCGCGGTGCTGGTCGGACCATGGATGCTCGGCCTCTCGGTCGCCCTGCCCAGCGCGCATCCACGGGTCGTGCCCAGCGCCGTGGGCAGCTACCGCTGGCTCGCCGAGTTGCTGGAACGCTGGCTGCGCGCGGCCGGCATCCGCGATGCACGGGCGCTCGCTCCAGGGTCGCCGGCGCTTCAACGCGGCCCGGCGGAACTCGACTGGGCCTGCTTTGGCGGCCTCTCGCCGTGGGAGCTGGTGGCCGACGGCCAACGCAAGATCACGGGCCTGGCCCAGGTACGGCGGCGCGATGTGGTGCTGCTCGTCGCGGGCACCCTGCTGATGACGCCGGACTGGAAGCTGCTGGCGGCCAGCCTCGACCGCCCGGTCAGCCAGGCCGAAGCCCTGGCGCGGCGCACGACCTCGTGGACCGATCTGCTGGGCCAGCCGCCCGACACGGACCAGGCCACCGCTGCCCTCGACGCCCTGCTGGCCGAGGCCCTCGACGCATAACCCCACTCCTCCCTGTCGAGCACGCCACTCACTCCGGCGCCAGGGGGCCGGGCACGTCGAACAGCAGCCCGCGTCGCGCTGCCACTTCCAGCACCGCCTCCACGTCCAGCGTGCGTGGGCCCTGCAGCTCGAGCTCGACCTGCAGGGCATGGCCGTCGTCGAATTCGATCAGGCGCTCGCCATCAACCACCAGGGTACCGCGCGCCGCATGCACCGGCACGGGCCGGCCCGGCAGCAGGCGCCGCGCGGCGGCGATCGAAACCGGTTGCAGCACGCCCGGCAACAGCGGCGCCTGCAGCGTGCGGCCCGATCCGAGCTGCAGGTGCAGGCCGAATGGATCGTCGCGTGACACCGGACAACTCAGCCCGGCGATGGACGACAGGCCGATCTGCGCCGGCTCGGCAAAAGCGACGAACATTTCGCTCAGGTGTGCGCCATCGCCGATCGCGCCGGCACCCCGCGCCAGTTCGCGCGAGACGCAGACATCCACCAGCGCCAGCTCGTCGGTGCCGCGGCCGGTGATGCGCAGGCACTTGTTGCGGCGCAGGCCCAGCTCGGGCGGGACGCGCCCCGTCACCAGCAACCCGGCCGCCACGCCGACCAGGGTGGCCTCGCGCAGGCGTGGAAACGCGTTGTTGGTGCCGGTGGACAAGGTGGCAAGCGGCACCTCGCCGCAGTGCGCCGCCACCGCCCGGTGCGTGCCATCGCCGCCGAGCACCGCAATCAGGCCCACGCCAAGGTCGGCGAGCGCCGCTGCCGCGTGCGCGCTGTCGCGCGCCGCGTCGTGGATCGGCATCTCCAGCAGGCGCACCTGCGGCATCGGGTGACGGCTGCGCGCCAGGTCGGCGGCCTCGCGCACGCGACTCGCAATGCCGGCGGCGTCGGGCAACATCCAGGCCTGCTCGACGCCCAGGCTGCCCAGCGCCGACAACAGGCGCAGCACCACGTTGACCTTCTCCGAAACCGGGAACACCGAGGCCCAGCCCAGCAGGCGGCGCACGTCGCGCCCCGAGGACGGGTTGGCGATGACGCCGATCGAGGTCGGTCCATCGGGGTCGGGCGCGGGGCGATCGGGAGGAAGCATGGATGGATTTGAGCAGGATCAACGCCCGTGCGGGTCGAAACCATTGCGTGGCGCAACGCATACCATAATGACCGATTTGCGGCTGGCGCCTCGCGCGACTTCCTTGCCGGTCTCGCGTCAAGCGCCGCGCCCCATCAGGAGCGCCCCGCGCCGTGCCGGTGGCGCCGACCAGGAGACAACATGGCGCAGCTCAGTTCCCAGCTCCCGCAGGTGGGGGCGGATGCCATCGCACCCATCGAACCGGCGGGCGCCCGCATCGCCCGCTCCTGGCGACGTTCGGTCGAACAGTACCGGCTCGACCCCGGCAGCAAGCACCGGCCGCGCGTGCTGACCGCCAGCGCCCTGCGCGAACGCCGGGCACCGATGGAGCCCTGGCTGGGCCTGGCACGCAGCGGCATGGAGGCGCTGTTCCGTCAGGTGCGGGAGGCCGGCTACCTGGTGGTCCTGGCCGACGCCGACGCCATCGTCGTCGAGGTCCTGCCCAACCCCGCCTTCGAACGCGAACTGCGCGCCGCCGGACTGTACCTGGGCGGCTGCTGGGCAGAAGACCTCGAAGGCACGTCGGCGGTGGCGCTGGCCGCGCTCGACCAGCACGCCATCACCGTCCATCATGCCGAGCATTTCCGCGCCACGCACCACCGGCTCACCTGCAGCGCCGCGCCGATCCATGCACCCGATGGCCGCCTGCTGGCCGTGCTCGACGCCACCGCGTTGCACTCGCCCGAGGACCGGCGCAGCCAGCACCTGGTGCTGCAGATGGTGCATGCCGCCGCCCGGCAGATCGAGGATGGCTGGTTCATGCGGCAGCACGAGCAGCACCTGGTGCTGCGCCTGGGCCAGCAGCGCGAGTTTCTCGAGGCGTCCTGCGACGGCCTGGTCGCCTTCGACGCCGCCGGCCATGTGGTCGCCGCCAGCCGGCGCCTGCCGCACGGCAGCGATCCGCTGGCACAGCCGCTGGTCGGCCAGCATTTCGAGCAGGTGTTCGATGCCCGCTTCGATGCCGTCGTCGCCGCCGCGCGCCAGGGGACTGCGGATCCGATGCCGTTGCGGCGGCTACATGCACCGGGCCCCTGCTTCGCCTTGCCGCGCGGCCCCCGGCCGGGGCGAGCGGTGCATGCGCAACGGGCGCCGGCAGGGCATGCACGGGCCCGGCTGGCAGCGCTGGCCGGCCGGGACGCACGCATGGCAGACAACGTGGAGCGTGCCCAGCGCGTGCTGGACAAGGGCCTTGACGTGCTGCTGCTGGGCGAGTCGGGCACCGGCAAGGAGCTGTTTGCGCGCGCCATGCACGAGGCCAGCGCGCGCGAACGCCGCCTTCGTCGCGCTAAACTGCGCCGCCATTCCCGAATCGCTGATCGAGGCCGAGCTGTTCGGCTACCGCGAAGGCGCCTTCACCGGCGCGCGTGCCAAGGGCGCGCGCGGCAAGATCGTGCAGGCTCACGGCGGTACGCTGTTCCTCGATGAAATCGGCGACATGCCACTGGCGCTGCAGACCCGGCTGCTGCGCGTGCTGGGCGAACGCGAGGTCACGCCGCTGGGCGCCGAACGGCCGACGCCGGTCGACCTGCAGGTGATCTGCGCCACGCACCGCAGCCTGCCGGAACTGGTCGCCGGCGGGCAATTTCGCCTTGATCTCTACCATCGGCTGAGCGGCTTCACGATCGAGCTGCCTCCCCTGCGCGAACGCAGCGACCGCGCCCTGCTGGTCGGCGCCATCCTGCAGGAGGAAGCACGCGCGCTGGGCCTGGCGGCAGCGACCATCACGCCGGCGGCCCGGGCGCTGCTGCTGGACCACGACTGGCCGGGCAACATCCGCCAGCTGCGGCACGCCCTGCGTGCCGCGCTGGCGCTCGCCGATGGCGCCCTGATCGAGCCTGGACACCTGCCGGCCGAGCTCGCAAGCGCCCGCCCGCGCCCGGTCCCGCCAGCGCCCGTCACCGTGGCCGGCGCGACCCCGAAGCAACCCGCCGCCGATGCCGTGCACGAACGCGAAGCGTTGCTGCAAGCCCTGCGCGCGCATCGCTGGAACATCAGCGCGACGGCACGCAGCCTGCAGCTTTGCCGCGCCACCGTGTACCGCCACATGGCACGCCATGGCATCGTCGCGCCGAACCACGGGGGTTGACCTCGCGATCGGGCGCGCGGCGCCCGCACCGGGCGCCGCCGCAGCGCCATCCCTCCCTACAATGCGCGCCATGCCGGATACCGCCACCCGCCAGGTCCACCACGTCACCCACCCGCTGGTGCAGCACAAGCTCACGCTGATGCGGGACCGCCACTCGAGCAGCACCACCTTCCGCACCCTCCTGGGCGAGTTGGCGATGCTGATGGTCTACGAGGTCACGCGCGACACGCCGACCCAGCTGGTCGAGGTCGAGACGCCGCTCGAGACCATGATGAGTCCGATCATCGACGGCAAGAAGCTGGTGTTCGCCTCGATCCTGCGCGCCGGCAACGGCATGCTCGACGGCCTGCTGCGCGTCGTGCCGAACGCGCGCGTCGGCCACGTCGGCCTGTACCGCGACCCGGACACCCTGCAGGCCGTGGAGTACTATTTCAAGATGCCAACCGGCATGGAGGAGCGCGACGTCATCGTGGTCGACCCGATGCTGGCGACGGGGCACTCGGCGGTGGCGGCGCTCGACCGGCTGAAGGCCCTGTCACCGCGCTCGATCAAGTTCCTGTGCCTGCTGGCCGCGCCCGAGGGCATCGCCGCCCTGCACGGCAGCCACCCCGACGTGCCGATCTATACCGCCGCCATCGACCGCGAGCTGAACGAGCACGGCTACATCCTGCCCGGCCTGGGCGACGCCGGCGACCGCATCTTCGGCACCAAGTAGGTCCGGCCCGCTCAGGGGGGCGCGTCCGTGCGCACCCAGTCGCGGAAGGTCTGGCGGAACTTCGCCACCTTGGGTGCGGCCACCACCACGCAGTAGCCCTGGGTCGGGTTGCGCGCCACGTAGTCGTGGTGGTAGTCCTCGGCCGGCCAGAAGTGCGCCAACGGCTCGACCTCGGTCACGATCGGCGCGTCCCACATGCGGCTGCGCTCCATCTCGGCGATCAGGGCCTCGGCCACCGCCTGCTGCTCCGCTGTCGTGGTGTAGATGCCGCTGCGGTACTGGGTGCCGACGTCGTTGCCCTGGCGATTGCGCTGGGTCGGGTCGTGCACGACGAAGAAGATCTCCAGGATCTGGCGCAGGCCGATCTGCGCCGGATCGAACGTGAGCCGCACGACTTCGACGCAGCCGGTATGTCCCGTGCACACCTGCTCGTAGCTCGGCCGTTCGGCCTGGCCATTGCTGTAGCCCGGCTCGACTCGCGTCACGCCACGCACCTGCCGGAACACCGCTTCGGTGCACCAGAAGCAGCCGCCGCCCAGCACCACGGTTTCGGTTTTCGTCATGTCGCGCATTCTCCTTGCCAGCCATGCTAACGCCAGCTCCTCGACAATGCCGGCCATGGATGAATCCCGCCACCCGTTCGCCCTGCTGACCCCCGACCTGGTGCTGGACGCGCTTGCCACCCTCGGCCTGATGGGCGACGGCCGCCTGCTCGCGCTGAACTCCTACGAGAACCGCGTCTACCTGGCCCACCTCGAACCCGGCACGCGGCTGGCCGAGGCGCATCCGGCGCTGGTGCTGAAGTTCTACCGGCCCGGCCGCTGGAGCGCGGCACAGATTGCCGAAGAGCACGCCTTCGCGCAGGAACTCGCAGCCGCCGAGGTGCCGGTCGTCGCGCCGCTGGCAATCGACGGCCAGACCTTGCACGCGCACGGCGGCTTTCACTTCAGCGTCAGCCCCCGGCGTGGCGGGCGCGCGCCGGAGCCGGGCGACCTGGAGGCTCTGGAATGGATCGGTCGCTTCCTCGCGCGCCTGCACGAAGTGGGGGCACGCCGGCGGTTCACCGACCGTCCCGCGGTCGATCTGGCCGGCTACGGCCACGAGCCGCGCGACTGGCTGCTCGCGCACGGCGCCCTGCCGCTGGAGGTCGAGCGCGAATGGGCCGACGCCAGCGGCGAAGTGCTCGCCTGGATCGGGCAGCATGCCGACTGGCGCGCTGCCGCGCACCCCGGCGTGCCGCCCGGACGCCCGATCACCTGCCTGCGCCTGCACGCCGATTGCCACTGGGGCAACATCCTCTGGACGCCGACCGACCAGCCGGGCGGCGGCCCCCACTTCGTCGATCTGGACGACTGCCGCAGCGGTCCGGCGGTGCAGGACCTGTGGATGCTGCTCGCGGGCGAGCGCGCTGAACGCCAGCGCCAGCTCGGCGCCCTGCTGGATGGCTACGAGCAGGCCCGTCCATTCGACCGGCGTGAACTCGCCCTGATCGAGCCGCTGCGCACGCTGCGCCTGATCCACTACAGCGCCTGGCTGGCGCGGCGCTGGAACGACCCGGCCTTCCCCGCGGCCTTTCCGGCCTTTGGCACGCCCGACTACTGGCGCGGCCAAGTGCGGCTGCTGCGCCAGCAGCTCGAAGCCATGCAGGAACCGCCCCTGGTGGCCTGAGGCCGGGGCCGGCGTGTCCGCGGCCAGCGGCCGGATCGACGGCGCGCGACCCAGCGTGGTTTGCTGACGCGGGTCAAAACCATGGCCGCGGCTCCGGGATACAACAGCCCGCGGAGCAAGGCTGGCGCGACGGCTTCACCATGAAGTCCCGCACGGCCCGGGCGCCCCTTTCAAGCCAGCCCGCGCCCCGTGCGCGGGTCCAGGATCGACGACATGACCACCCCACCCACCCGTCCCGCCGACTGGGACCCCCGTTCTCCTGCCGTGCTGGACGACCAGATCGCCGCCTACGACGCGATGCGCCAGCGCTGCCCCGTGGCCTGGAGCGAGTACCTCTGGTGGTCGCTGTTTCGCCACGCCGACGTGATGCGCGTGTTGCACGATCCGGCCACCTTCAGCAATGCGGCATCCAATCACCTGTCGATTCCCAACGCCATGGACCCGCCGGAACACACTCCCTACCGGCGCCTGATCAACCGCTATTTCACGCCCGAGCGCATGGCCGAATTCGAGCCGGTCTGCCAACGCGTGGCCACCTCGCTGGTGCGCACCCTGCCGCGCGCCACGCCGTTCGAGCTGATGGAGGCGCTGGCGCACCCGTTCGCGGTGCGTGGCCAGTGCGCCTTCATGGGCTGGCCGGACCGCCTGCACGCGCCGCTGCGCGAATGGATCGGCCGCAACCACGCGGCCACCCATGCCGGCGACCGTGCCGCCATGGCGCGCATCGCGCTCGACTTCGACGGCTACATCACCGAGCAGCTGGTGCTGCGCCGCGACGCCGGCGCCGACGCCCCGCAGGACGTCACCACGCGGCTGCTCGGCGAGCGCGTGCACGACCGTGCCATCACCGACGAGGAGATCGTCAGCATCGTGCGCAACTGGACCGTCGGCGAACTGGGTACGATGGCCGCCAGCGTCGGCATCCTGGTGCACTACCTGGCCGAACACCCGACGCTGGCTGCGCGGCTGCGGAGCCACCCGGCCGAGCTGTCCGACGCCATCAACGAAATCCTGCGCATCCACGCCCCGCTGATCGCCAACCGCCGCATCACCACCTGCCCGGTGCATGTGGGCGAGCGCCAGATCGACGCCGGCGAGCGGCTCACCATCCTGTGGGCCGCGGCGAACCGCGACGAAGCCGTGTTTCGCGATCCCGACCGGTTCGACCCGGAGCGCAACCGCGAGCACAACCTGCTCTATGGCGCCGGCCTGCACGTGTGTCCCGGCGCGCCGCTGGCGCGGCTCGAGCTGTGCGTGTTGACGCGGGCCCTGCTGGACGCCACCCAGGTGATCGAACTGGTACCCGGCCAGCGGCCCGAGCGCGCCCACTTCCCCGCCAGCGGCTTCGAGCGGCTGGTGGTGCGCATCGTCTGACGCGGTGTGGACGGATCCCTCATGCCCGCCGTGAGCGCCAAGATTCGCCCGCTCTGCTTCGCACAAGCTCGCCGCGGCCCGCGCCACGGCTGCGCCTGGCCCTTGCAGATCGCAGGCCGGTCCGAGGCAGATCCTGCGCGTGCCGTCCAGCGGCACGCAGACCCCACCGGAGCCGCGGCATTCGGCCCTGCTCGGAAGAGTCCTGGCGGCCCGTTCGGCCACGCCGGATTGATCCACAGCTCCTGAGTAACCGTCTTTCAAGTCAAGCGCCGTGAAGCGATTTGTCCCAAGGTTT
>NZ_DAOKZG010000067.1:0-11433 GCF_035325765.1 Ottowia sp.
AGCAGGGGCGCGACCGCAAGTTCCAGGCCATCCTGCCGCTGCGCGGCAAGATCCTCAACGTCGAGCGCGCGCGCTTCGAGAAGCTGCTGTCGAGCAACGAGATCGTCACCCTGATCACGGCCCTGGGCACCGGCATCGGTCGCAGCGCCAGCGACGACGAGGATGACGAGGAAAACGGCAACGGCAAGGGTCGCGGCAAGGCCAACGGCGACGGCTTCAACATCGACAAGCTGCGCTACCACCGCGTCATCATCATGACCGACGCCGACGTGGACGGTGCCCACATCCGCACCCTGTTGCTGACCTTCTTCTACCGCCAGATGCCCGAGCTGGTCGAGCGCGGCCACGTCTACATCGCGCAGCCGCCGCTCTACAAGGTCAAGTCGGGCAAGGAGGAGCTCTACCTCAAGGACGACGCGGCACTCGACGCCTTCCTGCTGCGCGTGGCGCTGAGGGACGCGGTCGTGCATTCGGGCGGCGACGCCCCGCAGCAGTTCAGCGGCGACACCCTGGCCGAACTGGCGCGCAAGCACCAGGCCGCCGAGCGCGTGATCGAGCGCCTGTCGGCCTTCATGGACGACGAGGCGCTGCGCGCCCTGGCCGGCGGCGTGGCGCTGGACCTGAGCACGCTGGAAACGGCCCAGGCCAGCGCCCTCGAACTGCAGCGCCACCTGCACGCGCAGGCCGCCGAAGGCGGCGCGCCCGAGGTCGAGGCCGAATTCGACGTGCGCACCGACAAGCCGATGCTGCGCGTGAATCGCCCGCACTACGGCAACGTGCGCACCAGCATCATCACGCAGGACTTCGTGCTTGGCGCCGATTACGCCGCGCTGGCCGAGGCCGCGCAGACCTTCAAGGGCCTGCTGGGGGCCGGCGCCAAGGTCACGCGCGGCGAGGGTGAACGCCTGCGCGAGCAGCCCGTCGCCAGCTTCCGCGAAGCGATGGCCTGGCTCATCGGCGAAGCCGAGCGCACCACCACGCGCCAGCGCTACAAGGGCCTGGGCGAGATGAACCCCGAGCAGCTGTGGGAAACCACCATGGACCCCGAAGTGCGCCGCCTGCTGCGCGTGCAGATCGACGACGCCATCGAGGCCGACCGCGTGTTCACCACCCTGATGGGCGACGATGTCGAGCCGCGGCGCGAGTTCATCGAGATCAATGCGCTGCGGGCGAGCAATATCGATATCTGATCGGGGAGATAGCCGGCGCACCGGCGTGGTGGACAACCGACACGGAAAGCTGTCGGTCGAGACCATGCTGAACGATGGCGCGCTGAAAGTGGCTTTTGACGCCAAGCGCCAAGCCCACCGACCCTGAGGCTCATTTGGTGTCGTAAACCGTGGTACCGTCCCACGCGGGGCCCGGCGGCTGCGCCCGCAGCGCCAGTGCACGCTCCAGATAAAGCGGATACAGCGCAACGGCCGGATGGCTGGCGGCCAGGACCGCCACCTGGTCGCTGAACTCCTCAAACCGGCCCTCGAACCAGAGCGCCAGCGCCTCGTCCCAGCGCGCGAGTTCCTCGACCAGCCCGGGCGGCGCGGCATCGCGCCGGGCGCGCACGGTGTAGATGTCTTCGGCCTGCTGGCGCCCCTTGACGCGCACGCGGTCGAGCCGTTGCCACAGGTGGGGTGGCGCTGCGCCGTCGGCGGTGGATTCGGACTGGGTGGCGGCGCTGGCGACAATCTCGACGCCGTAGATGCGTGACAGGCCTTCGAGCCGCGAGGCCAGGTTGACCACGTCGCCGATGACGGTGTAGGCGCGGCGCAGGTCGGAGCCCATGTTGCCGACCAGCATGGGGCCGGTGGCCAGGCCGATGCCGATGGCCAGGCCGGGCTGGCCGGCGGCGGCGCGCTCGGCATTGAAGTCGCGCATGGCGGCGCCGATGGCAAGCGCCGCGTCGACGGCGCGCCGGGCGTGGTCGGGCATGGCCACGGGTGCACCCCAGAAGGCCATGATGCAGTCGCCGATGTACTTGTCGATCGTGCCCTGGTGCGCGTGCACCACGTGCGTGAGCCGCGTCAGCACGTCGCCCAGCAGGACCTGCAGCTCGCGCGGCGGCAGGGCCTCGGACAGGCTGGTGAAGCCGCGCAGGTCGCAGAACATCACCGTCAGCTCCTGCGTGCGCGCCTGCATGTCGTAGCGGTGCGGCGCGCGCAGCATCTCGCGCACCAGCTCGGGCGGCACGTAGGTGGCGAACTGGCGCGCCAGGGCCCGGCGCGAGCGGCTTTCGGCGAAATAGCCCAGGGCCAGGTTGCTCACCACGCTGGCCAGGATCAGCAGCAGCACGCCAGCCAGCGGCAGGACCCAGCCGAGCCGCAGGTAGAGCGTGGCGTCGAGCGCCAGCACGCCGGCGAGCAGGCCCAGGCCCAGCGCCAGGGCGCCGCCCAGGGCGAGGCGCGGCAGCACCAGCACCAGGGCGGCGCCGACGGCCAGCAGCAGGGCCAGCTCGTAGCCGCGCGCCAGCGGCGGGCGCAGCAGCATGCGGCCGTCCAGCGCCGCCGAGATGATGTTGGCGTGCACCTCCACGCCCGGGTAGGCGGCGCCGACCGGCGTGGTGCGCAGGTCCATCAGGCCGGGCGCGGTGAAGCCGAGCAGGACGTAGCGCCCCTTCAGGCTGCCGGCCGGCAGCGTCCCGGCGAGCACGTCGGCGGCGGACAGGTAAGGGAACGACCGGCCCGCCGGGCCGCCGGGACCGCGATACGGCACCGGCACCGTGCCGTCGGCCTGCAGCGGGATGCGCACCGGCTGCGCGGCTGACAGCAACGTGATGGCGCCGGGCGCGCCGGCGTCGCGCTGGCGCTCCGGACGCAGCGCCACCTGGCCCAGCCCGACGCGCAGCATGGCCAGGCTCATGGATTCGTAGAGCTGGCCGTCGAGCGCCGCCAGCAGCGGCACGCTGCGCACCAGGCCGTCGGCGTCGGTGACGGCGTTGAAGAAGCCGGCCGCGCGGGCGGCCTGGGCCAATGGCGCGACATTCGCGCCGTAGCCGTCCCAGTGCAGCAGCGTCGGCCAGGCGGCGAGCCCGGCCAGCGGCGTGGGCAGGGTGCCGCTGCGGTGCCCGGCGCGGTCGCTGGTGAGGTAGTAGCCCAGCACCACCGGGCCGCGCGCCACGGCCTGGGCCAGCAGGCGATCGCCGCCGGCGCCCGCGCCGGCCGGCCACTCGGGCTCGGCGAACACCGCGTCGAGACCGAAGGCGGCGACCTGCTGGCGCTGCACGAGCTCGTCCACCAGCGCCGCGATGCGGGCGCGCGGCCAGGGCCAATGGCCGACCTGGGCCAGGCTGCGCTCGTCGACGTCGATGATCACCACGCGCTCGTCCGGCGTGGCCGGCAGGCTGAGGCGCAGCCGCAGGTCCGCCAGCACGGCATCGGCATGCTTCAGGCCGGGCGAGGACCAGAGGCCGGCCGCCTGGCCGAGCGCGACGGCCAGCAGGAGGCTGTTGGCCAGGGTGCGCAGCGGGTGCTTGGTCAGCGAGGCAAACAGGCGGCGCATCGGCATGCTCCGGTCCGGCGGGATCGGCGAGTCGGGGCGCGTGCGTCAGGGCCGGGTGCGCCCCTGGATATGGCGGGTGGGTGCGGCGCGTCTTCTGCCGCCCACGCTCCTAGCGATCCATGTATTCGAGTCGCACGCTGCCCATGGTGATCTGGTCGCGGTTCTGCAGAATGATCGGCCCGCCATGCACCGACACGCCGTTGACCGTGGGGGCCTGCAGGCCCTCGACATGCGACAGCTCGAAGCCATGCGTGCCGCGCGTGATCTTGGCCACCGAAAAGCCGCGCTTGCCGAGCGTGGTGACGGGCTTGGACAGCACCAGTTCGCGTCCGGCCGCAGGGCCACTGAGCACGCGCACGCGCGCGCCCGGACTGGACGCGCCACCCAGCACCGTGGTGGTGCCGGTGACCGACTCCAGCCCGACCGGGCTGGATTCGCCCCGCTGGGTGTGCAGCGGCGCCGCCACGGACACTCCGCTGCCGCCCAGGTAGCGGATCTGGTAGCGCCCGACCTCGATCAGGTCCTCGTGCGCCAGCAGCTGCTTGCGCACGGCGCGACCATTGACGAAGGTGCCGTTGGTGCTGCCCAGGTCTTCGAGCATGGCCTGGCCCTCGGCGATCTGGATCATCGCGTGCTCGCCACTCACGGCCAGGTGGTCGAGCACGATGTCGTTGTACGGCCGCCGACCCAGGGTCGAGCGGTCCTTGGTCAGCTGGACTTCCTTGACGACGACACCGTCGATCGAAACGATCAACTTTGGCATGGACAGACTCCCTGGCCAGACGCGCAGGCAGCAAGAGATCAAATGATTGGGGTGACGCGAAGATAGCGCGAAACCGATGCGAGGTGGCTTATTTTTTCAGCAGTCTACTTACAAAACCTGACATTTTTGCCATTTCTTTCAGATGCATCAGAATCACCGAGACGTTGTCGCGTCCGCCACTCAGGTTGGCCAGGTCGATCAGCGTGCTCGCCTGCTCGTCCAGCGAGCCGCCCGCACCGAGCACGCCGGCGATTTCGAGATCGGGCACCATCTCGGTCAGGCCATCCGAGCACAGCAGGAAAGTCTCGCCCCCCTGCAGGTCCAGCACCTGGTGGTCGACCAGCACCGTGTCCTCGACGCCCAGGGCGCGCGTGATCAGGCTGCGGTAGCCGGACTGGGCCGCCTCCAGCGGCGTGATCAGGCCGGCATCGAGCTGCTCCTGCAGCAGCGAGTGGTCGCGCGTGAGCTGGGTCAGCGCGCCACGCTGCCAGCGGTAGGCGCGCGAGTCGCCGACGTGCGCGAGCAACAGCTGCCGGCCCCAGACCAGCGCCAGCACCACCGTGGTGCCCATGCCGGCGCAATCCGGACGCGTGTTGGCGGCCTCGAAGATGGCCCGGTTGGCCATTTCGATGCAGCGTTCGATGGCGCGCTGCACGCCGCCCACCGGCGTGTCGGCGCGCGCGGCATCCAGCCACTGGCCGAGCTCGGTGGTGATGCATTCGATCGCCATCGCGCTGGCCACTTCGCCCGCGTTGTAGCCGCCCATGCCGTCGGCCAGCACCATCAGCCGGCGCGCGGCATCGACGTGCACCGCGTCCTCGTTGTTGGCGCGCACGCGTCCGACGTCGGTGCGCGCGGAGAATTCAAGGTCCATGGCCAGTCCGCGCGCCTCCAGGTCAGCCCGTCACCTCGGGCGGCGACACGCGGCGGCTCAGCACCAGCTTGCCCAGCGCCAGCACCAGCAGCGCGCCCACGGCCGCCAGGCCATAGTGCCACAGCGGCTCCTGCGGCAGGTACGGCCGCAGGCCCGGGTCGGTGTGGGCCATCGAGCCGGCGATCCAGCCCAGCAGCATGCCACCCAGGGTGATGATGACGGGGAAGCGGTCCATCACCCGCATGATGATCTGGCTGCCGCCGATGATGATCGGAATGCTCACCAGCAGGCCGAAGATGACCAGCAGCAACTCATGGCGCTCGCCCGCGACCTGGGCGGCGGCCGCGATCGCGATCACGTTGTCGATGCTCATCACCAGGTCGGCGACGATGATGGTGCGGATCGCCACCCAGAGCTTGTCGCTGGCCTGGATCTCGCTGTGATCGTCCTCCTCCGGCGCGATCAGCTTGACGCCGATCCACAGCAGCAGCAGGGCGCCGACGAGCTTGAGGTAGGGCACCTGCAGCAGGGCCAGCGCGAAGGCGATCAGGACCACGCGCAACGCGATGGCGCCCACGGTGCCCCAGACGATGCCCTTGATGCGCTGTGCTGGCGGCAGCCGACGGCAGGCCAGGGCGATCACCACCGCGTTGTCGCCGCCCAGCAGGATATCGACCAGGATGATCTGGCCCACGGCAACCCAGAAGTGCGCGGTCAGGAACTCTTCCATGCTCGAGTCTTGTCGTGTCGACTCGGGCCGCCCCGGTTCTGCGCCTTCACACGCGAAACCGCGGCGCCCGCCTCCCGGTGCGCCCGATCACCCCCGGTTACAGCAGGGCCTTCAGCAGCTTGCCCATTTCGGACGGGTTGCGCGTCACCTTGAAGCCGCATTCTTCCATGATCGCGAGCTTGGCGTCCGCCGTGTCCTCGCCACCCGAGATCAGCGCGCCGGCATGGCCCATGCGCTTGCCCGCGGGCGCCGTGACGCCGGCGATGAAGCCGACGATGGGCTTCTTCATGTTGGCCTTGCACCAGCGCGCGGCCTCGGCCTCGTCCGGCCCGCCGATCTCGCCGATCATGATCACGGCGTCGGTGTCCGGATCGTCGTTGAAGGCCTTCATGACGTCGATGTGCTTGAGGCCGTTGATCGGGTCGCCGCCGATGCCGACCGCGCTCGACTGGCCGATGCCCAGCTCGGTCAGCTGCGCCACCGCCTCGTAGGTCAGGGTGCCCGAACGGCTGACGACGCCGACGCGCCCCTTCATGTGGATGTGGCCCGGCATGATGCCGATCTTGATCTCGTCGGGCGTGATCAGGCCCGGGCAGTTGGGGCCGAGCAGCAGGGTTTCCTTGCCGCCGGCGGCGACCTTGTCCTTCATCCGGTTGCGCACGATCAGCATGTCCTTGACCGGAATGCCCTCGGTGATGCAGATGACGAGGTCGAGGTCGGCGTCCACCGCCTCCCAGATGGCGTCGGCGGCGCCGGCCGGCGGCACGTAGACCACCGACACCGTGGCGCCGGTCTGGGCGGTGGCTTCCTTGACGGTGCCGTAGATCGGGATGTCGAAGATCTTCTCGCCCGCCTTCTTGGGGTTCACGCCGGCGACGAAGCACTGCCTGCCGTTGGCGTATTCCTGGCATTTCTGCGTGTGGAACTGGCCCGTCTTGCCGGTGATGCCCTGGGTGATGACCTTGGTGTTCTTGCTGATGTAGATGCTCATCTCGATCCCCTCACTGCACTGCGGCGACGACTTTCTGGGCGGCCTCGGCCATGGTGTCGGCGCTGATGATGGGCAGGCCCGACTCGGCCAGCAGCTTCTTGCCCAGCTGCTCGTTGGTGCCCTTCATGCGCACCACCAGCGGCACCGACAGCGAGACGGCGCGCGAGGCGGTGATGACGCCGGTGGCGATGGTGTCGCACTTCATGATGCCGCCGAAGATGTTGACCAGGATGGCCTTGACCTTGGGGTTCTTGAGCATGATCTTGAACGCCTCGGTGACCTTCTCGGGGGTGGCGCCGCCGCCCACGTCGAGGAAGTTGGCCGGCTCGGCGCCGAACAGCTTGATGGTGTCCATGGTCGCCATGGCCAGGCCGGCGCCGTTCACCAGGCAGCCGATGTTGCCATCGAGGCTGATGTAGGCGAGGTCGAACTTGCTGGCCTCGACCTCGGCCGGATCCTCCTCATCCAGGTCGCGCAGCGCGACGATGTCGGGATGGCGGAACAGCGCATTGGCGTCGAAGTTGAACTTGGCATCCAGGGCGATGATGTTGCCCTTGCTGTCACGGTTGAGGGGGTTGATCTCGACCAGGCTGGCGTCGGTGTCCATGTAGCACTGGTAGAGCTTGCCGCAGACGTCGATGAACTGCGCCTTCGACTCGTCCGGCATGGCGACGCCGCGCGCCAGCTCCTCGCCCTGCGCCGGGGTGAAGCCCACGAGCGGGTCGATGAAGACCTTGACGATCTTCTCGGGGGTGACGCGCGCCACCTCCTCGATGTCCATGCCGCCCTCGCTGGACGCGATGAAGGCAACCTTCTGGCTGGCGCGGTCGGTCACCACCGACAGGTAGTATTCCTTCTGGATGTCGGCGCCTTCCTCGATGTAGAGGCGTCGCACCTTCTGCCCCTCCGGGCCGGTCTGGTGCGTGACCAGCTGCATGCCCAGGATCTGGCCGGCCAGATCCCTGACCTGGTCGATCGACCGGGCGACCTTGACGCCGCCACCCTTGCCGCGCCCGCCGGCGTGGATCTGGGCCTTCACGACCCAGACCGGACCACCCAGCTTCTGGGCCACTTCGACCGCTTCCTGGACGTTGAATGCGGGGATGCCGCGCGGCACGGGAACGCCAAACCGACGCAGGATCTCCTTGCCCTGGTACTCGTGGATTTTCATGAGGCCCTCTTGGAGTGGAATGCGGATGCTCCCGACTGGCCTGGCCAGAAGCCGGGCGCCGGTGCGCAAGCACGAACGTGAGCGGTCACGAATGTATCATGCTGCGGTGCACCAGACAGCGGCGGCGGCGTTTTCCCGACTCGCGCCGTGGGGCCCCATCGCGGCAGGAACAACCCATGACCCAGGCCTTCAGGATCTTCATCGACGGCGAAGCCGGCACCACCGGACTGCAGATTCGCGAGCGCCTGCAGGGCCTGGCGGGCGTGCAACTGGTGCACATCGACCCGGCGCAGCGCAAGGACGCCGAGGCCAAGCGTGCCATCATGGCCGGCGTCGACCTGGTGATCCTGTGCCTGCACGATGATGCGGCGCGCGAGTCGGTGGCCATGATCGACCAGATGACTGGGCGCAAGCCGCGCATCATCGACGCCAGCACGGCGCACCGCGTGGCCGATGGCTGGGTGTTCGGCTTTCCGGAACTGGCGCCGGGGCAGCGCGAGGCGATCGAACGGGCCAAGCGCGTGGCCAACCCGGGCTGCTACTCCACCGGCGCGATCGCCCTGCTGCGCCCGCTGGTCGATGCCGGCCTGCTGCCGCCCGACTACCCGGTGACACTGCCGTCGGTCAGTGGCTACACGGGTGGCGGGCGCCAGATGATCGAGGCCTACGAGAGTGGCCAGGCACCGGCCTACGAGCTCTACGCGCTGGGCCTGAAGCACAAGCACCTGCCCGAGATCATGAAGTACGGACGCCTGGCGCGCCGGCCGATCTTCGTGCCGGCGGTGGGCAACTTCGCCCAGGGCATGCTGGTGGAGTTGCCGCTGCACCTGGACCTGCTGGTCGGGCGGCCGAGCGCCGAGCGCCTGCGCGAGACCTATCGCCGGCACTACGCCGGAGCGCAGGCGGTCAGCGTGGAGGACGCGCCGGAGTCGGGCAAGCTGGACGCGATCGCGCTGAAAGACACCGATCGGCTCGAGATCCGCGTGTTCGACAATCCCGAGGCGGGGCAGGCGGTGTGCGTGGCGCGCCTGGACAACCTGGGCAAGGGCGCGAGCGGCGCCGCGGTGCAGAACCTCAAGCTGATGCTGGGCCTGGACTGACGCAGGCAGCGGCGGCCATCCCGCAGGCGCGCCCTCAGCGCTCGAGCGGGCGCAGCATGACGGCCGTGGTATCGGCGAACTCGGCAGCCACCTCGGGCCCGGCGCGTTCCAGGATGGCGTCGAGCAGGGGACCGAGGTGCGGCAACAGCGTGCGCACGTCGGTGGCCTGCGAGATCTGGGCACGTCCCGGATAGCCGTTCTCGCCCAGGTGGCGGCGGATCGAACGCAACAGGAAGTCGGACAGCACGCTGCACACGCCGGCCTCATCAAGCACCGCGCCGCCGAAAATCGAGGTGGCCGGACCCACGTCAGTCCAGCGCGACAGGGCATCCGCCCGGGTCTCCGCCGGACCCCGTCCTCCGCAAACCGCGGACTTGACCCGCACGATGTAGCCGGAAGCCCGCAGCCAGCGCAACCCGCCCACCGTCAGCACATTCTTGCCCGCAAGCGTCAGCACCTCGTCGCGCGTGCGCCGCCCATCGATCATGCGCAGCAAGGCGCGCAACTGCCCCGGCAGCACCGGGTGCTGGGCCGCGTACTCGCGCTGACCCTTCGGACTCAGTCCGTAGACCGTATTCATCTTGTTTTCTCCCTGCCACGCTGGCGCGCCTTATTTTCGCTCATGAATGGACCGGCCTGCGGTTGATGCGTCCAATTGGAATGCAGTGCCATTCCGGTGTCAAAGAAATTTCCCACGTTTTCGGATGGTCCGCCGCGCAGCGCGCGACTCTGCGGCTTTCGTCACGGTCGCCGGTGGTCGGCGCGACCGGGCGTGGGCGTCGCGGAGCGGCCGCGGCACTTGCCGGCCGCGCTCAATGCCAGGGTACGCACCGGCAAGCCCTGGGAGGAATCGCTTCACGGCGCGTGGCTTCGAAGACGGTTGCTCAGCCAAAAAACGGCAGTTGGACGCGCTCGCCCAACAGGTGGAGGTGATCGAAGCAGCGGAAGTCAAGGTTCATGCGGATCTCGTGAAGAAGGCAAGCGGTCAACTGCCGTTTTTGGGCTCAGTCATCCTGCGGCACGCCACCGATCGCCCGTCGCGCGATATCGCCGCTGAAGCCGCGCGCGGCCAGGAAGCGCAGTTGGCGCGCGCGTTCGCGGGCATCAACCGGCGGGACGCCGAACTTGCGCTCCCAAACCGCGCGCGCACGCGCCAGTTCGGTGACGCGCAGCTGCTCGGCCGCCTCGCGAACCACGGCCTCGGGCAGTGCCTTGGCACGCAGTTCGTGCAGGACGCGCGCGGCTCCGAGCTGTCCGGCGCGCCGATGCAGGAGGGACTCGGCCACGCGCGCTTCGTTGATGAAACCCTTGGCCATGAGCTCGTCGAGGACCTGCTCGATCGCCGCCACGTCGGCCTCCGTGCCCGCCTGACGCGCCAGCTTGGCCGCCAGTTCGGCACGCGAGTGCTCGCGCGCGGCCAGGTAACGGAAGGCGCGCGCCCTGAGTGAAAGCGCCGGGGCGGTCATGCGGGGCCCGGCGTGCCGACGCAGAAAGCACGCGAAACATGCCGGAAGGCGGCCGGAAGACGGAGTCTGCCTTGCGGCCTCTGCTTCATGTGTGCGCCCTTTGCGTGGGGCCGGCGGGGCTTGGGCGGCAGCGGTGGGCGCGGCGCCGATGGGGTATGTCCTTCACGCGACATCCTCCCCGCGTACCCGTTATCGGCCACGCTCGGCTGCCGGCGCGGGAGAGCGACCTGCCGCGCCGGCCGACGCCGCCGCCGCAGGTCGCTCGGCGATGCCATACGACTCGCACCTGGAATATGGTTCTGGCTCAGGCACGGCCGCTGACGCGGCCTTCACGTCGGCTGCGCCGACATGAGCCTGCGTTGAAACGGTGGTGCGCATTCGGCTACGCCTCATCGGCCTCGGCAGTCGCCGCCGCCGGTCGCTGTGCGATGCCCAGCGACTCACGAACGCGATTTTCAATCTCGCGGGCGAGGTCGGGGTTTTCACGCAGGAATTCGCGTGCGTTGTCGCGGCCCTGGCCGATCTTCTCGCCGTTGTAGGCGTACCAGGCGCCCGACTTGTCGACCACCTTGGCGGTCACGCCCATGTCGATGATTTCGCCTTCGCGCGAGATGCCCTCGCCGAACAGGATGTCGAACTCGGCCTGCTTGAAGGGCGGGCTGACCTTGTTCTTGACGACCTTGACGCGGGTCTCGTTGCCAATCGCCTGGTCACCCTTCTTGATGGTGCCGATGCGGCGGATGTCCAGGCGCACCGAGGAGTAGAACTTGAGCGCATTGCCCCCGGTGGTGGTCTCGGGGCTGCCGAACATGACGCCGATCTTCATGCGGATCTGGTTGATGAAGA
>NZ_DAOKZG010000068.1:0-10403 GCF_035325765.1 Ottowia sp.
GCGGCAAGGCGCAGTTCGGCGGCCAGCGCTTCGGCGAGATGGAGGTCTGGGCGCTGGAGGCCTACGGTGCCTCCTACACGCTGCAGGAAATGCTGACCGTCAAGTCCGACGACGTGCAGGGCCGCACCAAGGTGTACGAGAGCATCGTCAAGGGCGAGCACTCGATCGACGCCGGCATGCCCGAGTCGTTCAACGTGCTGGTCAAGGAAATCCGCTCGCTGGGCCTCGACATCGAGCTCGAGCGTTCCTGATATTCGAAGAGGAAAGAGTCACATGAAATCGCTGCTCGACCTGTTCAAGCAATTCACGCCGGATGAGCACTTCGATGCCATCCGCATCGGCCTGGCCTCGCCCGAGAAGATCCGTTCCTGGTCCTTCGGCGAGGTGAAGAAGCCCGAGACCATCAACTACCGCACCTTCAAGCCCGAGCGCGACGGCCTGTTCTGCGCCAAGATCTTCGGCCCGATCAAGGACTACGAGTGCCTGTGCGGCAAGTACAAGCGCCTCAAGCACCGCGGCGTCATCTGCGAGAAGTGCGGCGTCGAGGTCACGCAGACCAAGGTGCGTCGCGAGCGCATGGGCCACATCGACCTGGCCGCGCCCTGCGCCCACATCTGGTTCCTGAAGTCCCTGCCCTCGCGCCTGGGCCTGGTGCTGGACATGACGCTGCGCGACATCGAGCGCGTGCTCTACTTCGAGGCCTACGTGGTCACCGACCCGGGCATGACGCCGCTGAAGAAGTTCTCGATCATGAGCGAGGACGACCACGACGCCAAGCGCAAGGAGTACGGCGACGAGTTCGTCGCGCGCATGGGCGCCGAGGGCATCAAGGAACTGCTGCAGGGCATCGACCTCGACATCGAGATCGAGAAGTTGCGGGGCGACCTGACCGGCTCCGAGGTCAAGGTCAAGAAGAACGCCAAGCGCCTGAAGGTGCTGGAGGCCTTCCGCAAGTCGGGCATCAAGCCCGAGTGGATGGTGCTGGACGTGCTGCCGGTGCTGCCGCCCGACCTGCGGCCGCTGGTGCCGCTGGACGGCGGGCGCTTCGCCACCTCGGACCTGAATGACCTGTATCGCCGCGTCATCAACCGCAACTCGCGCCTGCGTCGCCTGCTCGAGCTCAAGGCGCCCGAGATCATCGCGCGCAACGAGAAGCGCATGCTGCAGGAGGCGGTGGACTCGCTGCTGGACAACGGCCGCCGCGGCAAGGCCATGACGGGCGCCAACAAGCGCGCCCTCAAGTCGCTGGCCGACATGATCAAGGGCAAGGGCGGGCGCTTCCGCCAGAACCTGCTGGGCAAGCGCGTCGACTACTCGGGCCGCTCGGTCATCACCGTGGGCCCGACGCTCAAGCTGCACGAGTGCGGCCTGCCCAAGCTGATGGCGCTGGAGCTGTTCAAGCCCTTCATCTTCGCGCGCCTGGAGCAGATGGGCATCGCGACCACCATCAAGGCCGCCAAGAAGGAGGTCGAGGCCGGCACGCCGGTGGTCTGGGACATCCTGGAAGAAGTCATCCGCGAGCACCCGGTGCTGCTGAACCGCGCGCCGACGCTGCACCGCCTGGGCATCCAGGCGTTCGAGCCGATCCTGATCGAGGGCAAGGCGATCCAGCTGCACCCGCTGGTCTGCGCGGCCTTCAACGCCGACTTCGACGGCGACCAGATGGCGGTGCACGTCCCGCTGTCGATCGAGGCGCAGATGGAAGCGCGCACGCTGATGCTGTCATCCAACAACGTGCTGTTCCCGGCCTCGGGCGAACCGTCCATCGTGCCTTCGCAGGACGTGGTGCTGGGTCTCTACTACACGACGCGCGAGCGCGTCAACGCCAAGGGCGAGGGCCTGGTGTTCGCCGACGTGAGCGAGGTGCAGCGCGCCTTTGATGCCGGTGCCGCCGAACTGACGGCGCGCATCAGCGTGCGCATCACCGAGTGGACCCGGGACAAGACGAGCGGCGAGCTGGCGCCGTCGACCGCGCTGGTGGACACCACGGTCGGACGCGCCCTGCTGTCGGAAATCCTGCCCAAGGGCCTGCCGTACGCACTGATGAACAAGGCGCTGAAGAAGAAGGAAATCTCGCGCCTGATCAATGCGAGCTTCCGCAAGTGCGGCCTGAAGGAAACCGTGGTGTTTGCCGACAAGCTGCTGCAGAACGGCTTCCGCCTGGCGACGCGCGCCGGCATCTCGATCGCCATCGAGGACATGCTGGTGCCGAGCGAGAAGCCCGGCATCATCGAGCGCGCCGAGGCCGAGGTCAAGGAGATCGAGCACCAGTACGTCTCGGGCCTGGTGACGGCCGGCGAGCGCTACAACAAGGTGGTCGACATCTGGGGCAAGGCCGGCGACGAGGTGTCCAAGGTCATGATGAGCCAGCTCGCCAAGGAAAAGACGCTGGATCGCGATGGCCAGGAGGTCGAGCAGGAGTCGTTCAACTCAATCTACATGATGGCCGACTCGGGCGCGCGGGGTTCCGCGGCGCAGATCCGCCAGCTGGCGGGCATGCGCGGCCTGATGGCCAAGCCGGACGGCTCGATCATCGAGACGCCGATCACGGCCAACTTCCGTGAAGGCCTGAACGTGCTGCAGTACTTCATCTCCACGCACGGCGCGCGCAAGGGCCTGGCCGACACGGCGCTGAAGACCGCCAACTCGGGCTACCTGACGCGTCGCCTGGTCGACGTGACGCAGGACCTGGTGGTGACCGAGGAGGACTGCGGTACCAGCAACGGCACGCTGATGCGCGCCGTGGTCGACGGCGGCGAGGTCATCGAGTCGCTGCGCGAACGCGTGCTGGGCCGCTCGACGGCCGAGGACGTGATCAACCCCGAGACGCACGAAGTGGTGGTGCGGGCCGGCCAGATGCTGGACGAGGACGCCATGGACGAACTCGAGGCCGCCGGCATCGACGAGGTGCGGGTGCGCACTGCGCTTACCTGTGCCACGCGCTTCGGCATCTGCGCGCGTTGCTATGGGCGCGACCTCGGCCGCGGCGGCCTGGTCAACGTCGGCGAGGCTGTCGGCGTGATTGCCGCGCAGTCGATCGGCGAGCCCGGCACGCAGCTGACCATGCGCACCTTCCACATCGGCGGCGCCGCCTCGCGCGCGGCGATTGCTTCCAGCGTGGAGGCCAAGACCGCGGGCACGATCGGCTTCAACACCACCATGCGCTACGTGACCAACACGCGTGGCCACCTGGTGGTGATCTCGCGCTCCGGCGAGATCACGATCCACGACGAGCACGGCCGCGAACGCGAACGGCACAAGGTGCCCTACGGCGCCATCCTGACGGTGAAGGCCGACCAGGCCGTCAAGGCCGGCACGGTGCTCGCCAACTGGGATCCGCTGACGCGCCCGGTGATCACCGAGTACGCCGGCACCATCAAGTTCGAGAACGTCGAGGAAGGCCTCACGGTCGCCAAGCAGATGGACGAGGTCACCGGCCTGTCCACCCTGGTGGTGATCGATCCCAAGCGCCGTGGCTCGACCAAGGTGGTGCGCCCGCAGGTCAAGCTGATCGACGCCAGCGGCAGCGAGGTCAAGATCCCGGGGACCGACCATCCGGTGACCATCGGCTTCACCGTCGGCGCGCTGATCCAGGTGCACGACGGCCAGGACGTCGGCCCCGGCGAGGTGCTGGCGCGCATTCCGGTGGAAGGCCAGAAGACGCGCGACATCACGGGCGGCCTGCCGCGCGTGGCCGAGCTGTTCGAGGCGCGTTCGCCCAAGGACAAGGGCGTGCTGGCCGAGCAGACCGGCACCATCTCGTTCGGCAAGGAGACCAAGGGCAAGATCCGGCTGCAGATCACCGACCCGGACGGCAAGGTCTGGGAAGAGCTGATCCCGAAGGAAAAGACCCTGCTGGTGCACGAGGGCCAGGTGGTCAACAAGGGCGAGGTGATCGTCGACGGCCCGGCCGATCCGCAGGACATCCTGCGCCTGCTGGGCATCGACGAGCTGGCGCGCTACATCGTCGACGAGGTGCAGGACGTCTACCGCCTGCAGGGCGTGAAGATCAACGACAAGCACATCGAGGTGATCGTGCGCCAGATGCTGCGCCGCGTGGTGGTCGAGAACCCCGGTGATTCCGGCTACATCGCCGGCGAGCAGGTCGAGCGCAGCGAGATCCTGGACACCAACGACGCGCTGCGCGCCGAGGACAAGACCCCGGCCACCTACACCAACCTGCTGCTGGGCATCACCAAGGCGTCGCTGTCGACCGACAGCTTCATCTCGGCGGCCTCGTTCCAGGAAACCACGCGCGTGCTGACCGAGGCGGCCATCATGGGCAAGCGCGACGAGTTGCGCGGCCTGAAGGAGAACGTCATCGTCGGCCGCCTGATCCCGGCGGGCACCGGCCTGGCCTATCACCAGGCGCGCAAGGCCAAGGACCAGATGGACGAGGCCGAGCGCCGCGCCATCGCCGAGGCGGAAGAGGCCGAACTGGCCGGCGTCGCCGCGGAGATCGAGCCGGACAGCCCATCCGCGACCGACGAGGGGGCCAGCGACGCCTGATCGGCTCGCGCGACCCGCCACGCCCCGCACGCGCTGTGCAAGCCGGCGGGGCGCTTTTTTGCCCTCCTGCGGATGGCGCGGGTGCTGGCGCACGCGGCGGACGCGCCGGTGCATGCGATCATGTGCACATGCTGACGGGTTCTTCGATGCTGGCGGCCGGCCTGCTGGCCCTGTTGCTGTTCTGGGCCACGGGCGCCTACAACCGCCTGGCGCGCATGCGCAGTGCGGTCGGGCAGGCGTTCGCCGAACTGGATCGACTGCTGCTGGAGCAGCTTGGCTGGCTGCGCGCCGCGCTGCCGGCTTCGCTTCGCGCTGAGACGTCCGGCACGGCCGAAGGGGCCGATGAGGCTGCAGTGGCGGCCTGGACGCGACTGGCGGCGGCTGGCGAGCAACTTGCCGTGGCGCTGCAGCCGGTGCGTGCCCGGCCCGCCGACCGCCACGCGATCGACAGCCTGGTGCTGGCACGCGCCGTGCTGCGCGACGCCTGGGACGAGGTCCTGACCTGTGGCTGGTTCCTGGCCGAGGCCTTGCCCTCGCGCGAATCGCTGCAGGCCGAATGGGATCGGCTGCAACACCAGGAGGCGCCGCTGATCGCCGGCTTCAACGACGCCGTGCGGGCCTACAACCAGGCCGTGGCCCAGTTTCCGGCGGTCCTGCTGGCGCCCCTGTTCGGGTTCCGACTGGCGCGCCCGCTGGCCGCCGGGAGCGGAGGCTTGGGTGACGATTGAGGGCGACCCGGCCGGTGCTGCGCCCCACCCGCGCGCCGTGCAGGCCGCACCGCTGTGGCAGTTGCTGCAGGCGGTTGCCGGCCTGGTCGAAGGCGTGTGGCGCGGCCAGTCGATGAGCCGCCTGCTGGAGGCGGTGCCGCCCACGCTGCGGCCGGGCGCGCAGGCCCTGGGCTTCGACGTGCTGCGCCAGCTCGGCACGGCCCAGGCGCTGCGCCGGCAACTGGCGCCGCGCCGGCCGGCGCCGGCCGTCGACGCCCTGCTGTGCAGCGCGCTGGCGCTGCTGGTCCCGGCCAGCGGGCAAGCCTACCCGGCCTTCACCCTGGTCGACCAGGCCGTCGAGGCGGCCAAGCGCCTGGTTGCGACGCGGCGCCAGGCGCCGTTCCTCAATGCCTGCCTGCGCCGCTTCCTGCGCACGCCGGACGCCTGGTTGCAGGCCGTGGCCGCCGATCCGGTGGCACGCTGGAACCACCCGGCCTGGTGGATCGAGCGCCTGCGGCGCGACCATCCGCAGCACTGGGACCGGGTGCTCGAGGCGGATCAGTCGGCCGCCCCGCTGGACCTGCGCGTGCACCGACAGCGCACTTCGGTCGCGGCCTACTGCGCACGGCTCGAGCAGGCCGGGATCGCGCACCGGCCGCTCGGCGCGATGGCGGTGCGGCTGGCACGCCCGCGTCCGGTGCGGGACATCCCGGGGCACGCGGAAGGCCTGGTCTCGGTGCAGTCGGCGACCGCCCAGCGCGCCGCGCCCTTGCTGCTCGAGGGCCTGGCCAGCGCGGCGCCACGCATCCTGGATGCCTGCGCGGCGCCGGGCGGCAAGACCGCCCATCTGCTGGAGTGCCGTCCGCAGGCCCGCGTCACTGCGCTCGAGGTCGACGCCGGTCGCAGCCAGCGCATCGCCGAGAACCTGGCGCGCCTGGGCCTGCAGGCCGAGATCCGCGTGGCCGACGCGACGCAGGTCGAGGCCTGGTGGGACCGCCAGCCTTTCGATGCCATCCTGCTGGATGCGCCCTGCAGCGCCTCGGGCATCGTGCGGCGCCATCCGGACGTGCGCTGGCTGCGCCGTGCAACCGACATCGCCCAGCTGGCGCGCCAGCAGGATCGCCTGCTGGCGGCCTTGTGGCCGACCCTGGCACCGGGGGGACGCCTGCTGTACTGCACCTGTTCGGTGTTCCGGGCCGAGGGGGAGGAGCGCATCGCGGCGTTCCTTGCACGCAACGCACAAGCCCGCAAATGGCCGGCTCCGGGCCATCTGCTCCCCGGTGTCGCCGGTCCGGGGTCCGAGGTTGGCGACAATCCGGATCGTGACCAGGACGGTTTCTTCTATGCCCTGCTGGAAAAGCGCCCGCCTTGAGGCCCGGCTCCTGCGCGTGTTGCTGGTGCTGGCCCTGGTGGCCGGACCGATGCTGGGCCGGTCGGAGCCGGCTCAGCTGGAGGAGTTGCGCGTCGAGCGCGTCGACGGCGAACTGTTCCTGTTCGCGCAAATGCGGTTCGGGCTGGCGCCCTCGGTGGAGGACGCGCTGCGCAAGGGCATCGCGGTGCATTTCGTGGCCGAGGCACGCATCACGCGCGAGCGCTGGTACTGGACCGACGAGCGGCTGGCGCAGGCGCTGCGCTACACCCGCGTCGCCTACCAACCGTTGACGCGGCGCTGGCGCGTCAACGTGTCGAGCACGCCGATCACCGGCGCCGCGCTCGGCCTCGGCCTGACGCAGTTCTACGATTCCCTGGAGGAGGCGCTGGGTGCCGTGCAGCGCATTGCCGGCTGGCGCATCGCGAGCGCGGAGCAACTGGCCTCGGAGGGGCGGCAGACGCTGCAGTTCCGTTTCCGGCTCGATTCCAGCCAGCTGCCGCGTACCTTCCAGCTCGGCAACGTGGGCCAGGCCGATTGGCATCTGGCGATCGAGCGGCGCATCGACCTGAGCGTGGAGCCGGGGCAGTGACGGCACGGCAATCCACGCCGGGCGAATTGCGGCCGCCGGGCCAGGGTGCGGTGGCGCGCTGGTCGCTGCGCCTGGCAATCGGCGCGATGGTGGTCACCGGCCTGATCCTGATCTTCCTGCTGGTGCAGGCGACCAACAACCGGTTGCTCTACGAGCGTTACTACACGCGCCTGCTGTGGGTGAACATGCTGGCGGCAGGGGTGCTGGCCCTGGTCATCCTGTGGGGCATCTACCGGCTGCTGGCGCGCCTCAGGCGCGGCAAGTTCGGCAGCCGCCTGCTGATCAAGCTGGCCGCCATCTTCGCCCTGGTGGGCGTGGTGCCGGGCCTGCTGATCTACGTGGTTTCCTACCAGTTCGTGGCGCGCTCGATCGAGAGCTGGTTCGACGTCAAGGTGGAAGGGGCGCTGGAGTCCGGGCTGACGCTGGCGCGCACTTCGCTGGACACGCAGGCGCGCGAGCTGGCCAACCAGTTGCGCGCCGCCTCGACGCAACTGGCCGACGTGCCGAACAAGGCCGCGGCGCTGCCGCTGGAGCGCCTGCGCGCACAGATCGGCGCCAGCGACGTCAGCCTGTGGACGGCCTCGGGCCGGCTGATCGCCAGCGCCGGCCTGTCGCGCTTCGAACTCACGCCGACGCGACCGTCGGCGGCGCTGCTGCGCGCCGCGCGCACGCAAGGGGCGACCACGCAGATCGAGGGCCTGGACGAAGCCGGCCTGCAGCCGACGCCCGACGGCGCAGCGACTGCGCGCATCCGTGCCCTGGTCCTGCTCAGTCCGGGCGCCATCGAGCTGCTGCAGGAGCCGCGCGTGGTGCAGGCGGTGCAGCCGCTGCCGGCGACGCTGGTCACGCATGCGCTGGCGGTGCAGGAAGCCAACCGCGAGTACCAGGAGCGCGCCCTCGGGCGCGAGGGCCTGCGCCGCATGTACATCGGCACGCTGACGCTGGCGCTGTTCCTGTCGGTGTTTGGCGCCGTGCTGCTGGCCGTGCTGCTGGGCAAGCAGCTCATGACGCCCCTGCTGATGCTGGCCGACGGCATGCGCCGGGTCGCGGCCGGCGACCTGCGGCCGACCCTGGTGTCGCCGGGTCGTGACGAGCTGGGCGGGCTCACGCGAGCCTTTGCCGACATGACGCGCGAACTGGCGGAAGCCCGCGTTGCCGTGACCGACGGCCTGCGCGCGGTTGATGCCGCGCGCGCCAACCTGCAGACCATCCTGGACAACCTGACGGCGGGCGTGATCGTGCTCGACCAGGCCGGCGTCATCCAGTCGTCCAATCCCGGCGCCACGCGCATCCTGCGGCTGCCCCTGGCCGCCAGCGTCGGCCAGTCGCTGGCGGCGCTGCCCCGGCTCGAGAGCTTCGGCAGCGAGGTGCAGCAGCAGTTCAGCGCCTTCGAGGGTGCGCGCGCCGAGCACGGGCTCGATCACTGGCAGAAGGCCTTCGATCTCTACCGCAGCGCCGACGGGCCGAACGCCGACGCGGTCTCGCTGGTGGCGCGCGGCGCCCAGCTGCCTGGCGGCCAGCGCCTGCTGGTGTTCGACGACATCTCGGAGATCGTGTCGGCGCAGCGCGCCCAGGCCTGGGCCGAGGTGGCGCGGCGCCTGGCGCACGAGATCAAGAACCCGCTGACGCCGATCCAGCTCTCGGCCGAGCGACTGGAGCGGCGCCTGGCCGACAAGCTGGCCGAGAGCGACCGTGCCTTGCTGGTGAAGTCGGTGCAGACCATCGTTGACCAGGTCGACGCCATGCAGCGCCTGGTCAACGAGTTCCGCGACTACGCCCGCCTGCCCTCGGCCCGGCTCGCGCCGCTGGACCTGAACGCCCTGATTGCCGAAGTGCTGCACCTGTACGGCACGGGCGGCGATGCGCACCACGGCGGCCTGCGCGTGCCACTGCACTTCGAGCGCGACGCCGACTGCCCGCCGATCCTGGGCGATGCGCAGCAGTTGCGCCAGGTGATCCACAACCTGGTGCAGAACGCCATCGACGCGTCGGAGGCTGCGAGCCGGCAGGCGGATGCCGAGGGCACGGCCCAGGTGCTGGTCCGCACCCAGTGGTCCGAGTCCAGCCGCCAGGTGCGCATGACCGTGCTCGACCAGGGGCACGGCTTCTCGGAAGCCGTGCTGAAACGCGCCTTCGAGCCGTATGTCACGACCAAGGCCAAGGGCACGGGCCTGGGTCTGGCGGTGGTCAAGAAGATCGCCGAGGAGCACGGCGCGCGCCTGGATGTATCCAATCGCATCGTCGACGGGCAAGTGCGTGGTGCGCAAGTATCATTGGCATTCGACGCGGCGCCGCGCACGCCATGATCCGCGGGCCATCCGCGCATCGACAGAGACAGAGGGAACACACGCATCCATGGCCAATATCCTGGTGGTTGACGACGAACTGGGCATCCGCGAACTGCTGTCGGAAATCCTCAACGACGAGGGCCACACCGTCGAGCTCGCCGAGAACGCCGCCGAAGCCCGCGCGGCCCGCCAGCGAGCCTGTCCCGACCTGGTCATGCTCGACATCTGGATGCCCGACACCGACGGCGTCACCCTGCTCAAGGAATGGCGCGCCACCGGCCAGCTCACCATGCCGGTGGTCATGATGAGCGGGCACGCCACCATCGAGACCGCGGTCGAGGCGACGCGCATCGGCGCCCACGCCTTCCTCGAGAAGCCGATCACGATGCAGAAGCTGCTGAAGGCCGTGGAGCAGGCAATTGCCAGCGTGCCCGCGGCCGCCGGTACCGGGGGCCGCGATCCGGCCGCGTCGCCCGCCCAGGCGCCGGCGAGTGACGACCTGACCGTCGAGGATGCCATGACCGGCGGCCACAGCCTGCCGATGGGGCTCGACCTGTCGCCCAGCGCGCAGCGCGTGTTCGAGCTCGACCAGCCGCTGCGCGACGCGCGCGACGCCTTCGAGAAGGCCTACTTCGAGTTCCACCTGGCCAAGGAAGGCGGTTCCATGACGCGCGTGGCCGAGAAGACCGGCCTCGAGCGCACCCACCTGTATCGCAAGCTCAAGCAGCTCGGCGTCGACCTCGCACGCAGCCGCCGCAGCGCCAGCACGGGCAGCTGATCGCCACTGCGCTATGGCATAATTCCGCGCTTCGTGGCCCGGTAGCTCAGTTGGTAGAGCAGCGGACTGAAAATCCGCGTGTCGGCAGTTCGATTCTGCCCTGGGCCACCAAAATTCAGCGCCCAACTGTTCTCAGTTGGGCGTTTTCATTTGTGCTTCC
>NZ_DAOKZG010000069.1:0-10050 GCF_035325765.1 Ottowia sp.
GGCGAAACAGGTCGGACAGGTCTTCCAGCACCAGCTCGGCCTTGGCCGGCTCCTCGCGTACCAGGGCGATCGCCGTGTTGAGGGTGTTGAACAGGAAGTGCGGCCGGATGCGCGCTTGCAGCTCGGCCAGCCGCGCCGCGGTGGCCGCCGGCTGGCGACCGCGCACGCGCCACAGCAGCCCGGCCATCAAACCGGCCGCCAGCAGCGCGCCGGTGCTGGCGCTGGCCAGCCAGGGCGGCGCGGCGGCAAAACCCAGCAGCGCCAGCGTGCCGCAGGCACACAGCCCGGCCAGCGCGCCCAGCGTGACGCCGGCGGCGGCCTGCAGCGGCCAGTTCAGGCGCGCCAGCAGGCGCTTGAGCGCACAGGCCACGACCAGCCACAACAGGGTGGCCGGCAAGGCGCCGCCGGTGACCAGCGCCACCCGCGCCAGCCAGTCGGCCACGTCGGCGGTGACGTACATCAGCCCGACGCCAATCACCGCCTCGACATACAGCACGGCACGCAGGATCACGCCCACCTGACAGGCGTCGAACACCAGCACCGGCAGTGCCCGGCGCGGCTTGGGCGGCGTCTTGCGCTCACCGAAGGTCGATAGAATTTGCGAATCCTGCATGGGCCGTGGCGATTGTGGCCGCAGTGTAGGCCGCAACCCGCGCGCTCAGGGCGCGTTCGTCCGACCAGCCGCGCCGTTCATCCGCTGGCGCGCCACTTCTTCACACCCGCATGTCCGCCAATCAACTCGACAAAAAATCCGAAGCCTGGTCCGCTCTGTTCTCCGAGCCCATGAGCGAGCTGGTGCAGCGCTACACCGCCAGCGTGTTTTTCGACAAACGGCTGGCCGCGGCCGACATCCAGGGCAGCCTGGCGCACGCCGAGATGCTGGCCGCCCAGGGCATCATTTCCCAGCTCGATTACGCCGCCATCCAGCGCGGGATGAGCGCCATCAGCTCCGAAATCGAGAGCGACGCGTTCGACTGGAAGCTGGCGCTGGAAGACGTGCACCTGAACATCGAGGCGCGCCTGACGCAACTGGTGGGCGACGCCGGCAAACGCCTGCACACCGGCCGCAGCCGCAACGACCAGGTGGCCACCGACATCCGCCTGTGGCTGCGCGGCGAGATCGACCTGATCACCGGCTTGCTGCGCGAGCTGCAGGGCGCGCTGATCGAGGTGGCCGCCAAGCACATCGACGTCATCCTGCCCGGCTTCACCCACCTGCAGGTGGCCCAGCCCGTGAGCTTTGCGCACCATCTGCTGGCCTATGTCGAGATGTTCAGCCGCGACGAGCAGCGCATGGGCGATGTGCGCCGGCGCGTCAACCAGCTGCCGCTGGGCAGCGCTGCGCTGGCCGGCACCACCTACCCGCTGGACCGCGAGCGCGTGGCGCGCACCCTGGGCATGGAAGGCATCTGCCAGAACAGCCTGGACGCCGTGAGCGACCGCGACTTCGCGATCGAATTTGCCGCCGCCGCGTCGCTGGTGATGGTGCACATCTCGCGCCTGTCGGAAGAGCTGATTTTGTGGATGAGCCAGAACTTCGCCTTCATCCGCATCGCCGACCGCTTCACCACCGGCAGCTCGATCATGCCGCAGAAGAAGAACCCCGACGTGCCCGAGCTGGCGCGCGGCAAGACCGGCCGCGTGGTCGGCCACCTGATGGGCCTGATCACGCTGATGAAGGGCCAGCCGCTGGCCTACAACAAGGACAACCAGGAGGACAAGGAGCCGCTGTTCGACACCGTCGACACCCTGCGCGACACCCTGCGCATCTTCGTCGACATGATTGGCGGCCAAACCAACCCGCAAACCGGCGCCAAGGAAGGCGGCATCACCGTCAACGCCCCGGCCATGCAGGCCGCTGCGCAAAAGGGCTACGCCACCGCCACCGACCTGGCGGACTATCTGGTGAAGAAGGGCCTGCCCTTCCGCGATGCCCACGAAACCGTGGCGCACGCGGTGCGCGCGGCCAGTGAACAGGACTGCGACCTGTCGGAGCTGCCGCTGGCGACGCTGCAGGGCTTCCACCCCGCCATCGAGTCCGACGTGTTCGAGGTGCTGAGCCTGGCGGGCAGCCTGAACGCGCGGAACACCCTGGGCGGCACGGCGCCGGCGCAGGTGCAGAGGCAGATCGAGCGGCTCCGCGAGCGACTGGCGGCCGAGAACTGAACGCCGCTCCGTTTCGGCGGGCGCCAGGGGCTCTGCGATGCAAGTGCGCCGCTCCCAGCAGCTGAACCTGTTGGTCCGCCCCCATGAGAAAGCAGTACCACTTCAGAAATGGCGACTCGGGCCTCCTGGCCTGGGACGTCGACCGGCTCATCCGCCTCACGCAGAACCTGGAAGCCACGCCAGTCCCGCTGGCCGAGATCCGCGAGCTGGACGAGCCGTACTGGTATGCATCCGGCGGAGATCTGCCCACCTGCCGATCAGTCGCGAACCACATGCGCCTGGTTCAGGATGCCGATCTCGCGCACCCGATCATCATCGACCCCGAAGGGCGGGTGATGGATGGGATGCACCGAGTAGTCAAGGTACTGCTGCAGGGCCGTGAATTCCTGCTCGCCTATCGACTGCCGACCCTGCCCGAGCCGGACTTCGTGGGCGTCGATCTCGATCGGCTGCCCTATGATGAGGATTGGTGGTGTACCCAGGTCGGCTGCGCTTCGTGCGACATGACCTCTCTCGGGCGTCAGGACGACAAGCGGAGCCGCTCCGTGAAGATCACCCTGAAACACGGCGCACTGATCTCCGCCATGGCCGCCCTTCCCCTGTTCCCCGGCTGCAGCACCCAGCAGACCAATACCGGCGTCAGCATGGCCAACCCGGCCTCGGAACACTGCCTGAGCCAGGGCGGCCGGCTGGAGATCGTGCGCGGCGCCTCGGGTGGCGAAAAGGGCATGTGCCACCTGCCGGATGGCACGGTGATCGACGAGTGGGTGCTGTTTCGCCGCGATCAGTCGAAGGAGTGAAAACCGACATGCTCGCGACACGAGCGGACGCGCACGCCCGCGCGCTGCAGCCAGGCACAGGAGCGTGACGCCGTGCGCTCGCTGATGCGCACCCTGCACGCCCTGGTGCTGTTCGTCATGGCGGTGGGCTTCTTCTACCTCGGGGCGTCGGGCCTGGCGAGCGGCGTGGCCGAGTATCCGGCCAAGTACCGCGACGTGCAGGTGGCCCGGGAGACGGCGCCGGGGAAGTACTGGTTTTCCATCGGCGTCTGGTTCGCCCTGGGCGCGGCCTGCACCGGGATCGGCGTGCGCACCTGGCGGAAGGCGGACGAGGACTGACGGCACGCGAACCAGGCGGCCCCGGCTCGCCGGGACTCGCCCGCCCGCTTCAGCGCAGGAAAAAGTAGCCCCAGGGCGTCAGCACGACGACGCAGACGACGTTGAGCACCACGCCGGCACGCACCATCTCGATCTGGCGCATGTGGCCGGTGCCGAAGACGATGCCATTGGGCTGCGAGCCGACCAGGGTGCCCAGGCCGCCGATGCTGTCCGAGCAGGCGATGCCCAGCAGGATGGAGACGAAGGTGGGGCGCTCCTGCTTCTGGTCCAGGTGGCTCATGATGCCAAGCGCCAGCGGCAGCATCATGGCGGCGGTGGCGGTGTTGCTGACCCAGATCGACAACCCGGCGGCGGCGGTGAACAGCAGTATCGCCATCAGGCCCAGGTGCGAGCTGGCCAGTTTGTTACGCTTGCATCCTCACTCCCGACCGAGGCCCCGCATGCGCCTGCTCTCCTCCCTGACCACCCTGCGCGCGCGCCTGCGGCTGCTGATCCTGACCACGCTGCTGGGCGCGGTCCAGGCGCAGGCCCTGACCGTCATCGGGGTGACGCCACAGGGCGAGGTGGCGCAGGTGAGCCAGGTGGTGGTGCGCTTCGACCAGGACGCGGTGCGCCTGGGCGATCCGCGCGCGCCGGCGCCGATGCGGCTGCACTGCGAGCCGACGGCGGCCGTCGGCCAGGGGCGCTGGACCTCGGCACGCGAATGGGTGTACGACTTCCAGGCCGACCTGCCGCCCGGCACGCGCTGCGAGATCACGCCCGTGGCCGGATTCCGCTCGTCCGCCGGCGCCGAATTGCAGGACACGACGATCCGGCGCTTCCACACCGGTGGCCCGTTCGTCCAGCGCATCGCGCCCAACGCCTGGCAGCCCGTGGAAGAGGAACAGGCCTTCGTGCTGCGGCTCAACGGTGCAGCAACGCCCGAGAGCCTGCGCGCCAACGTCTGGTGCGCACTCGACGGCCTGGGCGAACGCGTGCCGGTGCAGCTGCTCGAGGGCAAGGAGCGCGACGCACTGCTGAAGAACCTGCAGCTCGACGAACTCGCGGCGCACGACCCGCAGCGCGTGTACGTGCTGCAGTGCGCGCGCCGCTTCACGCCAGGCAGTCGCGTGCAACTGGTCTATGGCAAGGGCGTGGCCACGCCCGGCGGCATCGTCAACCAGGTGGAGCGCCGCTTCGCCTTCGAGGTGCGCGAGCCGTTCACGGCCAGCGTGAGCTGCGAACGCGAGAACGCACAGGCGGCCTGCATGCCGATCCGACCGGTCGAGCTCACCTTCAGCGCGCCGGTGCCGCGCGCCCCGCTCGAGGCGGCGCGCCTGAGTACGGGCAAGCTCGAGTTCGAGCCGATCCTGGACGACGATGACACCCTGGTCGAGCATCTGCGCTTCGAGGCACCGCTGCCCGAGCGCACCGAGTTCACGCTCCACCTGCCGCCCGGGCTGCAGGATGCGAGCGGCCGGCCGCTGGCCAATGCCGACAGCTTTCCGCTGCGCATCGCCACCGGGCCGATGCCGCCACTGGTCAAGTTCGCCGCCGCGCCGTTCGGCGTGGTCGAGCGCCTGGCCGAGGGACCGGGCGGCCCGGCACTGCTGCCGCTGACGCTGCGCCGCGTCGAGCCACAACTGCAGGCCCAGGCGCTGCAGATCGGCCGCCTCCAGCCGCAAAGCGACGCCGAGATCATCGACTGGTTCACCAAGGTGCAGCGCTACGACGACTGGCACGTATTGCGCGAACAGGCCGAACGCGACGTGCACGAGGCGCTGCCGGCGCCCATCGACGAACGCACCAAGCGCGAAGTGGAGTCGCGCACCATCTCGCTGCTGGCCGGGCTGGACGGCGTGCAGGTGATCGACGTCCCGCCGTCGCCGGCCCGGGGCGAGACCGAACGGCCGTTCGAGGTGATCGGGGTGCCGCTGCCGGCGGGCTTCCAGGTGCTGGAGGTGAGCTCGCGCCAGCTCGGCGCGGCCCTGCTCGATCCCGACTACGGACCGCAGCGCCGCATGGTGGTGCGCACCTCGGTGCTGGTCACCAACCTGGCCGTGCACTTCAAGCTCGGGCGTGAGAACGCGCTCGCCTGGGTCACCACGCTGGACCGGGGCGAGCCGGTGGCGGGGGCCCGGGTGCAGGTCTCCGACTGCGCCGGCAAGCTGCTGGCCACGGCGCAGACCGACGCGCAGGGTCTCGCCCGCTTCAAGGACCTGGCGACGCGGCCGCCGGACTGCGGGCGACCGGGCGACTACATCGGCGACTTCCAGCAAGCCTACTTCGTCAGCGCGCGCGCCGCGCGCGACGGCGCGCAGGACCTGGCCTTCACCTGGTCGTCCTGGCAGCGCGGCATCGAGCCCTGGCGCTTCGGCGTGCCGACCAGCACGGAGCCGACGCCCGACGTGCGCGCGCACACCATCTTCGACCGCACCCTGCTGCGCGCGGGCGAGACGGTGTCGATGAAGCACCTGATCCGCACCGAGACCAGCGCCGGCTTCGGGCTGCCACGCCACGACCCGGACGAGCTGGTGATCACCCACGTCGGCAGCGGGCAGGAATTCACCCAGCCGCTGGCCTGGCGTGCCACTGCCAGCGGCGGGCGCAGCGCCGAAAGCGAATTCGCCCTCTCGCCACTGGCCCGGCTCGGGCTCTACCAGGTCACGCTGCGCGGCGGAGCGGGCGACGATGCCTTCACGCTGGACAGCGGCGAATTCCGGGTCGAGGAGTTTCGCCTGCCGGTGATGCAGGGCCGCGTCGGCCCTGCGGATGGCGCCCCGCTGGTCGGCGCGACGCGCGTGCCGGTGCAGGTGCAGGTCGGCTACGTCGGCGGCGGGCCGGCCACCAGCCTGCCGGTGCGCGTCTCCGCCCTCACGCGCGTGCACCGGACGCAGTCTGCCGATTACGAGGCGTTCAGCTTCAGCCCGCCGCGCAAGGCCGGCGATGACGCAGCGGGGAGCGCCGCGGCGGACAATGCGACCCGCGTGGTCGCCGACAAGCTGCCGGCAACGCTGGACCGCGAGGGGCTGGGGCAGGTCGTGATCGAGCCGATCGCGCCCAGCGCCGGACCGCGCGACCTGGTGGTCGAGGCCACCTATGCCGATCCCAACGGAGAACTGCAGACACTGCGCGGCACGCACACCTTGTGGCCGGCCGCGGTGATCGCCGGCATCAAGGCCGCGGACTGGGTTTCGGTCGGCCAGGCGACCCAGGTGCAGGCGCTGGCGCTGGACCTGGAGGGCAAGCCCAAGGCCGGGGTGCCGCTCGACGTGCGCGCCGTGGCGCGCGTCACCACCACCAGCCGAAAGCGCATGGTGGGGGGCTTCTACGCCTACGACAGTCACACCGAGACACGCGACCTGGGCACCGTCTGCACCGGCAGCAGCAACGTCAATGGCCTGCTGGAGTGCAAGGTGAAGCTCACGCAGCCGGGGGAGATCGAGCTGGTCGCCAGCGCGCGCGACGACAAGGGCCGCGCCGCGCTGGCGGCCGGCTCGGTCTGGGTCACGGCGCAGGGCGAGCTCTGGTTTGGCGGCGAGAACCACGACCGCATGGACGTGCTGGCCGAGAAGAAGGCCTACCTGGCGGGCGACACCGCGCGCCTGCAGGTGCGCATGCCGTTCCGGCGCGCCACGGCCCTGGTCGCGGTCGAGCGCGAGGGCATCCTGCACACCGAGGTGGTGACGCTGCGCGGCGACGACCCGACCATCCAGCTGAAGATCGGCGAGGACTGGGGCCCCAATGTCTACGTCAGCGTGCTGGCGCTGCGCGGGCGCGTGCACGACGTGCCCTGGTACAGCTTCTTCACCTGGGGCTACAAGGCACCGCGCGCCTGGTGGCAGGCGTTCTGGACCGACAGCAAGGACTACGCCGCGCCCACCGCGCTGGTGGACCTGAGCAAGCCGGCGTTTCGCCTCGGCATGGCCGAGCTGCGCATCGCGCCGCAGGCCAACCAGCTCGCGGTCGAGGTGGCAGCTGACCGGGAGAGCTACCCGGTGCGCGGCAAGGCGCGCGTGACGATCCGCGTGCGCACGCCCGACGGCCAGCCGGCAGCCCACGCCGAAGTGGCACTGGCCGCGGTCGACCAGGCACTGCTGGAGCTGATGCCCAACCGCAGCTGGGACCTGCTGGACGCCATGCTGACGCGCCGCGCCTGGGGCGTGGAAACGGCCACGGCGCAGATGGAGATCGTCGGCCGGCGCCACTACGGCCGCAAGGCCGTGCCGGCGGGCGGCGACGGCGGCGCCGGCAGCCCGACGCGGGAGCTGCTCGACACCCTGCTGCTGTGGCAGCCGCGCGTGCCGCTGGACGCCAACGGCGAGGCGGTGATCGAGGTGCCGCTGAACGACGCGCTCACCACCTTCCAGGTCGTCGCCGTGGCCGATTTCGGCACCCAGATGTTCGGCACCGGCGAGACCGCGATCCGCAGCAGCCAGGACCTGCAGATCATCAGCGGCCTGCCGCCGCTGGTGCGCGAGGGCGACCAGTTCCGCGCCCAGCTCACGCTGCGCAACACCACCGCGCAGCCGATGCGCGTGGAAGTGGCGCCGCGTGCCACCCTGCTGGAACTGGCGACGCAAACCGTCGACCTGCCGGCCGGCGAAGCGCGCGAGCTGCACTGGGACGTCACCGCGCCCGAACAACTGGCGGCCACGCGCGCCGAAGCCATGCTCTGGGAAGTGCAGGCACGCGACCTCGACGGCAAGGCACGCGACGCCCTCAAGATCAGCCAGCGCATCATCCCGGCGGTGCCGCTCACGGTGCAGCAGGCCAGCCTGGTCCAGCTCGACGGCCCATACGCCGTCGAGATCGCGCCCCCGGCCGACGCCCTGCCCGCCAGCGGCACCAAACGCGGCGGCATCCAGCTCGCGCTGCAGCCGCGGCTGGCCGACGGCCTGCCAGCGATCCGCGACTGGTTCGCGCGCTACCCCTACTCCTGCCTGGAGCAGACCGCAAGCAAGGCGATCGGCCTGGGCGACACTAGGCTGTGGCAGGCGACCATGGCGCAGCTGCCGGCCTACCTGGACGCCGACGGCCTCGTCAACTACTTCCCGCCGCGTGCCGGTGACGGCAACCAGGGCAGCGACACGCTCACCGCCTGGCTGATCGCCGCCACCGACGAGGCGAGCCGCCTGGACCCGGACTGGAAGCTGCCCCCCGAGGCACGCCAGGCCATGATCCAGGGCCTGACCGGCTTCGTCCAGGGCCGCATCGAGCGCCGCCACTGGTCGCCTCGGCCGGATCTCGACGTGCGCAAGCTCGCCGCGATCGAGGCGTTGTCGCGCGTCGGCGCGGCGCAGGCCAGCATGCTGGCCAGCCTTGCAGTGGCGCCGAATCAATGGCCCACCAGCGCCGTGCTCGACTGGATCAGCATTCTGCGGCGCGTGCGCGGCATCCCGGAGCAGCCGCAGAAGCTGGAGGCCGCCATGCAGGTCCTGCGCGCCCGCCTGTCGGTGCAGGGTGCGCGGCTCGCCTTCAGCACCGAGCGCGAAGACGCCTGGTGGTGGCTAATGGCCGGCGGCGACGTGAACGCCGCGCGCCTGTTGCTCGCCGTGATGGACGATCCGGCCTGGCAGGATGACCTGGGGCGCCTGCTGTCGGGCTTCATCGCGCGCCAGCAGGGCGGCGCCTGGAACACCACCACCGCCAACCTGTGGGGGTCGCTCGCGCTGCGACAGTTCTCGCGCCAGCACGAGTCCGCGCCGGTGGCCGGCGTCACCCGCGCCACCCTGGGCGACGCGCACGGGCAAGTCACATGGAGTCAGGTCAAGCCGCTCAAGGCCGGCGCGCCGAGTCCGGCGGGGCGCTTCTTCGGCGCGCCGGCACAGCCCGGCCAGCTGGTGGGCAACACCCTGCTGCTGCCCTGGCCGACCGACGCGGCCACGCTGGCGGTCGACCACCAGGGCAGCGGCCGCCCCTGGCTCACGCTGCAGTCGCTGGCTGCGGTGCAGCTCGAGGCGCCGTTCGCCTCGGGCTACCAGATCCGCAAGACCATCACGCCGGTCCAGCAGGCCGACAAGGGCCTGCCGCCGGGCCAGTACACGCGTGGCGACATCCTGCGCGTGACGCTGGAAGTGACCGGCGCCAGCGACATGACCTGGGTGGCGGTGACCGACCCGATCCCGGCCGGCGCGACCATCCTCGGCAGCGGCCTGGGGCGCGACTCCGCCATCGCCACCCAGGGCGAGCGGCGCAGCGGCGCCGGCTGGCCCGCCTTCGAGGAGCGCAGCTTCGAGTCCTACCGCAGCTACTATCGCTACCTGCCCAAGGGCACGGTGCGCCTGGACTACAGCCTGCGGCTGAACAACGCCGGCCGTTTCCAGCTTCCGCCCAGCCGCGTCGCGGCACTGTACGCGCCCGAGATGTTCGGCGAGACACCCAACGCCGTGGTCACGGTGCGGGCCCCATGACCGCCACGCGGCGCGTCCAGGCCCCGCCACCTCCACCCGGGGGGCCGGCGCCGTGAACCGCCTGCGCGCCCTCCTGCTGGGCACGGCGCTGGTGCTTGCCCTGCCCGCCGTGCACGCCCTCGACTTCGACGCCGTGCGCGCCGCGCACCGCAGCTCCGACACCCGCGTGCTGGACCGTCACGGCGAGCAGTTGCAGCGCGTGCGTACCGACCCCCAGCTGCGCCGCGGCGCCTGGACCGGGCTGGCCGACATCTCGCCCGCGCTGCGCGAGGCGCTGGTGCTGTCGGAGGACCAGCGCTTCTACCAGCACGCCGGCATCGACTGGCGCGCCGTCTCGGCCGCCGCCTGGGGCAACCTGTGGCACACGCGCACGC
>NZ_DAOKZG010000070.1:0-9356 GCF_035325765.1 Ottowia sp.
CCGATCCCGGAACTGGGCGTGAGCTCGGGCTTCACCTTCCGCCTGCAGGACCGCGCCGGCAAGGGCCACGAGGCGCTGCTGGCGGCGCGCAACCAGATGCTCGGCATGGCGATGCAAAGCAAGGTGCTGACCGGCGTGCGCCCGGACGGCCTGGAGGACGCGCCGCAGTTGCAGATCGACATCGATCGCGACCAGGCCGCCGCCCAGGGCGTCAGCTTTGCCGCCATCAACAGCGCCATCTCGGCCTCGCTCGGTTCGGCCTACGTCAACGACTTCCCGAACCGCGGCCGCCTGCAGCGCGTCGTCATCCAGGCCGACGCGCCGGCGCGCATGCAGCCCGAGGACATCCTGCAGCTCACGGCGCTGAACAGTCGCGGACAGGCGGTGCCGCTGTCGGCCTTTGCCAGCACGCGCTGGATCACCGGCCCGATGCAGACCATCCGCTACAACGGCTACCCGGCGATGCGCATCGCCGGCGGCGCGGCGCCCGGCTACTCCACCGGCGACGCCATGGCCGAGATGGAACGCCTGGCCACGCAACTGCCCGAGGGGTTCGGCTACGAGTGGACCGGCCAGTCGCGCGAGGAAAAGCTCGCGGGCAACCAGGCCATGATCCTGTACGGCTTCGCCATCCTGGCCGTGGTGCTGGCGCTGGCGGCGCTCTACGAGAGCTGGTCGATCCCGCTGGCGGTGATCCTGGTCGTGCCATTGGGCGTGCTCGGCGTGCTGCTCTCGGTCACCGGTCGCGGCCTGACCAACGACGTCTACTTCCAGGTCGGCCTGATCACCATCATCGGCCTGTCGGCGAAGAACGCGATCCTGATCATCGAGTTCGCCAAGGACCTGCAGGCGCAGGGCATGAGCGCCGTGAAATCGGCGCTGGCCGCGGCGCACCTGCGCTTTCGTCCGATCATCATGACCTCGATGGCGTTCTCGCTGGGCGTGCTGCCGCTGGCGGTCGCGAGCGGCGCCGGCTCGGCCAGCCAGCGTGCCATCGGCACCGGGGTCATGGGGGGCATCCTGATCGGCACCTTCCTGGCGGTGTTCTTCGTGCCGATGTTCTTCGTCGTGGTGCGCCACGTCTTCAAGGGCTCGGCACGGCAGCACGAACGCTATGCCGAGCACGCGGTGCGTGCCGGCCTTTCCGGCGACACCGCCACGCGCATCCTGCACGACGCCGAACAGGGCCTGCCCGAATCCGAACTCCGCGCCCTGGACGCGGACGACGGCACGGCCTCTTCCTCCGCCAAGGACCCGTCATGAACCCGTCCCACCCCGCCGATCGGCCAGCGCATGCCCCCCTGCGCCTGGGCGCGGTCGCCCTGGCGGCCATGCTTTCCGCCTGCTCCCTGATTCCGGCCTACGAACGCCCCGCGGCACCGGTGGCCAGCGACTGGCCCAGCACGGCCGGCCTGTCCGTCGCCGGCACGGACGCGCGCGCCGCGGCCGACCTGCCCTGGCAGGACTTCGTGCAGGACGCCACGCTGCGCGAGCTGGTGGCGCTGGCCCTGGAGGGCAACCGCGACCTGCGCATCGCCGTGCAGGCGATCGAGCAGGCGCGCGCGCAATACCAGATCCGGCGCGCCGACCAGTTCCCGACCATCGGCGTCAGCGCGAGCGCTTCGCGCTCGGCGCCCAACCCGGCCGGCGCCAGCGCGCCCAGCGTCGCCTCCAGCTACAGCGTGGCGCTCGGCGGCGCCTCCTGGGAGCTCGATTTCTTCGGCCGCGTCGCCGCGCTGAAGGACGTCGCGCTGGCCAGCTACCTGGCCACCGAGGAGGCGCGCAAGACGGCGCAGATCAGCCTGATCGCCAGCGTCGCCAGCACCTGGCTGCAGCTGAAGACCGACACCGAGCTGCTTCTGCTGTCCGAGCGCACGCTGGCCACGCGCGAGCAGTCTCTGGCGCTGATCCGCCTGCGCTTCGAGCACGGCGCGTCGTCCGCGCTCGACCTGCGCCAGGGCGAATCGCTGGTGGCCAGCGCCCAGGCCGCGCGCGCGCAGCAGCAGCGCCTGCGCGCGCAGGACATCAATCTGCTCACCCTGCTGGTGGGCGCCCCGGTCCCCGAGCGGCTGATCCCCGCGCTGGTCGCGCCCGGCCCGGCCACGGCCTCCGCCCGCCTGGCCGAGCCGGCCACGGCCGTGGCGGCGGTGCCCGAGCTGCCGGGTTTTGCCCCGATCCCGGCCGGCCTGCCGTCGGGCCTGCTGCTGCGCCGCCCCGACATCCGCGCCGCCGAGCAGCAGTTGATCGGCGCCAACGCCAACATCGGCGCCGCGCGCGCCAATTTCTTCCCGCGCATCACGCTCACCGCCGGCCTGGGGCGCGTCAGCAGCGACCTCGACGGCCTGCTGGGGTCCGGTGGCAGCAAGGCCTGGTCGTTCGCGCCCAGCCTGCTGCTGCCGCTGTTCGACATGGGCCGCAACCAGGCCGGCCTGGAAGCCGCCCAGGCCGGGCGCGAGATCGCCGTGGCGCAATACGAAAAGGCGATCCAGTCGGCCTTCCGCGAGGTGGCCGACGCGCTGGCGAGCCGCGCCACGCTGAACGACCAGCTGGCCGCCCTGCGCGCACAGGCCGAGGCCGAGCGCGCGCGTTTCGAACTGGCCGAGCTGCGCTTTCGCAACGGCGTCGCCAGCCACCTCGACCTGCTGGATGCCCAGCGCTCGCTGTTCGCCACCCAGCAGGCGCTGGCGCAGGCACAGCTGGCACAGCGCGCGGCCGATGTCCAGCTCTACAAGGCGCTGGGCGGTGGCTGGATCGAAGCGGCTCCCGCCGGCTGAACCGTGTCCCCGCGGGCCGGGTGGATGCTGCGCGTCCGGGGAAGGGCGCACCCTATAATCAATCGGCGTCGTATGCCTGTGCCGGCCCGTGCCGTGCGCGCCCGGCTCGCACGGCGCGCACGGAACACCCACGACTCCAGCCCGAGGACGCCATGAGCGACAGCACGCACGAGCAAGCAGACCCGAACGCCATCCCCGGCCCGATCAAGACCCCGACGCAGTTGTTCTGGGTCAGTCTGGCCGGCTTCGCGGTGCCGATCCTGATCAGCATGGGCCTGGCGATCTGGATCAACGCCGCGCCCAAGACCTCCCCCGGCGAAACCGGCGCCGCCGAAAAGGTGATCGCCCGCATCCAGAAAGTCGGCTCGGTGGAAATCCGCGAAGGCGGCGCCGCCGCCGAGGCCGCGGCACCCGCGGCGGCCGAACAGGCGGCGGCTGCACCGGCCGCCGCGCCGGCACCGGCGCCGGCCAGCACCGAAACCGCCGCCGCGCCGGTCGAGGCGCCTGCCGCCGCGGCCGCGCCCGGCAAGGCCGACCTGGCCGCGGGCAAGGCCTTGTATGACAAGTCCTGCGTCACCTGCCACGGCGCCGGCGTGGCCGGCGCGCCCAAGCTGGGCGACAAGGCGGCCTGGGCGCCACGCATCGCCGAGGGCATGGACGCGATGATGAACATCGCCATCCACGGCAAGGGCGCGATGCCGCCGCGCGGTGCCACCACGGCCACCGACGCCGAGCTGTTCGATGCCGTGAGCTACATGGCCGACGCTGCCAAGTAAGGTCGCGTGCGCCCGGACAAGGCCGGCCCGGAGCCGGCCTTTTTGCTGGGCGGCGTCAGCCCAGCGCCTGCGGGCTGGCGACGAAGCCGAAGCGCGCCGCCAGCGCGGCCGACTGGATCGCCTGCGGCGTCCAGTCGCCGTGTTCGACGCGCTCGGCCACGGCATGCATGTCCTGGCTGTGCACCAGGCCCGGTCCCAGGTCGGTCTGCAGCAGCACGCGCCCGCGCTCGTCGACCCAGACGCTGTCCACGCGAGCTGCCCGCCCAGTGTGTGACAACACCTGGCCATCCGCGTCGACGCGCCAGATCCAGGGCGTCAGCTCCAGCTCGACGAACACGCGTTGGGGACCGTTCTGGAAGAACCAGCGCCCGCGCTCATCGGCCGCGTAGTTGCGGCCGATGAAGGCGATCAGGCCCGCGTGCTCCAGCCGCTCGCCGCGCGCTCCCGGCAGGCCGCTGCTGAACCCGCCCCGCGCCTGCGCCGCCGCGTCGCGCAGGTACCAGCAGCCACGCAGGTCGAGCCCGAGCCAGCCAGCGCACGCCGGAACGTTGGGCCAGCGCGCCATGGCGCGGCGAACGATCTCATCCATGCGGCTGCTCCCAGACCAGGTCTTGCTGCATCGCAGGTCCGCGTCAGTTATCCATTGCGCTGCGCGCCACCCACGTCGCATGAAACGGCGTGGCTCCGAAGGCCGCGGAGCAGGCCAGGCGGGGCACCCGTGGCCGGGGGTCTCCCTGGACACTGGGTGCGTCCCCCTTTCAGGGGGATGGAGCGCAGCGACATAGGGGGTATTTCATCCTAGTGCAGCAATTGCGCCGGCACCGTGACCTCGGCCACCTCGCTGCGTCCCGGACTGGCATGGTGGGCCACCAGGCGCCAGCCCTGCGCGCCCTTGAAGTAGACGTTGGTCGCCACCACCCAGGCGTGCTCGGCACCTTCCTCGGTCAGCAGGTCGATGCGCTCGAGCACATTGTGCACGGCCGCGCCAAGCATCTCGATGCGGCGCACGCGCTCGGGCACGGCGCGAATCGTGCCCTGCGCGAACATGGCCTCGAAGGCAGCCCGAATCGCCAGCGCGCCCACCAGCCGGGGGCCGCCGGGGTGGACGCAGACCACCTCGTCCTCATCCGCCCAGCAGGCCATGAGTTGCTCGATGTCGCCGCTCTCCAGCGCTTCGTAGAAGGCGGTTTCGATTTCGTCGGCCGAACCACCGAGGATCGTGGCGCGCTGGCCGGGGGGCGTGCGAGGCATGAAGGCTGGGACAACTGCCGAGTCTGGGATGCCGCCATTGTGCCTGCCCCGCACGTCGCGGCCCGGAACCGGGCGGCGGCGCGCAGGCCTGACGGCATGGTATGTTTTGGCCCGTTCAATTCACTTGCGCGGAGAATCACGATGCATCATTGGCTGCTGCGGCTCGCCGCCCTGCTCGCACTCGCCCTGGCGCTGGGCGGCTGCGGCTACAACGACTTCCAGCGCCTGGACGAAGCCACCAGGTCGGCCTGGAGCGAGGTGGTCAACCAGTACCAGCGCCGCGCCGACCTGATCGACAACCTGGTCGCCACCGTCAGGGGCGAGGCCAGTTTCGAGCAGGAGACGCTGACGCGCGTGATCGAGGCGCGCGCCAAGGCGACCTCGATCCAGGTCACGCCCGAAACCCTGAACAACCCGCAGGCCTTCGAGCAGTACCAGGCTGCGCAGGGCGAACTCTCGAGCGCCCTCAGCCGCCTGATGGTGACGGTGGAGCGCTACCCCGACCTGAAGGCCAACAAGGCCTTCGCCGACCTGCGCGTGGCGCTGGAAGGCACGGAAAACCGCATCGCCGTGGCGCGCGGTCGCTACATCGAGTCCGTGCAGCAATACAACGTGCTGGCGCGCCAGTTCCCGACCAACCTGACCGCCATGGTGTTCGGCTACAAGCCGAAGGAGAACCTCAGCGTGGCGAATGAGGCGGCGATCTCGAACGCGCCCAAGGTGGACTTCGGCGCCGGCGCGTCCGGCGCGCGCTGAGCCGCGGCGGCACCCGGCCGGTCCCGACCCTCATGCGCGCCGCGCTGCCGTCCATGGCCCGCCTCTGCGCCACCCTGGTCGCGCTGCTGCTGGCCGGCGCCGCGCTGCTGGCCCAGGCCCAGGGGCTGCAGCCGGTGCCGGCGCTGACGGCGCACGTGATCGACACCACGGGCACCCTTGATGCGGCGCAGAGCGCGGCGCTCGAAGCCAAGCTGGCGACGCTCGAGCGCGAGAAGGGCGCCCAGCTTGTGCTGCTGATGGTCCCGACCACCGCGCCCGAGGACATCGCGGCCTACGCCAACCGGGTCGGCAACACCTGGAAGATCGGCCGCGCCGGCGTCGGCGACGGCCTGCTCGTGCTGGTGGCCAAGAACGATCGACGCGTGCGCATCGAGGTCGCCAAGACACTGGAAGGCGCCGTGCCCGACATCGCCGCCAGCCACATCATCGACGAGGCCATGACGCCGTTCTTCCGCCAGGGCGACTTCGCGGCCGGCCTCGACGCCGCCGTGGACCAGCTTTCCGCGCGCATCCGCGGCGAACCACTGCCGCCGGTGCAGCAACCCCGCGCGCAAGGCGCGCGGTTCGACCCGGTTGACCTGATGGTGTTCCTGTTCATCGGACTGCCCATCATCAGCACCATCGCACGCGCCGTGTTCGGCAACAAGCTCGGCTCGCTGCTCACCGGGGCCGGGGTCGGCACACTGGCCTACATCCTGACCGCCAGCCTGGTGCTGGCCCTGGTCGCCGCCGTGTTCGGACTGGTGTTCGCATTGCTGGGCGGGCGACGGCCGCCGCTCGGCCCGCCCGGGGCGGGCGGCCGCGGGCGCGGGCCCTACGGCGGTCCGGTGTTCCTGCCCGGTGGCTGGGGCAGCGGCGGCGGCTCCGGCGGCGGCTTCAGCTCCGGGGGCGGCGGCGACTTCGGAGGCGGCGGTGCCAGCGGCCGCTGGTGAGCCGCCAGGCATGGCGGAACAGCCGACACGCGCCTGGTACGCGACGCTGCGCCACCTGTGGCTGGACGAGCGCGACGCACGGCGCGCCGTCCCACCGGCGCTGGCCGAACGCCTGCGCGAGCGCGTCGCCGCGAGCGAGCGCCGCCACAGCGGCCAGTTGCGCATCTGCGTCGAGGGCGGCCTGCCGCCCAGCTATCTCTGGCGCCACCTGCGCTGGCGCGTCCCGATGCCGAAGCTGGTGCACCAGCGCGCGCTGATGCTGTTCTCGCGCCTGCACGTCTGGGACACCGAGCACAACAACGGCGTGCTGATCTACCTGCTGCTGGCCGAACGCCGGATCGAGCTGGTCGCCGACCGCGCCGTAGCGCGCCGCGTGGACGCCCAGGCCTGGTCGGCCCTGGTGCGCGACCTGGGCGAGGCGCTGCACCACGGCCGATTCGAGCAGGGCCTGCTGCAGGCCGTGGACGGCGTCACCGAACTGCTGGCGCCGCACTTTCGGCCCGCGGACGACGGGCCACGCCCGAACGAGCTGCCGGACGAGCCCGTGCTGCGCTGAGGGCCGGCCACGCGCCGGGCCGGCCGGATGCCGGGCGGCGGCGTTCAGGCCGGCTTGCGCGCCAGCATCGTCGCGAACTGGAAGCGCGCGCCGCTGTGCAGGGTGCCGAGGTCCTCGTTGTACTTGAGGAATTCCCAGCCGGCGTAGTAGTCGCGCAGTTCACCCTCGGCGAGCTTGAACGGGAAGCCCACCGGGCACGGGTGGGCCGGCGTGTCCATCGCCGCCACCACCAGGTTGTAGCCGCCCGGGCGCGTGCACGCCTGCATGTCGGCGATGACCGCCGGGATGCGCTCGGGGTCGAGGAACATCAGGGTCACGGTGCAGGCGATGAAGTCCCAGTCGTCGCCGAGGGCGGCCTCGTTGATGTCGTAGACGCGCGCCACGACATTGGTCATGGCCTCGCTCTCGGCGATCGCTTGCAACGTGCCGATGGCCGAGGGATTGGCGTCGACCGCGGTGACGTCGAAGCCCAGGCTGGCCAGGTAGAGCGCGTTGCGGCCGCTGCCGCAACCCATGTCGAGCACCTTGCACGGCTGGATGGTGGCACAGGCCTCGACCACCTCGCTGTGCGGGGGGTTCATGCCATGGCGCTGGCTGAAATAATGGGCGTCGCGTGGTGTGTCGGTCATGAAGGATTCCCTGCGGGTCGGAAAGACGGGTGCCCGGCCACCGGCCGAATGGCCCCATCGCGCATGGCGATGGCGGCCGCATCGGCCTTCAGCCGGGCTCCTTGCGCGCCACCTGTGCGCGGGCGTCGACCTGCTCCAGCAGGCGCTTGTTGACTGCATGCACGGCGTCGAGTTCCTGCTGCAGGGCGCCGCTGACACTGGTCATGGCCTGCAGCTTGCGATTGGCCTCGCGCAGGTGGTCGGCGATGTGCTTGGCCGTCAGCAGCAGCAGGCGCGCCGCCACCGCCGGCTGCTCGTCGATCATGCGGGTCAGGGCGGCGCGCGTGAGGATGCCCAGGGCAAGATCGGTGGTGGCGGTGCAGGTGGCCGAGCGCGCGGCCTGGTCGACCAGGCCCATCTCGCCCATCAGGCTGCCGGGGCCGAGCACGGACACCACGATGCCCTCGTTGCCGGCATGCGTCTCGACCGTCGCCTCGCCGCTCAGGATGAGCGACATCGCGTGATCGTCCGTGCCGCTGCCGGCCTGGATCACGACGGTGCCTGCAGCGACCCGGTGCGGCCGCAGGTAGTCCACCACGATCTGCGCGTCCTGCGCGCTCAGTTGCGCCAGCGCACCCCCGCTGGCCAGCAGCGCGGCAGCGCGATCGCGCACCAGTTGCGCGTCCTGATTGCGGTTTTGCCACATGGCAGCGATTCTAGTGTGGCGCCCCAGACGACAACGCCCACGGCGGCTGCCGTGGGCGTCGGATTCGTGACGCTGTGCGCAGCGTCAACGCTTTTCGCGGTACTTGCGCAGCGCGGCGATCTGTGCCGCCAGGATCGCCAGCTCGGACGTGGCGCGCGCGATGTCGATCTCGCTCTTGGCGTTCTTCAGCGCTTCCTCGGCCTTCTTGCGCGCGTCGTTGGCCTTGGCCTCGTCCAGGTCCTTGCCGCGAATGGCGGTGTCGGACAGCACGGTGACCACGTGCGGCTGCACCTCCAGGATGCCGCCCGCGACGAACACGAACTCCTCGCCGCCGCCGGCCGTGTGGATGCGCACCGAGCCCGGCTTGATGCGCGTGATCAGCGGCGTGTGGCGCGGGTAGATGCCGAGCTCGCCGACCTCGCCGGGCAGCGCGACGAACGTGGCCTCGCCCGAGAAGATGGACTCCTCGGCGCTGACCACGTCGACGTGAATGGTGTTTGCCATGCCTTGGGGCCTCCTGTGGGTGCGCCGCTCAGGCGACCTTCTTGGCCTTTTCCATCGCTTCCTCGATGGTGCCGACCATGTAGAACGCCTGCTCGGGCAGGTGGTCGCACTCGCCGTCGACGATCATCTTGAAGCCGGCGATGGTGTCCTTCAGCGGCACGTACTTGCCGGGCGAGCCGGTGAAGACCTCGGCCACGTGGAACGGCTGCGACAGGAAACGCTGGATCTTGCGCGCACGCGCCACCGCCAGCTTGTCCTCGGGCGAGAGCTCGTCCATGCCCAGGATGGCGATGATGTCGCGCAGCTCCTTGTAGCGCTGCAGCGTGCCCTGCACGGCGCGCGCCACCTGGTAGTGCTGCTCGCCGACCACCAGCGGATCGAGCTGGCGGCTGGTCGAGTCGAGCGGGTCCACGGCCGGGTAGATGCCCAGCGCCGCGATGTCGCGCGACAGCACCACGGTGGAGTCCAGGTG
>NZ_DAOKZG010000071.1:0-9090 GCF_035325765.1 Ottowia sp.
GCTCGATCAGCACGATGGTGGTGCCGAATTCGTCGTTCACGTCGAGGATGAAGCGACTCATGTCCTGCTTCTCCTCCAGGTTCATGCCGGCCATGGGTTCGTCCAGCAGCAGCACCTGCGGCTCCATCGCCAGCGCCCGGCCCAGGTCGACGCGCTTCTGCAGGCCGTAGGGCAGTTGCCCGACCGGCGTCTTGCGGTGCGCCTGGATCTCCAGGAAGTCGATGATCTCCTCGACGTGGCGCCGGTGTGCCAGCTCTTCGCGCTCGGCCGGGCCGACGCGCAGCGCCTGCAGGAACAGGTTGCTGCGGATCTTCAGGTTGCGTCCGGTCATGATGTTGTCCAGCACGCTCATGCCGGAAAACAGCGCCAGGTTCTGGAACGTGCGCGCAATGCCCATCTCGGCGATGCGCCGGCTGTTGACGTGGCTGAAGGTCTGGCCGCGAAAGGTGATCGAGCCCTCGGTCGGCTTGTAGACGCCGTTGATGCAGTTGAGCATCGAGCTCTTGCCGGCGCCGTTGGGGCCGATGATGGCGCGCACCTCGTGCTCGCGCACGTCGAAACTGATGTTGGTGAGCGCGTTCACGCCGCCGAAGCGCAGGCTGATGTTCTGCACCTCGAGGATGACGTCGCCGATGCGGCGCTGCGCCGCCGTCGCGGGCGCCACCGGAGCCAGGGCCGCGTTCATGCCGCCTCCTTCACGGGCGGAAAAGTCCTGGCGTCGACGATGCGCAGGGTGGCGGCCACCTTGCCCGTGCTGCCGTCCTCGAACTTCACCGCGGTCTCGATGTACTGCTCGGTCCTGTCCGAATACAGGGCGTCGACCAGCACGGCGTACTTCTCGGCAATGAAGCCGCGGCGCACCTTGCGCGTGCGCGTCAGTTCGTCGTCGTCCGGATCGAGCTCCTTGTGCAGCACCAGGAAGCGCCGGATCTGCACCTCGGCCATGCCGGCCTCGGCCGCCAGGTCGGCGTTGACCTTCTCCACGCACTCGGTCATCAGTTGCAGCACCTGGGGCTTGCCGGCCAGGTCGACATAGCCGGCGTAGGGGATGCTGTGGCGCTCGGCCCAGTCCGAGACGGCGTCAAGGTCGAAGTTGAGGAAGGCGCACACGTGGTCGCGATCGTGGCCGAAGCACACCGCCTCCTTGATCTGCGGGAAGAACTTGAGCTTGTTCTCGATGTAGTTGGGCGCGAACATGGCACCGCCCGTCAGGCGCCCGACGTCGCTGGCGCGGTCGATGATGCGCAGGTGGCCGTCGGCGTCGAGCACGCCGGCGTCGCCGGTGTGAAACCACCCCTCGCTGTCCAGCACCTCGGCCGTGGCCTCGGGGCGCTTGTAGTATTCCTTCAGCAGCGCCTGGCTGTGCACCAGCACCTCGCCGCGCTCGGTGATCCGCAGCCGCACGCCCGGCGCCGGCGGCCCCACGGTGTCGAGCTTGACCTGGCCATTCCTCTGCAGGCAGACGTAGGCGCAGGTCTCGGTCTGGCCGTACAGCTGCTTGAGATTGATGCCGATCGAGCGGAAGAAGCGGAACAGGTCCGGCCCGATCGCCGCGCCCGCGGTGTAGGCGACCCGGATGCGCGACAGGCCCATGGCGTTCTTCAGCGGGCCGTAGACCAGTACGTCGCCGAGCGCGTAGAGCAGGCGATCGCCCAGGCCGACCGGCTTGCCGTCGAGGAGGTCGGCGCCCACGCGCCGCGCCACCGCCATGAAGCGGCGGTACAGCCACTGCTTGAAGCGCGCCGCGTCCTCCATGCGGATCGACACCGAGGTCAGCAGGCCCTCGAACACGCGCGGCGGCGCGAAGTAGTAGGTGGGGCCGATCTCGTGCAGGTCGATCGCCACCGTCTCGGCCGACTCCGGGCAGTTGATGGTGTAGCCGGCCACCAGCCACTGCGCCACCGAGAAGAAGTAGTCGCCGGCCCAGGCCGGCGGCAGGTAGGACAGCACCTCGTCGCGAGCATTCAGGCCGTCGACCTCGATGCCGCCGCGCGCCGCCGTGATGTAGGCGGTGTGGGTCTGGCACACGCCCTTGGGCCGGCTGGTGGTGCCCGAGGTGTAGAGGATCACGGCCACGGCATCCGGCCGGACCTGCGCCACCCGCTGCTCGAACAGCTCGGGATGCTCGCGCGCGTGGGCGCGGCCGCGATCCATCAGCGCCTGCACGCTGATCAGGCCCGGCTGCGTGTAGTGGCGCAGGCCGCGCGGATCGTCGTAGATGATGTGCGCCAGGCCCGGCACGGCATGTTCACCCTCGGCCTCGCGCAGCTCCAGCAGCTTGTCGACCTGCTCCTGGTCCTCGGCAAAGGCAAAGCGCGCGTCCGTCTCCTGCAGCACGAAGGCCATCTCGGAGGCGATGGCGTCCTGGTACATCGGCACCGGCACGCCCGACAGGGCCTGCGCGGCAATGAAGCTCAGATACAGGCGCGGCCGGTTGTCGCCGACGATGGCCAGGCTGTCACCCGCCTCGAAACCCAGCGCCACCAGGCCGAGCGCCAGCGCGCGCACGTCACCCAGGGCGCGTTGCCAGCTCCAGGTCTGCCAGATGCCATACTCCTTCTCGCGCAGCGCCGGCGCCTGGGGCTGCTGGCGCGCGTGTTGCAGGAGCAGCTGGGGAAAAGTCGTCTCCATGGACGAGAAATCTCCTTGTCGTCGTTCCGGCGAACACCGGATTGGCGTGGATTCAATGCTAAGCCCATACTTTGACGCCGTGTTGTCGTTTGAACGACAATCAGGGACCAATCCACTCGGGTTTAACCCTTAGTTGCCACCTCCCGCACTGCACGAACGCCGCCGCCCGCTCACGGAACCGGAGCTGGCGGGCGTGCCCTGGCTGGCCCATCTGCAGGGCTCGGAGTACGAGCGTGCGGCGGCGCAGCTGCGCGTCACCGAGGCGGCGGCTGGCGAGCTGATCTGCCGCGTCGGGCATCCGGCCACCTACTGGTTCGGCGTCGTCGACGGCCTGCTGAAGATGAGCACCGCGACCGAACAGGGACGCGTCATCACCTATACCGGCCTGATGCCCGGCGGCTGGTTCGGCGAAGGCACGGTGCTCAAGCGCGAGCCCTATCGCTACGACATCCAGGCATTGCGACGCTCCCTGGTGGCGGGCCTGCCGGTGGAAACCTTCCACTGGCTGCTGGACCACTCGATCGGCTTCAACCGCTTCATCATGAACCAGTTCAACGAGCGGCTCGCGCAGTTCATCGGCACCATCACCGCCGGGCGCGGCGCGAACCCGGAGCAGCGCGTGGCACGCAGCCTGGCTGCCCTGGTGAATCCGGTGCTGTTCCCGGGCGTGGGCGAGGTGCTGCGCATCACGCAGCAGGAGCTGGCCTACCTGGTCGGCCTGTCGCGCCAGCGCGTCAACGAGGCGCTGCAGGCCCTGGCCACGCGGGGCGTGCTGCGCATCGAGTACGGCGGCCTGCGCATCCTGGATCTGGCGGCGCTGCGCTCGCTCTACTTCTGAATCGCGACCCGGCCCCGCCATGAGCACGCCATCCGCCCCGCGCTTCCAGCGCGCGCCCCGCCCCGACGACGTCGCGCCGTCCGCGGGCACCGCGGTGCGCCTGAACAAGCGACTGGCCGAACTGGGGCTGTGCTCGCGCCGCGAGGCCGACGCCTGGATCGAGCGTGGCTGGGTGCGCGTGAACGGCCAGGTGGCCAGCATGGGCATGAAGGTCACGCCGGCGGACCGGGTCGGCGTCGAACGCGAGGCGCGGACCGAGCAGGCGCACCGCGTCACCATCCTGCTGCACAAGCCGGTCGGCTACGTCAGCGGCCAGGCCGAGGACGGCTACCAGCCGGCCGCCACCCTCGTCGACGCACGCAGCCACTGGCGCGGCGACCCGGCGTCGCTGCGCTTTGCCCGGGGCCAGCTGCGCGGGTTGGCGCCGGCAGGCCGGCTCGACATCGACTCCACCGGCCTGCTGGTGCTGACACAGGACGGCCGCGTGGCGCGCCAGCTGATCGGCGCCGACTCGACCGTGGACAAGGAATACCTGGTGCGGGTGCGTCATGGCAGCGTCACCCACGACGTGCAGGCCAGCTTTCCGGCCGCGCAGTTGCAGCGCCTGCGCCACGGACTCAGCCTGGACGGCGCGCCCCTGAGGCCCGCGCAGGTCGACTGGCAGAACCCCGAGCAGTTGCGCTTCGTCCTCACGGAAGGCAAGAAGCGCCAGATCCGCCGCATGTGCGAGCAGGTCGGCCTGACGGTCACCGGACTCAAGCGCGTGCGCATCGGCCGCGTGCGCCTGGGCGAGCTGCCGGTCGGGCAGTGGCGCTACCTGGGGCCGCACGAGAGCTTCTGAAGGGCAGGCGCCAGCGCCCTTGAAAATCGGGGACTCGCCCCCATTTCGCATCGCGTGGCGCGGCATCTGCGCCATTCCGTTTTCCTGAATACCGACGACATGAGCAAGCAAACCCACTCCTTCCAGGCCGAGGTCGCCCAGCTGCTGCACCTGGTCACGCATTCGCTGTATTCCAACAAGGAGATCTTCCTGCGCGAGCTGGTCTCCAACGCCTCCGACGCCTGCGACAAGCTGCGCTTCGAGGCCCTGGCCGACGACTCGCTCTACGGCGACCAGCCCGAGCTGCGCGTGCGCATCACCAGCGACAAGGAGGCCGGCACCATCACCATCACCGACACCGGCATCGGCATGAGCGAGGCCGAGGCGATCGAGCACCTGGGCACCATCGCCAAGAGCGGCACGCGCGAGTTCATGAGCCGCCTGTCGGGCGACCAGAAGCAGGACGCGCAGCTGATCGGCCAGTTCGGCGTCGGCTTCTACTCGGGCTTCATCGTCGCCGACCGGATCACCGTGGAGTCGCGCCGCGCCGGCCTGCCGCCCGAGCAGGGCGTGCGCTGGGTGAGCGGCGGCACCGGCGACTTCGAGGTCGAGGCCATCACGCGCCCCGAGCGCGGCACCAGCGTGATCCTGCACCTGCGCGAGGACGCGCGCGAGTTTGCCGACGCCTGGCGCCTCAAGGAGCTGATCGGCAAGTACTCTGACCACGTCGCGCTGCCGATCCAGATGGAAGGCGAGAAGTGGGAGGAAGGCAAGGAGGAAGGCCAGCCCGGCCAGATGGTCAAGACCGGCGAGTGGGAGACCGTGAACCAGGCCACCGCCCTGTGGACCCGGCCCAAGAAGGACATCACGGACGAGCAGTACACCCAGTTCTACGAGCAGATCGCGCGCGACTGGCAGCCGCCGCTGGCCTGGAGCCACAACCGCGTCGAGGGCAGCACCGAATACACGCAGCTGCTCTACATCCCGAGCCACGCGCCGTTCGACCTGTGGGACCGCGAGAAGAAGCCCGGCGTCAAGCTCTACGTGCGGCGCGTCTTCATCATGGACGACGCCGAGCAGCTCTTGCCGCGCTACCTGCGCTTCGTCAAGGGCGTGGTCGACTCGGCCGACCTGCCGCTCAACGTCAGCCGCGAATTGCTGCAGGAAAGCCGCGACGTCAGGGCGATCCGCGAAGGCAACACGCGCCGCGTGCTGGCGCTGCTGGAAGAGCTGGCCAGCGCCAGGCCAGAAACACCGACGGCGGACGGCGCAGACACGGCGGAAGTCACCGACGTGCAGGACAAGAACGAGGCCGCCAGCGACAAGTACGCCAGCTTCTGGCGCGAGTTCGGCGCCGTGCTGAAGGAAGGCCTGGGCGAGGACCACGCCAACCGCGAGCGCATCGCCCGGCTGCTGCGCTACGCCTCGACCATGCACGACGGCCCCGTCGTGTCGCTGGCCGACTACAAGGCGCGCATGAAGGAAGGCCAGAAGGCCATCTACTACATCGCCGCCGACACCCTGGCCGCGGCAAAGAACAGCCCGCAGCTCGAGATCTTCCGCAAGAAGGGCATCGAGGTGCTGCTGATGACCGATCGTGTCGACGAGTGGGCCATCTCGTTCCTGCAGGAATGGGACGGCACGCCGCTGCAGTCGGTGGCCAAGGGCGCGGTGGACCTGGGCGAGCTGCAGGACGAGGCCGAGAAGAAGGCCGCCGAGCAGGCCGCCGAGGCCGTCAAGCCGCTGGTCGAGAAGCTGAAGGAAGCGCTCAAGGACAGCGTGGAGGACGTGCGCGTCACCACGCGCCTGGTGGATTCGCCCGCCTGCCTGGTGGTCAAGGACAGCGGCATCAGCCTGCAGCTTGCGCGCATGCTCAAGCAGGCCGGCCAGCCGGCGCCCGACACCAAGCCGGTGCTGGAGATCAACCCCGAGCACCCGCTGGTCAGGAAGCTCGAAGGCGACGCCCACTTCGACGACCTCGCCCACATCCTGTTCGACCAGGCCCTGCTGGCCGAAGGCGGCCTGCCCGACGACCCCGCAGCCTACGTCAGGCGCGTGAACGCGCTGCTGGTCTGAGGTGGTCATGCGCCCTGCGCGCACCGAACGCCAGGTGCGCGTCGACCTCGCCGCCGCCTACCGCATGGCGCACGTCAACGGCTGGGACGACACCATCTACACGCACCTGTCGGCCAGCGTGCCGGGCGAGCCGGGGCACTACCTGATCAACCCCTTTGGCGCCGGCTTCGACGAGATCACGGCCTCCTCGCTGGTCAAGGTCAACGTCGCCGGCGAGGTCGTCGACGGCTCCGGCGCCCGCGTCAACCCCAGCGGCTTTGCCATCCACGGCGCGGTGCACGCGGCGCGCCCCGAGGTCGAGTGCGTAATCCACCTGCACACGCCCTGGGGCGTGGCCCTGTCCATGCTGCCGGATGGTCTGCAGCCGACCTCGCAGTGGGCCATGCGCCTGTACCGGCGCCTGGGCCGCCACGCCTACGAAGGCCTGGCCCTGGGCCCGGAGGAGCAGCAGCGCCTGGTGGCCGAACTCGGCCAGCTCGACGGCCTGCTGCTGGAGAACCACGGCCCGCTCGTGGTCGGCCGCAGCGTCGCCGAAGCCTGGATGCTGATGCACCTGCTGGACCGCGCCGCCCAGGCGCAGCTGCGGGCCATGGCCGCCACCGGTGGCAAGATGCTGGCCGCCAGCCACGAGCTGGCCGAGCTCACCTACCGCCAGTGGGTGGGCGACGGCAGCGAGTGGGACGGCGACCTGGAGTGGCCCGCCCTGCTGCGGCGCATCGAGCGCCTGTCGCCCGGTTTCCGCGAGTGACCATTCACTTCAACCCGTTCACACACCCCAGAACCACCCAGGAGACCCCATGCCCACCATCCGCGTCGAACTCTTCGAAGGCCGCACCATCGAACAGAAGCGCGCCCTCGCCGCCGCGCTCACCGAAGCCACCGTGCGCACCCTGGGCAGCAAGCCCGAGGCGGTCGAGGTCCTGTTCTACGACATCGCGCGCCACGACTGGGCCGTGGGCGGCAAACTGCAAAGCGACGACCAGCCGCCCGCGCCCGGCGGCGGCGCCTGAACCGCCATGACTTCAGATCCCACCCGCAACCGATACCCTCGCCCGCCCAGGCACGCACGCGTCCGTCTCCCGAATCGCGTGGCGATTGCTGCCACCGCCCTGCTGCTGGGCGGCTGCGCCGCCGGCGTCGGCATCGGCGTGCCTATCGTGCCCGGCGTCTCGCTGGGCGTGGGTGTCGGCAGCGGCGGCAACGTCAACGTGGGCGTCGGCACCGGGGTCGGCCCGGTCGGTGTCGGCGTCGGCGTGAACCAGCACGGCCAGGTTTCGGCCGGCGCCGGTGTCGGTGCCAGCGTGCCGGTTGGCGGCGCGCGCGTGGGGGCCGGCGTCGGTGTCGGCACCGTGGTCCACGATCCCAAGCGGGCCCCCGCCGCCCCGGCCGCCAGCACGCCGCAGCCGCAGTCCCTCAGCCCGGCCGCGGGCGAGTTCTGAAGCGCCGCTTCACCACTTCTCGCCAAACGGCCGCGCCTGCACCTCGAACGACCAGGCCGAGCGGTCCTGCTGCGTCAGCGACCAGGCGATGGCCGCCACGCCGTCGGGCTGCACGAAAAAGCTGTCCGGCCGCTCCGACATGCGCTGGCGCGTGCGCGGCAGGTCCACCACGCCGTCGATGATGATCAGCGCCACGTGGATGCCGGCCGACCACCAGTGCCGCGCCATCGATTCGGCCAGCGTCCGCTGCGCCGCCTTGGCCTGCGCAAACGCCGCCGTGCCCGCGCCGCCCCGCAGCGACGCCGTGGCGCCGATGAAGATGATGTTGCCGCGGCCGCGCTCCTTCATCGCCGGTGCCACCGCCCGCGCCGCCGCAAACGCCCCCAGCACGTTCAGCCGCCACGCCGCCTCCAGGTCGCCCGCGCTGACGTCCTCGACACTGCCCCATACACCCGAGCCGGCGTTGTAGATCAGCGTCTCCGGCGCGCCCTGCTCCCGCGCCACGTGGGCCAGCACCTCGGCCACCTGCTCCGGCTGGCCGGCGTCGCAGGCATAGGCCCGGGCGCTGCCCAGCTCGCCGACAAGCTGTTCGGAGTAACCGGTCGAGCGCGACAGCAGGGCCAGTGCCTGCCCCTCTATTGAGAAGCGCCGCGCCAACGCCGAACCGTCGCCCGGACCGATACCGATGATGGCGCAGAGGGAAGGTGTGGACATGGGGATTCCTTGGATTGATCGATAAATATTCAAGTACGCATCGAGTCCGGATATGCCTCATCAGACCATTGTCAATCGTCCACAGATTAGGAAAAAATCAACCCAAGATGAAGCGGATTTGTTCCGCCAAAAAACGGATTTGGATATTTGCGCCCCTCATCCAGATGCTGCTCGATAAATTCAGCCAGCCAAATATACCTTCGATCCCGCGACGCCCCTCCTGCCGCCTTGTAAGCGGCACTCGAGTCATCTTCACCACGCGTCACAATCCTTTGCTCTAAAGCCAATTCTCTGATTAAATGGGCTTTCAGCCATTTCAATTGACCGTGACTATTCCAAATTTTCAAAAATAGCCTCTCTTTGAACCCAAGATCTTTTGAAATTCTGGACTCTATATTCTGAATTCCTTCAAGTGCGCTTCGATAGCCAAGTAGTCGTCCCTGCAAATCCCCGCCAAGCGGCATGGACACTGGGTTTTCGCCGATTCCAGGTGAAGCCCAATCCCCCGAGAATTGTTTAAGGAAACTCTGCATAACCTCGACACCACGCCTGTTGCGTGAGACAGTCGCACC
>NZ_DAOKZG010000072.1:0-8778 GCF_035325765.1 Ottowia sp.
GGAAAGCTGGGACGAGCTGAACAACTCGATCGACCGCCCGCTGCTCAACCGCGCCCTGCGCGGCACCTACCCGACCGGCTCGACCTACAAGCCGTTCATGGGCCTGGCCGGCCTGGAGACCGGCAAGCGCCAGATCGGCACCGTCATCATGGACGGCGGCTCGTGGACCTTTGGCGGCCACACCTTCCGCTCCGGCCACGCGCTGGGCCCGGTCGACCTGCACCGCAGCATCGTCAAGTCGAGCAACGTCTACTACTACATGCTCGCCAACGACCTGGGCGTCAACGCCATCCACGACTTCATGAAGCCGCTCGGCTTCGGCCAGCTCACCGGCATCGACCTGCCGGGCGAGGCGCGCGGCATCCTGCCCTCCACGCAATGGAAACGACGCGCCTACCGCCGCCCCGAGCAGCAGAAGTGGTATGCCGGCGAAACCATTTCGCTGGGCATCGGCCAGGGCTACAACAACTTCACCATGCTGCAGCTCGCCAGCGCGACGGCCACGCTGGCAGCCGGCGGCGTACGGCACACGCCGCACCTGCTCAAGGCCCGCAGCGATCCCGCGCACGGCGGCTTCGTCGACGAGCCGACGCCTGCCGGGCAGGGGCTCGGCTACAAGCGCGAGAACGTCGCGGCCGTGCTGCGCGGCATGGTCGGCGTGACGCAGGACGGCACCTCGCGCTGGGTGTTCAACGGCGCCCCCTATCTGTCGGGCGGCAAGACCGGCACCGCGCAAGCCGTCACCATCAGCCAGAAGGGCCGCTACAACGCCGCCAAGCTGGCCGAACACCAGCGCGACCACTCGCTCTACATCGGCTTCGCTCCGGCCGACGAGCCGCGCATCGCCGTCGCCGCCATCGTCGAGAACGCCGGCTTCGGCGCCGCCGCTGCCGCGCCGCTGGTGCGACGCGTCATGGATTACTGGGTCGCCGGGCTGGTGCCGAGCGAAGAAGACATGCAGGCGATGGCGCGTGGCCAGGCCAGCGCGCCGATCGGCACGCCGCGCCGCGTGGCCGACGTCTACCCGTCCCTGGCGGCGGCGCTCGCACCGTGAGGTGACGCCCCCCCTGAGTCGTGGCACGCCTTCCCCCTGGAAGGGGACGCACCCGGTGGCCCGGCAGACCCCGGCCACGGGTGCGCCGGATGGCCTGTTCCGCCGCCCTTTGAGCCGCGCCGTTGCGTGCGTCGCGGGTGATGCGATGCACCGCGAGAAGCCGATTTCATCCTGCTGCGCGGGCGCGCCGGGCGTTCGTCCGCGCCTATTTCATCGATAAAAACAATCGATTTCACTTTTTCATTTGTTGTTCTTATGATTACCTGGCGGTCCGCAGCCGCCCCGCGCAACCCTGGATGCAGGAGCTTCCCATGAGCGAAGACAAGATGAAGTGCCCGGTCACCCACCTGACCACCGACTTCGGTGCCCCCGTCGCGACCAACCGCGACAGCCTGACCGCCGGCCCACGCGGCCCGCTGCTGGCCCAGGACAACTGGCTGAACGAAAAGCTCGCCAACTTCGTGCGCGAGGTCATTCCCGAGCGGCGCATGCACGCCAAGGGTTCGGGCGCCTTCGGCACCTTCACGGTGACGCATGACATCACCCAGTACACCCGCGCCAAGCTGTTCGAGAAGGTCGGCAAGCAGACCCAGATGTTCGCACGCTTCACCACCGTCGCCGGTGAGCGCGGCGCCGCCGACGCCGAACGCGACATCCGCGGCTTCGCCCTGAAGTTCTACACCGAGGAGGGCAACTGGGACATGGTCGGCAACAACACCCCGGTGTTCTTCATCCGCGACCCGCGCCAGTTCCCGGACCTGAACAAGGCCGTCAAGCGCGACCCGCGTACCAACCTGCGCAGCGCCACCCACAACTGGGACTACTGGACGCTGCTGCCCGAGGCGCTGCACCAGATCACCATCACCATGAGCGATCGCGGCATCCCGGCCAGCTACCGCCACATGCACGGCTTCAGTTCGCACACCTACAGTTTCTGGAACGCCGAGGGCGAGCGCTTCTGGGTCAAGATGCACTTCAAGACCCAGCAGGGCATCCGGAACCTGAGCGACGCCGAGGCCGAAGCCATCGTCGGCAAGGACCGCGAAAGCCACCAGCGCGACCTGTACGAAGCGATCGAGCGCGGTGACTTCCCCAAGTGGACCCTGTACGTGCAGGTCATGCCCGAGCTGGACGCCGAGAAAGTGCCCTACCACCCCTTCGACCTCACCAAGGTCTGGCCGCACGCCGATTACCCGCTGATCGAAGTCGGCGAGTTCGAGCTGAACCGGAACCCCGAGAACTTCTTCCTCGACGTCGAGCAGAGCGCCTTCTCGCCCAGCAACCTGGTGCCCGGCATCGGCGTCAGCCCGGACCGCATGCTGCAGGCGCGCCTGTTCAACTATGCCGACGCCCAGCGCTACCGCCTGGGCACGAACCACCACCAGATTCCGGTGAACCGCGCGCGCTGCCCCGTGCACAGCAACCACCGCGACGGCACCGGCCGCGTGGACGACAACTACGGCGGCCTGCCGCACTACGAGCCCAACAGCTTCGGCCAGTGGCAGGGCCAGCCCGAGTTCGCCGAGCCGCCGCTGCGGATCAACGGCGAGGCGAAGCACTGGAGCTTCCATGCGGATGATGCCAACTACTTCGAGCAGCCCGGCAAGCTGTTCCGCCTGATGAGGCCCGAGCAGCAGCAGGCGCTGTTCGACAACACGGCACGCGCCATGGGCGATGCGCTGGATTTCATCAAGATGCGCCACATCCGCAACTGCCACGCGGCCGATCCGGCCTATGGCGCGGGGGTGGCCAAGGCGCTGGGCATCGATCTCGCCACGGCGCTGGCGTCCAGGAAGGACGACCCGATGAACGGCAACCCGCTGGTCAGCCTGCCGGCCTGACCTCCGGTCCTCGGGCCCTGCGCGGCCAGGCACCGCACCGGTGCCTGGCCGCGCGCACGTTGGCGCGACTCCTGCGAAGATCGGGGCATGCCCACGCTCGAGCCGGAACCGCCGCCAGCCGATGCCCCGCGTGTGCCCCCGCGCGCCACCGGCGGCCAACCGGATGCCGACTTCAGCCTGCGCCGCATCGCCCTGCCCGCCTTCGGGCCCTCGCTCATGCTGGGCATCGCCGAGGGCGCGATCTACCCCATCCTGGCGCTGAGCGCGCTCGAGCTCGGCGCCAGCGCGGCGCTGGCCGGCTTCATCGTCGCCCTGGTGCCGATCGGCCAGATGCTGGGCAACCTGCCGGCCGCCGCGGTGGCCAGCGCCTGGGGCGAGCGCCGCGCCATGGTGAGCTCGGCCGTCGCCGGCCTGCTGGCCCTGCTGCTGTGCCTGGCGGCGCCCAGCCTGTGGCTGTTCGGCGCCGCCGTGTTCGCGCTCGGCCTGGTCGGCGCGGTGTTCAAGCTGGCGCGCCAGACCTGGCTCACCGAGGCCGCGCCGCTGGCCCTCAGGGCACGCGCCATGTCGACGCTGGGCGGCACGGTGCGCATCGGCATGTTCATCGGCCCCTTCGTCGCAGCGGCCTTCATCCACGTCTTCGGCCTTGCCGGCGCCTACTGGGCCGCCACCCTGGCCATGGCCGGCGCCGGGGTGATCGCCTTCGCCGTGCCCGAGCTGGAGGCGCCCCGACGCGCCGGGCGCCGCCCGTCCGCGCGCCATGTCATCGGCCGCGAGATCCACGCCTACGCGCACGTGTTCCTGACCCTGGGCCTGGCCACGGCCCTGGTGTCGGCCCTGCGCGCCTGCCGCCAGGTGGTGATCCCGCTGTGGGCCGAATCCATCGGCCTGGACGCGACCGACACGGCGCTGATCTACGGCCTCATGGGCACCGTCGACATGCTGCTGTTCTATCCGGCGGGCCGCATCATGGACCTCTGGGGGCGGCTGTGGATCACCCTGCCGAGCATGCTCGTCATGGGCGCCAGCTTCCTGGCGCTGCCGCTGACCACCGGCTTTGCCAGCCTGCTCGCCGTCAGCATGGTGCTGGGCCTGGGCAACGGCATCGGCTCGGGCCTGATCCTCACCATCGGCGCCGACGCCTCGCCGCGCGTCGGCCGCACCGAGTTCCTCGCCATCTGGCGCGTCATCTCCGATGGCGGCGGCGGCGCCGGTCCCCTGCTGCTGTCCGGCCTGACGGCCCTGGTGTCGCTGGCCGGCGGTATCGCCGCCATCGGCAGCCTGGGCTTCGTCGCGGCCTGGATGTTCTGGCGCTGGCTGCCGCGGCACATCCAGGCTTGAAGCAGACCCCCTTGCTGGGGTGACAAATGACGGATGACCTCGCTGTGCCTCAATGACAAAGGTCATTCATCCTGCCGGTGCCAGCCTGCGCCATTCGTCGCATTTCTGAATGCGCAGCGGCATGCGGCGCGCCCCGATATTCACGCAGGGCCGAAGCGCCACATGCCTGCATCGACAAGAACACCCTGACGCGAGCCAGGGCGGACGCAGGAGGCGGATTGGCGCGGCTGGCGGGGATCGAACCCACGACCCTCGGCTTCGGAGGCCGATACTCTATCCACTGAGCTACAGCCGCTGTGGTGACAGCCGGCCATTATCGCCGATCAGGGTGAGGCGGTGGCAGCCGGGTCCGGCTCGAGCCCGACGCCGCGCAGGAAGGCTCGCACCGACACCGCGGCCGTGGCCTCGAGGTCGAAGCTCTCGTCCAGCAGCCAGCTGTAGATCAGGCCGTGCACCATGGCGTAGAACCCATGCGCCAACTGGTCGGCCGGCGCCGGGAGCGGTCGGCCGCGCAGCGCCGTGGCGCGCTCGAACACCTGGCGCTCGCGCTCGGTGTTGAGCCGGTGCATCTGGATGTGGCGGTCGATCACCGGGCCCAGCTCGTCCGTGTGCTCGACCTTCTGCATGGCCACGCGCAGCACGCGGCGCGTCTGCGCGTCATGCACGATCTGGCGCAGCGCACGGCGCAGGTGTTCGCACAGGCGCGCCAGCGGGTCGCCGCCTGTCGCCAGCAGGCCTTCCAGCTCGGCGCCCAGGGGCAGCGCAACGCGGTCCATCATGGCGTTGAAGACCGCCGCCTTGTCCTTGAAGTGCCAGTACAGCGCGCCGCGCGTGACGCCGGCCGCCTGAGCGATGTCCGACAGCGCGGTGCGCGACACGCCGCGCTGCTGGAACACGCGCTCGGCGGCGTCCAGCAGCGCCTCGCGCGTCGCCTGGGCTTCTTCCTTGGTGCGTCGAGCCATGGTGTTGGAAAACGGGGAAAATACGCGGGAATCACCGCCCGCGAATCAATCCGAAAGCGAATTCTATCGCATACATCCACGGATGTATGTATAATTTTTTGCTGTTCCGCGGGTCGAACCCGCCGCCAGCGGTTCGGATCGTGGCTGATTGTCTGCGGTCCACGCGTGGTGATTGGCACCTCCCAGCCGTGCTTGCCAGAGGCAGGCACGGCTTGCCTGATTTCCGAGCCGAATTCCTTCCCCATGTCCATCCTGCAAGCCTTCCGCCTTCCTCCTTCGCGCCGGCTGGCGCTCCTCGGTGCGGCCGCCGCACTGGCGCTCGCCGCCTGTGGGGGTGACCAGGGCAAAGGGGCCGGGCCGGCCGGCGCCGGCCAGATGCCGCCGCCCGAGGTGGCGGTGCTGGCGGTGCAACCCGGCACGGTGAGCCTGAGCACCGAACTGCCTGGCCGCCTGGAGGCCTCGCGCGTGGCGCAGGTGCGCGCCCAGGCCACCGGCATCCTGCAGAAGCGCGTGTTCACCGAGGGCAGCGACGTCAAGGCCGGACAGACCCTCTACCGCATCGACCCGGCCCCCTACGAGGCGGCGCTGCAAAGCGCGCAGGCGCAGCTCGCCCAGGCGCAGGCGGCGCTGGCGCAGGCGAGCGCGCTGGCGGCGCGCTACAAGCCGCTGGTGGCGGTGCAGGCCGTGAGCCAGCAGGACTACGACACCGCCGTGGCCGCCGAGAAGGCGGCGCAGGCGCAGGTGGCGGCCGGCAAGGCAGCCGTGCGCACGGCCGGCATCAACCGAAACTACGCCACCGTGACGGCGCCGATCAGCGGCCGCATCGGGCGTTCGCTGGTCACAGAAGGCGCGCTGGTCAGCGCCCAGGAGGGCACGCAGCTGGCGACCATCCAGCAGGTCGACCCGCTCTACCTGAACATCACGCAGTCGGCCAACGAGGTGCTGCGCCTGCGCGAAGCGCTGGGCGCGGGCCAGCTTGCGCGCGCCGGCCAGGGCGAGGCGGCGCGCGTCGAGATCGTGCTGGAAAACGGCCAGCCCTACGGCACGGCGGGCCGCCTGCTGTTCACCGATCTCGCGGTCGATCCGGCCACCGGCCAGGTCAGCCTGCGCGCCGAGGTGCCCAACCCGCGCGGCCTGCTGCTGCCGGGCATGTACGTGCGCGCGCGCCTACAGCAGGCCCAGGTGGACGAGGCCATCCTGCTGCCACAGCAGGCGGTCACGCGCGGCAGCCAGGGCGACAGCGTGCTGGTGGTCGCGCCCGATGGCGCGGTGGCGCCGCGCCCGGTGCGCATCGAAGGCGCCAAGGATGGCCAGTGGATCGTCACCGGTGGCCTCAAGCCCGGCGAGCAGGTGATGGTCGAAGGCGCGATGAAGCTGATGATGGGCGCCAAGGTGGTCAAGCCCGTGCCCTGGCAGCCGGCCCGGCCCGCGGCCGCGCAGGCCGGCGCCGCACCCGAAGCCGACGCTGCCGCCGGCACCGCTGAAGCCGCCCCCGCAGCCACGCGCTGATCTGCCCATCAGGACCGACGCATGGCCAAGTTCTTCATCGATCGCCCGATCTTCGCCTGGGTGATCGCCCTCTTCGTCATGGTGCTGGGCGCGACGGCGATCACCCAGTTGCCGATCGCGCAGTACCCCCCGGTGGCGCCGCCCACCATCGTGCTCAACACCATGTATCCGGGCGCCTCGGCCCAGGTGCTGGAAGACGCCGTGCTGTCGGTGATCGAGCGCGAGATCAACGGCGCGCCCGGCATGGCCTACATGGAATCGGTGGCGCAGGCCGACGGCAGCGGCTCGATCACCATCAGCTTCGAACCCGGCACCAATGCCGACCTGGCCCAGGTCGAGGTGCAGAACCGCCTCTCACGCGCCACGCCGCGACTGCCCCCGGCGGTGGTGCAGCAGGGCGTGCGGGTCGACAAGTCGCGCTCCAACTTCCTGCTGTTCGCCATGCTGGCGTCGTCGGACCCCGGCTACGACATCAACGAGCTGACCGACTACGCCTCGCGCAACGTGGTGCCCGAGCTGCAGCGCCTGCCCGGCATCGGCCAGGCCCAGCTGTTCGGCGCCGAGCGCGCCATGCGCATCTGGCTGGACCCGAGCAAGCTGCAGAGCTTCAACCTGTCGACCGCCGACGTCGCCGCCGCCATCGGCCAGCAGAACGCCCAGGTCTCGGGCGGCGCCATCGGCGACCTGCCGCTGGTGGCGGGCCAGGACATCACCGCCACGGTGGTGGTGCCGGGCCAGCTCAGCACCGTGGAGCAGTTCGGCCGCATCGTGCTGCGCGCCGACAGCAGCGGCGCCGCGGTCTACCTGAAGGACGTGGCGCGCATCGAGCTGGGCGCGCAGAGCTATGCCTCGACCGCGCGCCTGAACGGCAAGCCGGCGGCGGGCATCGGCGTGCAGCTCTCGACCACCGGCAACGCGCTGGCGGCGTCGCAGGCGGTGCGCGCGCGCCTGACCGAGCTGCAGCAGTTCTTCCCGGCCACGGTGAGCTGGATCATTCCCTACGACAGCTCCAACTTCGTGCGCATCTCGATCAGCGAGGTGGTCAAGACCCTGCTGGAAGCCATCGCCCTGGTGTTCCTGGTGATGTTCCTGTTCCTGCAGAACTGGCGCTACACCATCATCCCCACCATCGTGGTGCCGGTGGCGCTGCTGGGCACCTTCGGCGCGCTGCTGGCCTTCGGCATGTCGATCAACGTGCTGACCATGTTCGGCATGGTGCTGGTGATCGGCATCGTGGTGGACGACGCCATCGTCGTGGTCGAGAACGTCGAGCGCATCATGAGCGAGGAAGGCCTGCCGCCGCTGGAGGCGACGCGCAAGGGCATGAGCCAGATCTCGGGCGCCATCATCGGCGTCACGGTGGTGCTGATCTCGGTGTTCGTGCCGCTGGCCTTCTTCCAGGGCTCCACGGGCAACATCTACCGCCAGTTCGCCGCCGTCATGGGCGTGTCGATCTTCATCTCCGCCTTCATGGCGCTGTCGCTCACGCCGGCGCTGTGCGCCACCCTGCTCAAGCCCGTCGAGGCGGGCCACCATCATGAGAAGCGCGGGTTCTTCGGCTGGTTCAACCGCCGCTTCACGCGCGCCACGCGAGTCTACGAAGGCGTCGTCGTCCGCCTGCTGCGCCGTACCGGTCGGCTGATGCTGGTCTACCTCGCGCTGGCCGCGGTGGTGGGCTGGCTGTACCTGCGCCTGCCGACCTCGTTCCTGCCGCAGGAAGACCAGGGCAATGTGCTGGTCAACATCCAGCTGCCGCCGGGTGCCACGCAGCAGCGCACGCAGAAGGTGGTCGAGCAGGTCGAGCACTACCTGCTCGCGCAACCCGAGGTGCAGAGCATGGTGGCCGTGATGGGCTTCTCGTTCTCCGGCCAGGGGCAGAACGCCGGCATCTCGTTCGTCACGCTCAAGCCCTGGGACGAGCGCAAGGGTGCCGAGCACGGCGCCGGGGCGGTCGCGGGCCGCGCCATGATGGCGCTCGCCGGCATCAAGGACGCCTTCGTGTTCCCGCTCAACCCGCCGCCGATCCCGGAACTGGGCGTGAGCTCGGGCTTCACCTTCCGCCTGCAGGACCGCG
>NZ_DAOKZG010000073.1:0-8241 GCF_035325765.1 Ottowia sp.
GCCCCCACGCTCCCCCGCTGCGCGAGGTGCGCTGCCCCCCGAGGGGGCCCTCGCCATCTTGGGGCGGCCCGGCGACGGCGAGTGTCCCCTCTCACACACCCTCGCTGCTGCACGACGCACCGATTCACGAGGCGTCGCTCGCCCTGCCCGCCGCGCCGGAAGGCGAGGCCATCGTGCACGACTACGCGGCGCTCGGCCTGACCTTGCGCCGCCACCCGCTGGCGCTGCTGCGCCCGCGTCTGGCGCGCTGGCGCCTGCTCACGGCCGACGAGCTGGGGCGCATGCCCCATGGCCGCACCGTGCGCGCCTGCGGCCTGGTGGTCGGACGCCAGCGGCCGGTGACGGCGGGCGGCACCATCTTCGTCACGCTGGAGGACGAGACCGGTCCGATCAACGTCATCGTTTGGCCCGGCCTGCGCGAGGCCGAGGACCAGCGCAATGCCCTGCTGCGCGCGCGCCTGCTGGCGGTGGAGGGCGAATGGCAGCGCGATGCCGGCAGCGGCGGCGTCGTGCGTCATCTGGTCGCGCGCCGCCTGCGCGACCTCACGCCGCTGCTGGGCCGGCTGGCCGGGTTGACCACGAGCCGGGACTTCCATTGAGCGCTGCGGAGCCAGGCCTTCAGGCCCTGGCCAGGCGAGTTTTTTATGATGGATCGTTTCCTGCCCAACTGCCTCCATGTCGTTCCTGCTGCCCGCCGTCCTCAGCTGCCTGATCGTGGGCGTGGTCGACGGCGATACCCTGACCGCGCGCTGCGACACGACCAGCGCGCAGCAGCCCTACCAGCAGGAGCGCGTGCGCCTGACCGGCATCGACGCGCCCGAGCGCGGGCAGGCGTTTGCCAGGCGCTCGCGCCAGGCCATGTCGGACCTGGCCTACGGCAAGCAGGCGCGGCTCGAGTGCGGCAAGCGCGACCGCTACCAGCGCCTGGTGTGCGACGTCTACGTGTCGCGGGGCGCCAGCGTCCACGGACCCAAGACGCGGGACGTCGGCCTGGCGCTGGTGGAGCAGGGCCTGGCCTGGTGGTATCGCGCCTACAGCCACGAGCAGACGCCGATCCAGCGTTTGCGCTACGAGCGCGCGGAAGCCCACGCCCGCGGTCAGGGCCTCGGGCTGTGGCGCGATCCGAACCCGACTCCGCCCTGGGACCATCGGCGGCGCGCCAGGGTCCGCCAGCGCTGAACCTGGCAGCCAGGCCCCCAGGAACGGCTCCGCAATGAATGTCCCCGCGTGCGGTCTGCGGTGCGGATGCTGGGCGAGGCCCGCAACGGCGTGCCCGACCGGTTGCCCCTGGCGCACGCCCACGCAGCCTTGTGAATGCTCCCCATGGCACTGGTCATGGTTGCGCTTCGCGCCTTGTCTGGACGTGCGCCGGAGGGCAATACGGGTCCCCTGACTGCGACAATGCCCTCAGGGTTAGTCTCGACATCGCCGGCCTTCCGGTAGCTGCGTGCCCGGGCCAAAATCCATGCATTTTGCCGATCCGAAGGAGACTGATGATGAAATCCTGGGTACTTGCGCTGTCCATCTCGCTGGCCCCGGGCCTGGTTGCAACCGCCCAGGCACAGACCATCGAACCCGGCCTGTGGGAATTCAAGAGCGATCTGCGCATGCCGGACCGTCCCGAGCTGGCAGCACAGATGGCACAGATGCGCGAGCAGATGAAGAGCCTGCCGCCCGAGGCGCGCAAGATGATGGAGCAGCAGCTGGCGGGTACCGGCATGGGCCTGGGCCAGGATGGCGCCATTCGCGTCTGCATCACTCCGGAGGATGCCGCCCAGGGCGACCTGATTCGCGAAGGTCAGAAGCGGGACAATTGCACCTACACCAAGGTCAGCCGCAGCGGCAATGTCTGGCGCGGCACCATGGTATGCACCGACCCGCAAGGCGAGGGCGACTTCACCACCACTTTGCACGATCGCAAGCACTTCACCACCGAGGCGCTGATGACCAGCCAGAAAGATGGCCGCCCGACGCGCATGGAGATGAAGACCGACGCGCGCTTCGTCTCCACCGACTGTGGGGCGCTGGCGAAGAAGAAACCCGCCAAGCGCTGACCGGCGGGCCGTGGGCCGGCACGGGCGCTGGCGCGCGGTTGCGGCCGGCCAGCTCCAGAATGCCATTCCAGCATGTCGACTTCCTCTGCACCGGCTGCGCCGCGACGCCTGTTCACGGCGCTGTTCCCGCCGCCCGAGGCCTGCGCCGCCATCGACGCCGAACGCCAGCGCTGGGCCGGCCTGCCGCGCCGCCTGCGCCCGGTGCCGGACCGCATGCATGTCACGCTGCAGTTCCATGACCCGGTGGCGGCCGAGCCTGCCCAGGCTTGGCAGGCGGCGCTGGCCGGGCTGGCGTTCGAGCCGTTCGAGATCGAGTTGGTGCGCGCCGAGCTCTGGCACGCTCCGCGCGGCACCATCGCCGTGCTGCGCGCGGCCCCCAGCGCGGCGCTCGCGGCGCTGCAGCAGCGCACGGCCGAACTGGCCGAGCAGGCCGGCCTGCCGCGCGAGCACCGCCCCTGGAAGGGGCATCTCACCGTGCTGCGCCAGGCCGACCATGTGACGCCCGGGCAGCTGGCCGCGCCCATCCGCTGGCGCGTCGAGCAGGTCACGCTGGTCTGGTCGGACCTGCAGGCGCAGCCGCCGTGCTATCGCGCGCTGGGGCGGTTTCCGGAGGCGGTCCTGCCGATCCAGTGTCGTGTCTCGCCCTGACAGGCACTCATAGAAGCCAGAAAAGGCTTGAGGCAAGGCGCAGTTCGCAGGCAATGCTGGCGGCCTTGGCAAGAACTGCAACGCCGCCGCGAGCCTTTTGGCCCCTTGGCGACTCGCTATAAGTGCCTGTCAGGGTGAAACACTACACTAAAATGACGGCGGCACGTGGCGCGGGTCGAGCCGGATGTCGACCAGCAGCGGCCCCTTGCGCGAGCGGCCGGCGATCGCGCTGCGCACGGCGGGCAGGTCGTCCAGATGGCGCACCGTGAGGGCGCTGCCGCCCAGGGCCTGCGCCACCGGTGCGAAGTCGGGCCAGTCGAACAGGGCGATCGACGGGTCCATGGCGCGGTCGGTGAACTGCACGTATTCGGCGCCGTAGCTGCCGTCGTTGAGCAGCAGCACGATCAGGTCCAGGCCGTGGCGCACGGCAGTGTTGAATTCCGTCAGGCCACCCAGCATGAAGCCGCCGTCGCCCACCACCACCACGGTCGGACGGTCCGGCGCGGCCCTGGCGGCGCCGATGCCCTGCGCCAGGCCCATGCCGATGGCGCCGAACATGGTGGTGTGGACGAAGTAGCGCGGCTCGGCGACGCGGAAGGCATCCCAGGCGTGGGCCATGTGGCGGCCACCGTCGGTGACCAGGGCGCAGTCGCCCTCGATCATGGTGCTGATGGCCTGCAGCACCTCGTGGATGTTCAGGTGGTCGGCGGCCCGAGGCTCGCGGATCGGCCGCGGCACGGCAATCGCGGCCGCCGCCTCGCGCACGCGCGGCTCGCTGGCAAAGCCCGTGGGCGCGATCTCGGCCTCGTCCAGCCAGTAGACCATGCGCTCGGCCGTGGAGGCGCAGTCGCCCAGCACGTTGGCATCGGCCACCAGGTGCTTGCCGAACTCCTGCGGATCGTCGTTGACGAAGACGATGCGCTTGTCCTTCACCAGCGCCCCCAGCGCCGTGGTGATGAAGTTCAGGCTGGCGCCGAAGGTGATGATGCAATCGGCCACGCCGAGCGGGTCCAGCGCTTCCTCGCGCGCCGAGATGCCCAGGATGCCGAGGTTCAGCGGATCGCCATCGAACAGGTCCTTGGCGCGCAGCGTGGTCAGCAGCGGTGCGTCGAGCCGGCGCGCGAGCTGCAGCACGGCGTCGCGCGCGCCGGCCTTGACCACGCCCTGGCCGGCCAGGAGCACCGGCCGTCCGGCGGTGGCGATCATGCCGATGGCGGCGTCCAGCTCGTCGCTGTCGGCCACCCGGCTCACGCGCCGCGGCTGCACCAGGCGCGTGTGGCGCGGCGGCACGGTGTCGTCCCACTGGAAGTTGTGCGGCGGCATGTTGAACACCACCGGGCGCTGTTCGACCACGGCGCGGCGAAAGGCGTTGACCAGGTCGTCGGCCACGCTTTCCAGGCTGCTCGCGCCCTCGAAGCCGGCGCCGGTGGCCGCCACCAGCTCCTGGTGGCGCGCCTTCTGGAAGTGGTATTTCTGCGCCGACGGCGCGTCGCCCGTGACCAGCACCAGCGAGCTGCGCGCCTTCACGCCCTCGACCAGCGCCGTCAGGGTGTTGGTCAGGCCAGGCCCGCAAGTCACGGTGGCGACGCCGACACGGCCCGACACCGAGGCGTAGCCCAGCGCCATCAGCACCGCGCCGACTTCGTTGGCCGCGCCCACGTAGTCGCCGCCGGCGCGGATGTAGTGGTCGACGACGAACAGGTTGGCGTCCCCGATCAGGCCGAACAGGGTGTCCACGCCCAGGTCCCGGAGCGTTTGCGCGACGGCTTCGTTGATCTTCATGGGGGCTCCATCCTTGTGCTGGGGTGGCGCGCAGCGCATGGATCGATCTTAGCCATGCGCCTGACCGCAGACCTGAAAGGCATCCACGGCGCAGGGCCTTTGACTAGAATTGATAGATTCCCCTGTCTGCCAGGCCAGGAGCCGATCCCCAGGCGGGCGCACTGCCTTGCGCACGCACCGGTCGGGCGCCGGCAGGCCTCGAACCGATTCGTCCTGCCGCGGCACCCGTGCCGGCACGCCGCCTGCGTGCACGGGCCGGGCAGGAGCGAGCAACCGAACCCCGACATGACCCAGCCCAAGCCGCCCACCACCGTCGCCGAAATTCGCCAGAGCTTTCTGGACTTCTTTGTCGGCAAGGGCCACACCGTCGTGCCTTCCAGCCCGCTGGTGCCCGCCAACGACCCGACGCTGATGTTCACCAACAGCGGCATGGTGCAATTCAAGGACGTGTTCCTCGGCACCGACCAGCGTCCCTACGTGCGCGCGGCCTCGGTGCAGGCCTGCCTGCGCGCCGGCGGCAAGCACAACGACCTGGAAAACGTCGGCTACACCGCGCGGCATCACACCTTCTTCGAGATGCTGGGCAACTGGTCGTTCGGCGACTACTTCAAGAAGGAGTCGATCGCCTGGGGCTGGGAACTGCTGACGAAGGTCTATGGCCTGCCGCCCGAGCGCCTGATGGCCACCGTCTATCACGAGGACGACGAGGCCTACGACATCTGGACGAAGGTGATCGGCCTGCCGCCCGAGCGCGTGGTGCGCATCGGCGACAACAAGGGCGGCCGCTACAAGAGCGACAACTTCTGGATGATGGCCGACACCGGCCCCTGCGGCCCGTGCTCGGAGATCTTCTACGACCACGGCCCCGAGATCCCCGGCGGCCCCCCGGGCAGCCCCGACGAGGACGGCGACCGCTTCATCGAGATCTGGAACCACGTGTTCATGCAGTTCGACATGAAGGAGGACGGCAGCGTGACGCCGCTGCCCGCGCCTTGCGTCGACACCGGCATGGGCCTGGAGCGCCTGGCCGCCATCCTGCAGGGCGTGCACAGCAACTACGAGATCGACCTGTTCCGCCGCCTGATCGCCGAGGCCGCGCGCGTCACCGGCTGCGAGGACCTGGACAGCCCCTCGCTGAAGGTGATCGCCGACCACATCCGCGCCACCGCCTTCCTGGTCAGCGACGGCGTGATCCCGAGCAACGAGGGCCGCGGCTACGTGCAGCGGCGCATCATCCGCCGCGCCATCCGCCACGGCTACAAGCTGGGGCGCAAGACGCCGTTCTTCCACCAGCTGGTCGCCCCGCTGGTGGCCGAAATGGGCGCCGCCTATCCGCGCCTGGCCGAGCAGGCGCAGCACATCACCGAGGTGCTGAAGGCCGAGGAGGAGCGCTTCTTCGAGACGCTGGCGCACGGCATGGAGATCCTGGATGCGACACTGGCCGACGGCGCCACGGAGCTGCCCGGCGACGTCGCCTTCAAGCTGCACGACACCTACGGCTTCCCGCTCGATCTGACCAACGACGTCTGCCGCGAGCGCGGCGTGACGGTGGACGAGGCCGGTTTCGACGCCGCCATGGAACACCAGAAGGCGACGGCGCGCGCGGCGGGCAAGTTCAAGATGGACCGCGTGCTGGACTACCACGGCGCGGCCAGCCGGTTCGTCGGCTACGAGAAGCTGGCGGCACCCGCCACCGTGGTCGCGCTCTACGTCGACGGCGAAAGCGTGGCGGCGCTGCAGGCCGGCCAGGCCGGCGTGGTGGTGCTCGACACGACGCCCTTCTACGCCGAGAGCGGCGGCCAGGTCGGCGACCAGGGCGTGCTCACCGTCGCCAGCGCGCGCTTTGCCGTGACCGACACGCAGAAGATCAAGGCCGACGTGTTCGGCCACCACGGCACGCTGGAGTCCGGCAGCCTCAAGGTCGGCGACGCCATGCAGGCCGAGGTCGATACGCGCCTGCGCGCCGCCACCATGCGCAACCACAGCGTCACGCACCTGATGCACAAGGCGCTGCGCGAGGTGCTGGGCGCGCACGTGCAGCAGAAGGGCTCGCTGGTGGATGCCGACAAGACGCGCTTCGACTTCGCACACAACGCGCCGGTCACAACAGCGCAAATCACCGAGATCGAGCGCCGCGTGAACGCCGAGATCCTGGCCAACACGGCGACCCAGGCGCGCCTGATGGACATGGAAAGCGCGCAGAAGACCGGCGCCATGATGCTGTTCGGAGAGAAATACGGCGACACCGTGCGCGTGCTCGACATCGGCACGAGCCGCGAGCTGTGCGGCGGCACGCACGTGGCACGCACCGGCGACATCGGCCTGTTCAAGATCGTGAGCGAGGGCGGCGTGGCCGCCGGCGTGCGCCGCGTCGAAGCCGTGACGGGCCAGAACGCGCTGGCCTACCTGCAGGGCCTGGAGGCCAGCCTGCACGGCGTTGCCGCCAGCCTGCACGCACCCGCGGCCGAGGTGCAGCCGCGCCTGGCCCAGGTGCTGGAACAGGTCAAGGGGCTGGAGAAGGAGCTGGCCCAGCTCAAGGGCAAGCTCGCCTCCAGCCAGGGCGACGAGCTGGCGGGCCAGGCGGTCGAGGTCAAGGGCCTGAAGGTGCTGGCCGCGCGCCTTGATGGTGCCGACGCGAAGACGCTGCGCGAGACCCTGGACAAGCTCAAGGACAAGCTCAAGGCCGCCGCCATCGTGTTGGCCGCCGTCGATGGCGACAAGGTGCAGATCGCCGCGGGCGTGACCAAGGCAGAGACGGCCAAGGTCAAGGCGGGCGAGCTGGTGAACTTCGTCGCCCAACAGGTAGGCGGCAAGGGCGGTGGCAAGCCCGACATGGCGATGGCCGGCGGCACCGACGCCAAGGCACTGCCCGCCGCGCTGGCCAGCGTGCCGGCGTGGGTGGCGGAACGGGTTTGAGGTGGAAGCGGGCCTGCTGAGCCGACGCCACTGGCTGCTGGCCCTGCTGGCCGCCGCCGGCGCCGCGCCCGCGCGGGCGCAGCACGCCGCCGAACCCTGGCCCGCGGACCGGCCCCTGCCGCCGCTGGTGGCGACCGATCTGGCGGGGCGCCAGTGGGATCTCGCGGCATTGCGCGGCCAGCCCGTGCTGATCAACTTCTGGGCGACGTGGTGCCCGCCGTGCAAGGAGGAAATGCCGACGCTGCAAACCCTGCACGAGCTGGAGTCGGGACGCCTGACGGTGCTTGCCGTCAACGTGCGCGAAGGGCCGCGGCGTGTGCGCCGCTACCTGCAGTCGGCCGGGCTGACGCTGCCGGTGCTGCCGGACCCGGAGGGCGAGATCACCCGCGCCTGGGACATGACCGTGTTTCCGACCACCGTGCTGATCGACGCCAGCGGGCGCCCGCGCCAGCTGGTGCGCGGGGCCGTGGACTGGGCTGGTCCCCAGGCGCTGGACTGGATCGAGGCATTGCGATCCTGAGTTCGGCAGCTGACCGCTCGTCACCGTCTCGATAATCCGTATCAGTTGTCCATAACGCGACGCGCTACCTGCAGCGCATGAAACGACACCCCTCCAAAGGCCGCGGAGCAGGCCAGGCGTGGGCACCCGTGGCCGGGGTCTCCCTGGACACTGGGTGCGTCCCCCTTCAAGGGGGATGGAGCGCAGCGGCATAGGGGGTGTTTCATCTCTAGCCTCGGTCGCGGTTATCGATTGCGCCGGCGCATCCAACTGCCGGATTCAGGATAATCCTATTTTCCTCAGTTGACCTGCCTGAACGTCCCGCAAGCCTAGACTGGGCGC
>NZ_DAOKZG010000074.1:0-8198 GCF_035325765.1 Ottowia sp.
CGATGAGCAGGAAGGAGAACAGGCTGGTCAGCTCCCAGAAGAACACCAGCTGGATCAGGTTGCCCGCCAGCACCACGCCCAGCATCGCGCCCATGAAGGCGAGGAAGAAGGCGAAGAAGCGCGGCACCGGGTCCTCTCGGCTCATGTAGTAGCGCGCGTACAGGGCCACCAGGGTGCCGATGCCGGTCACCAGCAGGGCGAACATCCAGGCAAAGCCGTCCACGCGCAGCACCAGGTCGACCCCGGCCGAGGGGATCCAGCGGTGCGTTTCCTTGAGCACCGCGCCGCCCTGCAGGTCCGGCCACAGCCACAGCACCCAGGCCAGGCCGGCGGCGGCCACCAGCGCGGCCCAGACTGCTGCTGCCGTGCGCGCATGGGTCGGCATCAGCGCCGCCACGAGGCTGCCGGCGAAAGGCAGCAACAGCAGGTAGACCAGATCCATCCGACAGGGGTTGCAAGTGAGGAGGGCGTGCGCCGATGCGGCTGGGCTCGCCCGCGGCGCGCGGCGTCGGCAGCGTCGCGGCGCGCCAGAACAACTATAGCAGCGGGACCGCGGCGCGGCGCGCGTGGCCTGGCGTCGCGCTAAGGGAGGATGATGATGCGGCCGCGCACCCGGCCGCCCGCCAGTGCGGCATGCGCGCGCGCCGCGTCGGCCAGCTGGAAGCGCGCGCCGATGCGCGCGCGCAGCGCGCCGGAGGCAAGCAGCCGGTTGAGGTGGCGCGCGGCGTCGGCCAGTTCGTCCGCCGAGGCGTTGCTGATCGCAAAGCCGAGCAGGCGCAGGTCGCGCGCATACAGCGCGCCCATCGGCAGCGGCACGTCGCCGCGGCCCAGGCCGGACATGACGACGATGCGCCCGCGCGGCGCCATGCGCGGCAGGCAGCGCGCCAGGTCGTTGTGGCCGCTGGTGTCCCACCACACGTCGACGCCGTCCGGGGCGGCGCCGGCGATGCGCTCGGCCAGCCGCGGATCGTGGTAATCGAACACCGCGCTGGCGCCGCAGGCGGTGCACCAGGGGGCGTCGCCTGCGGCGGCAGTGGCGAGCACGCGTGCGCCCGTGTCATGGGCCATCTGCACCAGGGCACTGCCGACGGCGCCGCCCGCGCCTTCCACCAGCAGGGTCTCGCCCTTCTGCAGCCGTGCCTCGCGCACCAGCCCGAGGTGGGCGGTGGCAGCCGGGTGCAGCACGGCCACCGCCTGCTCGGGTGCCACCCCACTGGGCAGCGGGTACAGGCGCTCGCTCGCCACCACCGCGTACTGCGCGAACGCGCCCTGGCGGCCGTGGTGGCCCAGGCTGTTGCACCAGACCGCGTCGCCGGGCCGAAAGCCCGACACGCCAGGCCCGGGCTGGACCACGGTGCCGACCAGGTCGCGGCCTATCACGAAGGGAAATGGCAGATGCGTGCGATAGGCCCCCGAGCGCACGAACAGGTCGACCGGGTTGACCACGCTGGCCGTCATGCGCACCAGCACGTCGGTCGGTCCCGGTCGCGGCACGGGCAGGTCGGCGACCTCGATCTGGTCGACGTCGCCGGTGCGCCGGATGAAGGCGGCGCGCATGCTGTGCGGGATGTCCATGGCTGCTCCTGCTGCCGGTGCGGAGCGCCGTGCGCGGGTCGCGTGCCGGCTTCACAATCCGCCCATGCGTATTCTGCTGGTCGAGGATGACAGCATGATCGGCGAGGTCGTGCACGACGCGCTGCGGCGCGAAGGCCACGCGACGGACTGGGTGCGTGACGGCGCCCAGGCCGATGCCGCGCTTGCGACCACGGACTACGACCTGCTGCTGCTCGACCTCGGCCTGCCGCGCAAGGGCGGCCTGGAGGTGCTGCGCGCGCTGCGCGCGCGCGGGCTGGGCCTGCCCGTGCTGATCGCGACCGCGCGCGATGCCGTGTCCGAGCGCGTCGCCGGGCTCGACGCAGGGGCCGACGACTACATCGTCAAGCCCTACGATCTCGACGAGCTGCTGGCGCGCGTGCGCGCCCTGCTGCGCCGCGCCCACGGCCGGGCCGAACCGGCCTACGTCTGGGGCGAGGTGCGGGTCGTGCCGGCCACGCACGAGGCCACGCGCGCCGGCCAGCCGGTGCAGCTCTCGGCCCGCGAATGGGCGGTGCTGGAGCCCCTGCTGGCGCGCCCTGGCCGCGTGCTGTCGCGCCAGCAATTGGAAGACAAGCTCTATGCCTGGGGCGAGGAGGTCAGCAGCAACGCGGTCGAGGTCTACATTCACGGCGTGCGCAAGAAGCTGGGCGCCGGCCTGATCGAGAACGTGCGCGGTCTGGGCTACCTGGTGCCCAAGGCGGCGCAGGATGGGGAGAAGGGGTGACCGCTGTCGAATCCATGGCTGCCCGCGCCTGCCGGTCAGCCGCTGCGGGGCCGTTTGATGTGGAAACGTCCGTGTGCGGAACACGCGAAGGCCACGCAGAAGACGCCAAAAGAGATGCGCAAGAGTCGACTTTGAATCTTTTGCGTCTCCTGCAAGATCCTCGCGTGCTCTGCGTATGGGTGTTGGATTGTTCGCGCGCGTCAATCACCGGCCGAATCGGATGACGCCTCCGAGCGACCGCGCCTCGCCCTCGCTGCGCGCGCGCCTGACGGCGCTGCTGCTGCTGGCGGTGCTCATCACCGCCCTGGTGCAGGCGGCGATCACCTGGCGCACGGCGCTGGCCGAGACCGAGGCGGTATTCGACGCCCAGATGGAGCGCGTCGCGCTGTCGCTCACCGGTGGCCTGGCTGCCAGCGTGCTGGGCGACGACGCGCTGGGCCGGGGGCGTGGCGCCGAAGAGCTGATCGTGCAGATCTGGCGCGCCGACGGCATCATGTTGTACCGCTCGCCCTCGGCGCAGCTGCTGCCGCCGCAGACGGTGATCGGCTTTTCGAACGTGCGTGCCGGCGGCCAGGACTGGCGCGTGTACGCGCTGGAAACGCCAATCCAGGTGATCCAGATCGCCCAGGCCGAGCGCGCGCGCCGGCGCATGGCCGGTCAGCTCGCGCTGCGCGCCGTGTTGCCGGTGGCGCTGCTGGCCCCGGTCCTGATGTTGATCGTGTGGTGGGTCGTCGGGCGCGCGCTGGCGCCCATCGCGCGCCTGCGGCGCCAGCTTGCGGCGCGCGGCGCGGGCGACCTGGCGCCCCTGCCGACCGATGGCCTGCCGGCCGAGGTACGCCCGCTGGTGGAAGAGATGAATGGCCTGCTGGCGCGCCTCGCGGCGGCCTGGCAGCAGCTGGCCGATTTCACCGCCGATGCGGCGCACGAGCTGCGCTCGCCGCTGGCGGCCTTGCGCCTGCAGGTGCAGGGCTTGCAGCGCGCCGGCAGCGAGGCCGAGCGTGCGCAGGCCACCGGCCGGCTGCTGGCCGGCGTGGACCGTGCCACGCGCCTGGTCGAGCAATTGCTGGCGCTGGCGCGCCACGACGGCGCGGCACGCGGCACGCCTGCGCCGGTGGATCTGGCCGCGCTGGCGCGCCACGCCGTGCACGACGCCGCGGCCGAGGCCCGGGCACGCGGCATCGTGCTGGCAGCGACGGGCGATCCGGTGCTGACGGTGACGGGCCAGTCGGAGGCGCTGGCGGTGCTGCTGCGCAACCTGGTCGACAACGCCCTGCGCCATGCCCCGGATGGCGGTCAGGTGCGCGTGCTGGTGCGACGCCTGCCGGGTGGCGCGGCCGAGCTGGCGGTGGACGACTCCGGTCCCGGCATTGCGCCCGGGGAGCGCCAGCGCGTGCTCGATCGCTTCTACCGCGTGCCGGGCACGGCGGGCCATGGCAGCGGCCTTGGACTGGCCATCGTGCAGGCGGTGGCGCGGCGCCATGGCGCGCAGGTCGTGGTCGAGAGTTCGCCGACGCTGGGTGGTGCGCGCGTCGCGGTGCGCTGGCCGGTCGGTGCCTTGAGGCAACGCTGAACAAGTCCCTCGCGCGCTGCGCATCCCTGCCTGCGGCGGTCTGCGGCGTTGCAAATGCTCGCAATAGCTTCGGCTATTGCTGCGCTTCGCGCCTTGCATCCCATCCCCATGCAGGGTGCGCCGCATCACGGAGACTTATTCAGCGTCGCCTTAAGTTCGGCCTAATTGTGGTCCGTCACAGTCGCATCGTGGCTCCATGGATGGAGTGCGACCTGAAAGGAACTGTGATGAACCGCTTGCAACTCAAATCTTCCCGGCTGGTGGCCGCGCTTCTGGCGGCAGGCGTGCTCGGCGGCGTCGGCGCGACCGCGGTGCGCGAACTCGGCCCGGTCCAGGCGCAGCCGGCCGTCGTGGCCCAGGCCAGCGCGCCCGCGACCGTGACGGCGCCGGATTTCGCCAGCATCGCCGCGCGCAACGGCGCGGCCGTGGTCAACATCAGCACCAGTGGCATGCAGCAGGTGGATGACGAAGATGCGGGGCCGAACGCGCAGATCGACCCGGCGCTGCAGGACTTCCTGAAGCGCTTCGGCCTGCCACCCGGCGCCTTCCAGTTCTCGCCGCGCGGCGCCCCCGGCGCGGGCGTGCCGGTGCGCGGCGAGGGTTCCGGCTTCATCGTCAGCCCGGATGGCGTGATCCTGACCAACGCGCACGTGGTGCGCGGTGCCAGGAACGTGACTGTCAAGCTGACCGATCGGCGCGAATTCAAGGCCAGGGTGCTCGGCCGCGACGACAAGACCGACGTGGCCGTGCTGAAGATCGACGCCACCGGCCTGCCGACCGTGCCGCTGGGCAGCAGCCAGGCGCTGCGTCCCGGGGACTGGGTGCTGGCGATCGGTTCGCCGTTCGGTTTCGAGAACACGGTCACGGCCGGCGTGGTCAGCGCCAAGGGCCGTTCGCTGCCGGACGACAGTGCCGTGCCGTTCATCCAGACCGACGTCGCCGTGAACCCCGGTAATTCCGGCGGTCCGCTGTTCAACGCGCGCGGCGAGGTGGTCGGCATCAATTCGCAGATCTACAGCCGCTCCGGTGGCTACCAGGGCGTGTCGTTCGCGATTCCGATCGAGCTGGCTTCGCACGTCAAGGACCAGATCGTCGCGCACGGCAAGGTCGAGCATGCGCGCCTGGGAGTGACCATCCAGTCGGTCAACCAGGACTTCGCCAATTCGTTCAAGCTGCCGAGGCCCGAAGGCGCGCTGGTGGCCCAGGTCGAGAAGGGCAGTGCCGCCGACAAGGCGGGCCTGAAGGCAGGTGACGTGATCCTGCAGGCCGATGGCAAGCCGGTCCTGGATTCGGGCGACCTGCCGGCCAGCATCGCGCTGGCCCGGCCGGGCGACAAGCTCCAGATGGAAGTCTGGCGCGACGGTCGCGCCGAGCAGGTGACGGCGACGCTGCAGGGCGCGAAGGCGGGCGACGCCAAGCTGGCCAAGGGCGGCGAAGCGCAGCAGGGCAAGCTCGGCCTGGCGCTGCGGCCGCTGCAGCCGGACGAGAAACGCGCCGCCCAGGTCGACGGCGGACTGCTGGTCGAACAGGCCAGCGGCGCAGCCGCCATGGCGGGGGTGCAGCCCGGTGACGTGGTGCTGTCGATCAACGGCCAGCCAGCCACCAGCACCGAACAGGTGCGCAGCGTGGTGGCCAAGGCCGGCAAGTCGGTGGCGCTGCTGATCGAGCGCGACGGACAGCAGTTGTTCGTGCCGGTGCCGCTGGCCTGAGCCGCCCGACCGGCTTCAGCGCGTGTAGCCGAGGCAGGCCCCTGCATTGGGGCGGCCTCGGCATTCGCGTTTCAGGCGGGCTTCCTCCCGGCGCTGGCGCTGGGCCTCGGTTTCGCCGTTGGCGTAGCGGGACACGCGCGCGCTGCTGCGCCGGCGCGGTGCCTTGCGATCCTGGGGCGTGGCTGGCGCATCGGGCGGCGGGGCTGCACTGGACGCGGCGGCCTGACCCACGGCCAGGGTCATGGGGAGCAGGCAGGCCGCCAGGGCGAGGCGGCGCGTCAGGTCGGGCATGGTGGGGATTTCCGGGTGGCGTGGTGGGGGCGGGGCGCAGCTGTGCGATGCTTGCGGCCTGATCCATTACATGAGTGAATCGTCCATGCGTCAAGCCATCCTCGACCTGGAGGAATCCAGGATCCGCGAAGTCGCCAATGCCGGCATGGGGCGCGCGGGCGTGCTGGCGTTCTGGTTCGGCGAGAGCGACGAGGTCACGCCCGAGGCGGTGCGCGCGGCCGCCGTCGCCTCGCTGCAGGCCGGCGAGACCTTTTATTCCCACAACCTGGGCCTGCCCGAGCTGCGCCAGGCGGTCGCCGGCTACACCAGCGTCCTGCATGGACCGGTCGACGCCGAGCGCATTGCCATCACCTCGGGCGGTGTCAACGCGCTGATGCTGGCCATGCAGGCCCTCGTGGATGCAGGGGACGAGGTCGTCGCGGTGACGCCGGTGTGGCCGAATCTCACGGCGCAGCCGCGCATCCTGGGTGCTCGCCTGAGCTGCGTGGCCCTGCGGCCGCGGGCCGATGGCGCCTGGACGCTCGACCTGGACGCGCTGCTGGCGGCGATCACGCCGACGACGCGGCTGCTGGTGCTGAACGCACCCAACAATCCCACGGGCTGGACGCTCTCGCGCACCGAGCAGCAGGCCATCCTGGCGCGCTGTCGCGCCACCGGCACCTGGATCCTCGCCGATGAAGTCTACGAGCGCCTCTACTACCGCGACGACACCGCCAGCGGCGCCGCACCCTCGTTCCTGGATCTCGCCGAGGCCGACGACCGCCTGGCCGTGGTGCAGAGCTTTTCCAAATCCTTCCTGATGACCGGCTGGCGCCTGGGCTGGCTCGTGATGCCGACGCAGATGATGGGGCACATGGGCAAGCTGATCGAATTCAACACCTCGTGCGCACCGGTATTCGTGCAGCGCGCCGCGCAAGTGGCGCTGGCCGAGGCAGATGCCATCACGCCGCGCATCGTGGCCCACCTGCGCCAGTGTCGTGACACCCTGGTACCGCTGCTGCAGGGCCTGCCGGGCGTGCGCGCCAGCAGCGCGCCGGGGGGCATGTACGCCTTCCTGCGCGTGGACGGCCACGACGACTCGCTGGCGCTGGCCAAGCGCCTCGTGCGCGAGGCCGGGCTCGGCCTGGCCCCCGGCGTCGCCTTCGGGAGCGAGGCCGAGGGCTGGCTGCGCTGGTGCTTCGCGTCGCGCGACCTGTCCCGCCTGCGCGAGGGCGCGCAGCGCCTCGAGCGCTGGTTGCACGCCAATCGCCGATCATGACGGGGCGCGGCCGCCCGCGACCCGGGCCTGCCCACTCGGCCGCCTCGCTCGCACGCCGGCTGCGCGTGATGCAGCTCGCCATCTTCGAGGCCGTCGCCGAGGCCGGGTCGATCCTGGCCGCCTCGCGCGCGCTGGCGATGACCCAGCCCGCGGTGAGCAAGTCGTTGCGCGAGCTCGAGTCGCAGCTCGGCAGTCCGCTGTTCCTGCGCGGCAAGCGCGGCGTGCAACTGACGGAGTTCGGCGTGCTGTTCGCGCGCCATGCGCGCGCGATGACCGCCGGCGTGCAGGACCTGGCCGACGAACTCAATGCCTGGCAGGCGGGCAGCACCGGCCAGGTGACGGTGGGGGCCATGCTGACGGCCTCGGCCGCGCTGCTGCCCGAGGCGATCTCGCGCCTGCGCGAGCTGGCGCCCGACGTGGTGGTGACGGTGCGCGTGGGCCCCAACACCGCCCTGTTCCCCGCGTTGGCGCGCGGCGAACTCGACCTGATGGTGGGCTTCCTGCCGGCCAATGCGTCGAGCGCGCTGCAGGGCGTCGAACCCGGCATGCGCCTGGTCCACGTGCCCTTGTACGACGAGGGACTGAGCGTCGTCGTCAGCCCAGGCCATCCCCTGGCCGGACGCGCCGAAGTGAGCGTGGCCGAACTGCGCCGCGCCGAATGGATCGTGCCGACGCCCGATGCCGTCGCCTATCGGGCGGTGCGCGACTTTTTCGAGCGCGAGGGGCTGGGCATGCCTCGGCGGCTCGTCAGGTCGGTTTCGATCCTGACCAACGTGGGCCTGCTCGCACGCCGGCCCATGGCAGCGCTGATGCCGCAGTCGGTGGCGGCGCAGCTCGCCGCGGCCGGCCTGGTGGCGGTGCTGCCCCTGCCGGGCGTCGGTCCCTTCAGCACCGTGGGCTACACGCGGCGCGCGCAGCGCGTGTCCAGCAATGCCGCCGTGCAGCGCTTCATCGAGGCGCTGCACGCGGCGGGCGACGCGCTGCAGCAGGCGGCGTCCTAGTCTTACTGTGTTATAAGTCAAGGCATTATGCGATGAACTTCACGTGAGA
>NZ_DAOKZG010000075.1:0-8164 GCF_035325765.1 Ottowia sp.
GTGTGACTGTCTCACGCAACAGGCGTGGTGTCGAGGTTTTGCAGACGTTCCCTAGCTAACGGGATACGCGAGATCCGTGTGTGTATGCAGCCCTCCAGTAGCAGCAGGGGGGCCGCGACGAATCGGAACACAGTCAGGACCACGGTCGCTTGGTCGTAATCTGCGGCCTTGGCTTGGCCATTGATTTCTTCTCGATGCGGATTCCGTCGAGCGGAGCGATGCGAGGCCGAGGTGCACGTCCTTGACCAGCCTGGATGCTCGGGTTGACCAGGTGCCGACCCTGCGGCCAGAGCGGTCACTCGGGCGGCATCGTGACCGCGAGTCTGGCCGCCATGATCACCACCAGCACGAGGATCTGGGCCTCGACGATCAGGACGGTGCCAAACGATGCGGCACCGGTGTCCTCGCCGCGATCCAGGCGCTTCAGCCAGCTCCAGCGGTTCCACAGGCCCAACGCCACCGCGAGGCCGACCATGAGCACCTTCGCCGCCAGCAGCTGGAAGTAGGGCGACATCATCGGGTGCTCGGCCGAGCCGAGCATGCGCACGCCGTTGGCGACGCCGGAGAGCAGGGCGAGCGGCACGGCCACGGTCGCCACGCGCGACAGGCGGTGTGCCAGCCGGCTGCGCTCGGGGGGCGTCCATGCCGGCCACTGGCGCAGGTTGAGGGCGCCGACCGCCACCACGCCGACCCAGGCGCCGGCGCCCAGCACGTGCAGGGTGTTGACCAGCGCCGCGCCGCCGAGCAGGCCACGGTCGGCCACGTGGCCGCTGGCGGCGAGGGCGTAGGCCAGCGCGACCAGGGCAGCGAGCTGCAGCAGCGGGTTCGATCCGGCGCTCGTCCGGCCGTCGACCGCGGGCTCGGCCGGGATCAGGACCAGCACCAGCCAGGCGATGAGCCCGACCGAGGCCGTGCGGCCGAAGCTCGTCTGCGTCAGCACCAGCCACAGCGCCGCGGGCAGCTCGGCCGGGCGAGCATCGGTCATCGCCTGGGTGGCGGCCAGCAGCCAGGCGGCCAGGCCCAGTCCCAGCAGCCAGGTTGCGCGGCGCGCGAAGCGTGGCACGCGCGCCGCCGCTGCCGGCGCGAGCGCGTCGTGCACCAGCACCAGGCCGATGCAGACCGCGAGCGCGGTCGCGACCCAGGCGGCGCCGATCGGCTGCAGCCAGCTTGCCACCAGGCCCATCGAATCGGCCATGGGGCGGTGTCTATTTCACGCTGAAGCGATAGGTTCCGTTCAGGCGGTGGCCGTCGCGCGCCACCGTCGTCCATCGGACTTCGTAGATCCCCGCGGCAAGTGCGGGCAGGGCCGCGCACATCCGGGGCGGTGGGCCGGCCTGGACGCTGGACGGTGCGGCATTGACCTGCTGGCCGCTGGCGTCATGCACGCTCAGGTGGCTGAGGGCCGGCTCGATGGCGCTGCTGAAATCGATGCAGGCCTGGCCTGGCGCCTCGACCGTGGCGTCGGGCGCCGGATCCTGGGCGGCGATCCGGGTATGGGCCTGCGCCAGGCTGCTGCCCGCCAGCACCGTGGCGGCGGCGAGCAGGCGCAGGGCCAGCCTGGCGGGTGCGTGAGATGGGGTCGGCAGCGGGGCGTGGCGGAGCGTGGGCTTGGCGTGCATGATGGGATCCTCTGTGCAGCCATGGTAATCGTGCCCGGCCCGGTTCGCACGGCCGGGCGGGCGGTCTCGCCCGCCCTGGGCGGGTCAGCGAGGCGGCGGCTCGGGGTCGGCGGCATCCGGTGCCGGCGGGTGCTCGGCTGGCTGCAGGGGTGGCGGCAGCTGGTCACCCCCCGGCTGGCGCCGGTTGCGAAACAGCGCGGCCCGGCTCAGCAGCACGGTGGTGATCGGCACGGTGATCGACAGCAGGATGATCAGGAGCCAGGCGCGCAGCTCGATCCGCTCGTTCTGCAGCGAGAAATAAAGCATGGTGGCGAAGCTGACGCACCAGGCGCTCCAGGTCACGATCAGGGCCGGCGGGTGCAGGCGCTGGAAGAAGTTCTTCAGGTGCACCACGCCCCAGGCGGACACCAGCGTGAACACGGCGCTGGCCAGCAGCAGCAGCGCCACGATGATTTCGGCCCACAGGGGGATGGTGGAAGTCATGCGGACCTGCTCCTGCACTGCGCCGTCATGGTTCGGTCCAGCGTCCGGGTTGCCCGTCGCCGAGCGTCCGGGCGCGAACGCATTCTTGCAGCCTCCGATCGGTTGGGGTGATTTATGGGCGGGTGGGGTCGGCCGCTTGATCGAATTCGCGGGCCGATCCCCGCTAGCGGGGCCCCTCGTCCTTCGCTCATTCTTGCGGCCTCCGAGCGGTCGGGATGATTCATGGGCTGGTGGGGTCGGCCGCCTGATCGAATTCGCGGTCCGATCCCCGCAAGCGGGGCCCCTCGTCCTTCGCTCATTCTTGCGGCCTCCGAGCGGTCGGGATGATTCATGGGCTGGTGGGGTCGGCCGCCTGATCGAATTCGCGGTCCGATCCCCGCAAGCGGGGCCCCTCGTCCTTCGCTCATTCTTGCGGCCTCCGAACGGTCGGGATGATTCGTGAGCTGTTGGGGTCGGCCGCTTGATCGAATTCGCGGGCCGATCCCCGCAGGCGGGGCCCCTCGTCCTTCGCTCATTCTTGCGGCCTCCGAACGGTCGGGATGATTCGTGAGCTGTTGGGGTCGGCCGCTTGATCGAATTCGCGGGCCGATCCCCGCAGGCGGGGCCCCTCGTCCTTCGCTCATTCGATCACCTCCCCTCTCAGCAGGAACTTGGCCATGGCGCTGGAGCCGACGAAGCCGAACAGGGCGATCAGGAGGGCGGCTTCGAAGAAGACGTCGCTGGCGTAGCGGATGCCGACCACCAGCACCAGCAGCATGCCGACGTTGTAGATCGAGTCCAGCGCCAGCACGCGGTCCTGGGCCGAGGGGCCGTGCAGCACGCGCCACAGCAGCAACAGCATGGCGACGCCGTAGGCGAGCAGGGTGGCGGTGATGGCGACGGAAAGAAACGGGCTCATCGTTCGAAGATCTCGATCAGGGGCTGTTCGTAGCGGCGCTTGTAGAAGGCGATGAAGGCCGCCTCGTCGGGCGCATGCCAGACGTGCAGGTAGAGGCTGCTGGCGTCGCGCGCCAGCTCGCACCAGACGGTGCCCGGCACCACGGTGGTGACCATGGCCAGCGCGGCCAGGCCGGTCGGGTCGCGCAGCTCGAGCGGGATGTGCACGAAGCGCGCATGCAGCGGATGGCCCGGGCGCGTGACCAGGGTGCGGAACACCATCAGGTTGGACTCGAGCACGTCATGCCCGACCGCCAGGATGAAGCGCGCAATGGTGAGCGGGTGGCGCACGCGCGGCACGACCGGGCGCAACGACGCCAGCAGGGCGGGCGCGCCCAGGCCCAGCAGCACGGCCAGCAGCACGTGGCCCGGGCTGAGGGAGCGGTTCAGCACCAGCCACAGGGCAATCAGCATGGCGCTCAGCAGGGGCGACGGCAGCAGGCGGCGCTTCATCGGCGCAACCCTCCTTCGCCGTTGGCGATGGGCGAGGGCACCGGCTTGGTGGCGAGCACGGTGCCGATGTAGGCCTTGGGGTCGTGCAGCCCGCGCGCCGTGGCGTTGGCGTAGCGCAGCACGGCGTCGGCCTGCCAGACCAGCACGCCGACCAGCAGCAGCAGGGCGGCGATCGGCACCGTCTCGACCACGCGCAGCCGTGGCACGGCCCGGTCCACCGGTGCCCAGATGTGGCGGATGCCGGCACGCGACAGGCCGATGACGGCGAGCAGGCCGCTGACCACCAGCAGGCCCAGTAGCACCCACGCGGCCGTCGAGACGGACGCGTCCTGGCCGAAGCCGGCCGGATTGAGCAGGGCCGAGAGCATCACCACCTTGCCGACGAAGCCGGCCAGCGGCGGCAGGCCGGCCAGCGTCAGGCCGCAGACGATGAAGGCCAGGCCGAGGAAGGCCGTGGCCGCGGGGATCGGCAGGCCGATCAGGGCCTGCTCGTCCTCGTCCAGGTTGACTTCGCGCGTTGGCACCAGGTCGACCGGGTAGGCGAAGGCGTCGTCGGACTGCACTTCGCCGACGTAGAGCGGCCGCTCCTCGGTGTCGCGCGCGCGGTCGAGCAGCTCGGACAGCAGGAAGAAGGCGCCGATGGCCAGCGTCGAGCCCAGGATGTAGTAGAGCGCGCCGCCTGTCACCGCCGGCTGGCCGAAGCCCAGCGCCGCCAGCAGCGTGCCCGAGGAGATGATGGCGCCGAAGCCGACGATGCGCCCCAGGTGCCGCGTGGCCAGCATCCCGGTGGCGCCGAAGGCCAGGGTGGCCATGCCGATGATGGCCAGGGCCTGCCCGCCGAACAGCGCCGAGACGCCGGCGTCGCCTGGGAACAGCACGGTCCAGACGCGCAGCACGGCGTAGGCGCCGAGCTTGGTCAGGATGGCGAACAGCGCCGCCACCGGCGTCGAGGCGGCCGAGTAGGCGCCCGGCAGCCAGAAGTTCAGCGGCCAGGCAGCCGCCTTGACCAGGAAGCCGACCGCCAGCACGGCGGCGCCGGCATGCAGCAGGCCGCGGTCGTCGGGCGGGATGAAGGGGACCTGGATCGCCATGTCGGCCAGGTTCAGCGAGCCGGTGACGCCGTAGAGGATGGCCACCCCGATCAGGAACAGCACCGAGGCGATCAGGTTGACGGTGATGTAGTGCAGGCTGGCGTGCACGCGGGCCCAGCCCGAGCCGTGCAGCAGCAGGCCGTAGGAGGCGGTGAGCAGGATCTCGAAGAAGACGAACAGGTTGAACAGGTCGGCGGTGAGGAAGGCGCCGGCCAGGCCCATCAGCTGCAGCTGGAACAACGGGTGGAAGTGCACGCCGGCGCGATCCCAGCGCGCCACCGCGTAGAGCAGGGTGGCCAGGCCGAGCACGCTGGTGAGCAGCAGCATCATGGCCGACAGGCGATCGACCACCAGGGTGATGCCGTAGGGTACCGGCCAGTTCGAGGGCAGGTAGACCCCCACCGCCTGCGGCTCGCCGCTGTGCTGCACCCAGACCACGAGCGCGATCGCCACCGCCACGCCCAGCGCGCAGGACAGCACGTTGGCCAGGGCCTTCAGCGGGCGCCGCGTGTCGCCCAGCAGCAGCATCAGCGCCGCCGTCAGCATGGGCAGCAGGATCGGCACCACGATCAGGTGCGGCATGAACTGGGCGACCCAGCGCGCGCTCACTGGACTGCCCTCCGTCCTTCGGACTGCGGGAGCGAGCGCCTTCGGAGCGGCCGGACGGCGTTCATGGATGCGGCTCCTGCAGCTCCAGCGGGGGCACGGGCTCGCCGCGCTCCTCTTCCGGTTCGTCGCCGTCCACGTGGTCGGTGCCCGACAGGCCGCGCGAGGCCAGCAGCACGACCAGGAACAGCGCCGTGGTCGCAAAGCCGATCACGATCGCCGTCAGCACCAGGGCTTGCGGCAGCGGGTCGGTGTAGTTCTCCAGGTTGGGCACCAGGCCGGGCTGCACGATCGGCGCGCGCGCCAGCTGCAGGCTGCCCATGGCAAAGATGAACAGGTTCACCGCATAGGACAGCAGCGCCAGGCCGATCGCCACCTGGAAGGTGCGCGGGCGCAGCACCAGCCAGACGCCGGCGCCGCCGAGCACGCCGATGGCGAGCGCCACGATGACTTCCATCAGCCGGCCTCCGCGGGGTTCGCGTCTTCCAGCGCCTGGCGGTGGCTGCGCACCGACTGGTGGGCCAGCGCGGTCAGGATCAGCAGCGTCGAGCCGACCACGACGGCGAACACGCCGGCATCGAAGAAGGTGGCGCTGGCAAGCTCGACCTCGCCCACCAGTGGCAGTGTCAGGTGCATGGTGTGCGAGGTCAGGAAGGGGAAGCCGAACCACCAGGAGCCCAGGCCCGTGGCCAGCACCAGCAGCAGGCCGACGGCGATCCAGCGGATCACGCGCAGCGGCAGGTGGGCTTCGACCCAGAGCGTGCCGCCCACCATGTACTGGGCGAAGAAGGCGATCGACAACACCAGGCCGGCGACGAAGCCGCCGCCCGGCTGGTTGTGGCCGCGCAGGAACAGGTAGGCGGCGACCACTGCCGCCACCGGCGTCAGCAGCCGCACCAGCACCGCTGGTACCAGCATGTAGCCGAGCGCGGTGTCGCGCGCGGTGCGCGGGTTGATCAGGTCGCTCACCAGATCCGGCGGCGTGGCCTGCTGCTGCGGCGGCAGCGACACCACCTCGCGCGGCGGACGGAAGCGTCGCAGCAGGGCGTAGACCGTGAGCGCGACGATGCCCAGCACCGTGATTTCGCCCATGGTGTCGAAGCCGCGAAAGTCCACCAGCATCACGTTGACGACGTTGCTGCCGCCGCCCTCGGGCAGGGCGCGGTCGATGAAGAACGGCGAGATGCTCTGCGGCGCGGTGCGCGTCATCATGGCAAAGGACAGCGCGGCCAGGCCGGTGCCGCAGATCAGCGCGATCAGCAGGTCGCGCGCGCGTCGCAGGCGCACCAGCCAGCCTTCGCGCGGGGCCTGCTCGGGCAGGCGTTTGGGCAGCCAGCGCAGGCCGAGCAGGAACAGGGCGGTGGTGACCACCTCCACCGTCAGCTGGGTCAGCGCCAGATCCGGCGCAGAGAACCAGAGGAAGGTCAGCGCCACGCACAGGCCGACCACACCCGTCATCACCAGCGCCGCCAGGCGGTGGAACTTGGCCTGCTGCGCCGCGCCCAGGGCACACACGCCGCCCAGCAGCCAGAGCAGGGCGAATTCGGCGCTGGCGGGCACGCGCTCACGGTCGCCCCAGCTGACGCCGCCGAGCCACAGCGCCGCGGCGGCGGCCAGCGTCGCCGCCAGCACCAGCAGCAGGACCTGCGGCTGCAGGCGCTGTGAACTGAGCAGGCGCGTGGCGCGCCGGCAGCCGCGATCGAGCAGCAGCAGCGCGCTCTGGAACAGCCGTTCGCCTTCCAGCCAGCGCCAGCTCGGCGGTTCGTGCAGCCGCCCCCGGGCGTGGGCATGGCGCAGGAGGTGGTACAGCAGCACGCCGCCGACGAGGGCGATCGTGCTCATCACCAGCGGCTTGTTGAAGCCGTGCCACATCGCCAGGCTGTAGTCGGGCAGCTGGCCGTTGACCACCGGCGTGGCCGCCAGCGCCAGTGTGGCGCCCACCATCCACTGCGGCACGATGCCGACCAGCAGGCACAGCAGCACCAGGACCTCGATCGGCATGCGCATCCAGCGCACCGGCTCGTGCGGCGTCAGGGGCAGGTCGGTGGCCGGCGGTCCCATGAACACCCCGACCGCGAAGCGCAGCGAATAGACGACGGCGAAGATCCCCGCCACCGTGGCCGCGATCGGCAGGCCGGTGTCCAGCCACGGCACGCTGGTCAGCTGCACCGTCTCGGAGAAGAACATCTCCTTGGACAGGAAGCCGTTGAGCAGCGGCACGCCGGCCATCGCGGCGCTGGCGACGAAGGCCAGCGTGCCGGTCACGGGCATGGCGCGCCACAGGCCCGACAGGCGGCGCAGGTCGCGTGTGCCGGTCTCGTGGTCGATGATGCCGGCGGCCATGAACAGCGAGGCCTTGAAGGTCGCATGATTCATGATGTGGAACACCGCTGCCACCGCGGCCAGCTCGCCGTTCAGTCCCAGCAGCAGGGTGATCAGGCCCAGGTGGCTGATGGTGGAATAGGCCAGCAGGCCCTTCAGGTCCTGCTGGAACATGGCCACGCCGGCGCCCAGCACCAGGGTGATCAGGCCGGCGCCGGTGACCAGCCAGAACCACTCGGGCGTGCCCGACAGCGCCGGCCACAGGCGCGCCAGCAGGAACACGCCGGCCTTGACCATGGTGGCCGAGTGCAGGTAGGCCGAGACCGGGGTGGGCGCGGCCATGGCGTGCGGCAGCCAGTAGTGGAACGGGAACTGCGCGCTCTTGGTCAGCGCGCCCAGCAGCACCAGCACCAGCATCGGCGTGTAGAGCGGGTGCGCGGCGATGCGCTCGCCCGCTGCCAGCACGGCGTCGAGCTCGTAGCTGCCGACGATGTGGCCCAGGATCAGCACGCCGGCCAGCAGGGCCAGGCCGCCGGCGCCGGTGGTGATGAGCGCCATGCGCGCCCCGCGCCGGGCGTCGCGGCGGTGGTGCCAGTAGCCGATGAGCAGGAAGGAGAACAGGCTGGTCAGCTCCCAGAAGAACACCAGCTGGAT
>NZ_DAOKZG010000076.1:0-7968 GCF_035325765.1 Ottowia sp.
GTGATCCGTGCCAATAGCCGCTTAAGTTCCAAACAGAACGAAACACTACACTAGTCGTGCTGCCAACAAGCCCGGTGGGCAGGCTTCAGGGCCTCCCACCGGGCTTTCTCTTGCGCGGGTCGGCGGGACGGCGCCGATGCCGGCTCGCGGCGTGGCGGCGGCGAGCCGTCGGCGTCACAATGCAGGACTGTGATGTCCGATTCCGCGCCGCCCGTCGATCCGCCCGCATCTGAACCGACCCTCCGCCAGCGGTGGGGCAGGCATCGCTGGGTGCGCCGGGTGGTGTGGACCGTGGGCAGCCTGCTGCTGCTGTCGGCACTGGCCTGGCTGGGCGTGCCGCCGCTGGTGCGCTGGCAGGGCCAGAAGCTGGCGAGCCAGGAACTGGGGCGTGCGGTGCACCTGGGCGAGGTGCGTTTCAATCCGTGGACGCTGGAGCTCAGCGTGCAGGACATCGAGGTGGCGGGCGCGGCCGGCGCGCCGGCGCAACTCGGCATCGAGCGCGTCTACCTGAACGCGGCCTGGCAGTCGATCGTGCGCCTGGCGCCGGTGATCGATGCCCTGCAGGTGCAGGCCCCGGTGCTGCGGCTGGCGCGCCGCGGCGACGGCCACTACGACGTGGACGACATCCTGACGCGCCTGGCCGCGGCACCCAAGGCCCCGGACGACGCCGCACCGGCGCGCTTTGCGCTCTACAACATCGAGTTGCGTGACGGGCGGGTCGAGTTCGACGACCAGCCGGTGGCGCGCAAGCACGAACTGACCGGGCTGCAGCTGGCGGTGCCCTTCATCAGCAGCCTGCCGTCGGCGCGCGAGATCACGGTGCGGCCCGAGCTGGCCTTCGTGCTGAACGGCAGCCGCTTCGACTCGGACGCGCAGGCGCTGCCGTTCGACGCCTCGCGGCGCACCGACGCCGCGCTGCGGCTGGCGGGCCTGGACCTGCAGCCCTACCTGGCCTACCTGCCGGCCGACCTGTCGCTGCGGCCGCGCTCCGGCACCGTCGATGCCGAGCTGCGCCTGCGCTTCGAGGAGGAGCCGCGCCAGTCGCTGCGCCTCGATGGCGTGCTGACGCTGAGCGGCTTTGCCGCCGAGGACGCGGCGGGCGATCCGGCGCTGGCGCTCGACCGCCTCAAGCTGGAGCTGGCCGAGCTGCGCCCGCTCGAGCGCGAATTCCACCTGTCGGCGATCGAGCTGGAACAGCCGCGCGTGACCCTGGTGCGCCACCCGGACGGATCGCTGAACCTGGCGCCGGCTGCGGGCAGCGGCGCCGCCGACGCGGCCCCGGCTCCAGTGGCACCCGACGCCGCGGGGGTGCCGGCCGCGCAGGCGCCGGACGCGGGGCCCCGGCTGCGCGTCGATGCGTTCACCGTGCACGGCGGCACCGTCGATTTCCGCGACGACAGCACGGCGCCGGCGGCCGCCGTGCATCTCGAGGCCGTGACGCTGCAGGCGCACGCCATCGCCTATCCGCTGGAGCAGCCTTTCGCGTTCAGCGGTTCGGCCACGCTCGGGACCGCCGCAGGCGCGGCAACCCAGGCCGAGACGCAGGCGGCTGGCGGCACCGCCGACGCGCCGCAGCCGGAGCGGCCCACGCTATCCTTCGAAGGCAGCGCCAGCCTGCGCCAGGCCGACCTGAAGGTCCAGGTCGCGCGCCTGCCACTCGCGCTGGCGCAGCCGTATCTCGCATCCTATCTGGAGCCGCGGCTGACGGGCGAACTGGGGGCCGAGCTGGGCTTGCACTGGGCGCCGCCGGCCACGCCCGATGCGGCGCCGGAGCTGAAGCTGACCGCCGACAAGCTGGCGCTGGATCGGCTGGCGCTGGTGGGCGCGCAAGCCGATGCCGCGGCGCCGCGCCGGGGCCGCCGGCCGACCGGCGCGAGCGACACCGAACTGGCGCGCATCGAGCGCCTGAGCGTGTCCGGCGCCGCCATCGACCTGCGCGCCCGCACCGCCCAGGTCGCCGAGCTGACGCTGCAGGCCCCGTGGCTGCAGGCGGAACGCGCGGCCGACGGGCGCTGGATGGTCGAGCGCTGGCTGCGCGAGGCGCGAGCAGAGGATGCGGGCGCGGCGAACGCAGCGCCGCCGGAGCCGCCCTGGACGGTGCAGCTCGATGCGCTGGCGCTGCGCGAGGGTGCGCTCGATTACGCCGATCTCGCGCCGTCGCAGCCGGTGCGCGCGCAGCTCACGCAATTGCGGCTGGACGCGCGGCAGCTGCAGCTTCCCGGTCGGCACGCCATGCCGCTGGAGCTGTCGGCTCGCCTGGGCACGGGACGGCGGTCGGGCGAGCCGGGGCGCCTGGCATGGCGCGGCCAGCTGACGCTCGAGCCGCTGGCGGCGCAGGGCGAGGTGGTGGCCGAGCGCCTGCCCGTGCACGCCTTCACGCCGTACTTCGACGAGGCACTCAACATCGACATCCTGCGCGCCGACACCAGCTACAAGGGGCGCGTGGCGTTCGCCGAGACGGCGCGGGGCCCGCGCCTGAGCGTCGCCGGCGATGCCCGGGTGGAAGAGCTGCGCACGCACAGCCGCCCGGGCAGCGCCATCAGCGCGCAGGCCGGCACGGTGGAGGCGGCCGCCGCGGCCGGCCCCGCCGCGGCCTCGCGCGCGGCGCTGGCACCCAGCACGACCGAAGCGCCGGGCGGCAGCCTGGGCGAGGAGTTGTTGAGCTGGAAGCAGCTGCGCCTGACGGGCCTGGATGTGCGGCTGGAGCCCGGCCAGGCGCCGCGCGTCGCCATCGGCGGCACGCGCCTGTCCGACTTCTTCGCGCGCCTGGTGATCCACCCGAACGGTCGCTTCAACCTGCAGGACGTGCTCAAGTCGGACACCGATGCAAGCGCCGCGGCTGCGCCCGCCCCTGCACCCACGGCCGCGGCCGAGAGCCAGCCGGCGGCTGGTGAAGCCAATGGCGCGGCGCCGCCGTCGGCGGACGCGGCCGCCGCCGCCCCCCCCGCCGCGCGCGCCGCGCCGGCGCCGGTCGATCCGCTGGCGCCGGTGCTGCACTTCGGCCCGACCGAGCTGGTGAACGGACGCATCGATTTTTCCGATCATTTCATCCGGCCCAACTACTCGGCCGACCTGACCGAGCTGAACGGCACGCTCGGTGCCTTTGCCTCGGTCACCTCGCCCGAGGATCCGCAGATGGCCGAGCTCAGGCTCACGGGACGCGCCGAAGGCTCGGCCGCGCTCGACATCTCGGGCCAGCTCAACCCGCTGGCCGATCCCCTGGCACTGGACATCCAGGCGAAGATGACCGATCTCGACCTGCCGCCGCTGTCGCCGTACTCGGTCAAGTACGCGGGCCACGGCATCGATCGCGGCAAGCTGAGCATGGACGTGGCCTACAAGATCCAGCCCGACGGCCAGCTCACGGCCACCAACCGGCTGGTGCTCAACCAGCTGCAGTTCGGCGAGCCGGTGGCCGGCGCGCCCGCCAGCCTGCCGGTGCAGCTGGCCACCGCCCTGCTGGCCGACAGCCAGGGCGTGATCGACCTCGACCTGCCGATCAGCGGCTCGCTCAACGACCCCCAGTTTTCGCTTGGGCCGATCATCTTCAAGGCGATCGTGAACCTGATCGGCAAGGCCATCACGGCGCCTTTCAGCCTGCTGGCGCGCGCACTCGGCGGCAACGGCGAAGACCTGTCCGCGGTGGCCTTTGCGCCGGGCAGCGCGCGGCTCGATGCCAAGGCGCGGGCGCAGCTCGACAAGATCGCCAAGGCCCTGGCCGACCGGCCGCAGCTCAAGCTCACGGTGGCCGGCACGGCCGACCTCGGCGTCGAGGCCGCGGGTTTCCGGCGCGAGCGCCTGCAGGCGCTGGTGGCGGCCGAGCTGCGGGGCGAGGACGGCGCAGCGGCGGCCGACGAGCCGCGGCCATCGGACGCCACGGACGCGGGCGCGCCCGGGGGGAATGCCGCCGTCGCCGCTGCGCCCGGCGATGCCGACCAGGCCGTGCCCGCGGCGCAATATCCGGAGCTGCTGAAACGCCTGTACCGGCGTGCCGACATCCCGGACAAGCCGCGCAACGTCATCGGCATGCAGCGCAGCATCCCGGTGCCCGAGATGGAATCGCTGCTGATGGCGCAGATCCCGGTCGACGCCGATGCCATGCGTCAGCTCGCGCTGCGCCGCGGCGTGGCCGTGAAGGACTACCTGGCGGGCCATGGTGTTGCAGCCGAGCGCCTGTTCCTGGGCGCTCCGCGCATCGACGCAGTCGGGAACAGCGACAAGCCAACGGCGGCGCAGCCCGCCGCGGTCGCGCATGCACCGGGCGCAGCGTCGACATCCTGGTCGCCCCGCGCCGAGCTGAGTCTCGCGACCCGCTGACGGCCTGGCCCGCCGCCGCGCCGGGGCACGGGAAGCGCCGCCGCATTCGCTGCGACAATAGCCGATGTCCGGCGCGCGAGTCGCGCGCGTCCGTGTTCACCGTACTTCCTGCCCAGCATGTTTCCCTTTTCCCGTGATCCGCAAGATCCGCCGGCCGCCGCCGACGCCCCGGCGCCGGCCGCGCCCGAAGCCCATCCCCTGGACGCCCTGACGGGCGGCGTGTTCTCGGCCGCCACCTCGGGCGAGCGTGCCCAGCGCGTGCGCCAGTGGCTGGCGACCGAGCCGGCGCCCGAGCAGATGCAGGAGGTGTTCAAGGAGCTCTCGGCCAAGGACAAGGGCGCCGCGAAGGCGCTGCGCGAGCGCCTGGACGAACTGCGCCGCGCGCGCGAGCAGGAGGCGGTGGCCGCCGAGTGGGAAACCCGGGCCCGGGCCCTGCTGGACGGCGCGCGCCTGAACATCGCCGACGCCCTGGCCTGGCAGCGCGATGCCGCCAAGGCCGGCGCGCCGCTGTCGCGCGAGCCGCTGGCCAGCCTGCGCGCGCAATTGACCGAGCGCGTGCGCACCGTGGAAGACCTGCAGCAGCGCGTCATGGTGCAGCGCGAGGCCGCGGCCCTGCTGGCGCAGCGCATCGAGCTGCTGTCGACCCAGCCCTGGACCGAGGCGCGCGACGCCCAGCCGGCGCTCGAGGCGGACCTGGCGCAATGGCGCGAGCAGGCCGAGCTGCTGCGCGCCGAGGCGCAGTGGCCGAGCATCGACCTGCGCTTTGCGCCGCAACTGGAAAGCGCGCAAGCCCAGCTCGAGGCGGTGTGGAGCGCCTTTGTCCCGGCGCTGGCGCAGGCCCAGGCCGCCAGCAGCGATGCCACGGCCGCGCTGCCGCCCGTGCCGGTGTGGGCCGAGGAGCTGCGCGCGGCGCGCGCCGCCGCAGCTGGCGAGGCGGTCGCGCCGACGGCGCGGCCCAAGGTCGATCCCGAGCAGCGCGCCGCCGCGATGCGAGCCGTGGAAGCCGGCGTGATGCTGCTGGAGCAGGCGGTCGGGGCGGGCCATACGAAGAACATGAACAGCGCGACCCAGGCCCTGCGCCAGTCGCTCAAGACCCATGGGCGCCTGATCGACGAGGCCCTGGAGGCGCGCGTGCACGCGGCCCTGGTGTCGGCCGGCGAACTGGGCGGCTGGCAGCGCTGGAGCGCCGACAAGGCGCGCGAGCAGCTGGTGGCGCGCGCCGAGGCCTTGCTGGTGCGGCGTCCGCGCAAGGGCGGGGGTGGCGCGCCGGCGCCGGACGCATCCGCCGCGGCGGCGCCACAAGCCGAATCCATCGAACCCGTCGAACCGCCGCAGACCGCGCCTGTCGTCCCGGAGCCGTCCGCCGAGGCCGCGGCGGAGCCTGCCGAGTCGCCCGTCGACGCGCCGACCGGCGAGCCCGCCGCCGAAACGTTGCCGGCCCTGGAAGGCGCCGACGAGGCCGGGGCGGAACCGGCACCCCCCGCCGACGCCGACTTCGAACTGGTGCCGACGCTGGGCGGACGCAAGCTGCAGGAAGCGATCCGCAAGCTGCGCGAGGAGTGGAAGACGGCCGACCAGGGCGGACCGCCCAACCATGCACTGTGGAAGCGCTTCGACCGGGCCTGCAATGCCGCGCACCGCTTCGTGGAAGCCTGGCTGGACCAGGTGCGGGCCCAGGCGGCGGAACATCGCAGCCAGCGCCTGGCCCTGATCGAGGAGGTCAAGGCCTGGGGCGCCGCGCAGCAGGCCGGCCCGGACGTCGACTGGAAGGCCATGGGCCGCCAGATCCACCAGTTCTCGGAGCGCTGGCGCAACGCCGGCCATCTGGCGGAGAAGGCCTTTGCCGAGCTGCAGCCGCAGTGGAAAGCGGCCATCCATGCGGCCGGCGCCCTGCTGGAGGCCGAGCAGAAGGCCAGCACCTTGCGGCGCCAGGCCCTGATTGCCGAAGCCGAGGCGCTGGCTGCGGAGCCCCGGCTGCGCATCGACGCGGTGCGCGCGCTGCAGCAGCGCTGGCAGGCCGAGGCCCAGGCCGTGCCGCTGGAGCGTCGCCACGAGCAGAAGTTGTGGGATGCCTTCCGCAAGCCGCTCGACGCCGCCTTCAACCGCAAGAGCGCCGAGCGCGAGCAGGAGCGTGCTGCCCTGAGCGCGCACGACCAGGCCGTGCTGCAGGCCGCCAAGGCGCTGGAGGCGGCCAACGCCAGCGGCGATGCGCAGCGCATCCGGGCCGCGATGGAACAGCTCGAGGCCGTCAGTCGGGGCCCCTTGTCCAAGGCGGCGGTGCAGGATGCCGGCCCGGTGGCGCCCGAAGCGGCCGCACCCTTGGCCGAAGGCGCGGACGCAGCGACGCCGCCCAGGCCCGACAAGCCGCTCATTGCCATGCGCGGCGACGACCGACCGGGGGCACGTCAGCCGGGTGCCGATGCACGCGCCGCTGGCGATCGGCGCGAACACGGTCCGGCAGGGCGCGATGCGCGTCGGGGCCCGGCCGGCGCCGGGCGCTTCGGCGATCGGCGCGACGGCGCGCGCGGGGCCGACCGCGGCCGGCGCGAGGAACGCGGCCCGCGCCTGGGCGACACGGCGTTTCGCGCCCAGCGCCAGGCCGTCGAGAGCGCCCAGGCGGCGCTGCGCAAGCTGGCGGCGCAGGCGCATGGCGAGGCCCTGGTGCAATTGCTGACGGCCTGGCAGGAGCGCGATCCTGCGCTGGCTCCCAGCGCGCAGGAGCTCGGCCGCGCCGTCAGCGCCTCGGTGCGCAACGCCTGGCTGCAGGCCATCGGCGCCGGCGGCGGGGACCGCGCCCGGGCCGCCACGGCGCTGCTGCGCCTGGAGATGGCGGCCGAAGTCCCCGCGCCGGCCGACCAGCAGGACGCGCGCCGAGCGCTGCAGCTGCAACTGCTCACGCGCCGCAACGACCCGCAGCCGGCCGAGACCTGGCGCGAGGACGCGGCGACGTTGTTCGCGACCGAAGCCGACGAGGTGACGACTCGCCGAGCACAGGCTGCCCTCAAGGTTCTGCTGCGCCGATAGCCGGCGCGCCGGCCCTCCCTGCGCAGCGGCGGATCAACCGCTGCTGCGGTGACTGGGCCTGCTGCCGTGCGTGCGCCCCAGGCCCGCGTGCCGCGCCATGCGTGGCGGGAGCTCCGCCTGTGCGCACCCCACGGCGGCGCGGCCTGGTCGTGCGCCACCGCCGGAGCCTGGGCAGGTGCATGCTGCACTCGCCGGTGCCGAGCGGCATCCCGATGGCCTCCCGCACCCGAGTGCGCATGGATCGGACGGCGCAAGAAACCGGCCTGCCAAGTGGCCGGTTTCGGCTGCATGATCGCAGCGGATGGGCGTGTTCAGCGTTGCCCCACAGGCGCCTTTGGAGGCGCTGCACGCACCCTGGCCTGGCACGGCGAGGACGGCACTGCCGGGCGCATCCGATTGCCGGATTCAGGCGGCAAACGAGGAAGAGCGGACTGCTGGCTTCTTCGGGCGAACGTCCGAGCCTCTTGTGCGCTGGCGCCGCAGCGCGGCCTGCCGCACGGAACACGCGCAGGACCATGGATGGTGCATCGCGTCGTCCCTGGTGCCCGGGGCCGGAATCGAACCGGCACGGTGTTGCCACCGGCAGATTTTGAGTCTGCTGCGTCTACCGATTTCGCCACCCGGGCA
>NZ_DAOKZG010000077.1:0-7928 GCF_035325765.1 Ottowia sp.
GCCATCCGCGAGGGCGGCCGCACCGTGGGCGCGGGCGTGGTGGCCAAGATCATCGAGTGATCGGAGAGTTCTAGGGGTATAGCTCAATTGGCAGAGCGTCGGTCTCCAAAACCGAAGGTTGTAGGTTCGATTCCTACTGCCCCTGCCACCCGCCCGGGTGGTCGCAACGGCCCGCCCACACCGGCGGGCTTGCGCGTCTGATGGATGGTGTCCGGAACCGATCTGGCGCAGGCCGATCGAATCCCGGTAGATTTGGAATTGATGGTGGCGAGCACGCAGATTGAAACCGTGAGCACGGGGGTCGACAAGGCCAAGCTGGTCCTGGCCGCCCTGCTGGTCATCGGCGGCGTGGCGGCCTATTACCTGCTGGCCAGCCAGGGTGTCTGGGCCCAGTGGGGCGGCCTGATCGGCGGCCTGGTGCTGGCCGCGCTGGCCTTCCTGGTGTCCGAGAGCGGGCGCCGCCTGGTCGCCTTTGGACGCGATTCCTGGCGCGAGATGCACAAGGTGGTGTGGCCGGCGCGCAAGGACGCGTTGCAGACCACGGCCTTCGTGTTTGCGTTCTCGGTCGCCATCGCCCTGTTCATGTGGGTGACCGACCAGTTCCTGCAGTGGTCGCTGTACGACCTGATCCTGGGGTGGAGGCGATGACGAGCGAAGAAGTGATAAGCGAGATGCAGGCGGGCGCATCGACCAATCCGGACCTCAAATGGTACGTGGTGCATGCCTATTCGGGCATGGAAAAGGCCGTCGAGCGCAACATCCGCGAGCGCGTCGCGCGTGCCGGCATGGGCGCCAAGTTCGGCCGCATCCTGGTGCCGACCGAGGAAGTGGTCGAGATCAAGAATGGCGTCAAGCGCACCACCGAGCGCAAGTTCTTCCCCGGCTACGTGCTGGTGGAAATGGTGATGGACGACGACACCTGGCACCTGGTGAAGCACACCAACAAGGTGACCGGTTTCGTCGGCGGCGCGCGCAACCGCCCGACTCCGATTTCGGAAGACGATGTCATGAAGATCGTCAACCAGATGCAGGAGGGCTCCGACAAGCCGCGCCACAAGGTCGAATTCGAGGTGGGCGAATACATCCGCGTCAAGGATGGCCCGTTCACCGACTTCAACGGCACCGTCGAGGAAGTCAACTACGACAAGAACAAGCTGCGCGTGTCGGTCACGATCTTCGGTCGTGCCACGCCGGTCGAACTGGAATTCAGCCAGGTCGAGAAGGCCTGAATGTAATTGCATGACTGCTGGCGCCTCCCGACTCGGCGCCAGCGGGTTTCCTACTTGAGAGTCGTCAACCCCCGGGGAGCGTGGCCCGCCACGCGTTTGCACCCGCAAGGAGTCAAGCATGGCGAAGAAGATCGTCGGCTTCATCAAGCTGCAAGTGCCGGCTGGCAAGGCCAACCCGTCGCCGCCCATCGGGCCGGCGCTGGGCCAGCGCGGCCTCAACATCATGGAGTTCTGCAAGGCGTTCAACGCGCAGACGCAAGGCGTCGAGCCGGGCCTGCCGTTGCCGGTCGTGATCACCGCGTTCGCCGACAAGAGCTTCACCTTCGTCATCAAGACGCCGCCCGCGGCCGTCCTGATCAAGAAGGCCATCAAGCTGGACAAGGGCTCGGCCAAGCCCGCCACCGACAAGGTGGGCAAGATCACGCGCGCCCAGCTCGAGGAAATCGCCCAGACCAAGCTCAAGGACATGACCGCGGCCGACCTGGATGCGGCGGTGCGCACGATCGCCGGATCGGCGCGCTCCATGGGCGTGACGGTGGAGGGTGTGTAAATGGCCAAGTTGACGAAAAAGCAGAAGGCCCTGGTGGGCCAGATCGAATCGACCCGCCTGTACCCGCTGGCCGAGGCGCTGGACCTGGTGAAGCAGCACGCCACCGCCAAGTTCGATGAGTCCATCGACGTCGCGGTGCAACTGGGCGTCGATGCCAAGAAATCCGACCAGGTGGTGCGCGGCGCCGTGGTGCTGCCCAATGGCACCGGCAAGACCAAGCGCGTGGCCGTGTTTGCGCAGGGTGCCAAGGCCGACGAGGCCAGGGCCGCGGGCGCCGACCTGGTCGGCATGGAGGACCTGGCCGAGCAGGTCAAGGCCGGCAACCTGCCCTTCGACGTGGTCATTGCCGCGCCCGACGCGATGCGGGTGGTGGGCGCGCTGGGCCAGATCCTGGGTCCGCGCGGCCTGATGCCCAACCCCAAGGTCGGCACCGTGACGCCCGACGTGGCCACCGCGGTGAAGAATGCCAAGGCGGGCCAGGTGCAGTTCCGCGTCGACAAGGCCGGGATCATCCACGGCACCATCGGCCGCCGCTCGTTCGACACGGAAAAACTCCAGGGCAACCTGGCGGCGCTGGTCGAGGCGCTGAACAAGGCCAAGCCCGCCACCAGCAAGGGCGTCTACCTGCGCAAGGTGGCGGTGTCGAGCACCATGGGCGTGGGCGTGCGCGTGGACACCCAGACCCTGATGGGCTGAACACGGGATTCGTCCCGGGCGCCGGCCCCGTGCCGGCGCGCGGGCGAAGTGGTGGGCTGCGGCGGCCGCAAGGCGGCCGCGGGCCATCCAAGACCGCTGGCGTGGTCGTCCGCTTAATCTGCCCCGGAGACGGGGTCGGCCAGCGCAGATGGCGAGCCTGCCGCGCAGGAACCTTTCCTGAACGGTTGGTCGCTTTGAAAGGCGCGTCGGTCCATCGGCCGGCGCATTGGAAGGAGTAGACCTTGAGTCTGAATCGCAGTGAGAAGGAAGCGGTCATCCAGGAGGTGGCCGGGCTCGCCGCTAAAGCTCAAACGCTGGTGCTGGCGGAATACCGTGGCATCGCGGTCGCCGACATGACGAAGTTGCGTGCCGATGCGCGCAGCCAGGGCGTGGCGCTCAGCGTGTTGAAGAACACGCTGGCCCGCCGGGCTGTCGCTGGCAGCAGTTTCGAAGTGGCGGCCGACCAGATGTCCGGCCCGTTGCTCTATGGCTTCTCCGAGGACGCCGTGGCCGCCGCGAAGGTGGTGGCCGATTTCGCGAAGACCAACGACAAGCTGGTGATTCGCGGCGGCGTCTACGGAGGCAAGGCCCTGGATGCCGGCGCGGTGAAGGAGCTGGCGAGCATTCCGAGCAAGGAAGTGCTGCTGGCCCAGCTGTGCGGCCTGCTGATGTCGCCCATTTCGCGCACCGCCGTGGTGCTGGGCGCGCTGGCGGCGAAAAAAGGCGAAGGCGAGGCGGTGGCCGCCTGAGGCGACGCCCGCAGTTCATTCAACCACCCAACTGTTCTAGGTAAATCAAATGGCATTCGACAAAGACGCATTTCTGACCGCGCTGGACGGCATGACCGTGATGGAGCTCAACGACCTGGTGAAAGCCATCGAGGAGAAATTCGGCGTGAGCGCCGCCGCGATGGCGGCCCCGGCTGCTGGTGGCGCGGGCGCCGGCGCGGCCGCCGCGGCCGAGGAAAAGACCGAGTTCGACCTGGTGCTGGCCGAGGTCGGCGCCAACAAGGTGTCGGTCATCAAGGCGGTGCGCGAGATCACCGGCCTGGGCCTGAAGGAGGCCAAGGACCTGGTCGACGGCGCGCCCAAGACCGTCAAGGAGGCGATGCCGAAGGCGGACGCGGAAGCCGGCAAGAAGAAGCTGGAAGACGCCGGCGCCAAGGCCGACCTCAAGTAAATCGGTCTGGAGCTACTGCGCGGCGCGATCCTGGCCCTGCGATGCTCGCCGTACGTCGGTACGGCTGCGCTTCTCGAACCAGCCTCGCGCCGCTCGCTGCGCTCCAGCCTCGATTTACTCACGGGTTGATCTCGGTATCGACCCGCGCGCCATCAGAGCGCACCTGAAAGGGGCTTGCTGCAAGCCGCTTTCACGTGTCTTCTGAACCCGACTGCAGGAGACCACTTGGTCCGGGCCGCGTGCAACGCGCGGCCGTCCGCCATGGGCTGGTAGTGGCCAGCCGCCAAGCTGTCTTCAGGCGCCTCGTGCCTGATGCCCTAGTCGCCTGATATCCAGGACTACAGATCGTCCACCGCCCGGAGATTTCATGGCCTACACCTTTACCGAACGCAAGCGCATTCGCAAGAGTTTCGGCAGTCGCGACAGCGTGCTGCCGGTCCCCTACCTGCTGCAGATGCAGAAGGACGCCTACACCGCCTTCCTGCAGGCCGACACGGCCCCGAAGAAGCGCGTGCACGAGGGCTTGCAGGCGGCGTTTGAATCGGCCTTCCCGATCGTCTCGCACAACGGCTACGTCGAGATGAAGTTCATCGAGTACAACCTGGCCAAGCCGGCGTTCGACGTGCGCGAGTGCCAGACGCGCGGGCTGACCTTCGCCTCGGCGGTGCGCGCGCGCGTGCAGCTGATCATCTACGACCGCGAGTCGTCGACCCCGCAGAGCAAGGTGGTCAAGGAGGTGAAGGAGCAGGAGGTCTACATGGGCGAGGTGCCCCTGATGACCGATAAGGGCTCGTTCATCGTCAACGGCACCGAGCGCGTCATCGTCAGCCAGCTGCATCGCTCGCCGGGCGTGTTCTTCGAGCACGACAAGGGCAAGACGCACAGCTCCGGCAAGCTGCTGTTCTCGGCGCGCATCATTCCCTACCGCGGCTCCTGGCTCGACTTCGAATTCGACCCCAAGGACATCCTGTTCTTCCGCGTCGACCGCCGCCGCAAGATGCCGGTGACGATCCTGCTGAAGGCGATCGGGCTGAACAACGCGCAGATCCTGGCGCACTTCTTCACCAACGACCACTTCCGCCTGATGGACAGTGGCGCCCAGATGGAGTTCGTCACCGAGCGCCTGAAGGGCGAGGTGGCGCGCTTCGACATCACCGACAAGTCGGGCAAGGTCATCGTCGCCAAGGACAAGCGCGTGACGGCGCGCCACACGCGCGAGCTCGAGCAGTCGGGCACGACCCACATCAGCGTGCCGGAGGACTTCCTGGTCGGGCGGGTGGTGGCGAAGGACGTGGTCGACGCCGAGACCGGCGAGATCATCGCCAAGGCCAACGACGAGCTCACCGAGCCGCTGCTCAAGAAGCTGCGCGAGGCCGGCGTGCAGGATCTCGAGTGCATCTTCACCAACGAGCTCGACCACGGCGCCTACATCTCGCAGACGCTGCGCGCCGACGAGACGGCCGACGAGTTCGCCGCGCGCGTGCAGATCTACCGCATGATGCGCCCGGGCGAGCCGCCCACCGAGGACGCGGTGCAGGCCCTGTTCCAGCGCCTGTTCTACAACCCCGACACGTACGACCTGTCGCGCGTCGGGCGCATGAAGTTCAACGCCAAGGTGGGGCGCGACGAGTCCACCGGACCGATGGTGCTGTCCAACGACGACATCCTCGACGTGGTGAAGATCCTGGTCGAGCTGCGCAACGGCCGCGGCGAGGTCGACGATATCGACCACCTGGGCAACCGCCGCGTGCGCTGCGTCGGCGAGCTGGCCGAGAACCAGTACCGCACCGGCCTGGCGCGCATCGAGAAGGCCGTCAAGGAGCGCCTCGGCCAGGCCGAGAACGATCCGCTCATGCCGCACGACCTGATCAACTCCAAGCCGATTTCCGCGGCACTGAAGGAGTTCTTCGGCGCCTCGCAGCTGTCGCAGTTCATGGACCAGACCAACCCGCTGGCCGAGATCACGCACAAGCGCCGCGTCTCGGCCCTGGGCCCGGGCGGCCTGACGCGCGAGCGCGCCGGCTTCGAGGTGCGCGACGTGCACGTCACGCACTACGGCCGCGTGTGCCCGATCGAGACGCCGGAAGGCCCGAACATCGGCCTGATCAACTCGCTGGCGCTGTACGCGCGCCTGAACGAGTACGGCTTCATCGAGACGCCGTACCGCCGCGTCATCGACGGCAAGGTGACCGACGAGATCGACTACCTGTCGGCGATCGAGGAGGGCAAGTACATCATCGCCCAGGCCAACGCGGCGCTGGACGAGGAAGGGCGCCTCACCGGCGACCTGGTGAGCGCGCGCGAGAAGGGCGACTCGGTGCTGGTGAGCGTCGAGCGCATCCAGTACATGGACGTGTCGCCGGCCCAGATCGTCTCGGTGGCGGCCTCGCTGGTGCCCTTCCTCGAGCATGACGACGCCAACCGCGCACTGATGGGCGCCAACATGTCGCGCCAGGCGGTGCCCGTGCTGCGACCCGAGATGCCGATGGTCGGCACCGGCATCGAGCGCGTCGCCGCGATCGACTCCGGCACCGTCGTGACGGCGCGCCGCGGCGGCGTGGTCGACTACGTCGATGCCACGCGCATCGTGGTGCGCGTCGCCGACGACGAGGCGGTGGCCGGCGAGGTGGGCGTCGACATCTACAACCTGATCCAGTACCAGCGCAGCAACCAGAACACCAACATCCACCAGCGCCCGATCGTCAAGCGCGGCGACGTGCTGGCCCGGGGTGACGTGATCGCTGACGGCGCCTCCACCGACCTGGGCGAGATCGCGATCGGCCAGAACATGCTGATCGCCTTCATGCCGTGGAACGGCTACAACTTCGAGGACTCGATCCTGATCTCCGAGAAGGTGGTGGCCGACGACCGCTACACCAGCATCCACATCGAGGAGCTGGTGGTGATGGCGCGCGACACCAAGCTCGGTGCCGAGGAGATCACGCGCGACATCCCCAACCTGAGCGAGCAGCAGCTCAACCGCCTGGACGACTCGGGCATCATCCACGTGGGTGCCGAGGTGATGCCGGGCGACACCCTGGTGGGCAAGGTCACGCCGAAGGGCGAGACCACGCTGACGCCGGAGGAGAAGCTGCTGCGCGCGATCTTCGGCGAAAAGGCGTCGGACGTGAAGGACACGTCGCTGCGCGTCGAGCAGGGCTCGCAGGGCACGGTGATCGACGTGCAGGTGTTCACGCGCGAGGGCATCCCGCGCGACAAGCGCGCCCAGCAGATCATCGACGACGAGCTCAAGCGCTACCGCCTGGACCTGAACGACCAGCTGCGCATCGTCGAGGCCGATTCCTACGACCGGATCGAGAAGCTGCTCATCGGCAAGGCCGCCAATGGCGGGCCGAACCGCATCGCCCGGGGCACGAAGATCGACAAGGCCTACCTGGACTCGGTCGACAAGTACCACTGGTTCGACATCCGCCCGGCGGACGACGACGTGGCGGCGCAGCTGGAGAGCATCAAGGCCTCGATCGAGGCGCAGCGCCACAGCTTCGACCTCGCCTTCGAGGAGAAGCGCAAGAAGCTGACCCAGGGCGACGAGCTGCCGGCCGGCGTGCTGAAGATGGTCAAGGTGTATCTGGCCGTCAAGCGCCGCCTGCAGCCGGGCGACAAGATGGCGGGCCGCCACGGCAACAAGGGCGTGGTCTCCAAGATCGTGCCGGTCGAGGACATGCCCTACATGGCCGACGGCACGCCGGTGGACATCGTGCTCAACCCGCTGGGCGTGCCCTCGCGCATGAACGTGGGCCAGGTGCTGGAAGTGCACCTGGGCTGGGCCGGCAAGGGCATCGGCGCACGCATCGGCGAGATGCTGCAGGCCGAGCAGCGCGTGGCCGAACTGCGCAAGTACCTGACCGAGCTGTACAACCGCTCTTCTGGCCACCAGGAGGACCTGAGCCAGTTGAGCGACGAACAGGTGCTCGAGATGGCGGGCAACCTGACGCAGGGCGTGCCGTTCGCGACCCCGGTGTTCGACGGTGCGACCGAGGAGGACATCCAGGGCATGCTGCAGCTGGCCTACCCGGACGCGGTGGCCAAGGCCAAGGGCCTGACGCCCACGCGCACCCAGGCCTGGCTGCACGACGGCCGCTCGGGCGACGCCTTCGAGCGCCCGACCACGATCGGCTACATGCACTTCCTCAAGCTGCACCACCTGGTCGACGACAAGATGCACGCGCGCTCCACGGGCCCGTACTCGCTGGTGACGCAGCAGCCGCTGGGCGGCAAGGCGCAGTTCGGCGGCCAGCGCTTCGGCGAGATGG
>NZ_DAOKZG010000078.1:0-7893 GCF_035325765.1 Ottowia sp.
GACACCGTGCCGCACTGAGCGCGCCGTTTCCGCTCCTCGTCCGATCGGCGTCGCTCAAAAGCAAGCGCCGCCGGGGCGTGGGCCCGGGCGGCGCGTCGCGAATAAAAATGCTGCCGAAGCGGCCTGAAGCGAAGGAGGAGGAGGGAGGGAGGAGGAAAAACCGCTTCAGGTTTCTTCAAAGGCACGAGGCCAGTCGACTCGGCAGCGTCAAATGAGATCCCTTGGCATCGCCGTCCTGCTCACGATATGAGAATCTCCAGGGTCGCCCAAAGTTCCACGCCCCGCTGCGTCGATTTGGTAAAGCCTGCGGCAAAGAGGGTGACTTTCTGCAGGTGTTGCAACCACCCGCAACCGGGCGCACGGCCCGGGCTCAGGCCAGGGCGCGACCGGCGGCGTGGCCGAGGGTGAAGGCCTCCTCGAACAGCGAGCAGCCGGACCAGTCGGCGTGCGCGAACGCCAGGCGCGGGGCGTCGTCGAACACCAGGGCCGGCGCCGGCGCGCGGCCGCCGGATCCGTCTTGCGGCGCGCCGCGCAGGCGGGCGACCTGGCGCAGCATGCCCGGCCGCGGCACCGCCATGGCGTGGCCGTGGCGCACCAGCGCGATGCGCTCGGTCTTGGCCGCGAGGTCGGGGTGCGCGGCGCCCAGTTCGGCCAGGATGGCGTCGCGCCAGTCGGTCCAGGGCGTGTCCAGCAGGCGCTGGCGGACCGCGGCCGAGTCGCCCAGGGCGCGGTAGTAGGTCAGCACGGTGGGCCCGGGCACGGGCCGCAGGCTCTGGTGCATGGCGTCGACGTAGCCCAGGCCGGGCGCCCCGTACAGCACGTTGTCCCAGCTCGGCGCGGCGCCCGGCCGGTCGTCCAGCGGCGCGCGCAGCTGCAGGTTGGCAACCAGCCAGGCGGCACTGCGCAGGCCGGCCGCCAGCTCGCGCAGCGCGGCGGGCGGGCGCTCGAGCACGCGCAGCGCGACGGCGGCGGGGAGGGCCAGCACCGCCTGGCGCGCCTGCCAGCGCTCCAGGCGCCCGCTGGGCCCGTGCAGCGCGTCGACGACGACACCGTGGCGCCCGACCGCGACGCGCCCGACCACGCGCCCGGCGTGCAGGCGCTCGCCCAGCGGCGCCGCCAGGCGCGCCGCCAGCCAGCCGTTGCCCTCGGGCCAGGTCAGCACGGCCGATGATTCGCCGTCCCCGTCGCCCTCCTCGCCGGGCGCCTGGAAACCATGCCGGCTAGCGAAGTAGTGCAGGCCCGCCCAGGCCGAGACGCTGGCGCTCCCGGCGCCGTAGTCGTCGCGGCAGCAGTAGTCCAGGTACCAGCGCAGCCGCGGGTCGTCCAGGCCCTGGGCGTCCAGCCAGGCGTCGAAGCTGAGCGCGTCCTGCGCGAGCTGCGCCGGCGCGAAGGCCGAGCGGCGCACCGGGATGGCGTAGCGCGCGGCGCGCTGGCTGGCGCGCACGGCGGCGCCGAAGCGACGGTACTGCACCAGCGTGGCGGTGCCCACGCCCGCCTGCGGCAGCAGGCCGTCCTGCCACTGTCCGCCCAGGAACAGGCGCTCCTGCGGGCTGTGGCACAGGCTGCGCTCGTCGTAGCGCCAGCGCCCGGCGACACGCTGGCGCAGGCCCAGCTCTTCCAGCAGGTCCTGCACCTCGTGCGCAGCGTCGCCGGGCAATGGCAGGTAGTGCGCGCCCATCGGACAGGCCATGCCACCCAGCTCCATGCCGCGGCTGTTGCCGCCGGCGGCGTCCTCCAGCTCGAGCAGGGCGAAGTCGTCGTGCCCGGCTAGACGCAGCGCGCGCGCCGCCGCCAGGCCGGCGATGCCGCCGCCGGCGATCACCGTGTGCACCGTGCGCGTGACGTCGGGCGCCCGCGTGGGCCAGGGCGCGCGCAGCAGGTGGCCGCGCGCGTCGCTCGCGCCGACGAAGCCCCCTTCGATCTCCCGCAGCTCGCGCGGCGTGCAGCCGGCGGCGGCCAGCGCGGCGCCGGCCGCGAGCAGCGAGCGGCGGCGCCAGCCGGTGCTCACTCGTGCACCCGCCCCCACTCGGCCTCGTAGGTGTGCACCAGCACCTGGTTGGACAGGCGGTTCACCTCGGCCGGCACGCGCGCCATGTCGGCCGGGAAATCGAACAGCAGTGCCAGCGTGTGCGGCGTCAGGTAGCGCAGCTCCTCGGGCAGGGCCCTGGGCAGGCGCCAGGGCCGGCGGCTGGCGATGACGTAGCCCCATTCGCCAAAGCTCGGGACATGGGCGTGGTAGGGCGTGGCCGTCAGGCCCGCGGCCTCGATGGTCTGCACCACGGTCCAGAAGCTGCGCCGCGCGACCAGCGGCGAGGTGGTCTGGATGACGGCGTAGCCGCTGGCGGTCAGGCGCTTTTCGAGCAGGGCGTAGAAGCTCAGCGTGTAGAGCTTGCCGATGCTGAAGTTGGTGGGGTCGGGGAAGTCGACCACGATGACATCGAAGGTGTCGCTTGTCTCGTCCAGCCAGCGGAAGGCGTCGGTGTTAACGACGCGCAGCCTGGGCGAGGTGAGCGCATGGCCGTTCAGCGCCGCGAGCTGCGGGTGACGCGTGAACAGCTCGGTCATGGCCGGGTCCAGCTCGACCAGGGTGACCTGCTCGACGCTCGGGTACTTCAGGATCTCGCGCACCGCCATGCCGTCGCCGCCGCCCAGCACCGCCACCTTCTTCGGCGCGCCGTGCGCCGCCATGACCGGGTGCACCAGGGCCTCGTGGTAGCGGTATTCGTCGCGCTCGGCAAACTGCAGGTTGCCGTTGAGGAACAGCCGGTGACCGGGCCGCCCCTCGCCCGGCGCGTGGGTGACGACGATGCGCTGGTAGGGCGTGGTCTGGGCCAGCACCACGCGGTCGGCGTAGAGGCGATCCTCGGCCAGGGTGGTGACGCGGTCGGCCAACGCCCAGCCGACGGCCAGCACCGCCAGCACGAAGGCGCAGGCGGCGGCGTGCGCGCCCCAGCGGCGCAACTCGTGGCGAAACAGCCAGAGCGCCCAGACCGCGACGGCGGCGTTCATCAGGCCGAACACCAGGCCGGTGCGCACCATGCCGAGCTGCGGCACCAGCAGCAGCGGGAAGGCCAGCGACACCGCCAGCGCGCCCAGGTAGTCGAAGGTCAGCACCTGGCTCACCAGCTCGCGCAGCTGCACGTCGCGCCGCAGGATGCGCATGACGAGCGGGATCTCCAGCCCGACCAGCACGCCGACGACCAGCACCAGGCCGTAGAGCACGACCCGAAACGAGGCCGGCGCGAAGGCATTGGCGAGAAACAGCAGCGCCGGCAGCAGGCCGCCGGCCAGCGCCACCAGCAGCTCGATGCGCAGGAAGTGCGCCGGCAGCTGGCGCTCGAAATGCCGCGACAGCCAGGACCCGACGCCCATGGCGAACAGGTAGCTGCCGATGATGGTGGAGAACTGCAGCACCGAGTCGCCCAGCACGTAGCTGGCGATGGCGCCGGCCGCCAGTTCGTACAGCAGCCCGCAGGCGGCGACCACGAACACGCTGGCCAGCAGTGCCACCTCGATCGGCCGCGCGCGTCCGCGCGCGGGGATGGAGCCGGGCAGGGCGCTCATCTGCTATGCGCTCTCACGCGCTGTCCTGCCCCCGCCCAAGGTGGGAGGGCACAAAGGCCGCGGAGCCGCCCGCACCAGCAACCGCCGCAAGCGGACCCGCGACCCCAGCCGCCGCAAGTCGATCGTGACACCTGGCCAGACCCCAGCCCCACCCTCGCCCGCGGGCGACGGACAAAAGGCCGCGGAGCAGGCCGCACCAGCAACCGCCGCAAGCGGACCCGCGACCCCAGCCGCCGCAAGTCGAGCGTGACACCTGGCCAGACCCCAACCCCACCCTCGCCCGCGGGCGAGGGACAAAAGGCCGCGGAGCAGGCCATTCAAGGGCACCCGTGGCCAGGGTCCCCCTGGCCACAGGGTGCGTCCCCCTCCGGGGGAAGTCGCGCAGCGACACAGGGGGATCAATGAATCGCCGCCGCCACGATGATGCTCACCCCCAGGCACATGGCGGCGACCACCAGCGCCAGCGCCCGGTTCTGCTTGTCGACGATTTCGCGCCACAGCTCGGTCGGGGTCAGCTTGTCGATGACGATGAAGCACAGCCAGAAGATGACCACGCCCAGCAGGGCGTAGACGATGGAGCCGAGGAAGGCGGCGGGCTTGAACCATTCGATGTCCATGGGGGGACCTCCGTCAGTCGTGGGGAACCGGTGCGCGCGTCATTTGTGGCTGCCGCCGCTCGAATAGCCCCCGAAGGAGCCGCCCGAGCTGCGGCTGTAGCCGCTGGAGCCGCCCGAGCAGTTGTCCAGCGCGGCCAGCAGGAACATGAGGGCAAACACGATCAGGATCAGCGTCAGGGCGCCACGCGAGCTGGACACCGGCGACGCATCCGCGCGCGACAGCAGCTGCGGCCGTTCCGCGATGCCGAAGGCCGTGGCGACGTCGCGGCTGGCGATGCGATCGCCGGCGGACCAGGTGATCTCGCGCGCGCCCTGCTCCATCGACAGCAGGCCGCGCCCGCTGCTGAAGTCGCGGTTGTCGGTCTGCTCGCCACGCGCCACCGGCCAGTAGAACTCGCCCAGCACGTAGGTGGTGGTGGCACGGTAGCGCGACTGCAGGAAGTAGCGCGTGCCGAGGTAGCGCGCGCTCTGGCCGCCGGCCTCGAGCTGCGGCGCGCCGGTGGTGGGGCGCACCAGGCTCCAGCCGTCCTCGGCATCGACCAGGAAGGCAAAGCCGGCCTGGCGGTTGTAGAGCAGGTACTCCTGCCAGCGGAAGGTTTCGTCGTCGCCCGGCTCCTGGCCGCTGCGCTGCTGGAACCCCACCACCTGCCAGGCCGTGCCCTGCAGCTCGCCGGTGCTGCCGAGCGCAATCAGCGGCTGCACCGGCTGCTCCTGCAGCGCCGACTGCAGCGCGCCGCCGTCCGGCCCCTCCAGGTTGATGATGCTGCGGCAGTTGCCGCAGGTGACGGCCTTGCTGGCGTCCAGCCGCACCTGTACCGGGGCGCCGCAGTGCGGGCAGGCCAGCTGTCGGCCGCTGGTGTCCTGCACCGACTCCTGCTTCAACCCCTGCAGCCGCAGGTCGGCCAGTTGCACCGCGCGGCCGCGCTCGGCCTGCGGTGGGTGGCGGCCGTAGTCGATCGACAGCACCTCGCCGTCTTCGCTGCGCAGTTCGACCAGGGGGAACGGCTGGCCGAGCGGCGGCAGGCGCGGCAGCTCGCCCTCGGCGGCGATCAGTTCGGCCTGCCCGGAGTAGGCAACGCTCCAGGGCCGGCCCTCGAAGGCCGTGGTGGCCCCCAGCGGCAGGGCGCGCGCATCCGGCAGTCGCGCCCCCGCATCCAGCGGGCGCGTGAAGACGTAGGCGCCGTTGTCCTCGCCCAGGGTGGCGGTGCTGCCGTCCTCCAGCGCGGCGATCCACTCGCTCCAGACGCCGGCTTCGCCCTTGTACTGCAGGCGTCCGACCAGGGTGAAGGGCAGCTCGCGCCCGCTCAGCGCGATGCGGCCGGTGACGAAGCGCTGCAGCGGGCTGTGGTCGTCGAACAGCTCGGCCATCTGGCCGATGCGGCGCAGCACCGCGCCTTCGCGCACCACCGTGCTGCGACAGTAGCCGCAAACCGCATAGGGCGACTGCGCGCTGCGGAATTCGACCGGCGCGCCGCAGCTCGGACAGGGCGCGCGGTACTCGCGCTGGGCGGCGTCGGTCGCCACGATTCAGGTCGTTTCTCGCTGAGATACCGGTACGGCAGGCGCGCGGGCGACGCTCCTGATCCGTTGCTCCACCGCACCCCGCGCCGCACGCACCGCTCGAAACGACACGGCTCCAACGGCCGCGGAGCAGGCCAATCGGCGCGCCCATGGCCGGGGTCTCCCTGGCCACGGGGTGCGTCCCCCTGGGAGGAAGGAGCGCAGCGACACCGGGGGGTATTCCACTTCAGACCAGCTTCTTCAGCAGCTCGGCCTTCTTGGCGTTGAACTCGTCCTCGGTCAGGATGCCCTTGGCCCGGAGTTCGCCCAGCTTCTCCAGCGTCGCCATCACATCGTCGGGCTGGACGGCCGCCGGCGCCGCGGCGGCCGGCGCACCGGGCTGCAGCGCCGACTGCATGCCTTGCGCCAGCACCTGGCCCATCGCCACGCCAGCGCCCATGCCCAGGCCGGCACCGGCCAGGCCGCCGCCGTCGCCGCCGGCGGCCACGCCCTCGGCCATCTTCGGGATCGCCTGCGCGGTCTGGTACTGCATGAACCGGCCCATGTCCTGCCCCACCATGCCCATGCCGATGCGCTGGTCGAGCACCTTCTGCAGCTCGTCCGGCAGCGAGATGCTCTGCACCGTCATCGCCTCGAGCTTGAGGCCGTAGGCCTCCATCGCCGGCGCCAGGGCCTGCGCCAGCGCCTGGGCGAAGTTGTGCTGGTTGGCCGCCAGGTCGAGGAAGGGGATGTTGCTCTGCGCGATGCCGGTGGCGATGTTCTGCATGATCAGCCCGCGCAGCTGGCCGTCCAGGTGGTCCACGCGGTAGGCGTCGCGCGTGCCCGAGATCTCGGTGTGGAACTTCTTCGGATCGGCCACGCGGTAGGCGTAGTTGCCGAAGGCGCGCAGGCGCACGGCGCCGAATTCGGGGTCGCGGATGCTGATCGGCTGCGGCGTGCCCCACTTCTGGTCGACCTGCTGGCGCGTGCTGAAGAAGTAGACATCGCTCTTGAAGGGCGACTCGAACAGCTTGTCCCAGTTCTTCAGGTAGGTCAGCACCGGCAGCGTCTGGGTCGTCAGCTTGTAGGTGCCCGGGCCGAACACGTCGGCCACCCGGCCCTCGTCGACGAACAGCGCCATCTGCGACTCGCGCACCACGAGCTGCGCGCCGTTCTGGATTTCCAGGTCGCGCATCGGAAAGCGCCAGGCCAGCGTGCCGTCGTCGCCTTCGGTCCACTGCAGGATGTCGATGAACTGCTTCTTGATGAAATCCATCAGCGCCATGGTCCCGGCTCCTGAAACAGAAAGTGAACGAGCCGCCGATATTAGCGCCTGCCGACACCGCCCAGGCATGCCGCGAGGGAGGGTGGGGACAAATGCCGCGCGCCGCCCGGGCGCTCTCTACAATCGATCGCCAGACCCGCGCTGCCGACGGCCCGCCGCGCGCTGCCACCCAGGAGACCCGACCCATGAATGCCCCGACCCGTCCGCAGGACGAGGACAAGCGCGCGCAGCTGCGCCGCGCCGCGCTCGACTACCACGAGTTCCCGGCGCCCGGCAAGATCGCCATCGCGCCGACCAAGCCGGTGGTGAACCAGTACGAGCTCTCCCTGGCCTACAGCCCGGGCGTGGCGGCGCCCTGCGAGGAGATCGTGCGCGATCCGGCGACGGCCTTCCGCTACACGGCGCGCGGCAACCTGGTGGGCGTGATCACCAACGGCACGGCGGTGCTCGGCCTGGGCGACATCGGGGCGCTGGCGGGCAAGCCGGTGATGGAGGGCAAGGGCGTGCTGTTCAAGCGCTTCTCGGGCCTGGACGTGTTCGACATCGAGATCGACGAGAAGGACCCGGACAAGCTGGTCGAGATCATCGCCGCGCTGGAGCCGACCTTCGGCGGCATCAACCTCGAGGACATCAAGGCGCCCGAGTGCTTCACGGTCGAGCGCAAGCTGCGCGAGCGCCTGAAGATCCCGGTGTTCCACGACGACCAGCACGGCACGGCCATCGTCGTCGGCGCGGCCGTGGTGAACGGCCTGAAGGTGGTGGGCAAGCAGATCGAGGACGTGAAGCTGGTGGTCTCGGGCGCCGGCGCGGCAGCGCTGGCCTGCACCGGCCTGCTGGTGGACCTGGGCGTGCGGCGCGAGAACGTCTGGGTGACCGACATCGAGGGCCTGGTGTACGAAGGCCGGACCGCGCTGATGGACGAGTACA
>NZ_DAOKZG010000079.1:0-7850 GCF_035325765.1 Ottowia sp.
TCTCGACCAGGATCTCGCGCGCCGGCACGCCGTACTTCTTCTCGGCGCGCTTGGCGAACAGGAGGAAGGAGCCGTACACGCCGGCGTAGCCCAGCGTCAGCGCGTCGCGGTCGATGCGGATGGGGAAGTCCATCACCGGCACCACCAGGTCCTCGGCCACGTCCTGGATCTTGAACACGTCCACGCCGGTGTGCACGCCCATGCGCTCGAGCACGGCCACCAGCACCTCCATCGGCGTGTTGCCGGCACCGGCGCCCAGGCCGGCGGCGGCGGCGTCGATGCGGTTGGCGCCAGCTTCGATGGCGGCGATCGAGTTGGCCACGCCCATGGCCAGGTTGTGGTGGCCATGAAAGCCCAGCTCGGTCTCGGGCTTGAGCGCGGCGCGCACGGCGGCGATGCGCTCCTTGACCTGATCGGGCAGCAGGTAGCCGGCCGAGTCGGTGACGTAGATGCAGTTGGCGCCGTAGCCTTCCATCAGCCTGGCCTGCTTGACCAGGCCTTCGGCCGAGTTCATGTGCGCCATCATCAGAAAGCCCACGGTGTCCATGTCCATCTTGCGGGCCATGGTGATGTGCTGTTCGCTGACGTCGGCCTCGGTGCAGTGGGTGGCCACGCGGATGGTGTGCACGCCCAGCTCGCGCGCCATCTTCAGGTGGTCGACGGTGCCAATGCCGGGCAGCAGCAGCGCCGACACCTTGGCCTGCTTCATCAGCGGGATGACAGCGGAGAGGTATTGCTCGTCGCTGTGGGCCGGAAAGCCGTAGTTGACCGAGGCGCCGCCCAGGCCGTCGCCGTGGGTGACCTCGATCAGCGGCATGCCGGCGGCGTCCAGGCCCTGGGCGATGGATTTCATCTGCGCCAGCGTCATCTGATGCTGCTTGGGGTGCATGCCGTCGCGCAGCGTCATGTCATGCAGGGTGATCTTCTTGCCTTGGATGTTCATGGCGGGGGCTCCTTCAGGCGGCGACGGGTTCGAGGGTGAGCGCGCCGGCCAGGATCTCCTCGGCAAACATCTCGGCGGTGCGGGCGGCGGCGGCGGTCATGATGTCCAGGTTGCCGGCGTACTTGGGCAGGTAGTCGCCCAGGCCCTCGACTTCCAGGAAGACCGACACGCGCTGGCCGTCGAACACCGGCCCGTTGACCAGCTTGTAGCCGGGCACGTACTTCTGCACCTCGGCGATCATGTCGTGGATGCTTTTCGTGATGGCGGCCTGGTCGGGCTGGCCCTCGACCAGGCAATGCACGGTGTCGCGCATGATCAGCGGCGGCTCGGCCGGATTGATGATGATGATGGCCTTGCCCCGCTTGGCGCCGCCCACCTTCTCGATGGCGCCGGCCGTGGTGCGGGTGAACTCGTCGATGTTCTTGCGCGTGCCGGGGCCGGCGGATTTGCTGGACACGGTGGCCACGATCTCGGCATAGCCCACCGGCTGCACGCGGCTGACGGCCGCCACCATCGGGATGGTGGCCTGGCCGCCGCAGGTGACCATGTTGACGTTCATCTCGCGCTTGCCCACGTGTTCGCGCAGATTGACTGGCGGCACGCAGTAGGGGCCGATGGCCGCGGGCGTCAGGTCGATCATCATCGCGCCCTGCGCCGTCACCTTGCGCGAGTTCTCGGCGTGCACGTAGGCGCTGGTGGCGTCGAACACGATCTGCACGCCGTCGGCCTTCATGTGCGGCACCAGGCCATCGACACCCTCGGCGGTGGTCTTGATGCCCATTTCGCGGGCGCGCTTGAGGCCGTCGGATTCAGGGTCTATGCCCACCATCCACACGGGCTCCAGCACGGGGCTGCGCTGCAGCTTGGCCAGCAGGTCGGTGCCGATGTTGCCGGGGCCGATCAGGGCGCATTTGATCTTGCGGGTCATACTTTTTTCCTCAAATAAAACGGACGGAGCAGCCGCCGATGCCGCCAATGGTCACGCGCAGGTTGTCGCCCGCCTGCACCGGCACCATGATTCCGAGCGAGCCCGACAGCACGACCTCGCCCGCCTCCAGCGCGATGCCGTGCGCGCCCAGGGTGTTGGCCAGCCAGGCCACGGCGTTCGCCGGGTGGCCCAGGGCGGCGGCGCCCGCGCCGGTGGCGACGATGTCGCCGTTCTTCTCCAGCACCATGCCGCAGGTGCCCAGATCGACGTCGCGCGGGTCCACCAGGCGGTCGCCGAGCACGAACACGCCGCAGGATGCGTTGTCCGCCACGGTGTCCTGGATCTTGATCTTCCAGTCGCGGATGCGCGAGTCGACGATCTCGAAGCAGGCCATCACGCCCTCGGTGGCGGCCAGCACGTCGGCGGCGGTGACGCCGGGGCCTCGCAGCGTTTTCTTCAGCACAAAGGCGATCTCGCCCTCGGCCTTGGGCTGGATCAGCGTGCTGGCGGCAACGGCCTGGCCTTCGTTGAAGACCATGCCGTCGGTGAGCCAGCCGAAGTCGGGCTGGAACACGCCCAGCATGTCCATCACCGCCCGGCTGGTGACGCCGACCTTTTTGCCCACCACGCGCTCGCCGGCGTCCAGGCGGCGCGCCAGCATGCGCTGCTGGATGGCGTAGGCGTCGGCGATGGTGATGTCGGGGTGGCGGGTGGTCAAAGGCTCCACCACCTGGCAGCCCGCGAGGGCCTGGTACAGCTCGTCGCCGAGCTGCTCGATCTGTTGGGAGTTCATGGCCATGGTTTTGCTATATAAAAAGTAGCTGCTTACGCTTGATGGATAAGGGCTTGAGGCTGATTTGGCTTAAATTCCTGCCTCACAGCTTGATACACACGTTCTTGAGCTCGGTATAGAACTCCAGCGAGTGCACGCCGCCCTCGCGGCCTATGCCCGACTGCTTGGAGCCGCCGAACGGCGTGCGCAGGTCGCGCAGGAACCAGCTGTTGACCCAGGAGATGCCGACCTCCATGCGCTGCGCCACGCGGTGCGCGCGCGACAGGTCGCGCGTCCAGATGGCGGTGGCCAGGCCGTACTCGTTGTCGTTGGCCTTGGCCAGCACCTCGTCCTCGGTGTCGAAGGGGGCGATGTGGCAGCAGGGGCCGAAGATTTCTTCCTTGATGACGCGCGCCGTCTCGGGCAGGCCGGTCCAGATGGTGGGCTGCACCCAGCAGCCGTCCTTGAGTTCGCCCGGCATGTCGGGCACGCCGCCGCCGGTGACCACCGTGGCGCCCTCCTGCACCGCCAGCTGGTAGTACGACAGCACCTTGGCCTGGTGCTCCTTGCTGATCAGCGGGCCGAGCTGGGTGTCGGCGCCCTCGGGCACGCCGATCTTCCAGCCCTCGACCTGCTGCTTCAGCGCGGCGACGAACTTGTCGAAAATCGGGCGCTCGACATAGACCCGCTCGGTGCCCAGGCAGACCTGGCCGCAGTTGACGAAGGCCGAGCGCAGCGTGCCCTCGATGGCGGCGTCAAAGTCGCAGTCGGCAAACACGATGGCGGCGTTCTTGCCGCCCATTTCCAGGCTGACGGGGCGCGCGCCCTTGGCGGCGGCCTTCATGATGACCTCGCCGGTGCGCGTCTCGCCGGTGAAGGTGATGGCGTCGATGCCGGGGTGGCTGGTGACGAACTCGCCGGCCGAGCCGGGGCCGAAGCCGTGCACCACGTTATAGACCCCCTTGGGGATGCCGACGTGGTTCATCACCTCGCCCAGCAGGGCGGCGGTGCGCGGCGTTTCCTCGGACGGCTTGACCACCACCGTGTTGCCGCAGGCCAGCGCCGGGCCGACCTTCCAGGTCATGAGCAGCAGCGGCAGGTTCCAGGGGCAGATCACGCCGACCACGCCCACGGGCTTGCGGTAGCCGTAGTTGATGGCGCCGCGGCCGTCGGGCGTGGCCATCTCGAAGAACTCGGTGGGCACGTTCTTCACCACGTCGGCAAACACCTTGAAGTTGGCGGCGCCGCGCGGAATGTCGATGTGCGAGGCCAGGCTCCTGGGCTTGCCGGTGTCGGCGCATTCGGCCTCCAGGAACTCGTCGAAGCGGCGCGTGATCTCGGCCACCAGGGCCTCCAGCAGCTCCACCCGCTGGGCCAGCGTCATGCTGCCCCACGGGCCCTTGAGCGCGGCGCGCGCGGCGGCCACGGCGGCGTCCACCTCGGCCTGGCCGGCTTCGGCCACCTGGCCGATCACCGCGTTGGAAATCGGCGTGCGGTTGTCGAACCACTTGCCGGTGGCGACGAACTCGCCGTTGATGAAGTTCAGGATCTGTTTGGCTAGCATGTCACTCTCTCTTTTCTACAGGTGGGCGGGGCGGGCCTGCACGCGGGCACCGGCCCCATCGTCACGTTGTCCTCGCAGCGATGAGGGCAACGATAGGCGGCAGTCTTCATACTGTCCAATACCGAATTTTGCGAAATCAATACCTCCGAGGTATGAAAAACAGGGGTGCCCATGGACTTGCGGCAGATGAAATACTTTTTGGCCCTGGCCCAGGAGCTGCACTTCGGGCGCGCGGCGCAGCGGCTGCACATGGCCCAGCCGCCACTGACGCGGCAGATACGGGCGCTGGAGGAAGAGCTGGGCACGGCGCTGTTCCTGCGCACGCCCAAGGGCGTGGAGCTGACGGCCGCGGGCCAGACGCTGCTGGACGAGGTGCCCAACATCCTGTCGCTGGCCCAGCGCGCCGACGAGCGCACCCGGCTGGCGGGCGCGGGGCTGATAGGGCGCCTGGACGTGGGCATCTTCGGCTCGGGCGTGCTCGACGTCATCCCCCGGCTGCTGGCGGACTTCCACCGCCAGCGCCCCGACGTGCGCCTGGAGCTGCACAACATGACCAAGGCCGAGCAGCTGCAGGCGCTGCGCGAGCGCCGCATCGCCGTGGGCTTCAACCGGCTGGTGCAGGCCGAGCCCGGCCTGGGCGTGCAGGTGGTGCTGCGCGAGCCGCTGGTCGTCGGCCTGCCCGAGACCCACCCGCTGTGCGGGCGCGCCCAGATCGGCCTGCGCGAGCTGAGCGGCGTGCCGATGATCCTGTACCCCAACGCCCCCCTGCCCGGCCTGGCGCAGGAGGTGACCGCCGCCTTCGCGCGCGAGGGCGCGCGGCTGGAGGTGGCGCAGGAGGTCGAGGACGTGCTGACCTGCGTGGCCCTGGTGGCCAGCGGCTTTGGCTGCTGCATCACCACCCAGTCCGCCATGAGCCTGCGCCTGCCGGGCGTGGCCTACAGGCCGCTGCACTCGCGCCAGCTGCGCGACATCGCCCTGTGCTGCCTCTACCGCACCGATGACGGCTCGCCGGTGCTGGCGGCCTTTTTGCGGGTGGTGCAATCCTTCGCCGCGCGGCAGGGCGCCGTGGAGCCGTAGCCAGGCAGGCATGGCCTCAAGCCTCCGCGCCTTCGGCCAGGAAGTCGCCGACCAGGCGGGCAAAGCGCGCCGCGTGCTCGATCTGCGTCCAGTGGCCGCAGCGGCCATAGACATGCAGCTGCGATTTTTCAATCCATTGGGCCAGCGTGAGCGAGGTGGACAGCGGAATCACCCGATCCTCGCGCCCATGCACGATCAGGGTCTCGTGCGCAATGCGGCGGATGTCCTGCTCGGGGCTGGTCAAGGCATCGACCCAGCGCTGGCGCGGCGCGGGGAACATGGCCGCGAACGACTCCTGGAAGCCCGGGCGGATGCTGGCCTCGTAGCGCAGCTGGGCCAGCTCGTCGTTCACCAGGGAGCGATCCCAGGCGAAGAAATCCATGATCGCGCGCATGTTCTCGAACGAGGGGGTGTAGCCCCAGACGGCGTCCAGCCCCTCGGTGAGGGTGAACGGCACGCCCACGCTGCCCATCAGCACCAGGCGGCGCACGCGCTCGGGGTGGCGTATGGCCAGCGCCAGCGCCAGCCCGCCGCCGAACGAGTTGCCCACCAGGTCGGCGCGCGCGATGCCCAGCGCATCGAGCAGGCCCACGGCCTGGCGCACCCAGGCGTCCATGCCGTAGGCAAAGCCCTCGGGCCGCTCGCTGAAGCCGAAGCCCGCCATGTCGGGCGCGATCACGCGCGCGCGCTCCGACAGCGCGGGCATGACGAGCCGCCAGTTGGCCCAGGCCGACACACCCGGGCCGGAGCCATGGATCAGCAGCACCGGATCGCCGCTGCCCACGTCGTGGTAGTTGGTGCGGATGCCGGCCGCCACGATGGAGTGCGCGACCTCCGGGTTGTGCCGGACTGGCTGGTCAGGATGAGAGACAGACATTTTTCGACTTTCGTGTGGAACCCCCGCGAGCGCGCGGCGCGCATGCGCGGGGGGTATTTGCGGGGTATGACAGATCAGGCATCGAGGCCCAGGGCCTGCAGGCCGGCCCGCGCAATGGCCTCGTCCTGCGCCTCGCTGCCGCCGGACACGCCAATGCCGCCAATGCGCGCCCCGTGCTCCACGATCGGCAAACCGCCGCCGAAGGCCACGAAGCGCGGGCGCAGCACCAGCCCCTGGCGCACGGCCTCGGAATGCGAGGCCAGCGCCGCGTGCCAGGCGCCCGTGGGCAGGCCGAAGCTGGCGGCGGTATAGGCTTTGTCGTTGGCAATATCGATGGAGTGCAGCGGCGCGCCCGCCATGCGCGCAAACGCAGCGGGCAGGCCCGCGGCATCGACCACGGCCACGTTGACACGCAGGCCCAGCGCCGTGGCGTGCCGCACCGCGGCCTCCACGGCGCGCAGCGCGGCCGGAGCGTCGATGACGGGCTGCGGCACCGAAGCCGTGTGCGGCATCTGCGATACCTGCGGCATCTGCGACATACGCTCCTCCATCAGAAGGCTTTCACGACCGAGAAGCGCAGCAGCGAGCCCTTGGACTGCGGGCCGGTGCCGGCCTCGGCGCGCAGTTCCTTGTAGAGCGCGCCCTTGAGGAACAGGCCCGCGCCCGGCACGGGATAGACCACCTCGGCGCCCAGCGCATGGCGCGATGCCTTGTCACCGCTGGCGCCCGGCCCGCTGTCTTCGCTGGTCTGCCACTGGCTGTAGCCCACCATGCCCGCCTGCCAGGCGCCGAAGGACTTGCCCAGGCCCCATTCCAGCGTGATCTGGTTGCCAGGGCGCATGCCCGCGCCGTTCTTGCCGTTGCGCTCGAAGCGCATCAGCCCCGAACCCGACCAGGTCTTGGCGCCGTCGAAGTAGTAGGTCAGGCCGCCCGTGAGCATGGTGCTCTTGAAGCCCTTGCCCGGGGAGGCGGGGTCGCTGGTGCTGGCGGTGTCGAACCACATGCCCGCGGCCGCCACGGCGTCCCACTGGGGGCCATGCCAGCCCAGCACCAGCGGCCCCAGATACACGTCGCCCACGCCCGAGCGGGTGTCGGAGATGCCCGCCGCGTTGATGGTGAGCGAAGTGCGCATCAGGGGCACGATGGCCTCCATGCCGTAGTCGGCGCCCAGCAGCTTGTGCTGCGTGACCCAGACGAAGCGGTTGGCCAGCGCCGAGACGGTGCCGCGGTTGTGCCCCGGCAGGTTGCTCTTGGTGCCTGGCGCGCGGAAATCGTCGATGTCGTAGTTGAGGAGATAGCCCAGGTAGTAGAAGCCGGGCGGCGGCACGCTCGCCGCCTGCATCCCCTCGACGCCGGGCACTTAGTGCCCCTCGGCCTGAGCCAGCGGCGCGGCCAGCGCGCCCGCCAGGGCCAGCGCGGCAACGCCCACGCTGGTTTTCATGCGGTGATTTTTGTGCATTGTCTCGTGCGTTATTTCGTACGTTGTCTTGTGCATCGTTCTGTGCATGGGGTGGGCGCCTGTTCAGGTATAGACGTCCGTGAAGGACGGCACGAGATCACCCGTGTGATAGAAGATGCCGCTGCCCAGCCTGTCCTCGCTCCAGGTGGTCACCGGGCGGTCGGGCTGGGCCAGGTAGCCCAGGCCGGCAAAGGTTTCGTTGCGGTTGCCGCTGGGGTCGAAGAAGTAAA
>NZ_DAOKZG010000080.1:0-7709 GCF_035325765.1 Ottowia sp.
GGGTAGTTGGCGCTGATGGCGTGCGCGATGGTCTGCATCATCACCGTCTTGCCGCTCTTGGGCGGCGCCACGATCAGCGCGCGCTGGCCCTTGCCGATGGGGGCGATGACGTCGATGATGCGGCCGGTGATGTTCTCCTCGCCCTTGAAGTTCTCGCGCTCGAGCTTCATCTGCTCGCGCGGGAACAGCGGCGTGAGGTTCTCGAACATCACCTTGTGCTTGTTCTTCTCGGGCGCGTCGCCGTTGACCTTCTCCAGCTTGTTCAGCGCGAAGTAGCGCTCCCCGTCCTTCGGGATGCGCACCTCGCCCTCGATCATGTCGCCGGTGTGCAGGTTGAAGCGGCGCACCTGGCTGGGGCTGATGTAGATGTCGTCCGTGCTGGCGGTGAAGCTGGTGTCGGGGCTGCGCAGAAAGCCGAAGCCGTCCGGCAGGATCTCCAGCACGCCGTCGGCGAACACCTGCTCGCCGGCCTTGGCGCGCTTCTTGATGATGGCGAACATCAGCTCCTGCTTGCGCATGCGGCTGGCGTTGTCGATTTCCAGCGCCTCGGCCTGCTTCAGCAGTTCGGAGACGTGCAGCACTTTGAGTTCGTTCAGGTGCATGGGGCGTGTCGGGTGCGGTTCGGCGCGCGGGTCCGGCAGCGGACCGGGCGAGGATGGAGACGATGGCGTGAGTTGGGGGAGGTGGCGCTGCCCGCGTGGGGCGACGCGTCGGGTGCCCTGTGTCATGGGCACGCCGGTTGGCGCTCACCAGCACGCCAACTGTCGAGAATTGATTATGACAGGAAAACAGGACGCCGCGCGAGGGCGCGGCGTCGGGGGCGGGCGCGGGGCCGGGGCCGGGGCTTCAGGCCGCCAGCTGCTGGTCGATGAACTGCGCCAGCTGCGCCTTGGACAAGGCGCCGACCTTGGTCGCCAGCAGTTGCCCGTCCTTGAACACCATCAGCGTCGGGATGCCGCGGATGCCGTACTTGGCCGGGATGGTGCGGTTGTCGTCCACGTTGACCTTGGCGATCGTGAGCTTGCCGTCGTAGGTGCCGGCCAGCTCGTCCAGCGCCGGCGCGATCGCCTTGCAGGGGCCGCACCACTCGGCCCAGAAGTCCACCAGCACCGGCTTGTCGGACTTGAGGACATCGGCTTCGAAGGAGCTGTCGCTCACGTGTTTGATCAGGTCGCTGGCCATGGGCAATCCTTGCAGAGAGTCGTGCGATTGTGAACCGATAAAGTGGCGGTCATTGTGACAGAAAGCCAATGCCACTGACGGCCCTGCCATTTTTGCCGATCACTATGAACGCGATAGCTGAAAACCATGGACCGGTGGGCGCCGACGCCGTGCCGGCTCCCTGGCGCAGGCTGCTCGCCGAGGTCCGTCGGCAGTTGCACGAGCTGGCCGCGCACCCGGCGCGCAGCGTCGTGCTGCTGCCCTACGCGCAGCTCATGTCACTGGCGGCCGGGTGGTGGGCGGCGCAGTATCCCGACAGCTTCGCGCCGCGCTTCGAGACGACCCGCACCTGGGCCGAGCGCGTCGGCTGGTTCACGCCCGGCCCGACCGACCTGTGCTTCGACCACGGGCGCGACCTGCTCACCGCCGCCGGCCTGGTCGAGGCCGCTGGCCATGGCAGCCAGCGCGCGCTGCTCGCCGGCGCCCTGGTCGAACAGGCCCGCACACTGGCGCAGGTCGCCGCCAGCCTGCCGCCCACGCTGCGGCCCGACTGGGCGCCGCGTGCCGCCGAGGTGCTGCCGCGTGCCAGCAGCGGCCCGTTCGAGCTCGAGGGCCTGCTGGCGCGCAGCGCCGTGGCCTGGGCCGGCAACTCGGCCTACGCCACCGACGTGCTGTTCGAGCGCCATGCCGGCGATGCCCTCGACGCGCTGGTCATCGTCGAGGGCCTGCAGCCCGACCTGCTGGTGCAGAACCTCGCCGAGCACTACGTCGAGAAGACCGTGCTGCTGCGCCTGGAGGACGAGGCCGCAGCTGGGCAGCCGGCCCTGCACGCCTGCACCGACGGCGCCGACGAGGCCGAGCGCGCCGCTGCCTGCGTGCTGCGCCACCTCGAAGCCGGCCGCGCACCGGTGGCGCTGGTCGCTGGCGACCGCCTGCTGACGCGCCGCATCAGCGCCCTGCTGGCCACGCGCGGCGTGGCCCTGCGCGACGAGACTGGCTGGCGCCTGTCCACCACCCAGGCCGCAGCGCGCCTGCTGGCGGCGCTGCGCGCCTGCGCGCCCGGCGCCTCCACCGACGCCGTGCTCGACTGGCTCAAGCTGGCGCCGGCCTTCGACCTGGCGGCCGTGCGCGCGCTCGAGCAGGCCCTGCGTCGGCGTGGCGTGCGCGGCTGGGCGCAGGCGCTGCGGCTGCGCGGGCACGAGGCGCTGCAGCAGCAGATCGAGGCGCTGCGCGCCCCGCTGGCGGCGCCGCGCCCGTTGTGCGACTGGCTGGCCGCCACGCGCGAGCTGCTCGAGCGCTGCGGCCTGTGGCCGCAGCTTGAAGAAGACGAGGCCGGCCGCGCCGTGATCCAGGCGCTGCGGCTGGACGACGCCGGCCTGGCCGGCTGGCGCGACTGGCCGGCGGCGCACCGCCGCGTGGACCTGGCCGAGTTCACGCACTGGCTGGGCGACGCGCTGGAAGGCGCCAGCTTCCGCCCGCCGCACCCGCCCGAGGCCCAGGTCGTGGTGCTGCCGCTGGCGCAGCTGCTGGGGCGTTCGTTTGCCGCGCTGGTGCTGCCGGGGGCCGATGCCGAGCACCTGCCCGCCGCGCCCGAATCTGCCGGCCCCTGGAGCAGCGCGCAGCGCCAGGCGCTGCACCTGCCCACGCGCGAGGACCTGCAGCAGGCGCAGGCCGCGGCCTGGGCGCTGGCCCTGCGCGTGCCCCGGGTGGACCTGCTGTGGCGGCGCACCAATGACCAGGGCGAGCCGCTGCAGGCCTCGCCGCTGGTGCGCCGGCTGCAGCTCGCGGCGCCGCCCGGCGGCTTGCCGCCGGCGCCGGACCCGCGCGCCGTGCGCGCCGTCGCACCGGAGCCCACGCCGCGCCCGCAGCCCAGCGGCGCCGAGCTGCCGGCGCAGCCGATCAGCGCCAGCGACTACGAGCGCCTGCGCGACTGCCCGTACCGCTTCTTTGCCCTGCGCCAGCTTGGCCTGCGCCGCCACGAGGAGCTCGAGGCCGAGGTCGACAAGGCCGACTGGGGCAGCTGGCTGCACGCCGTGCTGCACCACTTCCATCAGGCCCTGCGAAAGGCCCCCGACGCCGACCGGCCGACGCTGATGGAAGAGGCGGCATCGAAGGCGACCGAACAGGTCTTCGACGGCGCGCTGGACCCGGGCGAGTTCATGCCCTTTGCCGCCGCCTGGCCGGCGCTGCGCGACGCCTACCTGGACTGGCTGGCCGGGCACGAGGCCGAAGGCCACGTGTTCCAGTTGTCGGAGGAATGGCTGGATGAGCAACGTGGCGAGCTGCAGCTCAAGGGCCGCATCGACCGCATCGACCACGCCGCCGACGGCACGCCGCTGCTGATCGACTACAAGACCGAGCGCCAGGAAAAGAGCAAGGCGCGCGTCAAGCCGGACAGCGAGGACACCCAGCTGCCGTTCTACGCGCTGCTGCACGGCAGCGACGCACCCCGCGCCGCCTACCTGAACCTGGCCGAGCGCGAGCAACCCAGGCTGTTCGAACTGGGCGAGCTGCAGCAGCGCAGCGCCGCGCTCTACGAGGGCATGGTGAGCGATCTTGCCCGCATCGCCGCCGGCGAGCCGCTGCGGGCGCTGGGCGAGGGCAGCGTGTGCGACTGGTGCGAGGTGCGCGGGCTGTGCCGCAAGGATTTTTGGGGGGCACAGTGAAAACCGGACTACCGGACGCGAAGGGCGCAAAAGCATGCAAAAGACGCGAAAAAGCCCGAAAAGAGTGGAATTGGGCGTGCCGCGCCCTGTGCGCAATGGCGGAAGGCGGCAAACGTGCAGCGCACGTTTCTCGTCAACGCAACGAATTCGTCTGCCCGGATCCAGGGATTTTTCTTTTGCGTCCTTGGCGCATTCTTCGCGCCCTTCGCGTCCGGCAGTCCGATCCAGCCCCATGAATCCCGCCTACAAACACAACGGCCAGCCCTGCACGCGCGAGCAGTTCTATGCCATTGCCTGCGACCCGCGCCGCAGTGTGGCGGTCGAGGCCTGCGCCGGGGCCGGCAAGACCTGGGTGCTGGTGTCGCGCATTCTGCGCGCGCTGCTGGACGGCGCGGCGCCGCACGAGATCCTGGCCATCACCTTCACGCGCAAGGCCGCGGGCGAGATGCGCCAGCGTCTGCAGGAGTGGCTGCTCGACTTCGCCCGGCCCGCCGCGGGCGAGGGCGAGGCCGAGTGGGCCGAGCGGCTGGCGGGCGAGCTGCGCCTGCGCGGCGTGGCGCCGGCGCAGGCCGCGCAGCAGGTCGAGTCGCTCAAGGGCCTCTACGCCCGGCTGCTCGACGCCGCGCGCCCGGTGCAGATCCGCACCTTCCACGGCTGGTTTGGCGCCCTGCTCAAGAGCGCGCCGCTGGCGCTGCTGCAGGATCTTGGCCTGCCGGCCGCCTACGAGCTGCTGGAGGACGACAGCGACGCCGTGGCCCAGGTCTGGCGCCCCTTCCTGCGCCACGTGGATGGCGACGCGGTGCTGCGCGCCGACTACCTCGCGCTGGTCGCCACCATGGGCCGCTTTCGCGCGCAGCAGGCGCTGGAGGCGGCGCTGGCGCGGCGCGTCGAGTTCGAGCTGGCCGACGAGGCCGGCCGCGTGGACGGCGCGGTGGCCACTTTTGGCGAATGCTTCCTGCGGCTGGCCAGCGTCGAACATCCGACCGACTGGCTGCTGGTGCGCCCGGCCGGACGCGAGCTGCTGGAGCAGGCCGCCCGCGCCCTGGCGCCGCTGGCCCGCACCTTTGCCGCGAAGGGCGCCGAACTCGAGGCCGCCGTGGCAGCCGGAGATTGGCAGGGTGTCACTGCCGCGCTTTTCACCAGCGGAGGCGAGGGCACGCCGCGCGCCTTCGGCAAGTCGCGCCCGGAGGTGGTGAGCGCGGCGCAGGATGAGGTCGACGCGATCCGGCAGGCGCTGCACCAGCACGAAGCCCACCTGCACCAGCAGCGCATGGCGCGCCTGACGCGCGCGCTGATCGACTGCTTTGCACGGCTCAAGCGCGAGCGCGGCTGGGTCGACATGAACGACATCGAGCGCGCTGCGCGCGCGCTGCTGGACGATCACGAGCTCTCGGCCTGGGTGCAGGAGCAGCTCGACCTGCGCGTGCGCCACCTGCTGATCGACGAGTTCCAGGACACCAACCCGCTTCAGTGGCAGGCGATGCACGCCTGGCTGTCGGGCTACGCCGGGGCCGGCGGCGGCCCCGAGGTGCCCAGCGTCTTCATCGTCGGCGACCCCAAGCAGAGCATCTATCGCTTCCGCCGCGCCGACCCGCGCGTGTTTGCCGCCGCCCAGGCCTTCGTCGTGCAGGCGCTGGACGGCGAGCTGCTGGCCACCGACCACACGCGCCGCAACGCGCCGGGCGTGCTGGCCGGCGTCAACGCCGTGCTGCAGCAGGCGCAGGACACGGGCGAGTTCGAAGGCTTTCGCACCCACAGCACCGAGAGCGGGCAGCCCGGCCACATCGAGGCCCTGCCGCTGATCCCGCGCCCCGACAAGGCGCCGGCCGAGGCGCCCGACGCCGGCTGGCGCGACAGCCTGACGCAGCCGCGCGTCGAGCCCGAGGAGCGCCTGCGCAGCCTCGAATGCCGCCAGGCCGCGCGCTGGATCGCCGGGCGCCTGGCCGCCGGCGTGCCGCCGCGCGAGCTCATGGTGCTGGCGCGCAAGCGCGAACCCCTGGCCGAGCTGCAGGTCGCCCTGCGCGCGCTCGGCATCGCCTGCGAGCAGCCCGACAAGAGCCGCCTGGCCGACCAGCCCGCCGTGCTCGACCTGCTGGCCCTGGTCGACGCCCTGGTCTCGCCCGGCAACGACCTGGCGCTGGCGCGTGCGCTCAGATCGCCGCTGTTCGGCCTGGGCGACGACGACCTGGCCTGCATCGCCCGCACCGTGCAGGCCGCAGCGCCCGAGCCGCCGCCCTGGCTCGACGCGCTGGCGCAGGCCCCGCTGGCCGGCCGCGACGGTGCCGCCCTGCACGCCGAGCTGATGCAGTGCCGCGACTGGCTCCTGCACCTGCCGCCGCACGACGCGCTGCAGGCCATCTACGCGCGCCACGACGTGCTGGCGCGCTTTGCCGCCGCCGCGCCCGCGCCCGAGCGCCAGCACGTGCTGGCCCAGTTGCGCGCTCTGCTGGCCGCCGCGCTCGAGGTGCAAGGTGGGCGCTTGCTCACCGCCTATCAATGGCTGCGCGTGCTGCGTCGCCGCAGCCCGGCCGTGCCGCGCCATGCCGCGCCCGAGGCCATGCAACTGCTCACCGTGCACGGCGCCAAGGGCCTGGAGGCCGACGAAGTGCTGCTGCTCGACGCCTGCGCCGGCGCCCCGGGCCATCGTGGCGAGCCAGCCCTGCTGCTCGACTGGCCCGGCGACGCCCGCGCGCCCAGCCGGCTCGTCTTCCTCGCCAGCGCCAGCCGACCGCCGCCCTGCGCGGTTGAACTGGCGGAGCAGGAAGCCACCGCCCAGGCGCGCGAGGAGCTTAACGCCCTCTATGTCGCCATGACGCGCGCGCGCCGCCGCCTTGTGCTGTCCGGCGTCACGCCGTATCGCGAGGTCGAAGGCAGCTGGTGGCAGCGCGTCCAGCCGCTGGCCGCCGACCTGCCCGAGCCGCCGCAGCCGCCCGCGCCGGCGCCGTCAGCAAGCGAACCCGACGCCTTCAGGCTGCCCGAGCTGCCCCCGCTGCCCGAATCCGCCCGGCCAGCCGCGGCGCCCGAGCCCGAGCCGGCCGAGCGCAGCGACGCGGCCCGCATCGGCGAAGCCATGCACTGGCTGCTCGAACACGCCGGCGAAACGCCCGACGGCTGGCGCCAAGCCCGTGTCGCCCAGGCCGCGCGCCGCTTCGCGCTCGACGACGCCCAGGTAGCCCACGCCGAGGCCATGGCGCACCGCATCCTCACCGGCGAAGCCGCCTGGGCCTGGTCGCCCGACGAGGTGCTGGAAGCCTTCAACGAAGTCGAGCTCGTCCACGACGGCCAGCGCCTGCGCATCGACCGCCTGGTGCGCCGCCGCGCCAGCGGCGACGAGCCCGAGGCCTGGTGGGTGCTGGACTACAAGAGCGCCGCGCACCCGGAGCGGGACGAGGCGCTGCGTGCGCAACTGGATCGCTATCGCGCGGCGGTGCAGCGGCTGCATCCGAGGGCGGTGGTGCGGGTGGGGTTCTTGAGTGGGGAGGGGAGGGTGACGGTATGAGAGGCGGGAGGCGGTCTGAAGTGGCTTTTGTCGAACCATGGCAGCAACATGCTAGCAGTCACTGCTCGTCAGGATTGTTTTGCGCGCTCGGAACGAAGGAAGTCAGACTGGATGAAATAATATCGCGACCTCACTCATATAGTGTCATAGGCAAATCTGCACGCAGCAAGACGTCGCGTTGGGAGATAGACATCCCTTCTGCCTCTTGGCCGGCCGACCTCGGAAAACAGGTGCAAATGCTTGCGTGCCCTAGATCCAACTACGTACAGCAATTTTTGCGCTGTGGTATCGCCATCAGGATCATTGAAGTGGGGCACCATCCCTTCTAGGGAAACTCTGCATAACCTCGACACCACGCCTGTTGCGTGAGACAGTCGCACCAT
>NZ_DAOKZG010000081.1:0-7377 GCF_035325765.1 Ottowia sp.
CCGCGATGCAGCGGCAGCAGGGCCTTGAGCGCCTGCAGGTTGTCGCCCTGGATCAACAGGTTGTGGGCGGCGGCCTGGGCGTCGCCGTGCTGGCTGATGGGCGAAAGCACACGATAGGGCACGCGCGCGGCAACGCTGAAGGCGTGTTCGCGGTCAAGCCAGTCGAGGGTGGGCATGGGTCAGGTCGGTCGGTCGCGCACCGGCGTGCAACGGGTGTCGATGCGGCGAGTGTGCCAGCACGGCAGCGCGCCATCGCGCGCGGACGGCAGCGCGCCATCGCGCGCGGTCGTGATGCCGGCGCGATGCGCGCCACCCGGTGGACGCCGCGCCGGAGCGGGGTCACGCGGCACTCGGTTCAGGCGCAGCGGACGCGGGACCGCGAAGAATCCGAGACCGCCGCCATCAGAACACGACCTTCACCATCGGGTGGCTGGTGAGCGCGCGGTACAGCGCGTCCAGTTGCGCCTGGCTGGTCGCGGTCACGGTCAGGGTCACGCCCAGGTAGTTGCCCTGCCGGCTTTCGCGCAGCTCGACCGTGGCCGCGTCGAAGTCCGGGTCGTGCTGGCGCGCCAGTTGCGTCAGCGCGTGCACGAAACCGTCCTGCTTGCGGCCCATGACCTTGATCGGGAAGGCGCACGGAAACTCGAGCAGCGAGGCGCGCCGCGCCTCGGCTGCGGCGGGCGCCGGAGCGTCCTCCGCGGGCATGGGGGCGGACGGGGTGGAGGGGTTCGGTTCGGTCATGCGGGACAGGTGGAGCGGGTGTTCGGCGGTGCAGTGCCATGCGCGCGGCGCGGCGTGCCCCCGCCAGGCCGGCACCGCCGCGCTGTCGGGACTGCGCGTCAATTATGGTCTGCGGTGGCTGCGGGTTCGAAATGGCGCGGGTTTCTACGTATAATCGCCAGGTTTTGCGGAAAATTGCACGAGCGGCAATCCCGCGTCAGTTGGCATGACACCCATCACGTCCAATACGGCGCGGTCCCCGCACCGGCAATCTCCGGGCTGGCAGGACACTGCGGGCGATGCAGAGGCTTTCGTTCCTCTGACGGCGGAACAGGCGCGCCAGTGGCGCAACCAGCATCCGCAGTTGCGCGTGGCGCGCGTGCTCGCGGTCCAGGCGCTGATCGGCGCCGGGGTTGCCTTGCTGGCCTGGGCGCTGACCGGCGAGGCCCGGGTGGCCTGGTCGGCGGTGTACGGGGCGCTGGTCGGCGTGTTGCCGACGGCGCTGGCCGCAAGACGCGCGGCCCGTTGGGCGGCGCCGGGTTTCCCGCCCGGCGCGGCACTGGCGGGCTTGCTTATGTGGGAGGCGGTCAAGGTGATCCTGGCCGTGGGGATGCTGATGGCGGCCCCGAAGATTCTGGGGGTACCGAGTTGGCCGGCATTGCTGGTGAGCCTGGTGCTGACGATCAAGGCGTACTGGATCGGGCTGCTGCTGATCCAGTCGAAGCGGTCCAGGAATGGACAGGCGCGGAAAGTAACAACCAATGGCTGCTGAAAACGCTGTGGAAGAGGGACTGACGGCCGGGGGCTACGTGGCCCACCACCTGGAGTTCTGGCAGAACCATCCGGCCAAGGGCATCATCGACCTGTCGGTGATCAACTACGACACCGTCCTGTACTCCATCCTGCTGGGCGCGCTGAGCTGCTGGATCCTGTGGGCCGCGGCGCGCAAGGCGACATCCGGCGTGCCGGGGCGCTTCCAGGCGGCGGTCGAATTCCTGGTCGAGTTTGTCGATGGCCAGGCCAAGGACATCATTCACAGCGCCGAGAGCCGCAAGGCGGTGGCGCCGCTGGCGCTCATCATCTTCGTCTGGGTCACCCTGATGAACACGATGGACCTGCTGCCGGTCGACCTGATTCCGCTCATCTGGCAGAAGCTCTACGGCGCATTCGGCGGCGATCCGGCGCACGCCTACATGCGCGTGCTGCCCACGGCCGATGTCTCGGGCAGCCTGGGCCTGTCGGTGGCGGTGCTGCTGGTGTGCCTCTACTACAACGTCAAGATCAAGGGCTTTGGCGGCTGGATGCGCGAGCTGTTCACCGCGCCGTTCGGCAACCACTTCCTGCTCTATCCGTTCAACTTCGCGATGCAGATCATCGAGTTCGTCTCCAAGACCTTCTCGCACGGCATGCGGTTGTTCGGCAACATGTACGCTGGCGAGCTGATCTTCCTGCTGATCGCCCTGATGGGCGGCGCCTTCACGCTCTCGGCCACCGGCATCGGCCTGGCCATCGGCCACATCATCGCCGGCCTGGCCTGGGCCATCTTCCACATCCTGATCATCATCCTGCAGGCCTTCATCTTCATGATGCTGGCCCTGGTCTACATCGGCCAGGCGCACGACTCGCACTGACGCGCGGCGCGCCGGTCCGTCCACGGTTTTCCCTTTCTGTTCCCTTAACCAACCACGTCCCTTAGGAGTCATCATGGAAGTCATCAGCTTTGTCGCCCTGGCCGCTGGCCTGATCATCGGCCTGGGTGCCGTCGGTGCCTGTATCGGCATCGGCATCATGGGCAGCAAGTACCTGGAATCGGCAGCGCGCCAGCCTGAACTGATGGGCGAACTGCAGACCAAGATGTTCCTGCTGGTCGGCCTGATCGACGCGGCCTTCATCATCGGCACCGGCGTGGCGCTGTGGTTCGCCACCGCCAACCCGTTCCTGGGCCAGCTCGCGCAACTCGCCAAGTAAGCACCGGACGGGGTTGGGACGGGGCGCGACGCGCTGGCCGCGCGCGCCCCGCAATCAGGATTCGCGGCGCCCACGCCGCCCGCATGAAGGATCAACCGTGAGCATCACCGGTACCCTAATCATCCAGATCATCGTGTTCCTGCTGCTGGTCTGGTTCACGATGTCGTTCGTGTGGCCGCCGATCGCGCGCGCGCTGGACGCGCGTGCCCAGAAGGTGGCCGAGGGACTGGCCGCCGCCGACAAGGCCAAGACCGAACTGGCGGCCGCCAACCAGCGCGTCGAGCAGGAGCTGGCCACCACCCGCAGCGAGAACGCCCAGCGCCTGGCCGATGCCGAGCGACGTGCGCAGCAGCTGATCGAGGAAGCCAAGGCGCGCGCCAGCGAGGAAGGCGCGAAGATCATTGCCGCCGCGAAGGCCGAGGCCGAGCAGCAGATGGTGCAGGCACGCGAGGCGTTGCGCGACGATGTCGCGCGCCTGGCGGTGCGCGGCGCCGAGCAGATCCTGCGCAAGGAGGTCAATCCTGCCGTGCACGCCGACCTGCTGGGCCGCCTGAAGACCGAACTCTGAGGCCGAGGACATCCACACATGGCCGAACTTGCCACCATCGCCAGACCATACGCCGAGGCCCTGTTCGAAACCAGCCGCAGCGACCTGCCGGCCACGCAGGCCTGGCTCGAGGCTGTCGCGGCAGCGGCCGACACGCCGCAGTTGCTGCAGTTCGCGGCCAACCCCAAGGTTGAGGCCGACGAGGTGTTCCGGCTGCTCACCTCGGTGTTGCCGCAGGCGTTGCCCGAGCGCGGCGCCAACTTCCTGCGCACCATCATCGACAACGGCCGCCTGGCGGCGCTGCCGGAGGTGGCGCGCCAGTTCCGCGAACTGGCGAACGCCGCGAGCGGGCGCTCGGACGCCCAGATCTACAGCGCCTTCCCGATCGCGGACGCTGAACTGGCCGAACTCAAGAGCGTGCTGGAAAAGCGCTTCGGCCGCAAGCTGGAAACCCATGTGCACGTCGACCCCGAGCTGATCGGCGGCGTGCGCGTGGTGGTGGGTGACGAAGTGCTGGACACCTCGGTCAAGGCCCGTCTGCAACAAATGAAAGCGGCCCTCACCGCCTGACGCAGCTCGCGTCGGCACGAGAGCCCTCGGCAACAACTAGGAACCCAAGGAACGAGTCATGCAACTCAATCCCACCGAAATTTCTGAACTGATCAAGAGCCGCATCGAGGGCCTGGGCGTCAGCGCCGACGTGCGCAACCAGGGCACCGTGGTGTCGGTGACCGACGGCATCGTGCGCATCCACGGCCTGTCCGATGCGATGCAGGGCGAGATGCTGGAATTCCCGCCCACGGCCGACGGCCAGCCGACCTTCGGCCTGGCGCTGAACCTCGAGCGCGATTCGGTGGGCGCCGTGATCCTGGGCGAGTACGAGCACATCTCCGAGGGCGACACGGTCAAGTGCACCGGCCGCATCCTGGAGGTGCCGGTGGGTCCCGAACTGATCGGTCGCGTGGTGAACGCGCTGGGTCAGCCGATCGATGGCAAGGGCCCGATCGATGCCAAGATGACCGACGTGATCGAGAAGGTCGCGCCGGGCGTGATCGCGCGCCAGTCGGTGAGCCAGCCGGTGCAGACCGGCATGAAGTCGCTCGACTCCATGGTGCCGATCGGTCGCGGCCAGCGCGAGCTGATCATCGGCGACCGCCAGACCGGCAAGACCGCGGTGGCGATCGACACCATCATCAACCAGAAGGGTCAGAACATGACCTGCGTCTACGTCGCCATCGGCCAGAAGGCGTCGTCGATCAAGAACGTGGTGCGCGCGCTGGAGCAGTACGGCGCCATGGACTACACCATCGTGGTGGCGGCCTCGGCGTCCGAGTCCGCCGCCATGCAGTACGTGGCGGCCTACTCGGGCTGCACCATGGGCGAGTACTTCCGCGACCGCGGCCAGGATGCCCTGATCATCTACGACGACCTGTCCAAGCAGGCCGTTGCCTATCGCCAGGTGTCGCTGCTGCTGCGCCGTCCGCCGGGTCGCGAGGCCTACCCGGGCGACGTGTTCTACCTGCACTCGCGCCTGCTGGAGCGCGCCGCGCGCGTCAACGCCGACTACGTCGAGGCCTTCACCAAGGGCGAGGTCAAGGGCAAGACGGGCTCGCTGACGGCGCTGCCGATCATCGAAACGCAGGCCGGCGACGTGTCCGCCTTCGTGCCGACCAACGTGATCTCGATCACGGACGGCCAGATCTTCCTGGAGACCAGCCTGTTCAACGCCGGCATCCGGCCCGCCATCAACGCCGGCATCTCGGTGTCGCGCGTGGGTGGCGCGGCGCAGACCGACCTGATCAAGAAGCTGTCGGGCGGCATCCGGACCGACCTGGCGCAGTACCGCGAGCTGGCGGCGTTCGCGCAGTTCGCCTCCGACCTGGACGAGGCCACGCGCAAGCAGCTGGACCGCGGCGCGCGCGTCACCGAACTGCTCAAGCAGCCGCAGTACAGCCCGCTGCCCATCAGCCTGATGGCGGCCTCGCTGTTCGCGGTCAACAAGGGCTACATGGACGACCTCGAGGTGAAGCAGGTGCTGCCGTTCGAATCCGGCCTGCACGCCTGGCTGAAGGACAAGCATGCCGCCCTGCTGCAGCGCCTGGAAGGCGGCAAGTCGCTGGACAAGGACAAGGAAGCCGAAAGCGAACTCACGGCCGCCATCGAGGCGTTCAAGAAAACCTTTGCCTGAGCGCGTGGGCAGGAGCTGAAGCGATGGCAGTCGGCAAGGAAATCCGCGTCAAGATCAAGTCGGTGGAGAACACCAAGAAGATCACCAAGGCGATGGAGATGGTTGCGGCCAGCAAGATGCGCAAGGCGCAGGAGCGCATGCGCGCGGCCCGCCCCTACGCCGAGAAGGTGCGCAACATCGCCACCAACCTGGGCGAGGTGCACCCCGACTACGTGCACCCGTTCATGAAGACGCACGAGGCCAAGCGTGTCGGCCTGATCGTGGTCACCACGGACAAGGGCCTGTGCGGCGGCATGAACACCAACGTGCTGCGCGCCGTGACGAACCAGCTGCGGGAGTTGCAGGACGCCGGCAACGAGGTCAACGCGGTGGCCATCGGCAACAAGGGCCTGGGCTTTCTCACGCGCATCGGCGCCAAGGTGGTGGCGCAGGTGACCCAGCTGGGCGACACGCCCTACCTGGAAAACCTGATCGGCCCGGTCAAGGCGCTGCTCGACGAATACGCCGAGGGCAAGCTGTCGGCGGTCTACATCGCCTACACGCGCTTCATCAACACCATGAAGCAGGAATCGGTGATCGAGACGCTGCTGCCGCTGTCGACCGAGCGCATGCAGCAGGAGACGCGCGAGAGCGGCCGCGTGCACAGCTGGGACTACATCTACGAACCGGACGCGCAGTCCGTCATCGACGACCTGCTGCGCCGCTACGTCGAGGCGCTGGTGTACCAGGCGGTGGCCGAGAACATGGCCTCCGAGCAGTCGGCGCGCATGGTGGCCATGAAGGCCGCCACCGACAACGCCGGCAACGTGATCGGCGAGCTGACGCTGGTCTACAACAAGACGCGCCAGGCGGCCATCACCAAGGAACTGTCGGAAATCGTCGCCGGCGCGGCGGCGGTCTGACCCCTACACACGAATCAAGGCATTGGAGCAAGACATGGCCCAAGTTGAAGGAAAAATCGTTCAGTGCATCGGCGCGGTGGTCGACGTCGAGTTCCCGCGCGCGCACATGCCGCGCGTCTACGATGCGCTCAAGATGGAAGGCTCGGCACTGACGCTGGAAGTGCAGCAGCAGCTCGGCGACGGCGTGGTGCGCACCATCGCGCTGGGCTCGTCGGACGGCCTGCGCCGCGGCATGATGGTGACCAACACCTCGGCGCCGATCACCGTGCCGGTGGGGCCGGCCACGCTCGGCCGCATCATGGACGTGCTGGGCAACCCGATCGACGAGCGCGGCCCGATCGACCAGGCGCTGACCGCCTCGATCCACCGCAAGGCGCCGAGCTATGACGAGCTCTCGCCCTCGCAGGAGCTGCTGGAAACCGGCATCAAGGTGATCGACCTGATCTGCCCGTTCGCCAAGGGCGGCAAGGTGGGCCTGTTCGGCGGCGCCGGCGTCGGCAAGACCGTCAACATGATGGAGCTGATCAACAACATCGCCAAGGCGCACTCGGGCCTGTCGGTGTTCGCCGGCGTGGGCGAGCGCACCCGCGAGGGCAACGACTTCTACCACGAGATGGCCGAGTCGGGCGTGGTCAACCTCGACAACCTCGGCGAGTCCAAGGTGGCCATGGTGTACGGCCAGATGAACGAGCCGCCGGGCAACCGCCTGCGCGTGGCGCTGACGGGCCTGACGATCGCCGAGTCGTTCCGCGACGAGGGTCGCGACGTGCTGTTCTTCGTCGACAACATCTACCGCTACACGCTGGCTGGCACCGAAGTCTCGGCGCTGCTGGGCCGCATGCCGTCGGCGGTGGGCTACCAGCCGACGCTGGCCGAGGAGATGGGCCGCCTGCAGGAGCGCATCACCTCGACCAAGGTGGGCTCGATCACCTCGATCCAGGCCGTCTACGTGCCGGCCGACGACCTGACCGACCCGTCGCCCGCCACCACCTTCGCGCACCTGGACTCCACCGTGGTGCTGTCGCGCGACATCGCGGCGCTGGGCATCTACC
>NZ_DAOKZG010000082.1:0-7084 GCF_035325765.1 Ottowia sp.
CTCTCACGTGAAGTTCATCGCATAATGCCTTGACTTATAACACAGTAAGACTAGTGCAGTGTTTCACGCTATCAGGTACTTATAACGAGTCGCCAAGGGGCCAGCTGCGCGGCGCGTGGCCGCAGGCATGGTGGGTCCATGTCAAGGCCACGCAACAAAGCAGATGGCCCCTTGGCGGCTCGCCCTGCGGGAAGCCAGAAAAAGGCTCGCGGCGGCGTTGCAGTTCTTGCCAAGGCCGCCGGCATTGGCTGCGAACTGCGCCTTGCCGCAAACCATTTTCTGGCTTTTATAAGTACCTGATAGCGTGAAACACTGCACTAGGGAAAGTCTGCACAAATCCCGCGGCGATGTGCTGAGCGAGGCGCAGTGCAGTGAGAATCTTGAACCATGCAACAAGCCGACCTGGGTCTGAACCTGACGACCAAGCGCACCCGCAAGCGCGAGTTTCTGTCCGAGATGGAGCAGGTGGTGCCCTGGGCCGCGCTGGTGGCCCTGATCGCGCCGTATGCGCCCGAAGGCAAACGCGGACGCCCGCCGTTTGCCGTAGAGACGATGCTGCGCATCCACTTCATGCAGCAGTGGTTCACGCTGAGCGATCCGGCGATGGAAGAGGCGCTGCATGACGTGCCGATGTTTCGGGAATTCGCGGGTCTGAACTGGGACACAGCCGTGCCCGACGAGACCACCATCCTGCGGTTTCGCCGTCTGCTGGAAGAACACAAGCTGGCCGAGCAGATCCTGGCGCTGGTCAACGAATTGCTGGGCGCCAAGGGCTTGCTGCTACGCGTCGGCACGGTGGTTGACGCCACGTTGATTGCTGCGCCCAGCTCCACCAAGAACGCCTCGGGCCAGCGCGATCCGCAGATGAAGCAGAGCCGAAAGGGCAAACAGTGGTATTTCGGCATGAAGGCTCACATCGGTGTGGATGCCGACTCGGGTCTGGTGCACACCGTGCGCGGCACGGCGGGCAGCGTCAATGACGTGGTGGAGGCCAACACGCTGTTGCACGGCCAAGAGACTGAGGCCTGGGGCGACGCCGGCTACCAGGGCGCCGACAAGCGGCCTGACGCCAAGAGCACCGTGCGCTGGAACATCTCCATGCGGCCGGGCAGGCGCAAGCAGTTGGACAAGACCAAGCCCCTGGATGACTTGACCGACCAACTCGAACGCCTCAAGGCCAGCATTCGAGCCAAGGTCGAGCACCCGTTTCGGGTGATCAAGCGGCAATGGGGCCACGTCAAGGTGCGCTACCGGGGTTTGGCAAAGAACACTGCGCAGTTGCACACGCTGTTTGCGCTGTCGAACCTGTGGATGGCGCGCCGTAGTTTGCTGGGAACCAAGGCATGAGTGCGCCCGCAAGGGACCAAATGGCCTGCGAACCGGCCGGAAAGGATCTCGCACAGGGCTGCCGATGGATTGAAACCGCCAGTCGGCTCGACCGCTTCGCACCAGCACATCTCGAAGCGCTTTCTGCAGAGTTTCCCTAGGCTTCGGGTCCATGCAGCGCCTGCTCGAGCGGCAGGCACTTCTCGGCGCCGAGGGCCTTGCGCAACCGGGGCAGCAGCGCCCGCAACTGAGCCGAATCCTGCGCCGATTCAACCGCAAGGTTCAGCAGCAGGCCGCCCAGGCCGAGCCCCGAGGCGAGTTCCGTTGCGATGCGGTAGGCCTGAAAGAAGGCATCGTCGCCCGCTGGTGGCGTCGCTGCCGAGGCCGGCGGCGTGTTTTGGCTGACGGCTGGACCGGCCGCCGCAGGCGCGCTGCCCGCCCCGTTTGCCGGAGCCAGGAAGCCCAGCGCCACCATGTGCTCGAGGTCCGCCTGGGTGATGCCCAGGTTGGCCGTCGCCTGGAGCACCTCGGCGCTGGTGCGCGTGCCGTCGAACAGGATGAAGGCCGAACGCTGGCGCTGCGACAGCGCACCCGACCGCTCCTTCAGGGCGTTCAATCCGAGTGCGGTCTTCAGGTATCGCATGGCAGCTCATGAAGTCGTGTTCGCTCGCGCGGCTGGCCGGCGACCGGGGCGTTCGGCCCGGTCGCGCGCAGGTTGGTTCGCATGCGCGTCACGCGCCGGTCACCCTGTGGGCGTCAATCCGCGGCGTAGATGTTCACTCCCCGGGTTTCCGGCAGGAACATGACGCCGACCACGACGGTCATGGCGGCGATCCCGATCGGGTACCACAGCCCGCTGTACAGATCGCCGGTCTGGGCCACGATGGCAAAGGCCGCCGTCGGGACCAGGCCGCCGAACCAGCCGTTGCCGATGTGATAGGGCAGGCTCATCGAGGTGTAGCGGATGCGCGTGGGGAACAGCTCGACCAGTGCCGCGGCGATCGGCCCGTAGACCATGGTTGCCAGGATCACCAGGTAGACCAGGATGGCGATGATGGTCGGCTTGTCCATCTTGGCCGGATCGGCCTTTTCCGGATAGCCGTCCTTGCGCAGCGTGGCGCTCACCTGGGCGCTGAATTCGGCCGCCTGCGCCTTGGCTTCCGCCGGCGACAGCGCGCTGGCGTCATGGCTCTGGATGACGTCGGGGCCGATCTGGATGGTGGCGAGCGAGCCGGGCAGGGCGGGGATGGTCTCGTAGCTGACCGAGGCGCGCGCCAGCACCTGCTTGGCGATGTCGCAGGAACTGGTGAAGCGCGCGGTGCCGGTCGGGTTGAACTGGAACGAGCACTCGTTCGGATGGGCCTTCAGGATCACGTGGGTGCTCGCCTGTGCCGCCGCCAGGTCGATGTTGGCGGCGCGCGTCAGCGCCGAGAAGGCGGGGTAGTAGGTGAAGATGGCCAGCAGGCAGCCGGCCATGATGATCGGCTTGCGCCCGATGCGGTCGGACAGCGTGCCGAACACGACAAAGAACGGCATGCCGATCAGCAGCGCCAGCGCGACCATCATGTAGGTCGTCGTGCTGTCCACGTGCAGCACCTGGGTCAGGTAGAAGAGCGCGTAGAACTGCCCCGTATACCAGATCACGGCCTGGCCCGCGGTCAGTCCGAACAGGGCCAGGATCACGACGCGCAGGTTCTTCCATTGCCCGAAGGACTCCAGCAGCGGCGAGCGCGACGTCTTCTGCTGGGCGCGCAGGGCCATGAACGGCGGCGACTCGCGCAGGCTGAGCCGCACATAGACGCTGATCACCAGCAGCACGAAGGACAGCAGGAATGGCACGCGCCATCCCCACTGCGCAAAGCGCTCGGCATCCATCGCGGCCTGCGTGCCCATCAATACCAGCAGGCTCAGCAGCAGGCCGCCGGTGGCGGTCATCTGGACCCACGAGGTGTAGGCGCCGCGCTTGTTCTGCGGCGCCCATTCGGCCACGTAGGTTGCGGCACCGCCGTATTCGCCGCCCAGCGCCAGCCCCTGCAGCAGGCGCAGCACGATCAGGATGATCGGTGCGGCCACGCCGATGCTGGCATAGGTGGGCAGCACGCCGACCAGGAAGGTCGACACGCCCATGATGATGATGGTGATGAGGAAGGTGTACTTGCGTCCGACCAGGTCACCCAGGCGCCCGAATACCAGCGAGCCGAACGGCCGCGCCACGAAGCCGGCGGCGAACGCGAGCAGCGAGAACACCAGTTGCGCGGTCGGCTCGAGGTTGGAGAAGAACTGCTGGCCGATGATGACGGCCAGCGTGCCGTACAGGTAGAAGTCGTACCACTAGTGCAGTGTTTCACGCTATCAGGTACTTATAACGAGTCGCCAAGGGGCCAGCTGCGCGGCGCGTGGCCGCAGGCATGGTGGGTCCATGTCAAGGCCACGCAACAAAGCAGATGGCCCCTTGGCGGCTCGCCCTGCGGGAAGCCAGAAAAAGGCTCGCGGCGGCGTTGCAGTTCTTGCCAAGGCCGCCGGCATTGGCTGCGAACCGCGCCTTGCCGCAAACCTTTTTCTGGCTTTTATAAGTGCCTGATAGCGTGAAACACTGCACTAGAACATGGTTCCCAGCGCCGAGGCGACGATCACGCGCCGGCGCTCGCGCGCCAGGGCGGGCGATACCTGGGGACTCGCGGTCTTGGTGACCGCGGGACTGGCGGCTGTCGGCAGGGACAGATTGGCTGCGGTCGCCATCGGCAGACTCCTTTTGCTTGGACCCAAAAACGTCAGTGGACCGCTCGCGATCGTCTCGGGACCCGATGGGCGCTGGCCTTGGCGGCGTCGAGCAGGTTCGTCGACTGGCTGAGCGCGCTACACACTCGCTGGCACGCCTCTCGCCAGGCCCCGCAATGTCGTCTTCGCCCCGTGCACCGGAGTGCGCGGATTGGGTTCCGGTTCACGCGATTCCCGGGCGTGCAAACGCCTGGGATGTCGCAACGCTGGCCCTTGCCGGCTACGGCGAGGGCAACACGGATGGGCGCATTCGACAGCTGCTGTTGGCTTCAGTCCGATGGCTGTGACTACATGTAACTATTGAAATCATATGCTGATTGTTCGGGCCCGTCACCCCTGCCCGGCAAAAAAATTCATGATGGTTGCCCTGGTGCAACAGCGCGGTCGGGCCGACCGCCGTCGCGGCGCAACCCGGTTCGACCTGTCTGCCTGCCGGCTGGCCGGGCGCCTTGGACGGTGCGCGCTGGCAGTCAATTCCCCGCGCGCAGGGCTCAGGGCTGCGGTTTCGCTTTCAGGGTGGCGGGTCGGCGGGGGTCATCCGGCGCCCGCGGATGGGGTCATCCACCCGACTCGGACCCGTGCGGCAAGCCCGGATTCGGCGGCGGCGGCTTCAGCGCAGCCGCTTGATGAGGCTGGAGGTGTCCCAGCGGCCGCCGCCCAGGGCCTGGACGTCGGCATAGAACTGCTCGATCAGCGCCGTCACCGGTAGGCGGGCGCCGTTGCGGCGCCCTTCCTGCAGCACCAGGCCCAGGTCCTTGCGCATCCAGTCGACGGCAAAGCCGAAGTCGAAGCGGTCCTCGATCATGGTGGGGCCGCGCTGTTCCATCTGCCAGCTCTGCGCCGCGCCCTGGCTGATCACCTGCAGCACCTGGTGCATGTCCAGTCCGGCCTGCTGGCCGAACGCGATCGCCTCGGCCAGGCCCTGCACCACGCCGGCCACGGCGATCTGGTTCACCATCTTGGCGAGCTGGCCGGCGCCGCTGGGCCCGAGCAGGGTGACGGCGCGTGCAAAGGCCATGGCCACGGGTCGCACGCGCTCGAACACCTGGGGGTCACCACCGCACATTACCGTGAGCACACCCTTCTGGGCGCCCGCCTGGCCGCCCGAAACCGGCGCGTCGATGAAGTGCCACCCGTGCGCACGGGCAGCCGCATCCAGTTCGCGCGCGACGTCGGCCGAGGCCGTGGTGTGGTCGACCAGCACCGCGTCCGGGCGCATGCCGGCGAGCGCGCCATGGGGCCCCAGCACCACCTGGCGCAGGTCATCGTCGTTGCCGACGCAGCTGAACACGATGTCGGCACCCTCCGCCGCCTGCGCGGGCGTGCGCGCCAGGCGCACCGCCTCGGTGGCCTCGAATTCGACGCAGAACGCTTCGGCACGCGCCGCGGTCCGGTTGTAGACCGTGACGCGGTGGCCAGCCAGCGCCAGGTGGCCCGCCATCGGATAGCCCATCACGCCGAGGCCGAGGAAGGCCACGGCACGGGCAGGACAGGGTTCGTAGGTCTTGCTCTGGATGGAGGCGTTCATGCGACGATTGTAAGAAGCAGCCGCACAAGTCGGTGGGCGGGCTGTCCCGGGCATTGAAGTCGGCCAGGCGTCCCGGGATCGCGCAGCACGGCGCAAGCGGCGCGGAGGCGCATCAGCGCCTCATGCCGCCTGGCGCGCCAAAAGAGGACACATGGCGCCGGCTCGCACCGGCATCACGAAATGATCTTCCCTGCCATCGGAGCGCAGCGAAGCCACCTTGCGATTCTTGCAGGCAAATCGGTGCCCGCTGCTCCACCGCGCTTCGTCCGACCTCTGAAGCATGAAACGACCCGGATCCGATGGCGGCGGTCCTCCTGGCCTCCGGGTGCGCCTTCGGCACCACGCTTCCATGCTGCGCTGCCTCCAAGGGGCCCTGCGCCCCACGGGTAGCCGAGCAGTGCCCAGGGGGCAGCCACGCCATCGCACAGCGAGTGGAGCCGCGGGGAGCTCATTGCACGAGCCGTGTCCCCATTCACATGATTTGCAGGTGTTCGGTGCCCGCGGCCAGGTCGCGCTCCTTGGCGCGCTTGCTGGTCAGCTTGATCTGCAGGCGCAGGTCGTTGGCCGAATCGGCGTTGCGCAGCGCGTCTTCGTAGGTGATCAGGTTGGCCTCGAAGGCGTCGAACAGCGCCTGGTCGAAGGTCTGCATGCCGAGCTCGCGGCTCTTCTTCATCGCTTCCTTGATCTCGCCGACCTCGCCCTTGAAGATCAGGTCGGAGATGAAGGGCGAGTTGATCATGATCTCGACCACCGCCGTGCGACCCTTGGCATCCTGCTTGGCGATCAGGCGCTGCGAGATCAGGGCGCGCAGGTTGAGCGACAGGTCCATCAGCAGCTGCGCCCGTCGCTCCTCGGGGAAGAAGTTGATGATGCGGTCCAGTGCCTGGTTGGCACTGTTGGCGTGCAGCGTCGCCAGGCACAGGTGGCCGGTCTCGGCAAACGCGACCGCGTGCTCCATGGTCTCGCGGTCGCGGATCTCGCCCATCAGGATCACGTCGGGTGCCTGGCGCAGGCTGTTCTTCAGCGCCGCCTCCCAGTCCTCCGTGTCCAGGCCGACCTCGCGCTGCGTGACGATGCAATTCTTGTGCGGATGCACGAACTCGACCGGGTCCTCGATCGTGATGATGTGGCCCTGGCTGTTGATGTTGCGCCAGTCCACCATCGCCGCCAGCGTGGTCGACTTGCCGGAGCCGGTAGCCCCCACCAGGATGGTCAGGCCGCGCTTGGTCATCGCCACCTCCTTGAGGATCTGTGGCATGCCCAGGCCGTCGATGGTGGGCAGCTCCTGCGGGATCACGCGCAGCACCATGCCGATGTTGCCCTGCTGCACGAAGGCGTTGCAGCGAAAGCGCCCAATGCCCGCTGGCGCGATGGCGAAGTTGCACTCCTTGGTGCGCTCGAACTCGGCGGCCTGCTTGTCGTTCATCACGGCGCGCACCAGCGCCAGCGTGT
>NZ_DAOKZG010000083.1:0-6725 GCF_035325765.1 Ottowia sp.
CCTGGTCCAGGCTGCCCCAGTTGACGCCGATGCGCACCGGCTTGTCCCACTTCAGCGCGACCTCGATCATCTGGCCGAACTGCGCGTCGTGCTTGGCGCCCTTGCCCACGTTGCCCGGGTTGATGCGGTACTTGGACAGCGCCTGTGCGCAGTCCGGATGCTCGGTGAGCAGGCGGTGGCCGTTGTAGTGGAAGTCGCCCACCAGCGGCACGTCCACGCCCATCCGGTCGAGGCGCTCGCGGATGCGCGGCACCTGGGCCGCGGCCTCGGGCGTGTTCACGGTGATGCGCACCAGCTCGCTGCCGGCCAGTGCCAGTTCCTTCACCTGACGCGCCGTGGCCGCGGCGTCCTGGGTATCGGTGTTGGTCATGGACTGCACGCGCACCGGCGCGTCGCCACCGACGGTGACCACGCGCTGGCCCCAGCGAATGCGGGCCTGGCGCGTGCGGCGCGCGGCCGGTGCGACCAGGGCGATCGGCTGCGGGAGGGGCAATGGAGCGTTCATTCGTTCACCTGGAAGCGGGCCACGGAGCTGTTGCCGAGCCGGCGGATGTCCAGCGGCTTGCCACGCACCTCGACCTGCACCGCGTCCTTGCGCCCCACGGTCACCGCCAGCGGCGCGACGCCGTCGAGCGCCAGCGTCTCGTTCGCTGCCAGGACCCGATTGACCAGCGTCTTGCCACTGCCGTCGCGCACCGTGATCCAGGTCTCGTCGCTGGCCTTGAGCGTCAGCATGGGCAACGGTGCCGGCTCCGCGGTTGGGGGCGCGACCACCGCTTCCGGGGGCGCCGGCGCAGCGCTCTCTTCCGGGGGTGGCGGCGGCGCCTCCGCCGGCGTCGCCTCGACCGGCGGCGGCGGCGCGATGGCGGCCTCCTGACCGGCCGCCGAGGACGACGCGGCCTCGTCCGGCGCCTCCGTCGCGGACTCGGGCGGCCCCATCTGGATCGGCGACGTCGGCCACAACCACAGCAGCAAGGCGCCCAGCAACAACGCCAATACCGCGATCAGCCAGGGGCGGGCGCCGCGGCTGCTCAGGATCGACTCGGGCCCGTCGCTGCTGCGCCGGAACGGCTGATTGAGCTTGCTGCCGGTCGCACGCAGGCCGGGCGCCACCACGGGCATGCGCTCGAGCACGGGTGCCGGATCGGCGCCGAAGGCGCGGCAGATCGACGAGGCCAGGCCGCGCGCGAAAGTCACGTCCGGCAGCTGATCGAGCCGGTCGTGCTCCAGCGCCTCGAGCTTCTGCAGCGACACCTTCATGGCGCTGGCCAGCAGGGCCGCATCGACCCCGGCCGATTCGCGCAGCTGGCGCAGCATGGCGCCGGCCGACGCCGGCGGTTGCGCAGGCCGCGCCTCGAGCGGCGCCGGCAGCGTCGACAGCAGCTCGTCATTCATCGAACTGGCCCCGCTCGTAGGCGATCAGCTCACGCGATTGCGGGAACCGCTGGCGCAGCTGCGACGCCAGCTGCTCCATGGCGCGTTGGTCTCGAAGGCGCTGCTCCACTCGGATGCCCAGCCACAGCGATTCGGCGTTGGCCAGCTCGCTGTTGTTGAGGCGCCGGATGTAGAAGCGCGCCCGTTCCAGCTCGCCGCGCCGGAACAGCAGCAGGGCCAGGTTGTATCCGGTCACCGGGTTGCCGGCATCCAGTTCGTAGGCGCGCATGAGGGTCGCCTCGGCCTGCTCCGGCTGCCCTGCGCGGGCCTCGCAGATGCCCTGCGTCATCAGCGTCTTGGCACGACCGCCGTAGGTCGGCACCGCCACCGCGCGCTGGAACAGCGCCGCGGCCTCGGCATAGCGGCCGTTCTCGCACTCCAGCCAGCCGAGGTTGTGCATGGCGTCGGCATCGCGCGGGTTGAGCGCGAGGGCGCGCTGGAAGTGCGAGGCCGCCAGCGCGCGGTCGCCCAGCGCCAGGTAGATCAGTCCGCCCAGGTTGTAGGCGTCGGGGAAGCCGGGGTCGATCTGCAGCGTCTTCTTCAGCTCGTCCAGTGCCACTGCGTACTGCCCGTTCTCGTAGTAGCCGCTGGCCAGCGCGAGGCGCGTGCGCGCCCGCCGGCGCGCCTCGCTGTCGTCCGCCGGCGTCTGCCATTCGCTGGGCGTCGCGACCGTGTCGACCGGCGTGGCACAGCCGCTGAGCAAGGCCGACGCGGCCAGCACCAGGCCGGCACAGAGCAGCAGCAGGCGGGAGCGCGAGACGATGGGCGTCATGAAACCTCCTTGGTCGGCCGCGCCGCGCGCGTGCGCCGCACGACGATGGTGTCGCGCCCCGCCATGCGCTCGTGCACGCGGGTGCGGTCCTGCACGTCGCCCGCCAGCTGGCCGCAGGCGGCGTCGATGTCGTCGCCACGCGTCTTGCGCACGGTGGTGACGAAGCCGGCCTGGTTCAGGATGCGCGCGAAGGCCTGCACGCGCGCATCGGGCGAGCGCACCAGCCCCGAGGCGGGAAACGGGTTGAACGGGATCAGGTTGAACTTGCAGCGCAGGCCGGGATGCGCACGCACCCGCTCGACCAGCGCCCGCGCCTGATCGGGGCCGTCGTTGACGCCGTCGAGCATGACGTATTCGAAGGTGATGAAATCGCGCGGCGCGTGTTCCAGGTAGGCGACGCAGGTGGCCAGCAGCTCGTCGATCGGGTGCTTGCGGTTGAGCGGCACCAGCTGGTCGCGCAGCGCGTCGTCCGGCGCGTGCAGCGACACCGCCAGTGCCACCGGGCAATCCTGCGCCAGGCGGTCGATCATGGGCACCACGCCCGAGGTCGAGACCGTGACGCGACGGCGCGACAGGCCGTAGGCCTGGTCGTCCAGCATCAGGCGCAGCGCCGGCAACACGCGCGCGTAGTTCTGCAGCGGCTCGCCCATGCCCATCATCACCACGTTGGTGATGACGCGCTCGTCGCGCTTCAGGTGCCGGCGCAGGAAATGCTCGGCAAACCAGAGCTGGGCGACGATCTCGCCGGTTGTCAGGTTGCGCGAGAAGCCCTGGTGGCCGGTGGAGCAGAAGCGGCAGCCGACGGCACAGCCGGCCTGCGAGGAGATGCACAGCGTGCCGCGATCGTCCTCGGGGATGTAGACCGTCTCGATGGCGTTGCCGCCGCCGACGTCGAACAGCCACTTGATGGTGCCGTCCTTCGATTCATGCTGGCTCAGCACCGGCGGCGCCGCCACGATGGCGCGGCCGGCGAGCTTGTCACGCAGCACCTTCGCCAGGTCGCTCATCTGGCCGAAGTCGGCGACGCCGCGCTGGTGGATCCAGCGCAGCAGCTGGACGGCGCGGAAGCGCTTCTCGCCCAGCTGCTCGCAGAAGGCCACCAGGCCTTCCTGGTCAAGGTCGAGCAGGTTGACGACAGCAGAATCGGTCATGCGTGCGCAGCGTGCCGCGCCAATCAGCGGTTGTAGATCGCCAGGGCGGGGAAGAAGAAGGCGACCTCGACCGCCGCCGTCTCCGGCGCATCCGAGCCATGCACCGCGTTGGCGTCGATCGAATCGGCGAAGTCGGCCCGGATCGTGCCCTTGTCGGCCTTCTTCGGGTCGGTCGCGCCCATCAGTTCGCGGTTCTTGGCAATGGCGTTCTCGCCCTCCAGCACCTGGATCATCACCGGGCCGGAAATCATGAACTCGACCAGGTCCTTGAAGAACGGGCGCTCCTTGTGCACGGCGTAGAACTGCTCGGCCTCGCGTCGCGACAGGTGCTGCATGCGCGCGGCGGCGATCTTCAGGCCAGCGGCCTCGAAGCGCGCGTAGATCTGGCCGATCACGTTCTTGGCGACGGCGTCGGGCTTGATGATGGAGAGGGTGCGTTGAATGGCCATGAATGGGGCTTCCGAAAAAGGGAGGGGGAACGCGACTTGCGCGCGCTGCAAAACTCTTTATTTTAGCCGGCGCGGACCAGTCCTGCCCGCGCGACAGGCGGCGCCGCGCGCGGCGCAACGCTCAACCGCGACGCCGGCCGCCGCCGGGCGAGCGGCGCGCGCCGCGTGCCGCGCCGCTGCCCGGGCGCTTGAATCCGTCGGCGCCGATGTAGCCCTGTGCGGTGCGCAGCGGATCGGGCTGTCCGCGCTGGGCAGGCGCATCGACCCCGCTGCGCCGCGAAGCGGATGGCCCCGGGCGGCGCGGCGCCGGGGTACCGGCCATGCTGGGCCGTGGCCCGCTGCTGCGCGCGCGGTCGCCGCGGCCACGACGCGGCACCGCCTGCGGGCGGGATGCATCGGGCTCGCGCCCACCGCGCAGCACGTGCTCGGGCGTGCCCGAGGCCACGCCCAGCGCATGCAGCTCACGCTCGCCCAGTTCCATCCACTGGCCGCGGCGCAGGCCTCGCGGCAGCACCACGGCACCGTACCGGATGCGGATCAGCCGGCTCACGGCGTGGCCCACGGCCTCGATCATGCGCCGCACCTCGCGGTTGCGCCCCTCGGCGATGGTGACGCGATACCACCGGTTGGCACCCTCGCCCTCGGCTTCCTCGTGGATGGCCAGGAACTGCGCGAGGCCATCGCCCAGCTCCACGCCCGTCAACAGGCGCTGCTTCTCGTCCTCGCTGAGCGCTCCCAGCACGCGCACCGCGTATTCGCGCTCGAGGCCGAAGCGCGGATGCATCAGGCGGTTCGCCAGCTCCCCGGAGTTGGTGAACAGCAAGAGGCCCTCGGTGTTCAGGTCCAGGCGGCCGACCGACTGCCACTTGCCCTGGGCCAGCCGCGGCAGCCTGCGGAACACGGTCGGTCGGTTCTGCGGATCATCGTGCGTCACCACCTCGCCAACCGGCTTGTGGTAGGCGAGCACGCGCGCCGGCGGCGGCGTGATGCGCAGGCGGATCGGCTTGCCGTTGACGCGCACCTGGTCGCCAAACTGGATGCGCTGGCCGATGTGCGCCGGCTGGTTGTTGACCGAAATGCGGCCTTCCAGGATCAGCTGCTCCATCTCCAGCCGGGAGCCCAGCCCGGCCTGGGCCAGTACCTTGTGCAGCTTGGGCTGCTCGGGCTGGGGCAGCAGCACGCGCTTGGGCGGGGCTGGCGGCGTGTCCGCCTCAGCGTCGAAGCGGCCCGAAACCAGGTCCTCGAAGGCCACGGGGACATCGTCGTCGCCGGCGGACGCCGTGTCTCGACGCCGCCCGCTGCGCGGCGCGGGCGGCGTGCCGCCCGGCACGACCTGCGTGATCGCCGCTTCGGCCCTGGTGGCCTCGGGCCCTTGGGCTTCCTCGGCGGATGCCGGCTCGGCGCGGCGCTCCGGTTTCATGAACGCGCGTCCTCGCTGAGCGCCACCGGACCGCCATCGTCGACGTCGGTCACCTCGTCGCCGGGACTCGCCGCCGCCGACGCTGGCGCCGCTTCCGGTGCGGCGTCAGTCGCCTCTTCGCCGGGCGCGGCGTCAGCCGTCTCTTCGCCGGGCGCGGCCGCGGCTGGCTGGTCAGGCGATGGCGCCGCGGCTGCAGCTTCCGCCTGCGCCGGCGCGGCATCCGACACCCCCACGCTGGCCGGGCCCGCTTCGTCTTCCGGTGCCAGCGCATCGAACATGCTGGCCGCCTGGTCGGACGCGCTTTCCAGCAGCGGGAGCTGCTCCAGCGACGCCAGCCCCAGGTCGTCGAGGAACTGGCGCGTGGTCGCGTAGAGCGCGGGGCGGCCCACCGTCTCGCGGTGCCCGATCACCTCGACCCAGCCGCGGTCCTCGAGTTGCTTGAGCAGTTGCGAATTGATGGTGACGCCGCGAATGTCCTCCATGTCGCCGCGCGTGACGGGCTGGCGGTAGGCGATGATGGCCAGCGTCTCCAGCGTGGCGCGCGTGTAGCGCGGCGGTTTTTCGGGATTCAGCCGATCCAGGTATTCGCGCATCTCGGGCCGGCTCTGGAAGCGCCAGCCACTGGCCACCTGGACCAGCTCGACGCCGCGCTGGGCCCAGTCCTCCTGCAGCTCGAGCAGCAGGTCCTTCAGCGTATCGGCGCCGACGCCTTCCTGGAACAGCACGCGCAACTCGCGCAGCGCGAGGGGCTGCTGCGCGCAGATGAGCGCGGTTTCAAGGATGCGCTTGGCGTCCGCGGAGGTCACAGCTTGAATCTCAGAACCAGGAAGTCAGGAAGGTGCGCGTGCTCGCACGCGATTCGCGCCCGCGACCGGGCCGGTGCGGCGCCATGGCGGGCGTTGCGGGTCAGCGACGAACGATGCGTGCTCCCCCGGACGCCGCGCCCGCGTCATCAGCCGGCATTGTAAGGCCCCAGGCCGCCAGCGCGGCGGCCAGATCATTCGGCAGCGGCGCCCGGAAATCCAGCGCCGCCCCCGTCACCGGGTGCGAGAAGGCCAGGCGCCGCGCGTGCAGCGCCTGGCGCGTCATGCCGGCCGCCGGCGCGCCGCCATACAGGACGTCACCCACCAGCGGATGCCCCAGGTGTGCCAGATGCACGCGAATCTGGTGCGTGCGCCCGGTGTCGAGCCGGCAGCGCAGCAGGCAGCCCTGCTCGGCGTTCTGCAGCAGCGCGCAATGGGTGCGCGCCGGCTTGCCGGGCAGGCGCGCGAGGTCCACCACCGCCATGCGCAGGCGGTTGCGCGGATCCCGGCCGATCGCCGCCTCGACGTCACGCTCGGGCGGTCCGCGCCAGGGCCGGTGCGCCAGAGCCAGGTATTCGCGCCGGATCTGGCGCGCCGCGATCTGGGCCACCAGGGCGTCCATGGCCGGGCGCGAACGCGCCACCACCAGCAGGCCGCTGGTGTCCTTGTCGAGGCGGTGCACGATGCCGGCGCGCG
>NZ_DAOKZG010000084.1:0-6533 GCF_035325765.1 Ottowia sp.
ATAGTGCACCGAGGGGGGTGTCGAGGGCGTGACCTCGCGCCAGATCAAGCCGTCACGCTCCAGGTGCCGCAGGGTCTCGGTCAGCATCCGGCGCGAGATGTCGGGTACGGCGCGGGCTAACGCGTTGAATCGCTGCGGACGGTGCGAGAGGGTCACCAGCATCAGCGTCGACCACTTGTCGCCCAGGCGGTCCAGGACGTCGCGTACGGGGCAACTGCGGTGTCCTGTCGAAGAGGACTCCTGATCAAGATCCGATGCGGCATCGGCGTGCAGGTCGTCAGTCGTCATGTCGGTTCTCAGGCTGTAACCAAGGGCGGGGCGCGTGCCTTCTTGTCTTGATGGTCAAGGTTACTATATAAGACCAGCACTCGAAAGTAGTCCATGAGGCCCATCTGATGACCACACTGTTCACGCCTTTCCGACTCGGCCCGCTGTCCCTTCCCAGTCGCATCGTCATGTCGCCGATGACCCGCTCGCGCGCGCTTGGCAATGTGCCGAACGAATTGATGGCCAAGTACTACAGCCTGCGCGCCGAGGCCGGGCTGCTCATCACCGAAGGCACTTCGCCATCGCCCAACGGCCTGGGCTATGCGCGCATCCCCGGCCTGTATTCCGAGGCGCAGGTGGCAGGCTGGCGCCGGGTGACCGACGCCGTGCACGGCGCGGGTGGCCGTATCTTCGTGCAGCTCATGCACACTGGGCGAGTCGGGCATCCTGCCAACCTGCCGCCGGGCGCCCGCCTGTTCGGGCCCACGGCCATCGCCGCGCCGGGCGAGATGTGGACGGACACCGAAGGGATGCAGCCTCATCCCGTGCCGCTCGAAATGTCGGAGCAGGACATCGCGACGGCGATCCAGGAATACGCCGCAGCCTGCAGGAACGCCGTGGCCGCCGGCTTCGACGGCGTTGAACTGCACGGGGCGAACGGCTATCTCATCGACCAGTTCCTCAACACGACGTCCAACCATCGCACCGATCGGTGGGGCGGCCGCCTGGACGGCCGCATCCGCTTCGCCGTGGAAGTGTCTCGTGCTGCGGCGGCGGCGATCGGCGCGGAGCGGGTCGGCATACGCATCTCGCCCTATGGCGTGTTCAACGGCATGGCACCCGATGCCGAAACGGACGCCCTGTTTCTGCGACTCACCGAGGCGCTCAACGTCATCAGCCTGGCCTATATCCATGTCGTCGATCACAGCTCCATGGGCGCACCGCCCGTGAACGAGGTTCTCGAAGCGAATTTGCGCGTGGCCTACAAGGGCAAGTACATCCTTTCCGGCGGCTATGACGCGGCGCGTGCCAATGCCGATTTGGACGCAGGCAAAGGCGATCTCGTGGCCTTCGGCCGCCCGTTCATCGCCAATCCGGATCTGGTTCAAAGGCTCAAGACCGGCGCGGTGCTCAGGCGACCTGATCCTGCCACCTTCTACACGCCGGATGCCAAGGGCTATACCGAGCTTTGATGCGCCAGCCCACGCTGTTCATCCCGCACGGCGGCGGCCCCTGCTTCTTCATGGAGTGGGATCCGCCCGACGCCTGGGTGCGGCATCGCGCGTTTCTGGAAGGGCTGCCCGGGCTTCTGCCCGAGCGGCCACGCGCCTTGCTCGTGATCTCCGCTCACTGGGAGGCGCCGCAGTTCACCGTGCAGAAGCAGGCCGCGCCGCCGCTTCTTTTCGACTATGGCGGTTTCCCGCCGCACACCTACGAGCTCACCTGGCCTGCGCCGGGCGCCCCCGGGCTCTCGGAGCGGGTGGCTGCGTTGTTGGGTGAGGCGGGGCTGCCCTGCGGCTTCGACACAGCGCGCGGCTTCGATCACGGCGTGTTCGTGCCGCTCAAGGTTGCCTTTCCTGCGGCCGACATACCCTGCGTGCAGTTATCGCTGCGCGGCGATCTCGATCCGGCGGCTCAGCTGACGGCGGGACAGGCCCTGGTCCCGCTGCGCGACGAGGGGGTGTTCATCGTCGGCTCCGGCAACAGCTACCACAACATGGGGGTGATGATGCGCGCTTGGCGCACGCGCTCGGCCGAGGTCCATGGCCTCGAGTTCAACGCCTGGCTGACCGAGGCGAGTACCCATCCCGATGCGGCCGAGCGTAATCGGCGCTTGCTGAACTGGGCTGGCGCGCCCGGCGGCCGCGAGGCCGCGCCGCGTGAAGAGCACCTGATCCCGCTCATGGTCGCGGCGGGCGCCGCCGGCAGCGACGGCGGGGCGAAAATCTTCGAGGATCGCGTTATGGGGGCGGTGCAAAGCGCGTTTCGCTTCGGCTGAACGCAGCTGCGGCGGATCGTTTCGCTTGGCGGATGGCGGCTGAGCCATCGGCGCTGCCGAGTAGCCGCGCTCAGCGTTGCGCCGCGACCCCTGCCAGTGCAACCAGTGAGAATCGGGCGCCGGTGCAGAACGTTGTCGCCGGATCGGCCCTGGTCCACAGTCCGCCAGCGATGAAACTGGCGGCGGCCGGGGCGCTCAGCCTGCAGCGGGCGACGCAGGATGGCATGCGGGTGCGCGACCGCCAACGGCTGTCGCGCCAGGGAGGCGGGATCCGCAGTTTGGCGCCGCGCGGGATGACCAACACGACAGGTCGATCTGTCCGCGGTTGTAGAGCGACTGCGCGCCGCTGAACGCCGCCTCGGCCGATGCGGCAGCCGCTGCCAGAGTCTCGGCGCGCTGGCGCTCGTTGTGAACGGCGGCCAGGGAGTTCTCGACATCCTCGAGGGCGCGCACGATGGCGTCTTCGTAGCGCAAAGCGGCTTCGGACTGGACGGCCTGCGCGATGTCGTTGATCGCCCGCGTCCGCCCGGCGTTTAAGACCGGCATCGCCAGCAGAGCTGCGGCGTTCGTGATGCGGGCGGCGCCCAGGCTGAAGTCATTGGCGTAGGCGCTGCCGCTGCCGAACAGTGCACCGACAAAGAGCCGCGGGAACCGTTCGGCATGAGCCTGTTGCCGGCGCGCGTTGGCTGCATCTAGTTGCGCCTTCGCGGCGAGTAGATCAGGCCTGCGTTCGAGCGGCGCTGCAGGCTGCCCTGCTTGCGCCAGCGGAGCGGTCGGTTCGCCGCTCGACGGCGTGATGCTGGCGGCGTTGAACGCCTGGCCGCCGATCAGCACTGCGATGCGATGCCGCGAAACGGCGACAAGGGTCTCAAGCGGCAGTATCGCCGCGCGCGCGCTCGACGCCGAATGGCGTGGCGAGTCCCGCGCGATGCCTGGCGGTGACGAGACGAAGCGTCTCGTCCTGAGCCGCTGATATCGCGCGGACCGTTTCGAGCTGCCGCAATGCGCCGGCCAAAGGGAAGTAGTTGGTCGCGACGTCGGTCAGCACCAACAGGCGAACACCGTGTGCGCCCTGCTCGACGGCGAGGGCATCGGCCTCAGCCGCCTTTGCACCTGCCCGCAGGCGGCCGGAGAGGTCGATCTTCCAGGAAACGCCTATGCCGCCCGTGGCGACGTCAGTGTCGGGAAACACCTGCCGCCTGACCGAGTCATGCCACATGCCTAGATGCAGCGCGCCGCCGACTGCACTGACACTGGGAAAGAGTCAAGAGCGGCTGATCGTGGCGCCAGCTCGCGCTGCGCGCACGCATTCAGCGGCGATCTTGACGTCCCGGTTTTCGCGTGCGGCGCGGCGAATGAGGTCGGTCAGCACCGGATCGCCGTAGCTTTGCCACCAGGCGGCCTCCGGCTCGACCTCCGATTCCGCCGCCATTGCGAAGTGGCCTGGCACATCGACCTTAGGCTGCAAAACGGGAGTGCTGCAACCGGTTAAACCGACCGCCAATAAGATCGGAAGCACTGCCGCCAAGGTGCCCTTGGACGGCATGAGTCGGCGCATCCGCTCCAGCGATGTCAGTCCGGGCTTCCAGTTAACGCGAGGGAGTAGCGGAATCGGTCGTCGGGGTATGAATCAATGAGAGAACAGTAGTGAAGGCGCTGGAAGTAGTCAGTGAGCCGTCGCGCTTTTCGTCGCTATTTCGTCGGCGCCGACGCGGTGCCTCGACACGCGTCAGATTGCGCAACTCCTCGACGGTGAAGTTCTGCTCGAAGAGGCGCCGGTAGGCTCCGTAAGAACCGGGCGGGGGCGAACACCCGGACGCGGTTTCCGGCAGTGCTCTGCGCGGCCGATGTCGTGGCGACGTTCGAAGCTTTCAGTAGTACCAGGACAAGCTCAGAGTCCCGAAGTCGACTTGCGGCTGCCGCTCGGTGTCGAATGTCTTGGTGAAGTACGTTCTGCCGAGGAAGCCGACGAAGCCGCGATACCTCACGGCGATGCCGATTGTGGCCACGCCAACAAATGGTTTGCTGTCGACCGTTCGGCTGTCCTTGAACATCGTGCCGTCGAGCGGAAGGTAGCGGACGACGCCGTAGCCCATGACACCGCCGGACAGCGAAACAGACCATCGATCCACCGGTCCAGCGCCGACCGTCGACGCCGCATTGAACCCCTGGCGCAGTGCTGTTCCTCCCGCCGCAGCCACCAGGTTCCAGCCGATCTCGCCGTACAAGCCGAGTCCCGCTCCGGTGAAGTAGTTGCCGAGCGCTGCACTGGCGACAGGGGCAACCCTCCATTGGGCCGACCTGCCAAGATTCCCTTGGGCCAGCAGATAAGTGCCCATGTATCCCACGTTGAAGACGAATTCGTTTGGAAGCTGCGTGTCCCAGCCCATCGGCTTGTCGCTCCCGACGACTTGGTGGACCCACCTTTGCGTGCTCTCGGCCCGCGACGACGGGCCGACTACGCCGACCCTGAGCTGCCACGCGTGCGTCCAACGCTCTTTCCTCGCGTAGACGACGCTGTCGAGGTACAGAACACCGGCATAGGGCTGGTCGTCCAGTGGCGGGTTAGCGACCGTGATGTCGTCCGGCGTATACATCTCCTGGGCGAGGGACCAGCTCACATACGTGCGGTAACCGGGATTCCCGACAAACGGCAGGAACGACCAGAATTCGCCCCACCTGCGAATGAAGCTTCGTTCTTCGTAGGTGTCGATGGCGTTTGACACCCAGGTCACTCCGAGGCCGTTTGTATAGTTGCTGTCGGAACCGGTGAATACGTCGTTTTCCAGCGTAACCGTCCAGGTGCCGCGATAGGGAGCGGTCGACTGCGCGACGCAGTCCGCTGTTGCAAACGACAGCAACGCGATCAATATCAGCCAGACACCCGCTTTCATCGCAGGTCAGTCCCGTCCTCTTGGGTCAATTTCGATGTGAGGCAGCGGCGCGAGGGCTTTTCCAAGGATTTGGCACGGTCGGCATGTGATCTAGAGGCAGAGATGAAAGAGAGCTAAGCGCTCGGCCACGGAATAGTATAGACTGCCTAGTCCATTAGACTTGTTAGTCTACCGAGCTTTCGCTAGAGACATGACGTTTTCAGATCGGCAGTTCGGCCTGCTGCCAGAAGCCGGTGATCAGCTTCGGGCGGCGCTGCATGGGCTTTACCCTGCGGGTGGCGTAGCGGCGGACCTCGTCGATCGTGGCCGCGCACAAGTTGGCCAACACGCGCTGCTTGGCGCAGCCGAAGACGTACTCGGCCGGGTTCAACTGGGGCGCATGGGTCGGCAGCCGCTCAAGCTGGATCTGCCAGGCGAGCGACTTAACGTTTTCGTACACGCGCCGGCTGCGATGCGCCGTCAGCCCGTCCCCGATGATCAGCAGCTTGCCGCGGATCGTGCGCTGCGGCACCCGCAAGAACTCGATGATCTGCGCTCGACCCGCGTGGGCTACTCCCTCAGTCCCGACTCGTCGACGAAGACGACGGTGCATCCGTCCCGTCGGGCGATTCTCTTGGCGCCGTCCAGCGATTGGTCTTCCACTGCCGGATCGCCTGCTAGTCGCGCAGCGTGGCCCGCCCCCGGCCGCTGCGAGGAAGAACCCATCTCACGCAGCAGCGTCCATAAGTGCGACGGGTTGAAGGCGTGGCCGAACGCGAGCTCGATCAGGTCCGCTCTCCGAACAACTCATCGCTCGCATGACGTTCACCGTAGCGAATCGGTTGTCAGGCATTTGCAGAAAGATCAGAAATTCGCCCTCACCAAAACATGAAGAAACCCACGATTCGTCGAGTTGCGGCAGTTGCGCTCTCGGACAGCCGTCAGCGCCTGATTCACGCCGCGGCCGAAGCGTTTCGGAAAGAAGGTTACCGCGCCAGCATTGATCACATCGCGCGAGCTGCCGGCGTATGTAGACAGACCGTCTACAACAATTTCGCCGGCAAGGAAGATCTGTTCAGCGAAGTCGCCCGCATTGCTGCCGAGGAGATCCAGACTTCCCTGGGCCATGGCGTTGGCGATGTTCGGGAGCGTCTGCTGGGCTTCGCCGCAATCGTCCAACACCGGTTGCTAAGCCAGGAAGGTCTCGCCATGTTCCGCACGCTGAGTGCGGAGGTCCCGCACCTTCCGGCATTGGGTCAGGCGTTCTTTGACAAGGGGCCCAGACAAACCGTCGACGGCCTGGTGGGCTTCTTGGTCCGCGCCATGGAGGCGGGGCATTTGCGCCGGGAGGACCCGCAGTTTGCCGCGGAACTGTTGATGGGCATGCTGATGGG
>NZ_DAOKZG010000085.1:0-6467 GCF_035325765.1 Ottowia sp.
GTGTCTCAAGCCTCTCCGGGCTGGGGACTTACACCACGCGATGGGACACGATCCCCCAGTCCGCCGCAAATCGCGGCAAGGTAAGTGAAAAAAATACAGCGCCGCCTGATGGGTATGGAGTGGTGATGCGGTGCGGCGATCCTCCGGGCCTGGGCATTTTTTGCCTGGGCCCAGGGAGGGTCGCCGCACGCCGTTTCGCGGGGTGCACGAGGAGCTCGCACCAAGCAGACCGACTCTCCATTCCTTGGAATGACTGCGACCCGGAAACGCTTCTACGATGCACCGGAGGCCAGGTCATGCTGTTTCCCGATCAGCACTAGGCATTCCAGGAAACATAGGACATAGACGCTTGACTTCGATGCAAGACATTTAATTTTGTGGTTGAAGACATCTAACTTATAGGGTTCAGACATTTAATTTTTCGGCCGATTGGAGCGCCTCACCAACCGTCCACCCTAGAACAGTGCAATCTGGGAAGGTCAGCCCCACTGGTCACCAAAGACCCGCTTGAGTGCGAACGTGGAACCCAATGGAGCACGCGACACCCTGCCTTCGCCTCTGCTCGGTAGAGGGGCAGCGCTGCAGTTCGGCCAACCGAGGAGCGTAGAATGGGCGCCGGCAAGTGTCGGTCTGCGCTTGTCCAAATTTTGTCCAACTCACGTTGGCCAGAACCCTCATGTTCGAGTGCGTGGAGGGCGGTTCCTCGCTCTACGGTAGGTCGCGCTGCTGACGATCTACGACATGTGCAAGGCGGTGGACCGCGGCATGACCATCACCGGCGTGCGCCTGTTGGAAAAGCGCGGCGGCAAGTCGGGACATTACGTGGCGCCGCGCTGAGGGCACCGACGCCGACCCGGTCGCGCCGGCGGGGATGGCAATCGCGGTAGAGTCGGAAGCGCGCCGCGCCGGCCCGGCCGCGCGCCCCACTCCTCACCCGGACACCCGCATGAACATCACCAAGGACACCGCCGTCACCCTGGTCTACAAGATCACCCAGGCCGGCACCGACAAGCTGCTGGAATCGGGCACCACCGCCTATCTGCACGGCGGCTACGGCAACCTGTTCCCGAAGGCCGAGGCGGCGCTGGAAGGCCAGGCGGTTGGCCACGCGATGCAGATCGACCTGGCCGCCGCCGACGCCTACGGCGAGCGCGACGAGGCGCTGGTGCGCACCATCGACAAGAGCGAGTTCCCGCCCGGCGTGAAGGTCGGCGGCCAGCTGCAGGGCCCGGGGCCGCATGGGCCGGTGCTCTACAACGTGCTGAAGATCAAGGGCCCCGAGGTGCATCTCGACGGCAACCACCGCTTTGCCGGCGAAAACGTCCGCTTTGCCGCCGTCGTCAAGGCGGTGCGCGCCGCCACCGCGCAGGAGATCGCCCACGGCCACGTGCATGGGGCGCACGGGCACCAGCATTGAAATGAAGCACCCCCTATGTCGCTGCGCGCCTTCCCCCTGACCGGGGGACGCACCCAGTGGCCAGGGAGACCCCGGCCACGGGTGCCCGCGCATGGCCTGCTCCGCGACCCCCGGAGCAAGTGCGTGGCAGGCGTCGCCGAGGACGCACGAGGGGGTGGGCCACCAACGCACCCCAACACCTGGGCATGACCGGGCCCGCCGCACCCCTGTCCGCGCGCCAGGCCTGGGGCATGCTGCTGGCGCTGTCCTGCGCCTTCGTGCTGAGCCAGGCATTTCGCTCGCTGGCCGCCATCATGGGGCCGCCGCTGGCCGACGAGTTGCGACTCGACGCGCAGCAACTGGCCAACTGGTCGGCCGTCTACCACTTCGCCTTTGGCCTGATGCAGGTGGCGATGGGCGTGTCGCTCGATGTCTGGGGCGTGCGCCGCACCATCCTGCTGGCGTTCCCGCTCACCATCGCGGGCGCCGCCCTGTCGTCGCAGGCCAGCAGCCATGGCGCGCTGATGGCCGGGCAGCTGCTGATCGGCACCGGCTGCTCGCCCGCCTTCCTGGTGTGCACGGTGTTCATCAGCCGGCACTTCGCACCGGAGCGCTTCACCGCCATTTCGGGCACCGTGATGAGCATCGGCTACACGGGCATGCTGCTCACCGCCACGCCGCTGGCCTGGCTGATCGAGCGCAGCTCCTGGCGCTGGGGCTTCGGCGCGCTGGCGCTGGCCGCGCTGGCAACCTGGCTGCTGGTGGCCTGGCGCGTGCACGAGCCGCCCATCGCGGCCGATGACCAGGTGCCGCGCCCGTCGCCGCTGGCCGCGCTGCGCGGGCTGCTGGCGCTGTTTGTGCTGCCGCAGACACGCGGCATCGTCGCCTATGCGCTGGTGGCCTACGCCACCTTCATCACCATCCGCGGCCTATGGCTGGGGCCGCTGCTGGTGGATCGCTTCGACTTCTCGCTGGTGGCCAGCGGCAACGTGGCGCTCGCCATGACCGTGGCCAGCATCGGCAGCCCGGCGCTGTTCGGCCGCATCGCCCCGGGCGGGCGCGGGCGCCAGCGCTGGCTCATCACCATGGCCCTGATCGTGGCCGCGCTGGTGGCGACCATCGCGCTGGTGCACGTGGCCTGGGTGGACGCCACGCTGGCCGTGTGCTTCGGCCTGCTGTCCGGCTACATGGTGCTGCAGCACGGCTACGTGCATGCCAGCTACCCGCCCGAGCTGCGCGGGCGCGCCCTGTCGCTGCTCACCATGGCGATGTTCCTGGGCGTGTCGTTGATGCAGTCGGCCAGCGGCCTCGCCGCCAGCCTGGCGCCGCGCCTGGGGCTGGAGCCCTTCACCGCCGCCCTGCTCACGATGAGCACCCTGCTGCTCGCCGGCGCGTTCACCTTCTGGAAGCTGCCGCGCGGCTGAACCAAGGCATCCCCGGTACTGCGGCGCGCCCGCCCCCCCAGGCGCGCAACCCCGTGGCCAGGGGGCTCCGTCCACGCGTGCCCGCGTCTGGCACGCCCCTGGTGGCACGGACAGGCGCATCCCGCGGCCGGATTCAGGTTCAACGAGCAAGCCGTCAGGCCCCAAGCCCGCCCCCGCGGGCGTCATGGGGGTCTCCCGGGACGCCTGGCAGCAGTGGCGGCCGAGTGTGCCGGCGCTGGCCGGCGCGCGCGGTCTGTGGCAGCATCGGCCCGGCCACCGGGCCCAAGGCGGCCTGGCGCGCCACAACACGTTCTGGAGGAGATACCACCATGTTCCACGCATTGACGCGCTTCTCCGTGCGTCTGGTCGAGCGCTGGCTGCCCGACCCGTACCTGTTCGTCATCCTGCTCACGCTGGTGGCCGGCTTCACGGCCATGGGGGTGGAAGGACGCGGCCCGATGGAGGTCGTGATCATGTGGGGCGACGGCTTCTGGGGCCTCTTGCCCTTCACCATGCAGATGGTGCTGGTGCTGGTGACGGGCTACATGCTGGCGCTCACGCCGCTGGTGCACAAGCTGCTCGCGCGCATCGCCACGCTGGCGCGCTCGCCCGGCTCGGCGATCATCATCGTCACCCTGGTGGCGCTGGTGGCCAACTGGATCAACTGGGGCTTCGGGCTGGTGGTGGGCGCGATCTTCGCCAAGGAAGTGGCGCGCTCGGTGCGCGTCGACTACCGCCTGCTGATCGCCAGCGCCTACTCGGGTTTCATCGTCTGGCACGGCGGACTGGCGGGCTCGATCCCGCTCACCGTGGCCACCGAGGGCCACTTCACGGCCGACAAGATCGGCGTCATTCCCACCTCGCAGACCATCTTCTCGGCCTTCAACATCGCCATCGTGATCGCCATGTTCGTCGTCGTGCCGCTGATGAACCGGCTGATGATGCCGCGCGAGGACGAAAGCGTGTTCGTCGACCCCACGCTGCTGGCGGAAACGCGCGCGGTCGGCGCCACGCCCGACACCCCCGCCGGCAAGCTCGAGCAGAGCCGCCTGCTCACCGGGCTGATCGGCATCGCCGGCCTCGCCTACATGTTCCACTACTACGTGATCAAGCAGGGCGGCATCAATCTGAACATCGTCAACTTCAGCTTCCTGTTCCTCGCCATCGTGCTGCACGGCACGCCGCGGCGCCTGCTGGACAGCCTGGAGGAAGCCATCAAGGGCACCGGCGGCATCGTGCTGCAGTTCCCGTTCTACGCGGGCATCATGGCGATCATGCTGAACTCCGGGCTGGCGGCCACGCTGTCCGAGTGGTTCGTCTCGTTCGCCAGCGCCAAGAGCCTGCCGTTCTGGACCTTCATGAGCGCCGGCCTGGTCAACATCTTCGTGCCTTCGGGCGGCGGCCAGTGGGCGGTGCAGGCGCCGGTGGTGATCGAGGCCGCGCAGGCGCTCGGCGCCGACATGGCGCGCACCGCCATGGCCGTGGCCTGGGGCGACTCCTGGACCAACATGCTGCAGCCGTTCTGGGCGCTGCCGGTGCTGGCCATCGCCAACCTGAAGGCCAAGGACATCATGGGCTTCTGCCTGATCCAGCTGTTCGTGATGGGCGTGGTGATCTCGATCGGGCTGGCCTTCATCTGACGACGCCGTACGTTTGCTCACCACCGGACCGGCCCGGGCGCGCGGCGCCGCGGCATACTGGACCGATGATGAAGAAGACCTCCACGACCCTGCTGCGCCGGCTGCTGTGCGCCGGCGGGATGGCCGCATTGCTGGCACTGGCCGGTTGCGCCGGTACGGCGCCCGGCGGCGACGCCGCGCAGGCCCAGCCCGGCGTCACGGTGTACGGCACGGTCGACGCCGGCGTCAGCCGCAGCAAGCGCTGACGCGCCGCGCGTCGTCGGTGCCGCGGCGCCGGATGCGCCGCCCGCGCAATGGGCTTATAAGTGGAACATGTTCCGCCTGACCCGCGCGCCCAACACCGCGATCGCCCAGATCTGGGCCGACCTGCTGTGCGAGGCCGGCTACCCGGCCACGGTGGAGCGCCAGCACCTGACCAGCATCGCGGGGCAGGTGCCGCCAGACCAGTGCCTGCCCGAAATCTGGCTGCGCCACCCCGAGCACGAAGCCGCCGCGCGCCACCTGCTGCACCAGCTCGCGCACCTGCCGCAGCGCCGCTGGCGCTGCCCCCATTGCGGCGAACTGGTGGAGGGCGGCTTCGAGCAGTGCTGGTCGTGTGGCGCGTGGATGCCCGCCACCGACGACGACGCCTGACCGGCCCGCGCTCCTAGTGCAGTGTTTCACGCTATCAGGTACTTATAACGAGTCGCCAAGGGGCCAGCTGCGCGGCGCGTGGCCGCAGGCATGGTGGGTCCATGTCAAGGCCACGCAACAAAGCAGATGGCCCCTTGGCGGCTCGCCCTGCGGGAAGCCAGAAAAAGGCTCGCGGCGGCGTTGCAGTTCTTGCCAAGGCCGCCAGCATTGGCTGCGAACCGCGCCTTGCTGCAAACCTTTTTCTGGCTTTTATAAGTGCCTGATAGCGTGAAACACTGCACTAGAGCTTGTCGTTGAGGCAGCCGGCGCCCTTGCACTCGCCGATGCGCTCCTGCAGGAACCGGGTGCGCGCCTGCGTCACCTCCGTCATGCAGCGCGGATCGATCAGCTGGCTGGTGCCCTTGCGCTGCGAGCACTGGGCGTTGCGGGTGCGGATCCAGGCCAGCTGGTGACTGCGCAGCCGCGCCCGGCCGTCGGCGTCCAGCAGCGAGATCAGCTCCTGGTAGCTAGCGTTCAGCGCCTGCTCGGCCGCCTGGTTGGCCTTGTGCAGGCAGGAGAACCGGTCGAAGTCGCTCTGCGCCTGGTCGCAGGCATCGCCGGCCCAGGCGGCGGCCGAGAGACAGCAGGCGACAAGGAGGATCCAGGGTTTCATGACGGGATTGCGGATGCGGCGCGCGGCGTGCGTCATCTTAATCGCGCCGCCACCCCCGGCGCGCCGACCGCCGCGCGGGCACTACTGCCAGCGCAGTGGCTCCAGCGTCACGCTGGCGGCGGCACTGGACAGCGTGAGCTGGCCCTCCTGCACCGTCGCCTGCAACTGCATGCCGCGCTCGGCCAGCCGTGCCAGCGCCTGCGCATCGGCTGCGGGGATGCGCCACACGCTGAGCTTCTGCAGCCGCGCCAGCTTGTCCTGGGCGCCGCGCCACCGGACCTCGGCCGCCGGCCCGTAGGCATAGACCGCCACCGCGTCGGCCTTCGAGCAGGCGCGCGCCAGCGCCTTGTCGTCCGGCTGCCCCACCTCGACCCAGAGCCGCGTGCGGCCGGTGAAGTCGCGCAGCAGCACATCCGGCTCGTCCGGGCTCGACAGCCCGGCGCCAAAGCCGATCTGCCCGTCGCCCTGGCACAGAGCCTGCACCTGGTGGGCGTTGAGCGCCAGCGCCGCCAGCCGCACCATCATGCGCTCGTCCGTCTCGCTCGGATGCCGCGCCAGCGTCAGCTGCAGGTCGGTGTAGCAGCCGTGGTCGATGTCGGCCAGCTGCAGCTCGGCCTTGAAGATGGTGGATTTCAGGGCCATGGGAGGCTCCAGCTTTTCCTCAATTAGTCGGCCCTGCAAAATTCACGCCACCACCCAATTCGAGCGATCCACCCCGGCCT
>NZ_DAOKZG010000086.1:0-6383 GCF_035325765.1 Ottowia sp.
AGTCTGGGCCGTGTCTCAGTCCCAGTGTGGCGGATCATCCTCTCAGACCCGCTACTGATCGTCGCCTTGGTAGGCCTTTACCCCACCAACTAGCTAATCAGACGTCGGCCGCTCGAATAACGCGAGGTCTTGCGATCCCCCGCTTTCCCCCTCAGGGCGTATGCGGTATTAGCGCGACTTTCGCCGCGTTATCCCCCATTACTCGGTACGTTCCGACGCATTACTCACCCGTTCGCCACTCGCCACCAGGTGCAAGCACCCGTGCTGCCGTTCGACTTGCATGTGTAAAGCATTCCGCCAGCGTTCAATCTGAGCCAGGATCAAACTCTACAGTTTGATTCTGAAGTTTGACTCTTGCGAGTCGACTCATTCAAACGGAATTGAAGTGAACTTCACTTCTGTTTTCATGAGCGTTTGATGGTTCTGAAAGAACCTGGCAATTGCCGTCAAACGCCCACGCTTATCGGCTGTATCTTGTTAAGGAACCGGCGCTCGGCCCTGGAGCCTTGCGCTGTCTCGCTGCGATCAGCGAAGCCTTGTATTCTGACATGTTTTTGAAAGACCTGTCAAGTCTTGGGGTCTTCGCTGCTGTCGAGCCGGCAACCCGTGGGTCGTTGGTTCTGCGATCAGCGAAGCCCTAGATTATGACGTGCTTTTCAATTCCCCGTCAAGGCCTAGGGTTTTCCCCAGCCACCGAGCTGCGCCTGCGGGCGGCTTCGGGTGACAACCCCAGCGTGCGTCTGGCGCGGCGTACCGCGCGATTTGCGCTTGGCCCCGCCAGTGTAGCATTGTTTGTGCAAGAGGTGTGGGCAAGGCGTGCGCGCCAACGGTAGTCCCACCCCGCCCCATGCTGTCAACACGATGTCCCTGATCACCCTGAGCGCGGCCCATCTGGCCTTTGGAGACGTGGCACTGCTGGACGGCGCCGATCTGTCGGTGCAGGCGCAGGAGCGCATCGGCCTGATCGGGCGCAATGGCTCCGGCAAGTCCTCGCTGCTGCGCATCCTGGCCGGCCAGCAGCAGGCCGACAGCGGGACCTGCCAGGTGCGCCAGGGGCTGCGCATTGCCCACGTGGCGCAGGAGCCGGCGCTGCCGACCGGACTGACCGTGCAGGAGGCGGTGGGCGCCGGGCTGGCCGAACTGCGCGCGCTGATCGACCAGTACGCCAGCGGCCAGGGCGACCTGGACGCGTTGCAGGCGCGCATCGAGACCGAGGGAGGCTGGCACTGGCAGCAGCGCGTCGAGGAGACCTTGCAGCGCCTGCGCCTGGACCCCCAGGCGCGCCTGGACACGCTGTCGGGCGGCACGCGCAAGCGCGTCGCGCTGGCGCAGGCGCTGGTGACGCAGCCGGAGCTGCTGCTGCTGGACGAGCCGACCAACCACCTGGACCTGGACGCCATCGGCTGGCTGGAGGAATTGCTGCTGGGCTTCGCCGGCAGCGCGGTGGTGATCACGCACGACCGCGCCTTCCTCGACCGCGTGGCCACGCGCATCGTCGAGCTCGATCGCGGTCGGCTGCGCTCGTATCCGGGCAACTTCAGCCGCTACCAGGCGCTGAAGGCCGAGCAGCTGGCGCAGGAGGCGACGCTGAACGCGCGCGCCGACAAGCTGCTGGCGCAGGAAGAAGCCTGGATCCGCAAGGGGGTCGAGGCGCGGCGCACGCGCGCCCAGGGGCGCGTCAGGCGCCTGCAGGAATTGCGCGCGGCGCGGGCCGCGCGGCGCGCGGTGACGGGGCGCGTGCGCATGGACGTCGACGCACGCGTGGACGGCTACCAGGGCAGGCTGGTGGCGGCGCTGCACGGGGTGTCACTGGCGTTCGGCGACACGCCGATCGCCACCGACCTCGACCTGACGGTGCTGCGGGGCGATCGCATCGGCCTGATCGGTCCGAACGGCGCCGGCAAGACGTCGCTGCTCAAGCTCATCCTGGGCGAGCTCGAGCCCGACCGCGGGCGCGTGCAGCGTGGCGCCAACCTGCAGGTGGCCTACTTCGACCAGATGCGCACGGCGCTGGACCCGGACGCCCAGCTCGCGGATTTCATCAGCCCGGGCAGCGAGTGGATCGAGATCGGCACGCGGCGCCAGCATGTGAAGAGCTATCTGGCGGACTTCCTGTTCAGCCCGGCGCGCGCGGCGTCGCCCGTGCGCAGCCTGTCGGGTGGCGAGCTCGGGCGCCTGCTGCTGGCGCGCCTGTTCGCGCGGCCGGCCAACGTGCTGGTGCTGGACGAACCGACCAACGACCTGGACATCGACACGCTGGAGTTGCTGGAGGAACTGCTGCAGGACTACGAAGGCACGGTGTTCGTGGTGAGCCACGACCGCGCCTTCCTGGACCACGTGGTGACCAGCACCCTGGCCTGGGATGGGCCGGGACGCTGGCGCGAGTACGCGGGCGGAATCGACGACTGGCTGGCCCAGGCGGCGCGCTGGCAGGCGTTGCAGGCAGCGGTGGCGCCGCCGGCGGCGCCGGCGCGCGAACGGGTCCCCGTGGAGGAGCCCGACGCCGACGCGCGGCCGGCGCGGCGCAAGCTGTCGTACAAGGAACAACGCGAACTCGACGCCCTGCCCGAGCGCATCGAGGCGCTCGAGGCGGAGCAGGCCGAACTGCAGGCCGCGCTGGCCGATGGCGCGCTCTACCAGAGCGACCTGCAGCGCGCCATTGCGCTGCAGGCGCGCGACGGCGCGATCGAGGAAGAACTCACGGCGGCGCTGGCGCGCTGGACCGAACTGGAGGCGATCCAGCAGGGCGGGCCCTGAACAGCAGTTATAAAGAGCCACCGGCGGCGCGGGAGTCGCCCGCGGCCAGCTTGCGTGAGGTCACGCACAGCCAGCCCGATCGAGACGGATTCGCATTCAGGAAGAAGCAATGGCGCAATCGCTTCGCCGCGCTTCAAGCGCAGTGAAGCCGGCGCGAGCCGGCACCATCTTTCATCGTTCTGAACGCGAGGCGTTGTGAACCACTCTGGAGGGAGCGAAGACATGACCAACCCGTGGCTCTGGCCGACCATCCTGTTGCTGTTGCTGCTCGCACTCGCCGCGCTGTGGCTGCGCGGCCGTGCCGGAGCGGCGCCGGCCGCCCTGGGTCCGGACGACCGCTTCGCGCCGGCGGTGGCGATTTCGCCCGCCGAGAGCGAGTTGCTGGACTACCTGGTGCGCGCCTTCCCGGGGCGCGCCGTGCTGTTTCGCTGCCCGCTCTCGCGCATGGTCGTGGTGCGCCGCACGGGCCGGCGCCTGGCGGCCCAGCAGCGCCTGGCCGAGCACGCGGTCGACTACACGGTGTGCAATCGCGAGGGCCGGCCGGTCTATGCGTTCGAACTGGACGCGGTGCACGCGGATGCGGACGAGGCGGCGCACGACGCGGCGGAAAAGCACCGCGTGCTCAAGACCGCGGGCATCCGGCTGATCCGGCTCAAGCGCAGCACGCGCGACCTGCCGACGCCGCCCGAATTTCGCCGTCAGCTGCGGGCCGCCGCGCTGCCGCCGCCGGACGCCGCGGCGGCAGCGGCCGACGATCCCTGGCAGGGTGCGGAGCGCGCGCGCTCGGGCGGCGCGCCGGCGGCCGAAGCCGCCGCCGACCCCGCGGACGCCCAGGACACGCAACCGATGAGCATGACCGACCTGATGGGCCTGCCGCCGATGCCGGCGGACGCGGCCGCCGAGGACCCCTGGGGCACGGGCCGCGCCTGATCAGGCGGCCGGCTTGCGGGCCTTGGCGGGCCGCTGCCAGCCGACCCGGCTGACCTGCTGGCCGCGCGCCACGCTGAGCGCCCCCGGCGGCGTGCTGCGCGTGATGGTGGAGCCGCCGCCGACGGTGCCGCCGGCGCCGATCGTCACCGGCGCCACCAGCACGCAGTTGCTGCCGATGTGCACGTCGGCCTCGATCACGGTGCGGTGCTTGTTGGCGCCGTCGTAGTTGGCGGTGATGCTGCCGGCGCCGTAGTTGACGCGCTCGCCCACCGTGGCGTCGCCCAGGTAGGCCAGGTGGTTCGCCTTGGCGCCAAGGGCCAGGCTGGAGTTCTTGATCTCGACGAAGTTGCCGACGTGCACCTCGGGCCCGAGCTCGGCGCCGGGGCGCAGGCGCGCGAACGGGCCGACGCGGGCCTCGGGGCCGACCTGCACGCCGCTGCGTTCGCCGTCGATGTGGGTGAACGGGTGGATCACCGCGCCGGCGGCGATGCGGGCATTGGCGATGCAGCAGTAGGCGCCGATGCGCACGCCGGCGCCGAGCTCGACGCGGCCGCTGAAGATGCAGCCGACGTCGATCTCGACGTCCTGCGCGCACACCAGCTCGGCGCGCGCGCCGCTGGCGGCGTCGTCACGCAGGTCGAAGCGCGCGGGGTCGAGCAGGCGCACGCCGCTCTCCATCAGGGCGCGCGCCTGGCGCTGCTGGTGCGCGCGCTCGAGCTCGGCCAGCTGCACCGGGCTGTTCACGCCGGCCACCTGCAGCGCGTCGTCGATGCGGTGCGCCACCACGGGCACGCCGTCGGCCACCGCGAGGGCGACGACGTCGGTCAGGTAGTACTCGCCCTGGGCGTTGTCGTTGGTGAGCTGGCCGAGCCAGCGGCGCAGCGCGCGTGCCGGCACCGCCATGATGCCGCTGTAGATCTCGGTGATGGCCCGCTCGGCGGTGCTCGCGTCCTTCTGCTCGACGATGCGCTGCACCGTGCCGCCTTCGGCGCGCACGACGCGGCCGTAGCCGGTCGGGTCTGGCAGCGTCACCGTCAGCAGGGCCAGCCGGTCGCCGCCCGCGGCGTCCACCAGGGCGCGCAGGGTCGCGGCCTCGGTCAGCGGCACGTCGCCCGAGAGCACCAGCACCAGGCCGTCGTCGGCCAGATGCGGCAGCGCCTGCTGCACGGCGTGGCCGGTGCCCAGTTGCGGCTCCTGGCGCACGCAGTGCAGGGCAACGCCGGCCTCGGTCGCGTCCGGTGCTCGGCAGGCCGCCTCCACCTCGGCCGCGCCGTGGCCGGTGATGACGATGGCCGAGCGCGGCCGCAGTTGCGCGCCGGTGGCCAGGACGTGCTGCAGCAGCGGGCGGCCGGCGAGCTTTTGCAGCACCTTGGGCACGCGGCTCTTCATGCGCGTGCCCTTGCCCGCGGCCAGGATGACGAGATCGATCGGGTTCATGGGGTTCCTGTTCGGATGACGGCCGGGCCGGCGAGGCCCTGGTCGAGCATGGCGATGACTTCCTCGGCGAAGTCGGCGTAGCTGAGCGGCCCGTCCGGGCGCAGCCAGGTGAAGGTCCAGTTGATCATGCCGAACAGCGTCATGGCGATGGCGTTCTGGTTGCGCGCCGACAGCCGCTGCGGGTAGGCCAGGCGCAGGAAGCGCGTGACGGCGGACACCACGTCGCGCTGCCGGTCCAGGATCACCTCGCGCTGCTCGGGGCCGAGGAACTGGGTGCTGCCGAGCAGCGCCGCGTGGCGCGTGGCCGAAGTCTCGTACTCGCGCAGGAAGGCGCGGATCAGCTCGTGCAGGGTGGCGCGCTCGTCCAGCGCCTGGCGATGCGCCGTCGCCTGCACCTGGCCGATGATCACCAGCAGGCGCTGGGTGTAGCGGTCCAGCAGCTCGAACAGGATCGCCTCCTTGCTCTGGTAGTAGTGGTAGAGACGCGCCTTGGAGGTGCCGCAGGCCGCCGCGATGTCGTTCATGCTGGTGGCCGGGTAGCTCTGGCGCGCGAAGCAGGCCGCCGCGACGTTGAGGATCTCGTCGCGCCGCAGGTCGTGGGAGGCGGAAACCGGTCGGGCCATGGCGGGTGCGGGTGCAGCGCCCGATTATCGGGGGCGCGCGGGAGGCCGTGCCGACGCGCCGCGCGCCGGCGCTCGATGTCTGGTGCAGTGTTTCACACTGTCAGGTACTCATGGCGAGTCGCCGGGTCCGTGCACGAGCCCCCCGACGCCCGGCGGGATCGAAGTGCCGGAATCACTCCGGCCAGTCCGGCCCGGTTGGTGCGCGCGCGGCCAGGCACGCGGCGACGGCCTGCACGCGCGCGTCCCGGATGCGCGCGCCGATCGCCGGACCGCTCGCGCCTTCGGCCTGCGCCGCCGCCGCAATCGGCGCCGTGGCCACGCCCAGCGCCGCCTCCAGCGCCGCCCGCAGGCGGGCGCGTTGCGGATAGGGGCGTTCCTGCCAGCCCGCGCGGCCGCGCGCGTCGCATTCGCAGGCCAGCAGCACCTGGTCGAAGCGCGCCGGCTTGCGCAGCGCGTCGCAGCGTTCGAGCAGGCGCAGCACGGCGGTCGCGCCCAGCGCCTCGCTGCGGTGGATGTGGCCGTGCTCGCGCGCCACCACCTCGGCCAGTTCGGTGCATTCCGTGGGCACGCGCAGGCGCTCGCCGACGGCGCGCAGCAGGCGCACGCCGCGCTGCTCGTGGCCGATGTGGCGCGGCA
>NZ_DAOKZG010000087.1:0-6381 GCF_035325765.1 Ottowia sp.
GAATTCGGCACCGGCGTGGTCAAGGTCACGCCCGCGCACGACGCCAACGACTACGCCGTGGGCCAGCGCCATGGGCTGCCGATGATCGGCGTGCTCGCGCTGGACGCCAGCATCAACGAACAGGCGCCGGAGCGCTACCGCGGCATGGACCGCTTCGAGGCCCGCCGCACCGTCGTCGCCGACCTCGAGGCCCAGGGCCTGCTGGTCGAGACGAAGAAGCACAGGCTGATGGTGCCGCGCTGCGCCCGCACCGGGCAAGTGATCGAACCCATGCTCACCGATCAATGGTTTGTCGCCATGACCAAGGTGAGCGAGCAGGATCCCAGCGGCAAGTCGATCGCGCAGAAGGCCATCGATGCCGTGGCCAGCGGCCAGGTGCGCTTCGTGCCCGAGCAGTGGGTCAACACCTACAACCAGTGGATGAACAACATCCAGGACTGGTGCATCAGCCGCCAGCTCTGGTGGGGACACCAGATCCCGGCCTGGTATGGCGAGGACGGCCAGGTCTTCGTGGCCCGTGACGAGGACGAGGCACGCGCCAGGGCCGCCCAGGCGGGCTATGGCGGTGCGCTGACGCGCGACCCCGACGTGCTCGACACCTGGTATTCATCGGCGCTGGTGCCGTTTTCAACCCTCGGATGGCCCGAAACAGGGGCCCCCACGCTCCCTGCTGCGCAAGCTGCGCTGGCCTTGCAGGCCGCGGAGCCGCCGGAATCGGCTCCTCTTCGGGCTGTCCAGTCTCGCGCAGGCGAGACTGGAGCCGCAGCCCTCAGCCCCGAGGGGACTGCTGCGCCTTCGGGCGACCGGGCGGCGCAGCTCTCGGACCTGGCGCTCTACCTGCCCAGCAGCGTGCTGGTCACGGGCCACGACATCATCTTCTTCTGGGTCGCCCGGATGATCATGATGACGACGCACTTCACCGGCCAGGTGCCGTTCCGGGACGTCTACATCCACGGCCTGGTGCTCGACGCCCACGGCAAGAAAATGAGCAAGAGCGAGGGCAACGTGCTCGACCCGGTCGACCTGATCGACGGCATCGCGCTCGAGCCGCTGCTGGAAAAGCGCACCACCGGCCTGCGCAAGCCCGAAACCGCGCCCAAGGTGCGCGAGAACACGCGCAAGGAATTCCCCGACGGCATCCCCGGCTACGGCGCCGACGCCCTGCGCTTCACCTTCGCCGCCATGGCGACGCTGGGTCGCACCATCAACTTCGACAGCAAGCGCTGCGAGGGCTACCGCAATTTCTGCAACAAGCTGTGGAACGCCAGCCGCTTCGTGCTGATGAACTGTGAAGGACATGACTGCGGCTTCGAGGGTGACAGCGCAGCGGAGCGCTCCGCCGCCGACCGCTGGATCGTCAGCCTGCTGCAGAAGACCGAGGCCGCGGTGGCGCGCGGCTTTGCCGACTACCGGCTCGACGTCGTGGCGGGCACGATCTACGACTTCGTCTGGAACGAGTACTGCGACTGGTATCTCGAGATCGCCAAGGTGCAGATCCAGCGCGGCACGCCGGCCGAGCAGCGCGCCACGCGGCGCACCCTGGTGCGCGTGCTTGAGGCGATTCTGCGCCTGGCGCACCCGATCATTCCCTTCGTCACCGAAGCGCTCTGGCAGGCGGTGGCGCCGATCGCCGGCAAGGACGGTGAGACCATCGCCATCGCGCCCTATCCGCAGGCCCAGCCCGGCAACATCGACGAGGCGGCGGAAGCCGAGATCGCCCACCTGAAGGCGCTGGTGGACGCCTGCCGCAACCTGCGTGGCGAGATGGGGGTGTCGCCGGCGCAGCGCCTGCCGCTCTACGCCCTGGGCGATGCGGATTTCATCGCGCGCCATGCTGCCGCCCTGCAGGCCCTGGCCAAGCTGGAGACCGTGCAGGTCTTCAGCGACGAGGCGGCCTGGGCGCAGGCGGCACAGGCCGCGCCGGTGGCCGTGATCGGCACGGCACGGCTGGCCCTGTTCATGGAAATCGACGTCGCCGCGGAGCGGGCACGCCTGGGCAAGGAAGCCGCGCGCCTGCAGGGCGAACTGGCCAAGGCCCGTGCCAAGCTCGACAACCCGGCCTTCGTCGCCAAGGCGCCGGCCGCCGTGATCGGGCAGGAGCACGCCCGGGTCGCCGACTTCACCGCCACACTGGACAAGATCAGCGCGCAGCTCGCGCGCCTGGGGTGACTCGGAAACTGCGGATGAATCCGGCATGACCGGGAGGGCCGTCGCGATCCGCCCGGTCAAGGCCGAGCGCCGCGCCTCCGGCAGCACCTGCGCGCCACTGGATGGCGCGAGAAAGGCCAGCCTCTGGTGAGTCTGCGCCCGACAAGGGCAAGGGGCAGCCCTGGCCGGGGCCACGGCGCGCATCTGCAACGCAGCGCGGGCGGATGTCATCGGTCAAGGCGGGTGGGAACCCGCTCGCGCCTTTTCAGCCCAGCGACATCGGCACGCTGTCCGGGCCCATCGCGCCACCACGCGCGGCGCTCATGGCCAGGGCCTGGTGCATCCGATCGGCCAGGTACCAGCTGCCACGCAACTGCGCCTCGCCGGTGCGCGCGGCCCAGCCCGACGTGATGCGCAGGTTCGGCAGGCCGCGCAGCGGGCTGTTGGCCTCGTCCAGCACCGCATCGTCGCTGTCCATCCAGAACGCCTCGATGCGCCCCGAGCGCAGGCAGCGCGCCAGGGCCGCCGGATCGAACAGCGAGGCGCGGCTGACGCAGGCCCACAACTGGCGGTGCCGGCACGAGGCCAGTACCCGGTCGTTCACCAGTCCGCGGTAGCGCGAGGCATAGACCGTCTGCATCGAAACCGCATCCGAGGTCTCGAGCAACTCCGCCAGGGTCAGCGGCTGGACGCCCAGGCGCTCCCACAGCTCGGCGCTGCGGTGCACGGCCGGGTCGTAGCCCACCACGCGCGCGCCCAGTGCGACCAGCATCGGCGCCAGCAGTTGCGCCACTGGCGACATGCCGAACAGGCCCACCACGCTGTCGTTGATCTCGCGTCCGTGCGCGCGCGGCGTGGCACCCACGTAGCTGGCACGCAGCTGCCCGCCCAGGCGGAACAGGTTCAGCAGCGCCATCAGCAGGAATTCCGCGGTGGCACGAGTCGCGGCGCTGGTGGCCTGCACCACGCGCACGCCACGCCGCTGGCAGGATTCGAAATCGATGTTCTCGCCGCCCTCGTGCAAGCGGCCCAGCACCACCAGGCGCGGTGCGTGGTCGAGCAACTGGCTGTTCACGCGCAGTCGCACCGGCGCCACCAGGGCATCGGCCCTGTGCAGTTCGCGCTGCAGCGCGGGCAGGTCCCGCAGCAGCTCGGGCCGATAATCCACCCGATAACGCGCCGCCAGCCATTCCCGCGCGTCCGCGGCCAAGTCTTCAAGCAGCAGGATTTCCACGATCTTCCCCGTTTTGCTTATCAGGCAGCGCTCCTGCGAAGGCAACCCGTGTCAATGTAACATTGCCGACCCGATGCACACCACCCATCCGATCCAGACCGCCGTGTTTCCCGTGGCGGGCCTCGGCACCCGCTTCCTGCCGGCCACCAAGGCCAGCCCGAAGGAGATGCTGCCGATCGTCGACAAGCCGCTGATCCAGTATGCCGTGGAGGAAGCCTACGCCGCCGGCGTGCGCCACATGGTGTTCGTCACCGGTCGCAGCAAGCGCGCCATCGAGGATCACTTCGACACCGCCTACGAGCTGGAAAGCGAGCTTGAGGCAGCCGGCAAGGGCGCCCTGCTGGAGATCGTGCGTGCCGTCGCGCCCGAGGACATGCACTGCTCCTACGTGCGCCAGCCGCGCTCGCTCGGCCTGGGCCACGCGGTGCTGTGCGCCGCGCACATCGTCGGCGACCAACCGTTCGCGGTGCTGCTGGCCGACGACCTGATGGTCGGCCATGCCGGCGGGCCGGGCGTGCTGAGCCAGATGGCGCAGGCCTTCGAGTCGCTCGGGCGCTCGGTGCTGGCGGTGCAGGAGGTGCCGGAAGACCAGGTGCGCCGCTACGGCATCGTCGCCGGCTCGCCAGCCGGCGAGCGCCTCATCAACATCGACCGCATCGTGGAGAAACCGGAGCCGGGCCAGGCGCCCTCGCGCATGGGCGTGGCGGGCCGCTACATCCTGACGCCGCGCATCTTCGACCTGCTGCGCGAGCAGACGCCCGGCGCCGGCGGCGAGATCCAGCTCACGGATGGGATCGCCGCCCTGATGGAGCGCGAGCGCGTCTATGCCTACCAGTACGATGGCACGCGCTACGACTGCGGCAGCAAGGAAGGCTTCCTGCAAGCGACGGTCGAACTCGCGCTGCAGCATCCGCAGATGGGTGCCCCGTTTCGCGCCTGGCTGCGCACGCTCACGCTCTGAGTCGAGGCAACGCGGCCGTCCTCAGCGGCGTCGCAGCACGTGCACCAGCTCCTCGCCCACGGTCTGCTGCTCGACCAGCTCGTTACCCGTCTGGCGCGCGAAGGCCTCGAAGTCCCGCACCGAACCGGGGTCGGTGCACACCACGCGCAGCAACTCGCCACTGGCCATGCTGGCCAGCGCCTTCTTGGCCTTGAGGATCGGCAGCGGGCAGTTCAGGCCCCGCGCATCGACTTCTTTCGCGATTTCCATGAATTCATTCTCGGTCAATCCAGCCCACGGCGTCGCTCGGCGTTCTCTTCAGCCGTGAAGTACACGGGTTGATGCCCACGCGAACGCAACCAGTCGGCCAGCGCGTGACCAGTGCCCGCCGGCCAGCACCTGAGATCCGGCAAATCGTACAGGCGCCAGTCCACCAGCTCCGGCGACAGGCGCACCTCGCCCTCGCACACCGCGTGATAGGCGATGATGACCTGGTTCATGCGCTGGAAGTCATACACCCCGACGAGGTCGAGGGCGTGCGTGTCGAGGTCGGTTTCCTCCTTGATCTCGCGCGCGATGCCGGCCTCGGGCGTCTCGCCGGCCTCCATGAAGCCGGTGATGAGAGCAAACATCTTGCCCGGCCAGGCCGCATTGCGCGCCAGCAGCACCTGGCCGTGATACTCGACGATCGCCGCCAGCACCGGCGTCGGATTGTTCCAGTGCGTGTAGTCGCAGGTCGGGCAGCGCAGCCGCTCCTTCGGGCCGCTGTCCTCCTCCTGCACGATCATCGCCAGCGGCGTGGCGCAGCAGGGGCAGTATCGGAAGCTGGACATGGAACCATTGCTCTTGTGGCAGTCAACGCCCGATGCACGGGCACGATGGACCGCTGTTCCCGGGATCGGTCATGCAGGATGCGCCGCATCACCCGTGGCGCACGAAACGCAGAATCCGAAGGACTGCTGGGCCGGCCGGTCAGATCGCCCGTGGCCGGGGGCGCCCCGGCCACGGACCCGGCGAAGCGGCATGGGGTGGTCATCTCAAGCGGGGAACACGCCGGTCGACAGGTAGCGGTCGCCGCGATCGCAGACCACGAACACGATGGTCGCGTCGCGCTCGCGCGCGGCCACCTGCTGCGCCACCCAGGCCGCGCCACCCGAGGAGATGCCGCCGAAGATGCCCTCCTCGCGCGCCAGGCGCCGTGCCATCTCCTCGGCCTCGTCCTGTGCCACCGGCATCAGCTCGTCGATCGCCGAGGCATCGTAGATCTTCGGCTGGTAGGCCTCGGGCCATTTGCGAATGCCGGGGATGCGCGCGCCTTCGGCCGGCTGCGCACCGATCACCCGCACCTGCGGGTTCCGCTCCTTCAGGAAACGGGACACGCCGGTGATGGTGCCGGTGGTCCCCATGGCCGAGACGAAGTGCGTGATGCGCCCCTCGGTCTGGGCCCACAGTTCGGGGCCGGTGGTCTCGTAGTGGCTCCGCGAGTTGTCGGCGTTGGCGAACTGGTCGAGCAACACGCCCTTGCCCTGCGTCACCATCCTGGCCGCCAGGTCGCGCGCATACTCCATGCCGCCCGAGCGCGGCGTCAGGATCAGCTCGGCGCCAAACGCCTTCATGGTCTGGGCGCGCTCGACCGACAGGTCCTCGGGCATCACCAGCACCATGCGATAGCCCTTGACGGCCGCGGCCATCGCCAGCGCAATGCCGGTATTGCCGCTGGTGGCCTCGATCAGGGTGTCGCCGGGCCGGATCTCGCCGCGCTGCTCGGCGCCCTGGATCATCCACAGCGCCGGCCGGTCCTTGACCGAGCCCGCCGGGTTGTTGCCCTCCAGCTTGGCCAGCACCACCGTGCCGCGCGCCCCGTGCTCGGCCGCGCCCACGCGCTGCAGGCGCACCAGCGGCGTGCTTCCCACCGCCTGTTCAATCGTCGGGTAATCCATGGACGGCACTGTGCCATAATTTTTGACTCGACTGCCGCGTGCCGCGCCCCTGTGCGGCACGTCTTGCCCGGGTGGCGAAATCGGTAGACGCAGCAGACTCAAAATCTGCCGGTGGCAAC
>NZ_DAOKZG010000088.1:0-6128 GCF_035325765.1 Ottowia sp.
CAACGCTCAACGCTCAACGCTCAACGCTCAACGCTCAACGCTCAACGCTCAACGCCCCATGTCCCTGCTTGAAGTCCAGAACCTGATCGTCGAGTTCCCGACCCGGCGCGGTCGGCTGCGGGCGCTGGACGACATCTCGTTCGACATCGCGCCGGGCGAGATCCTGGGCGTGGTGGGCGAGTCGGGCGCCGGCAAGTCGCTCACGGGCGCCGCCATCATCGGCCTGCTGGAGCCGCCGGGGCACGTGGCGAGCGGGCAGATCCGGCTGGAAGGCGAGCGCATCGACCATCTGCCGCCGGCCCAGATGCGGCTCATCCGCGGGCGCCGCATCGGTGCCATCTTCCAGGACCCGTTGACTTCGCTGAACCCGCTCTACAGCATCGGCTTCCAGCTCACGCAGACGATCCGCACGCACCTGCCGATGGGCGAGGCGGAGGCACGCCAGCGCGCCATCGCTCTGCTGCAGGACACCGGCATTCCGGCGGCCGAGCAGCGCATCGACCACTACCCGCACCAGTTCTCCGGCGGCATGCGCCAGCGCGTGGTGATCGCGCTGGCGCTGGCGGCCGAGCCGCGGCTGATCGTCGCCGACGAGCCGACCACGGCGCTCGACGTGTCGATCCAGGCACAGATCATCCAGTTGCTCAAGAAGGTGTGCCGCGAGCGCGGCGCGGCGGTGATGCTGATCACGCACGACATGGGCGTGATCGCCGAGACCTGCGATCGCGTGGCCGTGATGTATGCCGGCCGCATCGCCGAGATCGGGCCGGTGCACGAGGTCATCAACCAGCCGGCGCATCCCTATACCGTCGGCCTGATGGCCTCGATCCCCGACATGGAGGAGGACCGCGAGATGCTGAGCCAGATCGACGGCGCCATGCCGCGCCTGAATGCGATCCCGCGGGGCTGCGCCTTCAATCCGCGCTGCCCGCGCGCCTTCGACCGCTGCCGCGCCGAGCGGCCGGACCTGATGCCGGCCGGCGCCACGCAGGCGGCCTGCTGGCTGCACGCCACGGACGGGGAGGGCGGTTGATGCCAGCGGATGCTTCGCGGGGTGTGTTCTCCTTTCCCCGTTGGGCAAAGGCAGGGATGGGGGCGAGCCTGCTCGAGCCGGGTGGCGCCGCTGGCCCCCACCCCGGCCCTCCGCCAGCGGGGGAGGGAGGCGGGAGTCCGCTGGTGGTGGCGGACGGCCTGGCCAAGACCTTCGACGTCTCGGCGCCCTGGCTCAACCGCGTGCTCGAGCGCAAGCCGCGCCAGCTGCTGCACGCGGTCGACGAGGCCAGCTTCACGATCGCGAAGGGCCAGACCCTGGCCCTGGTGGGCGAGTCGGGCTGCGGCAAGAGCACGGTGGCGCGGCTGCTGGTGGGGCTGTACCAGCCGACGCGCGGGCGCTTCCTGTTCCGGGGTCAGGACGCGCACGCGGCCTACCGCAGTCGCGCCGGGTTGCAGTTGCGGCGCGGCATCCAGATGATCTTCCAGGATCCCTACGCCAGCCTCAACCCGCGCTGGCGCGTGGCCGACATCGTGGCCGAGCCGCTGCGCGAGCACGGGCTGGTGGCCACGCGCGAGCAGGCGCAGGAACGCGTCGTGGCGCTGCTGCAGTCGGTCGGGCTGGCGGCGGTCGACCTGGCCAAGTATCCGCACCAGTTCTCGGGCGGCCAGCGCCAGCGCATCTCGATCGCGCGGGCGCTGGCCACCGAGCCCGAGTTCCTGGTCGCCGACGAGCCCACCAGCGCGCTCGACGTGTCGGTGCAGGCGCAGGTGCTCAACATCATGAAGGCGCTGCAGCGCCAGCGCGAGCTGACCTATCTGTTCATCAGCCACAACCTGGCGGTGGTGCGCCACGTCAGCGACCAGGTGGGCGTGATGTACCTGGGGCGCATCGTCGAGCTGGCGCCCAAGAAGACGCTTTTCAGCCTGCCGCGCCACCCCTACACGCGCATGCTGCTGGACGCCATCCCGAAGATGCACGACACCGGCCGCGCGCGCACGCCGGTGCAGGGCGAGGTGCCCAACCCGCTCGATCCGCCCAGCGGCTGCAGCTTCCACCCGCGCTGTCCGCACGCCAACGCGCGCTGTCGCATCGAGCGGCCGCTGCTGCGCGACGTGGGCGGCACCCTGGTGGCCTGCCATGCGGTGGAGGAGGGGCGGATCTGAGGGTGCGGATGGATGGGTGCTGAACCGCCGAACGCAGAGGACGCGGAGATTGCGCAAGGAACGCAGAAGGGGAATCGGGTTTCTTTCGCGCCTTTCGCGCGCCCTTCGCGTCCGCCTTTCAGGCGCAGGATGCGGCCACTGCGCCCGCACCAGGGAGCGCCAGCGCGCGCCCCAACCAGCAGCCGCGGATAATCGCTGTCCATGAACCAGCTCGAAGCGCTCAAGCAAGTCACCACCGTGGTCGCCGACACCGGCGACTTCCGCCAGATCGCGCAGTACCGGCCACAGGATGCGACGACCAACCCGTCCCTCGTCCTGAAGGCGGTGCAGAAGCCCGACTACGCGCCGCTGCTCGCGGACACCGTGGCGCGCTGGCGCGGGCGCGACGTCGGCGAGCTGATGGATCGGCTGCTGGTGCGCTTTGGCTGCGAGATCCTGGCCATCATTCCCGGCCGCGTGTCGACCGAGGTCGACGCACGCCTGTCCTTCGACACCGAGGCCAGCGTGGCGCGCGCCGAACGGCTGGTCGAGCTCTACCAGGCCGAGGGCGTGCACGTCGATCGGGTGCTGATCAAGGTCGCGGCGACCTGGGAAGGGATCGAGGCCGCGCGCCGGCTGGAGGCCCGCGGCATCCACACCAACATCACGCTGCTGTTCTCCTTCGTGCAGGCGGTGGCCAGCGCGCAGGCCCGGGTGCAGCTGGTCTCGCCCTTCGTCGGGCGCATCTACGACTGGCACAAGAAGCAGGCGGGCAGCGCCTGGGACGAGGCCGCCATGGCGGGGCCGAACGACCCGGGCGTGCAGTCCGTGCGCCGCATCTACGAGCACTACAAGCACTTCGGCATCGCCACCGAGGTGATGGGCGCGAGCTTTCGCAACACCGGCCAGATCCTGGCGCTGGCCGGCTGCGACCTGCTGACCATCTCGCCCGAGCTGATGGCCGAACTGGCGGCCAGCGACGCGCCGGTGGCGCGCGCGCTCGACGCCGGAGCGGCGCGCGCCCTGGACCTTCCCGCCGTGCACTACGACGAGGCGGCGTTCCGCTTCGAGCTCAACCAGGACGCGATGGCCAGCGACAAGCTGGCCGAGGGCATCCGCAGCTTCGTCGCCGACGCACGCAAGCTCGAGGCGCTGCTGCAGGCGGGCTGACGGTTTCGCATGGACTGGCACGACCGACCGCGCTGCGACGAGGCGCCGGCCTGGGCACGGCTGCAGGCGCATCACCGGCGCGCGTTCACCGGCCCGGGTGCGTTCGACCTGCGCCAGGCCTTTGCCCGGGATGCCGGGCGCTTCGAACGCCTGAGCCTGGAGGCGGCCGCGGTATTTGCGGACCTGTCGAAGAATCGCGTCGACGACGCGGCGCTCGAGCTGCTGCTGCAACTGGCGCGTGAATGCGGGGTGGCCGAGCACCGCGACGCCATGTTCGCCGGCGCCCGCATCAACTCCAGCGAGCAGCGCGCGGTCACGCACGTGCACTGCCGCATGCGGCCGGAGCAGCCGCTGTTGCCGCCGGGCCTGGACGCCCAGGCGCAGGAGGCCGTGCAGCGGCTGCTGCGCGAGGCCGCCGCGGCGCGCAGCCAGATGCTGGACCTGGCCGAACGCATCCGAGCTGAGGGGGCCTTCGGCGACGTCGTCAACCTCGGCATCGGCGGCTCGGACCTCGGGCCGCGCATGGTGGTGCAGGCGCTGCGCTCCTGCGGCCGGGTCGGCGGCGGGCCGGCGGTGCATTTCGTCTCCAACATGGACGGGCACGACCTGGGCGAACTGCTGCCGCGGCTGCAGCCGCGGCGCACCTTGTTCATCGTCGCCTCCAAGAGCTTCGGCACGGCCGAGACGCTGCGCAACGCCGGTTCGGCGCGCGCCTGGCTGCAGTCCGGCGGGGTGCGCGACGTGGCCCCCCATTTCATCGCCGTCAGCGCCAACCGGGCGGCGGCGCAGGCCTTCGGCGCCGGCACCTGCCTCGGGCTGGGCGACGGGGTGGGCGGACGCTATTCGCTCTGGTCGGCCATCGGCCTGCCGATCGCGCTGGCCGTGGGGCGTGCGGGCTTCGAGCAGTTGCTGGCCGGGGCGCAGGCCATGGACGCGCACTTCCTGCAGGCGCCGCTGGCGCGCAACCTGCCGGTGCTGCTGGCGCTGCTCGATCTGTGGCACCGCAACGCGCACGGCTGGGCGAGCCGCTGCGTGGCGCCCTACCACTACGGCCTGCGCCGGCTGCCGGCCTACCTGCAGCAGCTGGAGATGGAGAGCAACGGCAAGCAGGTGGACGCGCAAGGCCGCCCGCTGGCCCTTGCCAGCGCACCGGTGACCTGGGGCGAGGTCGGCACCAACAGCCAGCACGCCTTCTTCCAGATGCTGCACCAGGGCAGCGACGTGGTGCCGGTGGAGTTCGTGCTGGTGCGCAGCAGCACGCACGACCTGGCCGGCCACCATGCGCCGCTGCTCGCCAATGCGCTGGCGCAGGCGCGCGCGCTGATGCTGGGCCAGCCGGGCGACGCGCCGGAGCGCCACTTTCCCGGCAACCGGCCCTCCACCACCCTGGTGCTGCCCGACCTGGCGCCGGCCAGCGTCGGCGCGCTGCTGGCGCTGTACGAGCACCGCACCTTCGTGCTGGGCTCGCTGTGGGGCGTCAACAGCTTCGACCAGTGGGGGGTGGAACTGGGCAAGCGCCATGCCGGCCCGATCGAGGCGGCGCTGGGCGGCGGCACGGCGGAGGGGCTGGACCCGTCGACGCTCGGGCTGCTGCGGCGCTTGAGGGCGCGATGAACAAGTAGCTGCGCAGGAGCCTGGATGGCAGAATGTGCCTTCAGGAGTGTCAACCGGAGCGCGCTATGGATCGCATTACCCTGGAGCCTGGCAAGCGTGGCGGCCGTCCTTGCATTCGCGGGCTGAGAATTTCAGTGTACGACGTGCTCGCGATGCTTTCGAGCGGCATGTCGCAGCAGGAGGTGCTGGATGACTTTCCCGAGTTGACCGAGGAGGATATTCTGGCCGTGCTCGCCTACGCGGCCGATCGCGAGCACCGAGTCTATTCATTGAAAGTGCAATGAAGCTGCTGCTGGACGAGAACCTGTCCAGACGCCTGGTGCCCTTCCTCCAGCACGATTTCCCGGGTACATCCCAGGTTGTCCTGCTGGGCATGGAATCCGCGACCGATCGGGAAGTGTGGCTGCGCGCGAAGTCGGATGACTACGTCGTAGTCACTCGAGATGCGGATTTCCAGGAGTTGTCATTGGTCTGGGGTGCACCGCCCCAAGTGATTCGATTGCGTACACCCAACCAGACACGCGCAGCGGTGCTGCGCTTGCTGCTGGATCACAAGGACGCCATTGTGACCGCGTTGGAGGTGCGAGCCTTGGCGTCCATCGAGTTGATCGCGTGACCACCACGGCCTGACGGCGCGGCTGGAGGTAACGGCAAACAGAAAAGGGCCGCTTGCGCGGCCCTTTCCATGCGAGCGCAGGCTCGGCCGGGGATTACATCATCCCGTCCATGCCGCCCATGCCACCCATGCCACCCATGCCGCCGGCCGGGGCCTCGTCCTTGGGCGCCTCGGCGACCATGACCTCGGTGGTCAGCATCAGGCCGGCCACGGAGGCGGCGTTCTGCAGCGCGGTGCGCGTCACCTTGGTCGGGTCCAGGATGCCCAGCTCGATCATGTCGCCGTACTGGCCGGCGGAGGCGTCGTAGCCGAAGTTGCCCTTGCCTTCCAGCACCTTGTTGAGCACCACGCTGGCTTCTTCGCCGGCGTTCAGCACGATCTCGCGCAGCGGATACTCCACGGCCTTGAGCACCAGCTGGATGCCGGCGTTCTGGTCGGCGTTGGCGCCCTTGACGTCGCCCGCGGCCTGGCGCGCACGCAGCAGGGCGACGCCGCCACCGGCGACGATGCCCTCTTCAACGGCGGCACGCGTGGCGTGCAGGGCGTCCTCGACGCGCGCCTTCTTCTCCTTCATCTCGACCTCGGTGGCGGC
>NZ_DAOKZG010000089.1:0-6028 GCF_035325765.1 Ottowia sp.
CGCCGCCCATGCCGATGCGCATGCCCGGGCCGCCGAGCTGGATCAGCAGGCTGCCGGCGGGAAACGCGATCTTCGTCGTCAGGCGCGCGTCGATGCTGCCCAGGCCGCCGGCGATCATGATCGGCTTGTGATAGCCGCGCAGCACCTCGTGCCCCGGCGCGCCGACGGCCAGCTCGTACTCGCGGAAGTAGCCCAGCAGGTTGGGCCGGCCGAACTCGTTGTTGAAGGCCGCCCCGCCCAGCGGCCCCTCGGTCATGATCTGCAGGGGACTCGCCAGGTGCGCCGGCCGGCCGTGCGGGCCGTCCCACAGTCGGCTCACGGTGAAGCCCGTGAGCCCCGCCTTGGGCAGCGCCCCGCGCCCGGTCGCACCCTCGTCGCGGATTTCGCCGCCGGCGCCGGTGCTGGCGCCGGGGAACGGGCTGATCGCGGTCGGGTGGTTGTGGGTTTCGACCTTCATCAACACGTGGCGCAGGGCCGCTTCCTGGCCGTAGCCGAAGGCGCCACCGGCCGGCTCCGGCCGGGCCTGGAAGGCCTCGACCATGCCGCCTTCCATCACCGCGGCGTTGTCGCTGTAGGCGATCACGGTGTGCTGTGGGCTCTGCCGGTGCGTGTGGCGGATCATGGCAAACAGGCTGTCCTCCTGCGCCACGCCGTCGATCACGAAGCGCGCGTTGAAGATCTTGTGCCGGCAGTGCTCGCTGTTGGCCTGGGCGAACATCATGAGCTCGACGTCGGTCGGGTTGCGTCCGAGCCGGCTGAAGGCCTGCACCAGGTAGTCGATCTCGTCGTCCGCCAGCGCCAGGCCCCAGTCGCGGTTGGCGGCCTCCAGCGCCGCGCGGCCCTGCCCCAGCACATCGACGTGCGCCAGCGGCTCGGGCGCGAGCGCATCGAACAGCGCCGCCGCCTCGGTACGCGCATCGAGAACGCATTCGGTCATGCGGTCGTGTAGCAGACCGGCGAGCGCGGCGCGCTGCGCGCCGGAAAGGCGCCGGCTGCCCAGCAGCCCCGGCTTGAGGGCCAGGTGGAACTCGACCACGCGCTCGATGCGACGCACCGCGATGCCGCAGTTGCGCGCGATGTCGGTCGCCTTGCTGGCCCAGGGCGAGACCGTGCCCAGGCGCGGCGCGACGACGATCACGCTGGCCTCGTCCGGCAGTTCGGGCGCCGCCTCGCCCTGGGCCAGCAGCGCGCCCAGGCGCTCCAGCAGCGCCGCATCGGGCGCGGCGTCGAACGCCGCCAGGTGCACGAAGCGCGCCGCCACCGCGTTCACGGCGGGCTCGCGCTCCTGCAGGCGTGCCAGCAGGCCGCGGGCGCGAAACGCGGGAAGGGCGTTGCCGCCGGGAAAGAAATGGATGAGCTGGGTCACGGTGGCTGCGCAGGCAAGCGAGTGGCGCGCCGGGCGCCGGAAGGCGGCGCCGCGACCTCTGGGCACGGCGGGGCGCGGGAACGCCCGGATTCTATCGACGCCGTCCCACCGCAGCGCGTGCGTGGCCAGCGCCATCATCCCATGGATGGGATAATTTCAATCCATGAGCATCACCATCAAGGACGAGGCCGGGGTTGCCGGCATGCGCGTCGCCTGTCGCCTGGCGGCCGAAGTACTGGATTTCCTGACCCCGCACATCCAGCCCGGCATCACCACCCTCGAGATCGATCGCCTGGCCGCCGACTGCATGGCGCGCCAGGGCACGCGCTCGGCCACGATCGGCTACCAGCCGCCTGGCTATCCGCCCTACCCCGGCCACCTCTGCACCTCGGTCAACCATGTGGTCTGCCACGGCATACCGGGCGACAAGGTGCTGAAAAAGGGCGACATTGTCAACGTCGACGTCACCGTCATCACGCCGGAGGGCTGGTATGGGGACACCAGCCGCATGTTCGAGGTGGGCGACTGTTCGATCGCGGCACGCCGCCTGTGCCAGCTCACCTACGATTCGATGTGGCTGGGCATCGAACAGGTGCGCGCCGGCGCCCACCTGGGCGACATCGGCCACGCCATCCAGACCTTCGTCGAGGGCCACGGCCTGTCGGTGGTGCGCGAATTCTGCGGCCACGGCATCGGGCAGAACTTCCACGAGGAGCCCCAGGTGCTGCACTACGGCCAGGCAGGCACTGGCGTCGAACTGGAGCCGGGCATGATCTTCACGATCGAGCCCATGGTCAACATCGGCCGGCGCGAGATCAAGGAAATGCCCGACGGCTGGACCATCGTCACCAAGGACCGCTCGCTGTCGGCCCAGTGGGAACACACCATCCTGGTCACGCCCGGCGGCTACGAGGTGCTGACGCTGTCGGAAGGCAGTCCGGCGGTGCCGGACTTCGTGCAAGGCATGGCGCACACGCCCGCCTGAGGCAGCACCGTCGGCCGAGCCATGCCGCGCGGCCACGCGACGCCAGCCGCCGCGGTCTACGACACCGGGCCGGGCGACTACCGCGCACGCAAGGCGCATTTGCTGCAGGGCCTGCACGGGGTCACGCTGTCCGGGCGACGCGTGCACACGGCTCTGGGCGAGCTGGCGCGCCTGACCGACCGCACGCTGCGCGCGCTCTGGCTCGAGGCCGGCTTCGATGGCCGCTGTGCGCTGCTCGCGGTCGGCGGCTACGGGCGCCGCGAGCTGTTCCCCCACTCCGACGTCGACGTGCTGCTGCTGCTGGCGGAGGGCAGCGATCCGGCACGCGACGCGCCGCTGCGCGCGCACATCGAATGCTTCATCGGGCGGTGCTGGGACGTCGGCCTGGAAATCGGCTCCAGCGTGCGCACGCTCGGCGAATGCCTGGACCTGGCCGATGCCGACGTCACCGTGCAGACCGCGCTGCTCGAGGCGCGCCATCTCGCCGGCAGCCGCCGCCTGTTCGGCGCCTTCCAGCAGGGCTTCGGCATGCGCCTGGACGCGCTGGATTTCTTCATCGCCAAGCGGCTGGAGCTGCGCCAGCGCCACCAGAAGTACCAGGACACGCCCTACGCGCTCGAGCCCAACTGCAAGGAGTCCCCGGGCGGCCTGCGCGACCTGCAGCTGATCATCTGGGTCGCGCGCGCCGCCGGCATCGGCACGCGCTGGCAGGACCTGCAGGAGGCCGGGCTGATCACCCCGCTGGAGCGCCACCAGCTCGAACGCAATCACGCGCTGCTGGCGCGCGTACGCATGCGCCTGCACCTGGTCGCGGGGCGCCGCGAGGACCGCCTGGTGTTCGAGCTGCAGAACGCGGTCGCCGAATCGTTCGGGCTGCGCCACCGCATGGCGTCGGACGGACGCGTCGCGCTGCGCGCCAGCGAATTGCTGATGCGCCGCTACTACTGGGCCGCCAAGGCCGTGACGCAGCTCAGCCAGATCCTGCTGCAGGTGCTGGAAGAGCGCCTGCGCGCAGCACGCGGCGAGCCCGCGCCAGTGCCGCAGCGCATCGACACGCACTTCCTCGACCGCGCCGGCTTCATCGAGGTGGCCGACGACGAGCTCTACCAGCGCCGGCCGCAGGCCATCCTCGAGACCTTCCTGCTGCGGGCGCGCCGACCCGGCAGCCTGGGATTGTCGGCGCGCACGCTGCGCGCGCTCTACAACGCACGCGCCGTGATGGACCGGCGCTTTCGCGCCGATCCGGTGAACCACCAGAATTTCCTGGCCATCCTGCACCAACCCCAGGGCATCACGCGCGCGTTCCGGCTGATGAACCAGACCTCGGTGCTGGGACGCTACCTGTGGGTGTTCCGGCGCATCGTCGGGCAGATGCAGCACGACCTGTTCCACGTCTACACGGTGGACCAGCACATCCTGATGGTGCTGCGCAACATGCGGCGCTTCTTCATCCCCGAGCACGCACACGAATACCCATTCTGCTCGCAGCTCGCGGCCGGCTGGGACAAGCCCTGGCTGCTCTACATCGCAGCGCTGTTCCATGACATCGCCAAGGGGCGCGGTGGCGACCACTCGGAGCTGGGAGCACTGGAGGTGCGCCGCTTCGGCCGCCAGCACGGCCTGCCACCCGCCGACATCGAGCTCACCGAGTTCCTGGTGCGCGAGCACCTGGCGATGAGCCGCGTGGCCCAGACCCAGGACCTGAGCGATCCCGCCGTGATCGAGGCCTTCGCCCGCCGTGTCGGCACCGAGCGACGCCTGACGGCCCTCTACCTGCTCACGGTGGCCGACGTGCGCGGCACCAGCCCGAAGGTCTGGAACGCCTGGAAGGGCAAGCTGCTGGAAGACCTGTACCGCCTGACGGCGCGCGTGCTGGGCGGCAGCGCCCCGGACGCCGACGCGGTGGTGCAGGCGCGCCAGCGCCGGGCGCGCGCGGCACTCGCGGCCGATCCAGCGCTCGAGGCCGGGCGCGAGCGCTTCTGGGCGACGCTGGACGCCGGCTACTTCATGCGCCACGACGCCGACGAGATCGCCTGGCATACGCGCGAGATCGCCGCGCACCCGGCCAGCAGCGACCGCGCCCTGGTGCGCACGCGCCGCTCGCCGGCCGGCGAGGGCCTGCAGGTGCTGGTGCATGCGCCCGACCAGGCCGAGCTGTTCGCGCGCATCTGCGGCTGGTTCGACCGCAGCAGCCTTTCCATCCTCGACGCCCGCATCCACACCACGCGCACCGGCTGGGCGCTGGACACCTTCCAGGTCATCAGCACCCTGCTGCCTGGCGAGGAGCACGACGCCAGCGCCCAGGTCGAGGCCGAGCTGGCCCGCGCCATCGACCAGCGCGAGCCGCTGGCGCCGCCGCGCCTGGGGCGCGCCTCGCCGCGCGTGCGCAGCTTCCCGGTCGCGCCGCACGTCGAGCTGCGTCCCGATGAAAAGGGACAGCGCTGGCTGCTGGCGGTCTCGGCCAGCGACCGCCCCGGCCTGCTCTACAGCATCGCGCGCGTGCTGGCGGCGCACGCCATCAGCGTCGAGCTGGCCAAGATCAGCACCCTGGGCGAGCGCGTCGAGGACACCTTCCTGTTGCAGGGCGAGCAGCTCCAGCACGCGCGCACCCAGCTCGCGATCGAGCACGAACTGCTGCAGGCGCTCGACCCCGGGCAGTCCATGGGCGGAACACGCTAACATATCAGGTTGGCCACGATGCAGCGACAAGCCACGAGCCCTCGTGGCTGCGCGGCGCGGAGCTGCCCTTTCCCAACCCTCACCTTCCGCATCCACATGTCCATCCTGACCCGACCGACCCGCCGCCTGTTGCTCGCCCTCACCGCATCCACCGCCCTGCTGGCGGCCTGCGGCAAGACCGAGGCGCCCGCACCCAGCGCCGCCGCGCCGGCCGAGCCCGCGGCTGCTCCCGCGCCGGCACCGGCCGCCCTGCCCAGCAAGATCGTGATCGGGCTGGACGACAACTTCCCGCCGATGGGCTTTCGCGACGACAAGAACGAGCTGGTCGGTTTCGACATCGACCTGGCACGCGAGGCCGGCAAGCGCCTGGGCATCGAGGTCGAGTTCAAGCCGATCGACTGGAACGCCAAGGAAGCCGAGCTGTCCGGCAAGCGTGTCGACGTGCTGTGGAACGGCCTGACGATCACCGAGGAGCGCAAGAAGAACATCGCCTTCACCGCGCCCTACATGGAGAACCACCAGATCATCGTCGTCCGGGGCGATTCGCCGATCAAGACCAAGGCCGACATGGCCGGCAAGGTGGTCGGCGTGCAGGATGGCAGCAGCGCCGTCGACGCCATCGAGAAGGACGAGGCCACCGCCAAGAGCTTCAAGGAGCTGAAGAAGTACGGCGACAACGTCACGGCCCTGCTCGACCTGACTACCGGCCGCGTCGACGCCGTGGTGCTGGACGAGGTGGTGGGCCGCTACTACACCGCCAAGAAGCCGGGCGAATACGCCGTGCTGGACGACAACTTCGGCACCGAGGAATATGGCGTCGGCCTGCGTCAGGAAGACACCGAGCTGCACGCGCGCATCGACCAGGCGCTGGCCGAGATGAAGCAGGACGGCAGCGGCGAGAAGATCTCCGAGCAGTGGTTCGGCAAGAACATCTTGAAATGAGACACCCCCGTGGCTCCACTCGCTGCGCGATGTTGCGCCTCCCCCCTCAAGGGGGC
>NZ_DAOKZG010000090.1:0-5503 GCF_035325765.1 Ottowia sp.
CACCTGCAGGTCGCACTGCTGCGCCAGCATGTGCGTGAGCAGGGCGTAGGACGCGATGTTGAACGGCACGCCCAGGAAGATGTCGGCGCTGCGCTGGTAGAGCTGGCAGGACAGCCTTCCTTCGGCGACGTAAAATTGGAAGAAGGCGTGGCAGGGCATGAGCGCCATCTTCGGCAGGTCGGCGACATTCCAGGCGCTGACGATGATGCGGCGGCTGTCGGGGTTGGTCCTGAGCTGCTCGACCACCTGCGCGATCTGGTCGATGTGGCCGCCGCCGGGCCTGGGCCAGCTGCGCCACTGCACGCCGTAGACGGGGCCCAGGTCGCCCGTGGCCGGGTCGGCCCATTCGTCCCAGATCGTCACCCCGCGTTCCTGCAGCCAGCGCGCGTTGCTGTCGCCGCGCAGGAACCAGAGCAGCTCGTAGAGGATGCTCTTCAGGTGCACCTTCTTGGTGGTCACGAGCGGAAAGCCGGCCGCCAGGTCGAAGCGCATCTGGTAGCCGAACACGCTGCGCGTGCCGGTGCCTGTGCGGTCCTGCTTGGCCACGCCGTGCTCGTAGACGTGGCGCATGAAGGTTTCGTACTGGTCGCAGATCGGCAAGGAGGAAGTCATGGATCGGGATTGTGGACCATCGGTCGGCGTAATCCTGGCCGCACGGCTTCCGGGTCGCGGCAGGCTGAGATGTGGTGCTGCTTGAATTTGGGTGGTGGTCATGCGGGTGCCTGCAAGGCTTTCGGCGAAGTTCTGGAAATTGCTTGCAGCAAGGGTCGAAGCAGTCCAAAATACTGTACAAAAATACAGTTAATCATGGTTGCTGTTCCTCTTCCTGTTCCAGCTTCATCGGGCCTGCCTGGCGACCCGGCGGCCAGATTGCGCGATGCGCCACAGTCTCCGGCGCTGCCCGACGTGTGGCGTGCCGACACGTTGGCGACCGGCGGTCTGGGCTGTGTACCGAGCACGCACGCACCGCTGGATGCGGAGCTGCCTGGCGGTGGCTGGCCGCTGGGGGCGCTGGTGGAACTGCTGCTGCCGGATGCAGGCGGGGTGCCGCTGTGGCCGTTGTTGCTGCCGGCCCTGGCGGCGCACCGGGCCGGGTCGGGCGCGGCCGCGGTGGTGCTGGTGGGGTCGCCCGGGGAGTCTGAAGCGACGCTGCAGCCGGGTTTGCCGGCATTGTCTGCGGCTGGCCTGGGGCCCGAACGGCTGCTGTGGGTGCGGGGCGTGGCGGCCGCTCCACGCCTGTGGGTGGCTGAACAGGCACTGCGCTGTGCTGACGTGGCGGCCGTGCTGGCCTGGCTGCCGCAGGCACGCCCAGCCGAGCTGCGCCGGCTGCAACTGGCGGCGGCCCGGCAGGGTGATGGCCTGCTGTTCGTGTTGCGGCCGGCGCGGGCGGCGCGCGCGGCTTCGCCCGCGCCGCTGCGCCTGCGGCTGGGCGTGGACGCGACGGGCGACGCCCTGGTCGTGGACATCGTCAAGCGGCGCGGGCCGACGCTGGCGGCGCCGCTGCGCCTGCCGGCACAGTCGCCTGCCGTGCGCGCGCTGCTGGCGGCCGGCGCGGCCCGGCGCAGCCTCAGACCAAGGTGGCAAGGCGCGCAGGTGCTGCCGTTCGCGGCGCGATCGGGTGGGGCGGAACCGGGCGGCGCGGCACCCTGCGAGGTGGTCCATGCAGTGGATCGCGTTGCAGTGGCCGCCTGAGGCGTCGCCGGCCCGCTGCCTCGCCTCGGAAGTCGGCACGAACGCAGCGAGGCAGGAGCCCCGGCGCGCGCCGGATGAGGCGCTGGCCTGGTGGGCGCTGCAGTTCACGCCACGCGTGGCCCGGGTCGACGAGGCGCTGCTGCTGGAAGTTTCCGGCAGCCTGCGCTTGTGGGGTGGCCTGCGCGCGCTGATGCGCCGCATCGAGACGGAAAACCTGGCCCCGCCGCTAGTCTGGCAGGCGCAGTCTGGCATTGGCCTGGTCGCCCTGGCCGAGCTGCGCCTGCGTGCCGCCGGCCTGCGGCTGCCGCCGCCCGCGGCATGGCCCGAGGCGCTGCCGCTGGAGGTGCTGTCTGCCGCGCGCCCGCACCTGGGGTTGCTCGCGCGCCTGGGCTGTCGCAGCTGGGGGCAGGTCCATGCGCTGCCGCGCGCCGGCCTGGTGCGCCGCTGCGGGCCGCAGCTGCGCGCGGCGCTGGACGTCGCCTTCGGCCTGGCGCCCGAAAGCTACCCGTGGCTCACCCTGCCCGAGCGCTTCGACCAGCAGCTCGACCTGCAGACCCACGTCGACAATGCACCCGCCCTGCTGTGGGCGGCGGCGCGCCTGCTCACGGCGCTGCAGCACTGGCTGCGCGCGCGCCAGCTGGGCGTGCTGGCGCTGGAGCTGGCCTGGACGCTGGACCGCAGGCGGCTCGATGGCCAGCCGCTGCCGCCCGGCGAGGCGCTGGTGGTGCGCACGGCCGAGCCGGCACAGGCCATGGAACACCTGCGCCGCCTGCTGGCCGAGCGGCTGGCGCGCGTGCAGCTGGCCGCGCCCGCCGTGCGGCTGCGCCTGCGCGCGCTCGAAACCGCGCCCTGGCAGGCCAGCAGCCACAGCCTGCTGCCGGGCGAGCGGCGCGCCGGCGAGCCGCTGCACGTCTTCGTCGAGCGCGTCAGCGCCCGCCTGGGTCCGCAGCAGGTGCTGGCAGCCGAGCCGCAGGCCGATCACCGACCCGAACGACGCCAGCGCTGGCGGCCGGCGCAGCAGGCGCTGCAGCAGAAGGCGGCGCCGGTCGCCACGCCCGCCTGGGCCGATGCGCTGGCACCCACCTGGCTTCTCCCTGAGCCGCTGCCACTGGCCGAGCAGGGTGGCCGGCCGCTCTACCACGGCCCGCTGCAGCTGCTGGCCGGGCCGCGCCGCATCGAGGCGGGGTGGTGGCCGCAGGAGCAGGCAAGCGAAGAAACGGTGGACCCCGTCTCTCGAGACTACTACGTGGCCCGCAACCCGGCGTCCGAGCTGTTGTGGGTGTTTCGCGAGCGGCCCACGGCGCGGCAGCCGCAGGCCACGCCGCGCTGGTTCCTGCACGGCCTGTATGCCTGAGCCTGGCCGCTGCCATGCCCGATCCCAGCCGAAAACAGCTCGAAGCGCAGGCCGAGGCCGCTGCGCGCGCGGCGCGGGTACGACGCCTGCCGCGCCGGCCGGTGGCGCGCCACGCACCGTTGCCGCCGTCGTATGCAGAGTTGCATTGCCTGAGCCACTTCAGCTTCCAGCGCGGCGCCAGCAGCCCGCAGGAGCTGGTGCACCGCGCCTGGGCGCTGGGCTATGCGGCGCTCGCCATCACCGACGAATGCTCGGTGGCGGGCGCGGTGCGGGCGTGGCAGGCCCTGGTTGATCTGGAGCGCTCGCGGGAGGCGGCGGAGGCGGACCCCGAACTCGCCGCGCTGCATGCCGCGCGCGCGGCGCTGGGCATGGCCGCGCCGCTCCAGCTCATTCATGGCGCCGAGTTCCGTTTCGATGGCCAGGGCACGCTGGTGGCTCTGGCGTGCGATCTGGCGGGCTGGGGCGACCTGTGCCAGTTCATCAGCCGCGCGCGGCAGGCGGCGATCAAGGGCCGCTACGACGCCGGCGCGCCCGCTGCCGCGATGCGTGCGCTGAAAGCTTGCGCCTTGCTGTGGGCGCCGTGGCGCGACCTCCGGTTTGCGCTGGATCCCGTGGCCGCCAGCGCGCGCTGGACCAGCGCCAGTGCCGGCTTTGATGCGGAATTTGGCTGGCTGCTGGAGCTGCACGGCGAAGCCGACGACGCGCTGTGGCTGGCCGCGCTGCAACAGGCGAGTCAAGCCAGCGGCCGTCCGCTGGTGGCTGCCGGCGACGTGCAGATGCACGTGCGCGCGCGCAAGCGCCTGCACGACGTGCTGTGCGCCATCCGCCTGGGCCAGCCGGTGCACGACTGCGGGTTCGAGCTGCAACCCAATGCCGAGCGCCACCTGCGCCCGCTGGAGCGCCTTGCGCGCATCTACCCGTTTGATGCGCTGGCGGCAACGCTGGCGGTGGCCGCACGCTGCCGCTTCCGCCTCGACGAGGTGCGCTACAACTACCCGCAGGAAAGCGTGCTGCCCGGCCTCACGCCGACGCAGACGCTGCGTCGCCATACCATCGAGGGCGCGCGCCGGCGCCTGCCGCAGGGCGTGCCGCTGCGCATCTGGCGCTACGTGGTCAGGGAGCTGGCGCTGATCGCCGAGTGCCGCTATGAGATGTTCTTCCTCACCGTGCACGACATCGTGCGCGAGGCGCGCCGGCGCGGCATCCTGTGCCAGGGGCGTGGCTCGGCCGCCAACTCGGTGGTGTGCTGGTGCCTGGGCATCACCGAGGCCGACCCGCGCTTCTCGCACCCGCTGCTGGAGCGCTTCATCAGCAGGGCGCGCCGCCACGAACCGCCCGACATCGACGTCGACTTCGAGCACGAGCGGCGCGAGGAAATCATCCAGTACATCTACGCCAAATATGGTCGCGCGCGCGCCGCACTGGCCGCCGCCGTCATCACTTACCGCACGCGCAGCGCGCTGCGCGACGTCGGCGCGGCCCTCGGCGTTGACGCGCGCCTGATCGACGCCGTGGCCAAGGACCACCACGGCTTCGACGCCCAGGGCGTGGGCACGCGCCTGGCCGGTCTGGCCGACGGCCTGAATCTGGCGCCATCGCCCGAGCTGATGCGCCTGTGGCTGGAACTGGCGGCCCAGCTCAAGGGCGCGCCGCGCCACCTGAGCCAGCACGTGGGCGGCTTCGTGCTGACCGAGACGCCGCTCACGCGCCTGGTGCCGGTGGAGCCCGCCAGCATGCAAGGGCGCAGCGTGATCCAGTGGGACAAGGACGACCTGGAGGCGCTGGGCCTGCTCAAGGTCGACGTGCTGGCGCTGGGCATGCTGACGGCGGTGCACCGCTGCCTCGATCTGGTCAGCCGCTGGCGCGGCGCGCCGTTCACGCGCGCCGACATCGTGCAGGAAGACGCCGCCACCTACGCCATGATCCGGCGCGCCGACACGGTGGGCACCTTCCAGATCGAGAGCCGGGCGCAGATGAGCATGCTGCCGCGCCTCAAGCCCACCACCTTCTACGACCTGGTGGTGCAGGTCGCCATCGTGCGGCCCGGGCCGATCACTGGCGGCATGGTGCACCCGTACCTCAAGGCGCGCGAGCGCGCGCGGCGTGGCCTGCCGATCGCCTACGAGCGCTCGCGCCTGGACGTGCCCGGCCAGCCGCCGCGCCTGGCCCGGGCGCTCGGACGCACGCTGGGCGTGCCGATCTTCCAGGAGCAGGTGATGGAGCTGTCGATGCTGGCGGCCGGCTTTTCGGCCGAGCAGGCAGACCGCCTGCGCCGCGCCATGGCGGCGTGGAAGCGCAAGGGCGGGCTCGCACCGTTCGAGCGCGCGCTCACCGAGGGCATGCTGGCGCGCGGCTACAGCGCCGACTTCGCGCGCCGCATCTTCGAGCAGATCAAGGGCTTTGGCGAATACGGCTTCCCCGAAAGCCACGCCTACAGCTTTGCCCTGATCGCCTACG
>NZ_DAOKZG010000091.1:0-5437 GCF_035325765.1 Ottowia sp.
GACCACTGACGAAGAGATCGCCATCGGCATCGAAATAGCCGGTATCGCCGGTGAAGTACCAGCCGTTGCGGATCGACTTGGCGTTCGCGTCCGGGCGGTTCCAGTAGGACTCGAAGGCTTCGTCGCCGGCGAGTTCGGCGATGATCTGCCCTTCCTCGTTGACGGCGGCCAGATCGTCCGGCGTCTCGGCGCTCAACTTGACCACGCGGATGCGGGTGTTGATGCCGGCACGCCCGGCGCTGCCGGGCTTCCTGGTCGCGTCCTGGTCAATGCTGAAGGTATAGACCTCGGACGAACCGTAATGATTGACGAACAGCTCGGGCTTGAACACCTCGTTCAGGCGCTGGAGCAGCGCATCGTGCATCGGCGCGCCGGCAAAGCCGAGCTTGGTCACGGACGAGACGTCGGCGCCGTGCTGCTCGCGGTGGGCGAGCATGTCGTGATACAGCGTCGGCACCAGGTACAGGCAGGTGATCTTCTCTTCCTCGATGCAGCGCAGCGCGTAGCCGGAATCGAACTTGGGCACGCACACGAACAGGCCGTCGACCATCGCCATCGCCAGCAGCGAGCGCACGCCCATCGTGTGGTACAGCGGCATCACGCCGAGCGTGCGTTCGCCGCGCCGGTACAGGTTCTGCGCGACGTGCGCGAGCGCCGCCGCGCGTTCGGCGCGATGGCGGCGCGGCACGCCCTTCGGCTTGCCGGTCGTGCCCGAGGTATACAGCATCAGCGAATAATCTTCCGCCGAGGCTTCCAGGATCGGCGCATCGGGCGCGCTCCGCAGCAACTGCTCGAACGCCATCGTCCCGCCAGTCGCGCCGCCGACGGCGATCCGGGGCAGGCCCTGGGCCACCATGCTGGCAGCAACCGATTCCGCGCTGATCGACTCGAACACAATGGCCTTGGCCTTCGCATCGGTCGCGCAATAGTCGACCTCTTCCGGCTTGGCGCGCCAGTTGAGCGGGGTGACGATCACGCCGAGGAACTGGCAGGCCCAGTGCAGCGTGGCCATTTCGAAACGGTTCTGGAGGATCACGACGACATGGTCGCCGCGTCCGATTCCCATGTCGCGCAAGCCCGTGGCGGTGCGCAGGATCTGCTCATACCATTGCGCATAGGTCAGGCGGCGTTCGCCGTCGATGATCGCAAGCGCATGCGGGCTGCGCTCGACGCTCTGCAGAAAGGTCCGTCCCAGATCCAGCATGTTGTTCTCCTCTTATGCGTTCGTATCTGCCGTGCGGGCTGCGCGGCGCGCGGCGGCCGTCTCCAGCACGGCCTTGACGATGTTGGTGTAACCGGTACAGCGGCACAGATGGCCGGACAGCATGTCGCGCACTTCCTCCTCGCTCGGGTCCGGCTTGCGCTCCAGGTAGTCGGCGCAGGACATCAGGATGCCGGCGGTGCAGAAGCCGCACTGCAGCGCATGGTTGCGCCGAAAGGCTTCCTGCAGGTCGGACAGCGCATCCTTGCCGCCAGCCAGTCCTTCCACGGTATCGACGCGCCGGCCGTCCACCTGCACGGCGAGCGTCAGGCAGGAACGCGCGGCCACGCCGTCGATGCGGACCGTGCACGCGCCGCACACGCCGTGCTCGCAGCCGACGTGGGTGCCGGTCGCACCCAGGCCGTCGCGCAGGAAATCGGACAGCAGGGTGCGCGGCTCGCAGCTTCCGCTGCGCTCCTGGCCGTTGAGCGTCAGACGGATGACCGCCGGCTCGCTCTTCACATGCTTTTTCATGCCATCGCCTTTTCAATCACTTCGCGCCCAAGACGGCGCACCAACTGGCGCCGGAACGCGGCCGATGCGTGATGGTCGTCGCGCGCTTCCAGCTCCCAGGCGAAATCGTTGATCGCCGTTTCCAGATCGCTGCCGGTAAGCAGCGGCAATGCCTTCACGCGCGGGCGATCCGCCACGCCGCCGACCGCGAAACGGATGCCCTTCGGGCCGACCGTGGCGGCAACGGAGACGATGGCAAAGTCGCCGTGACGATTCGAGAACTCGTTGAAGGCATAGCGGTGGCCGGCGGCCGCCAGCGGATAGCGCACTTCCTCGATCAATTCGTCCGGATTGCGCGCAGTCATCAGCATGCCCTGGAAGAAATCCTCCGCCGCCAGCACGCGCCGCCCCTTGCGGTTGCGCAGCACGACCTGCCCGCCCAGCGTCAGCAGGCACAACGGCAGCTCCGCGCTGGGGTCCGCGTGCGCGACCGAGCCGCACACGGTGCCACGGTTGCGCACCTGGAAATGCGAGATGTGCGGGAATGCCTGCGCCAGCAGCGGCACTTCCTGCGCCAGCGTGGGCCGCCATTCGACGCTGGCTTGCGTCGCCGCCGCGCCGATGGCCATCTGCCCATCCTTGATACGCACATAGTTCAGGTCCGGCACCTGCGAGATGTCGATCAGCAGGCTGGGCTGCGCCAGGCGCATGTTCAGCACCGCCATCAGCGACTGGCCGCCGGCGAGAATGCGTGCCTCGGGTCCGGAATTGGCCAGCAGCGCGACCGCTTCGTCGGCGCTGTCCGGCTTCACATAATCGAATGCCTGCGGCTTCATCGCTTCACTCCAAACAGCGCAAGCAGGCGCTTCCACAGGCCCGGCCTCGCCGCTGCGGCGCCCTCGCCGCCGGCTTCGCGGCCGAGCTGTTCGAACAATTGATTCAGCACGATCTTGGCCGCCCCTTCCAGCATGCGGCTGCCCACGGCGGCCACCTTGCCGGACACGTCGGCCGCATAGTCGTAGCGCAGCAGCGTGCCGTCGCCGTCGGGTTCCAGCATGACCAGTCCGCTGCCGCTGGCGCTGCCGACTGCCGACAGGCCGGAGCCGGCCAGACGCAGGCTGCGCGGCGGATCGAGCTCGGACAGCGCGACCTCGGCCGCATAGCGCGCCTTGATCATGCCGACGCCGACCGTCACGTCCGCGCGGTAGCGGTTCTCGCCGACCTGCTCCAGCGCATTGCAGCCGGGGATGACCTTGGCCAGCGCGACCGGATCGAGCAGGACCCGGAACACGGCTTCCGGCGGAGCCGGCAGGCGCACCTCGCCCTGCGCGGCCAGCGACTTGCCGCCCTTCCCGCTCTTGCCCGCCGGCGCCGCAGCGGATGCGGCAAGCGGCTTCGATGGCGGCGGATCGTCGATGCCGATCAAGGCCATCACCTTCGACGGCGTCAGCGGCAGGCGCACGTCGGCCACGCCGAGCGCGTCCGCGACCGCATTCGCGATGCAAGGCGGCGTGCTCATGTTGTTTCCTTCGCCCAGTCCCTTGGCGCCGAGCGGCGTGAACGGAGACGGCGTTTCCATGTGGAGGATGGTCGGCTCCGGCACTTCGCAGGTGGTCGGCACCAGGTAGTCGGCGAAGGTGCCGGACTGGAAGCTGCCGTCCTCGCCGTAGCTGAATTCCTCCATCAGCGCCGCGCCCAGTCCCTGCGCGAAGGCGCCGCGGATCTGGCCGTCGGCCAGCGCCGGGTTCAGGATCTTGCCGGCGTCGTGCGTGGTGATGTACTTGTCGATGCGCACGCGGCCGGTGTTGCGGTCGATCTCGACCGCGCAGACGTCGAAGGCGAAGCCGTAGGCAGCCGAGGTGTTAACGCGGTCGTCGTCGTCCGGCGCCGTCAGTTGCTCGGCGCTCCAGAACGCGGTCTCGCGCAGGCCGGGCTCGACATCTTCCGGCAGCAGGCCGGGCGCCCAGTGCGGACTCGCGGCCATGCGCGCGAAGGGCAATGCTTTTTCCGGACGGCCTTGCGCGTACACCTTGCCGCCTTCGAACACGACCTCCCCGGCAGCGCAGCCGAGCTGCGGCGCGGCGATGCGCGCGAGCTTGTCGCGCAGCTTCACCGCCGCCAGATGCACCGTCCCCGCAACTGCGCCGGCGAAGCGGCTGGAGTAGTTGCCCGCTGCGACCGACCACGCGTCCTTCTGCGTGTCGAAATCGACGTTGGTGACGATTTGCTCCGGGCGCAGACCAAGGGCGTCGGCGACGACCTGCGCACACACCGTCATGTGCCCCTGCCCCGCCGGCGCGGAAGCGATCACGACGTTGACGCTGCCGAGCGGATCGATGCTCACGCTCGCCGAGGCGATCGCGCCGTTCTTCGGCCCCGCCTTGGCGCGGGCTTCCTTCGGCATGACCGTCGAGATGTAGCCCATGTTGGAAATCGAGGGCTCGACGATGGCGGCAAAGCCGATGCCGTACAGCCGCCCTTCGGCGCGCGCCTTGTCGCGCCGCGCGTAGAGTTCGGCCAGTCCGCCCTCTTCCTGCACCAGTTCCAGCGCATGCTGGTAGTTGCCGGAGTCGATCAGCGCGCCGGCCGCAGCCCGGTAAGGGAAGGCGTCGGCGGGAATGAAATTGCGGCGGTACAGCTCGACCGGATCGAGACCCAGCGTCACGGCAATGCGCTGCATCAGGCGTTCGAGCTGGAAATACACCTGCGGGCCGCCGAAGCCGCGCACCAGCCCGGCCGGCGTCTTATTGGTCAGCACCACGCGGTTGCGCACCAGCAGATTCGGGATCGCATAGGCGCCGGTCAGGCAGCCATGCATGCGGTAGAAGGTCGCCGGCTCGGGCGCACGCAGGTAGCCGCCGCAGTCATCGAACTGGTCGTAGGCCAGCGCGGTGATGCGGCCATCGGCCTGTACCGCGGCCTTGAGGGTCGACTGGCGCCCGGTCGACGAAGTCAGGGCCACCAGGTGTTCCAGCCGGTCCTCGACCCACTTCACCGGCGCGCGCGCCTTGCGCGCCGCCAGGCACATCAGCACCACGTACTGGAACACGGCCTGCTTGACGCCGAAGCTGCCGCCGGAATCGCGGAAGGTGCGATGGCGCAGACGGTTGCCGGGCACGCGCAGCGCCTTCGCCATCACCGTGTGCAGGGAGAACGGCCCCATGAAGTTGGAGCTGACGTCGTAGCCTTCTTCGTCCGACAGGTATTCTGCGACCACCACCGATCCTTCGATCGGGGTGCAGGAGTTGCGCGGATACCGGGTCTGGATCTCGATTACATGGGCCGCCTGAGCAAAAGCGGTCTCAGGATCGCCATAGCGGAAATGGCGGTCGCTGACGACGTTGGAACCGACGCCTTCGTGCAGGACGGTGGCGTCGTCACGGATCGCATCATCGACCGTGGTGACGGCTGGCAACGGCGTGTACGCGACCTTGACCAGATCTGCCGCATCCTCGGCCAGGTAGCGCGATTCGGCCACCACCACCGCCACCGGATCGCCGACGAAGCGCACGCGGTCGGTCGCCAGCGCCCACATTTCCATCGGTGCCTTGACGCCTACGACGAACGGACGCGACCAGTCGGCGATGTCCTTGCCGGTCAACACTGCGCGCACGCCCGGCGCGCGCTCGGCAGCGGCGGTGTCGATGGCGCCAAGCAGCGCGTGCGCATGCGGCGAACGCAGCACCGCGGCATGCAGGGTACCCGGTTTGACGCCGAGGTCGT
>NZ_DAOKZG010000092.1:0-4737 GCF_035325765.1 Ottowia sp.
CAGCGGCATGTCGCCGATCTCGTCGAGGAACAGCGTGCCGCCGTCGGCCAGCTTGAACTTGCCGGCGCGTCCGCGCCGGTCGGCGCCGGTGAAGGCGCCCGGGGCGACGCCGAAGAACTCCGCCTCCAGCAGGGTGTCGGGCACGGCCGCGATGTTGATGCTGATGAAGGGCCCCTGGGCGCGCGCCGAGGCGGCGTGGATCCCATGCGCCAGCAGTTCCTTGCCGGTACCGGTTTCGCCCAGCAACAGTACCGGACTGGTCGACTGGGCGGCGCGCCGCGCCTGGCGCTTGACCTCGACGGCGGCCGGGCTGCTGCCGACGAAGCTGGCCAGCGTGTACTTGGCGCGTCGTGCCACGCCGCCGCGGCTGCGCTGCGCCGCCAGTTCGCGCTGCGCATCCAGCAGCTCCTGCTGCAGGCGCGCGAACTTGCCGGTCAGTGCCTGCATCGCGGCCGAGGTCTGGTCGAACAGCACGATGCCCAGGGCGCCCATCACCTCGCCCGCATCGTTGCGCAGCGGGATGCGGCTGACCACGAAGGTGCCGGCCTTGTTGATCAGCAGGTCGATCAGGCTGGGCCGGCCGGTGCGCAGCACCTCGTGCATCTGCGTGTTGTGGATCACCTGCGACACCGGATGGCCGATGAAATCGGCCTCGCAATCGAAGCCGAGCGCCGGCAGGAAGCGTCGGTATTGCGCGTTGATCCAGACCACCCGGGCGTCGCGGTCGACCAGCAGCATGCCCTCGCTGGCGTCCTCGAACAGCTCGAACATGGAACGCGCGGCCAGCGCCAGGATGCGGTCGCTGTCGAGGGGCAGGGTCGTGCTTGCCGCGGGCATGACCCGATGGTAGCGGCGTTGCCGTGCTTGCACGGGCCATGCGAGAACGGGTAACCTACGCCCTTTTGCAGCATCGTGAAACAATTTTCTGGAGGTGATGCCGATGTACGACCGGATCCTGGTGCCGCTGGACGGCTCGCGTTTTTCCGAGGAGATGATTCCCTATGCCCGCGGGCTGGCGGCGGCGCTGGACGTTCCACTGGCGCTGTTGCGGCTGGTGGCGAAGGCCAGCGAGCAGGACGAGGCGAGCGGTTACGTGGGGGGCCTGGCCGCGACGCATGGTGCGGAAGCCCTGTGCCAGGTGGCCCATGGCGACATCGCGGATGCCATCCTGGAGGAGGCCGGTCGCGCACCGGGAACGCTGGTGGCCATGACCTCGCACGGGCGCTCCGGGCTGATGGAGGCGATGCTGGGCAGCGTGGCACTGCGGGTGCTGCGCGGTGGCAAGGGTGCACCGATCCTCGTCTATCGGCCGACTGGCGCGGGCCCGTCCGCTGATGCGGCGGTGCGGATCCGGCAGGTGGTGCTGCCGCTCGACGGCACCGAACTGTCGGAAGGCATGGCCGAGCAGGCCGCCGAACTGGCGCGCCGTCTGGACGCGGAACTGATGGTGGTGGTGGTGATCGATCCCAAGGCCACCAAGGGCGGCGACATGCCGGTCAGCGCCATGATGAAGGGTCTGGAGTCGGGCTACGTGCGCTCCAATGCGCGCGACTTCGCGACCCGCTTCGGGGTGCGCGTGAACTGGGAAGTGCTGTACGGCGATCCGGCCGAATCGATCACCAGCTTCATTTCCGGCCGCCAGGACGCGATGCTGGCGATGGCCACGCGCGGCCGTTCGGCGCTGGAAGCCGCGCTGCTGGGCAGCGTCACGGCCGGCTGCCTGCGTCACGCCGGAGTGCCGGTGCTGATGCGCCAGCCCGAATGAGCGGGGTCGCGGCGGTGTCCGCGCATGCGGTCGGGGGTGCGTCGCGGCGCTCATGAGCGAGGGCCTGGCGCGCCAGCGCATCGACAAGTGGCTCTGGGCGGCGCGCTTTTGCAAGACGCGCGCGCTGGCAGTGCAGGAAATCGAGCGCGGCCGGGTGTCGGTCAATGGCCTGGCCTGCAAGCCCGCGCGCGAGCTCAAGCCGGGCGACGTGGTGACGCTGCGCCAGGGTCCGATCCAGCGTGAACTGGTGGTGCGCGCGCTGAGCGCCCAGCGCGGGCCGGCCAGCGTGGCCCAGGGCCTGTACGAAGAGACGACGGCCAGCGTGGCGGCGCGCGAGCAGGCAGCGCTGGCCCGGCGCCTGGCGCCCGAGCCGGCGCACGCCATGGCCCAGGGGCGCCCGACCAAGCGCGACCGGCGCGAGCTCGAAGCCCAGCGCCGCGCCGGTTGGGGCGAGCGCTGGTCGGCCCGGCTCGATGACTGACCCGCTCCCGCCGGGCTCGACGCGTGATCACCGCCAGCGCAGTGCCTGAAGGAGCCGAGCCGCCCCGCCTGCTGCCCCCGGCCGAACGTCGGCGCTTGGCCGCGGGCCGTCGCCTGACGACCCCGATGGTGCAGGGCGAACTGGTCTGGCATGCCTGGGGCGAGGAGCGGGCGGGCGCGCCGCCGGTGGTGCTGCTGCACGGCGGCAGCGGCTCGTGGACGCACTGGGTTCGCAACATCCTGCCGCTGGTCGACCAGGGACGGCGCGTGCTTGCTGCCGACCTGCCGGGTTTTGGCGATTCCGGGTCCTTGCCTGCGGGCAGCGACGCCGATGCCATGGTGGCGCCGCTGGCCACCGGACTGGGTCAGCTGGCATCCGGCCAGCCGGTGGATCTGGTCGGGTTCTCGTTTGGCGGCCTGGCGGCCGGCCTGCTGCTGGCCGAGCATCCCGCCCTGGCACGGCGCCTGGTGCTGGTCGGCGCGCCGGCCATGGGGGTGCTGCCGGGGCGCCAGTTCCAGCTGCGTGCGTGGCGCCACCTGAAGACGCCGCAGGAACAGGCCGAGGTGCACCGGCACAACCTGGCGGTGCTGATGCTGCACGACGCCGACCGGATCGACGGGCTGGCGCTGGAAATCCATGTCGGCAACGTGGGGCGTGATCGACTGCCGCGCCGGCGCCTGGCGCACACCGACATCCTGGCGCGGCGCCTGCCGCATGTCCCTTGTCCGGTGCATGCCATCTATGGCGCCTACGATGCGATCTACGGCCGCTACATCGACAGCCTGGCGCCTGCCTTTGCGGCTGCCGCGCCCGACTTTCGCGGCCTGGCGCTGATCGCCGGCGCGGGGCACTGGGTGCAGTTCGAGGCACCGGCAGCGTTCAATGCGGCGCTGTGGCGGGTGCTGGAGAATTGAGCCTTGATTGGAAACCGCCAACATTCAACGTCCATTCGCCGAGGACGCAAAGAATACGCAGCGGACGCAAAAGAGATTCAAACCATCCTTTCTGCGTCCTCTGCGTATGGTTGTTTCGAGATCTGACTTCCGCGCCCGATGAGAAAGCGCCAACAATCATGAAAGTCGTGGTATCAAGGATTGTCATGCCCACCCCGATCAGGATCGATTTCGTCTCCGACGTCGCCTGCCCCTGGTGCGCCGTCGGTCTGGCTGCGCTGCAGCAGGCGCTGGCGCACAGTGGCGATGCGCTGCAGGCGACGCTGCACTTCCAGCCGTTCGAGCTCAACCCCGACATGCCGCCTGAGGGCGAGGACCTGTCCGGACATCTGACGCGCAAGTACGGCTCAACCCCCGCGCAGCAGGCCCAGATCCAGACCGCCATCCGCGAGCGCGGCGCCGCGGTGGGCTTTGCCTTCTGTCCCACCGGCCGCGGGCGCATCGTCAACACCTTCAACGCACACCGCCTGCTGCACTGGGCGGGGCTGGAGAGTGCCGAGCGCCAGTTCGCGCTCAAGCGCGCCCTGCTCGAGGCCTATCACGGGCGCGGCGAGCGCGTCGACCACGAGGACGTGCTGCTGGCTGCAGTGCGCCAGGCCGGGCTGGACGAGGCGCGGGCGCGCCAGATCCTCGCCGGCGACGACTACGCGGCCGAGGTGCGGGAAGCCGAGCGGCGCTGGCTCGACGCCGGCATCCATTCGGTGCCGACGGTGGTGATCGACGAGCGCCACCTGATCAGCGGCGGCCAGCCGCCCGAGGTGTTCGAGCGCGCGCTGCGCCAGATTGCCGCGCAGGGCGCCGGTTGAACCTGAAGCCGGCAGTCGTTCGCTGATGAACCCGTCGAAAGCGGCGTGGACATTGCGCCTGGCCGCTTCGGTCACCCAACAGGTGAACATCATCAGGACAGCCGAAGCCGATATTCATGCGGGTTTGCAGACGATGATCAGCGGTCGACTGTCGGTTTCAGGTTCAACGGCCGGATTTGGGTTGAGCCGAGGCGCCAGCCGCGCCTGGTTCAGGCCGGGGTGCTGCGCGGGCGGCGCGCGAGCGCGCGGCCCGGCAGCATGCCCACGGCCGCGGCCAGCGCCACTGCGACCAGCGTCAGGCCGAGTTGCGCTGGTGCTGCCGGGGCGAAGTGCAGTAGTGCCCGCGCCTGCGGCACAGCAATCGCCAGCGCCAGGACGCCCGCGGCGATGAGGGCAACGATCCAGAAGGCACGCGCCCCCGGCGTCAGCAGCGCGCGCCAGCCCAGGTCGGCGCTCAGGTTGGCCGCCACCAGCAGCAGGTTGCCCGCCGTCAGGCCGACCACCGCCAGCGTGCGCGCGACGTCGGCGTCCTGGCCCGCACGCAGCGCCAGAATGTAGACCAGCAGGGTGGCCAGCAGCACGCTGCCACCCTGCAGCAGGCCATCCAGCAGTCTCGACGTGCCGAGCAGGCCCTCATCCGCGCGGCGCGGCGGGCGCTGCATCAGGCGGGGTTCGGGCGGCGCGCCCTCGAAGGCCAGCGAGCAGATCGGGTCGATCACCATCTCGGTCAGC
>NZ_DAOKZG010000093.1:0-4514 GCF_035325765.1 Ottowia sp.
CCGCCCAGCACCGCGCTGATGGCGATGAACTGCGCGTCGAACGCATCGGCCATCAGCCGCGCGATCGTCGTCTTGCCCGTGCCCGGTGGCCCCCACAGGATGCACGAATGCGGCCGCCCGGATTCGAATGCGATACGCAGCGGCATGCCCGGCCCCAGCAGGTGCTGCTGGCCCACCACCTCGCCCAGCGTGCGCGGGCGCAGGCGTTCGGCCAGGGGCTGGGTGGCAGCGTGCGCGGATGCTTTGGTCAAGATAGGGCAGGCAGAAGCAGCAAGGACAAGTGCCCGAAAGCGGGATCAGGTCGGACCACATCAACGCCCCAACGCCCGAGCCGGCCACGCGCCGATCGTACTGGCTCCGGCACCCGCCCACCACCACCACGTCCACCTCGTGCCGCTTTTCGAGCAGGACGACTGCTGCTTCCTGGAAAGCACCATCCCCAGCCGCAAGGCGACGCGGGACTGCCTCAGCGCAGGTGATGAAAATGCCCACCAGGATTGACCGAGACGAACGCGAACTGCCGCTGGCTTTCGGGCAAGGTCAGCCCAAGTCGGTTGCCACCCAGGCCGAACCGGAAAAGATCAAGGCCGCCGCGCGCCCCGGCGCTGAAGGGACGCCGCTCCAGCATTCCCCTGTTTTCCAGCGATCTGACCGACATCCAGGTCAAGGCCCTGGAAGAAGGCGTTCCCTGCCAGACCCTGATCGCCAGCGTGCTGCACAAGTACGTCACGGGCCGCTTGACCCAGCGCCCGGTGCCGGGCGGGCCGTCCACGACCAGTCGCGGTGACCCAGGTTGAGGACTGACATGCAACCCTCACCCGAAAACTCATCGCCTGCACAGCAACCACGAGCAACCACGATTGCGGTGAACCTGCGCTGCAGGGCAATCGCATCCCTGAAGGCCACCACGGCCACCTCCATTCGCATCGACCGACCGCCGCCCGGCGCGGCGCGATCGCCTGGCCTGCGCCGCGTCATCGACCGAGCGCAAATCCACCTGCAGCACCGCCTTGGCCAGATCCTGCGTCGAGTCCGCCACCTGCCGGTCGACCGTCAGGTGGCTCAAGAGCGCCTCCACCTACGCCGCGCCCATGCCCTGTGGGTGACGTGCACCCATCGGACTGGCGGCGCACATGGCCCGGCTGCTGCGGCGGGCGCGTTGCCGTCGGCATAATCAGCGCAGCGGGAACCCCGGTTCCATGGGAGACAGGACGGCGCCGGGGGCGTCGCCAAGCCGAGAGAAGAAGAAATGGCCAACGAGCAAACGGCCGAGCCGTTCGACCTGGAGTCGGTGCCCTTTCGCGGCATCGTCGAGCAGTCGGTGGCGGGCATCTACATCCTGCAGGATGAAACCTTCCAGTACGCCAACGCGACCTTTGCCGCGATGGCGGGCTACTCGGCCACCGAGGCGATCAACCGGCCGCTGCGCGATTGCGTGGCGCCGGACTACGTGGGCGAGGTGATGGAGCGCTACCGACGCCGCATCTCGGGCGAGGTCCGCAGCATGCGCTTCATCTCGCACGGACTGCACCGCGACGGCCGCGTGGTCTACATCGAGGTGCACGGCGAGGCCCGCAGCTTTCGCGGCCGGCCGGCGGTGGTCGGCGTCGGCGTCAACGTCACCGAGCAGGTGGAGCGCGACGCACAGCTGCGCCAGTCGCGCCAGGAATACCGCGAACTGGCCACCTACCTGCAGAGCATGCGCGAGCGCCAGCGCGCCGAATACGCGCGCGAGGTGCACGACGTGCTGGGCGGGCTGCTGACCTCGATGAAACTCGATGTCGGCCGCATCGCGCGGCGCTCGCGCTCGGGCGCGATCCGCGGCATCGCGGCCGATCTCAACGCCCTGCTGCACGAGGCCATCGGCAACGTGCGCGAGCTGTCGGAGTCGATGCGGCCGCAGGCGCTCGACCACCTCGGCCTGGGCGCCGCCATCGCGGGCCATCTGCAACGCTTTGGCGAACGCTCGGGCCTGCGCGTGCAACTGCAGCCGCGCGAGTTCGAGCTGCCGCTGTCGCGCTGGCGCGCCACCGCCGTGTTTCGCATCGTCCAGGAGGCGCTCACCAACGTCGCGCGCCACGCCCGCGCCAGCAGCGTCGAGGTGCGCTTCGTGCGCGGCACGCACGACTTCCGCCTCGAAATCGCCGACGACGGCCAGGGCTTCGCCAGCGACCACCCGTTTCGCCCCGATGCGCGCCAGCATTCGCTGGGCCTGATCTCGATGCGCGAGCGCGCACGCGAGATCGGCGGCACGCTGACGATCGAGGCCGCGCCCGGCTTCGGCACGCGCGTCCTGCTCGACGCCCCGATCGTCGAGAACCCGCTGCAGTTGTCATGAACGGAGCCGTCGCGGCAGGCTGCCGCACCAAGAGCGCCGGCGCGGGCGCGCGCGTGCTGGTGATCGACGACCACGCGATCTTTCGCACCGGCCTGAGCAAGGTGCTGCAGGAATTGTCCGAAGTCGCTGCGGTCGACGAAACCGGCGACTGGCGCCAGGGCCTGGCGCGCATCGAGGCCGGCGCCATCGACCTGCTGCTGCTGGACATCAACCTGCCCGACCGCAGCGGGCTGGATCTGCTGGGCCTGATCCATGCCCGCTTTCCGGCCCTGCAGATCATCATGCTCAGCATGTACTCGGAGCCACAGTACGCGCTGCGCGCCCTGCGCAACGGTGCCCAGGGCTACGTCGCCAAGGACATGGAGGTGAGCGACCTGATCGCCGCCATCCGCAGCGTGCGTCGGGGACGCAAGTTCGTCACGCCGTCGATTGCCGAAGCGCTGCTGGGCAACACGCAGGACCACGCGCTGGCGCCGAACCCGCACCAGCGACTGTCGGCGCGTGAAGCCCAGGTGCTCGACATGATCGTGGCGGGCGACTCGCTGACCGCCATTGCCGAGCGCCTGGCGATCAACGTCAAGACGGTGGGCACCTACCGGCGGCGCATCCTCGACAAGCTTGGGCTGGCCTCCAATGCGCAACTGGTGCAGTACGCCGTGCACCATCGGCTGGTGGACTGAAACGACGCTCCCTGTGATGCTGCGTACCACTCGCTCGCCGCGCCCGGCACGTCGGCCCTTCGGCCCATCCAGACCGGCGCAGGCAGGCCTGGAGCGGCACGGACCTCTCAGCCCCAGGGACAACAACGCATCCCGTGGCCAGGAAGGTCACGACCAGGGATGACTCTGGCGGGGCCTGCTCCGCGGCCATCACAGGCACGTCGTTTCAAGTGTCGCGGGTCGCGTGGAGTGCGGTGACGCAACTGATGCCGCCTTGCAGTCAAGCGACATGAGAACGGACACCCACTGGCGCCGGCACGAGGCGCGACGACTGTGGCATCGAAGCGCAGCGAAGTCATCGGTCAGTCGTCATGCGCATGCCGGTCCGGATGAAGCGGCGCACGCGCACCGTTCGCGCCATGTCATCCTTTTCTGACAGAAGCGCTCCTTTTTTCTGACTTGTTGCCGCGGCGGGGGCCCGCTAGGATCAAGCAGCTCGCCCGGGAGGGACCAGCGCGGCAGCACGGAAGTGCGGCGCCGGCATGCAGCCGACGGGCAACGACCGCAACCCAAGAAAAGGAGACTCCAACCCATGCGATCCTGGAAACACCTCACGGCCTGCGCCCTTGGCGCCGCCCTGCTCGCTGCCTGCGGTGGCGGTGGTGGCGGCAGCGAAGCGCCCGTCAAGATTTCGCTGCAGGTGCTTTCGAGCGCGCCCGAGTATGTCTCTGGCGGCGACGCCCGCATCGCGGTGCAGGCCCCGCAGGCCGAGCACGATGCGCTGCAGATGTGGCTCAACGGCGTACGGGTCACGCCCGCGCTGCAGTCCAGCGGCACCACCCTGGAAGGCGTGGTGTCCGGCCTGGCGGACGGCGAGAACACACTGGAAGTGCGCCATCCCCGGCGCGGCACGGTGGCGTCGCTCAAGCTGACCAACCATCCCATCACCGGTCCGATGTTCTCCGGCCCGCACCAGGAGCCCTTCGTGTGCTCGGTCACGGATCAGCTGGGCAAGGAGCCCCTGGTCGACACGACCGACGACAAGTACTTCGCGGTGCGCGCGGGCGGCAACACGGTGGGCTACAGCAAGGACTGCTCGATCGAGTCCTACGTCACCTACTACTACGTGCCGACGGGCAGCAGTTCGTACAAGCCGCTGCCGACCAACGGCACGCGCCCGGCCGACATGGGCACGACCACGCTGGACGACGGACGCACGGTGGACTTCATCGTGCGCTGGGAACGTGGCACCATCAACCGCTTCATCTACCAGTACGTGATGCTGGCGCCACTGGGCGAAGACCCGGAACACCCCGACACCAGCCTGTGGAACCGCAAGCTGGTCTATCACTTCGAGGGCGGTGTCGGCTTCGGCAACTGGCAGGGCAAGCCTTCAGGCAAGGCCGGCCTCGTCACCGCGATCGGCAAGGGCTATGCCATCGCCCACTCCACCGGCACGCGCACTAGTGTAGTGTTTCGTTCTGTTTGGAACTTAAGCGGCTATTGGCACGGATCAC
>NZ_DAOKZG010000094.1:0-4449 GCF_035325765.1 Ottowia sp.
GGGACAACTTTACGCCTCGGTGGACTGAAAAGGTGGGTTGTTCAGGGTTTCCCTAACGCGTTCTTTGTCGGCCTTGAACCGCCCCGGGAATCGAGGAGGCTCCTTCGATTGAGAATGGAGCCATGATGAGGAAGTCCCCGAAGTATTCCCCCGAGGTTGTCGAGCGCGCGGTGCGCATGGTCTTCGAGGCCAAGGATCAGTACCCGTCGCAGTGGGCGGCGATCGAGTCGATCGCCAGCAAGATTGGCTGCACGGCCGAGACGCTGCGCAAGTGGGTGCGCCAGGGCGAGCGCGACAGCGGTGTTCGGCCCGGCGCCACGAGCGGCGAGCAGCAACGGATCAAGGAACTTGAACGCGAGGTGCGCGAACTGCGCAAGACCAACGAGATCCTCAAACTCGCCAGCGCCTATTTCGCCCAGGCGGAGCCGGGCCGCCACAACAAAAAATGAACGCCTTCATCGACGAGCATCGCGCTCGCCTGGGGGTCGAGCCGATCTGCGCAGCGCTGCAGGTCGCCCCGTCGGCGTATTGGCGTCATGCGGCACGGCTGCGCGATCCGTCGCTGCTGCCTGCCAGGGCCCAGCGCGACGCACAGCTGATACCGCAGGTGCAACGCGTGTATGACGTGAACTTACGGGTCTACGGCGCCGACAAGGTCTGGCGCCAGCTCCTGCGCGAAGGCGTGACTGTGGCACGCTGCACGGTCGAGCGCCTGATGCGGCGCCTGGGCCTGCAAGGTGCGCGCCGTGGCAAGAAGGTGCGCACAACCGTGCCCGACGCCAAGGCGCAGTGCCCGCTGGACCGCGTCAATCGCCACTTCAAGGCCCAGCGGCCCAACCAGCTGTGGGTGGCGGACTTCACCTATGTGTCCACCTGGCAGGGCTTCGTCTACGTGGCCTTCATCGTCGATGTCTTCGCGCGGCGCATCGTTGGCTGGCGGGTCAGCAGTAGCATGCAGACCGACTTCGTCCTCGATGCCCTGGAGCAGGCGCTGTATGCGCGGCGCGCCGAGCGCGAGGGCGCGCTGGTGCACCACAGCGATAGGGGCTCGCAGTATGTGTCGATCCGCTACAGCGAACGCCTGGCTGAAGCCGGTATCGAGCCCTCGGTGGGCAGCACCGGCGACAGCTACGACAACGCGCTGGCCGAGACCATCAATGGGCTGTACAAGGCCGAGGTCATCCACCGGCGCGGGCCGTGGAAGACGCGTGAGGCGCTCGAGCTGGCGACGCTGGAGTGGGTCGCGTGGTTCAACCACCATCGCCTGCTGGAGCCCATCGGCTACATCCCGCCGGCCGAAGCTGAGGCAAACTACTGGCGCCAGCAAGCTGAGGCCTCTCCCACCCATTCAGCCGTCGTGCTGCAGGAGGGTTGAACCATGAGCACATGGCCTAACCGGGGGGGGGGCTCCGGCGGCCCCTGCGGGGGGCTGCAAGAGAAAAAGACGAACCCAAGAGCCGTCAGGCCATGTCGGTCTGACTCAAGCCAACTGGCCTCCTCGAAACCCGGGGCGGTTCAGCCTCGGCCTGGGTAAGCGTATTGGACTGCGCCGTTGTCAACCACTGGAACAGCTCCAGCAACTCCGCCGCCTCCACCATCAGCGCCATCGCCAAGTTCTTGGGCGTATGAACGGACTGCCAGTCGCGGGCGGCCGCGAAGTCGCGCAGTCGTTGTTGCAGACTCTTGACGTCCATGTCGATCTGATTCGTCCGGTTCGCCGCCGTCGAGTGCCGACGGCGTTCCCTATTAGTCTGACGTGAAATTGGGATACAGTTACACGCGACTACACTTTCCGCCGCTGCAGAATGCAATATTGCCCAATTCGACGCACCGCCCGAGCATCTGCCGATCCGCGGCGGGCCCGACTCGGTCCTTAGGTCGATGTCTGCCCGTGAAACTTCTGGTGCAGCGCCCGCACCTGCTCGGCCAGTTCGGGCTCGGGCCCGTCGACGACGGCGGCCGGCACCACGGTCTGGATTGGTAGCGTGTTCACCGGCGGCAGCGGCGCGCCCAGTTCGTCCAGCCAGCCCACCAGCTGTTCGGACGAGCTGACGTAGACGATGCGCCCGAGGCCGACCCAGCCGTGCGCGGCGGCGCACATCGGGCAATGCTCGCCCGAGGTGTAGACGGTGGCCGCGGCGCGCTCGGCCGGCGTCAGGTGCGTGGCCGCCCAGCGCGCAATCTCGAACTCCGGGTGGCGCGTGTGGTCGCCACCGGCAACGCGGTTGCGGTCCTCGAACAGGACCTTGCCGTCCGCCGACACCAGCACCGAGCCGAACGGTTGGTCGCCCGCTTCCAGGGCCTCGCGCGCCAGTTCCACGCAGCGCCGCAGGTGCGGCAGGTCGCTCGCCTGAATCATTTCATCTTCCTTCTATCCACTTCAATCACTCCGATAGCGCGCCCACTTGGCACGCATGGCCTCGGTGAGCCCGAGCTGGCGCGGCCCCGGCGTGACGCCGATCGCCATGCCCGCCGCCAGCTTGCCCGGTGCATCGACGGCCAGGTAGAAGCCGCAGATGCCCTCCCGCACCATCAGGCGGCCGGCCTCGGGCAGGCTCGTCACCAGGCCCAGCTTGTAGCAAGGCTGGCGCGGCGCGGTGACGCGCAGCACGCAGTCCGAGCCGTCGAAATGCAGCGTGTCGCCGACCCACAGGTCGCGTTCCAGCAGGCCGGCCAGCAGCAGGTTCTCGCCGATGAAGCCGGGCTGCAGGGCGGTGTCCGCCGGCGCGATGCCGCGCGCACGGCGCTGCTCGCGCCAGAATGGCAGGTGCTCGCGGGGGTAGGCGTAGACCGCCTTGTCCAGGCCGCCGTGCACCGACAGGTCGGCCTGCTCGTCGCCTTCCAGCCCCAGCGGCCGCACGGCCACGGGGCCGGCCCGGGGCTGCTTGCGGATGCCGCTGGCCACCGTGAGCCGCCCGTCCACGCGCAACGGCTGCGCCAGCGCCACGCTGATGGCGACGATGCGTGGCGCCGCGCTCATGCCCGCATCAGCGCCTCGATCTGGTCCGGCGCCACCGGCACGCCGCGCGTGATCAGCTCGCAGCCGTCCGCGGTCAGCTCCGCGTCGTCCTCGATGCGGATGCCGATGTTCCAGAAGCGCTCGGGCACGCCTTCGGCCGGGCGCACATAAAGCCCGGGCTCGATCGTCAGCACCATGCCGGGACGCAGGATGCGGCTGGGCCGGTCCTTCACCGTCTCGCCCGAGATCGGGTCGCGCCGCTCGCTCACCTGGCCGGCCTCGGCTGGCTCCACGTAGCTGCCGCAGTCGTGCACGTCCATGCCGAGCCAGTGGCTGGTGCGGTGCATGTAGAAGGGGAAGTAGGCGCGCTGCGCGATCACGTCGTCGAGCCCGCCGACCCTGGTCGCGTCGAGCAGACCGAGGTCGAGCAGGCCCTGGGCCAGCACGCGCACCGCCGCCTCGTGCGGATCGTTGAAGCGCGCGCCCGGCCGCGTCGCCGCCACCGCCGCCTCCTGGCTCGCCAGCACGATCTCGTAGAGCGCGCGCTGCGGGCCGCTGAAGCGGCCATTGGCCGGGAAGGTGCGCGTGATGTCGCTGGCGTAGCCGTCGAGTTCGCAGGCAGCGTCGATCAGCACCAGCTCGCCGTCGCGGATCGGTGCGCTGCCGGCGCGGTAGTGCAGCACGCAGGCGTTGGCGCCGGCGGCGACGATGCTGGTGTAGGCCGGGAACTGCGAGCCGTTTTGGCGGAACTCGTGCAGCAGCTCGGCCTCGAGGTGGTATTCCCGCACGTCCTCGCCGGCGCGCAGCATGCGCGCGCTGCGCTGCATGGCGCGCACATGGGCAGCGGCCGAAATCGCGCCGGCGCGGCGCATGATCGCGAGTTCGTGCGCATCCTTGATGAGCCGCATCTCGTCCAGCAGCGCGCACAGGTCGCGCTGCGCGCCGGGGCACAGGGCGCCGAAGCGCACGCGCGCGCGCACGCTGGTGAGCCAGCCGTCGATGCGCGATTCCAGCCCGCGATGGGTGGCAAACGGAAACCACACGGCGCTGCGGTTTTCCAGCAGGCGCGGCAGCTGCGCGTCCAGCTCGGTGACCGGGAATGCCGCGTCGACGCCCAGCGTCGCCGGCGCCGCCTCCGGCCCCAGGCGGATGCCGTCCCAGATCTCGCGCTCCGGGTCCTTGGGCGGACAGAACAGCGTGGCGCGCCCGCCGGCTTCGAGCACCAGCCAGGAGTCGGGCTCCTCGAAGCCCGTCAGGTAATAAAAATAGCTGTCGGGCCGATACGGGAAGTCGCTGTCGCGGTTGCGCGGCTGCACCGGCGCGGTGGGGACGATGGCGATGGCATCGGCCCCGAGCTGGGCCGCCAGGCGGGCCCGGCGCGCGGCATGGGGAGACTGATCGGTCATGGTGGGTGGATCTGCTTGCAAACCGTCAATGCTAGTGTAGTGTTTGATTCTTGAGGGAACATAAATGAATTGCCTACCTCCAAT
>NZ_DAOKZG010000095.1:0-3654 GCF_035325765.1 Ottowia sp.
GCACGTCGCCGTGCACGCGGATCATGGGCGGCAGGCCGGCCGACAGGTGCAGGTCGGAGGCGTTGTTCTTGACGCTGAATGCCAGCAGTTGGGTGATGTCCACGGCGCTTCGCTGTAAAAGTCGGGTTGAAACAGTTGCAGTTTGATACTTTGTGTCGATTATGACGACGATCGCGTCCAATCTCCAGCAGGTTCGTGCCCGAATTGCAACGGCCTGCGCGGCGAACGGCCGAAGCGTGGAGGATGTCGCGTTTCTGGCTGTTTCCAAGACCTTCGGTCCCGAGGCGATCCGTGCCGCCCACGCCGCCGGCCAGCGCGCCTTTGGCGAGAACTACATCCAGGAAGCGGTCGAGAAGATGGCCCTGCTGGCCGACCTCGCGCTCGAATGGCACTGCGTCGGACCGATCCAGAGCAACAAGACGCGACTGGTGGCGGTGCACTTCGACTGGGCCCACACCGTCGATCGGCTGAAGATCGCCGAGCGCCTGTCGGCGCAGCGCCCACCCGGGCGCGCACCGCTCGACGTCTGCATCCAGGTCAACATCGACGGCGGCCCGGCCAAGTCCGGCGTGGCGCCCGGGGCGACGCTGGCGCTGGCGCAGGCGGTGGCTGCGCTGCCGCGCCTGCGCCTGCGCGGCCTGATGGCGATCCCGGAACCCAGCGCCGATTTCGAGTCCGCCTACGCCGTGCACCGGCGCACGCGGGCGCTGTTCGACCAGCTCAACGCCGCCGGCCTCGGGCTGGACACCCTGTCGCTGGGCATGAGCGCCGACCTGGAGGCCGCCATCGCCGCCGGCAGCACGCTGGTGCGCGTGGGCTCGGCGATTTTTGGCACCCGTCCGTCCAAGGCGTAAACCCAGCCACTCGGGGCTGCGCAGCAGGCCCCGAAAGGGCCGCGGTGCAGGCCAGGCGGGAACGCCGCGGCCGGGGTTCTCCCAGTCGCCAGCGTTGTCCACTTGGGGGAAAGGCGGCCGCAGGTCGACTCAGCCCAAAAACGACAGTTGACCGCTTGCGAACGTCTCGAAGTTCGCATGAACATTGAGCTTTCCGTCGTTGCTGAGGCTCACCAGGTTGGGTGAAGGCGCCATGCACCCGCCAGCGCTGCTGTGGCCACGCCATGCGGCCTTGCTCCGCCTCGCTCACGGCTGTGCGCGTCGTTGTCGCGTCTTGCCTGGCGCGCCGACAGCAGCACCGACGGGCGCATCCAACGGCCGGATCTGGGATTATTTGAACACCACCGTGCGCTGCCCGCTGCGCAGCACGCGGTGCTCGCTGTGCCACTTGACGGCGCGCGCCAGCACCTGGCTTTCGGTGTCGCGGCCGATCGCGGCCAGGGCTTCCGGCGCCTTGCTGTGGTCGACGCGCGCCACGTCCTGCTCGATGATCGGGCCCTCGTCCAGGTCCGCCGTGACGTAGTGGGCGGTGGCGCCGATCAGCTTGACGCCGCGCTCATGCGCCTGGTGGTAGGGCCGCGCGCCCTTAAAGCTCGGCAGGAAGCTGTGGTGGATGTTGATCGCGCGACCCGCCAGGCGCTGGCACAGTTCGTCCGACAGGATCTGCATGTAGCGCGCCAGCACCACCAGCTCGGCGCCTTCGGCCTCGATGATCTCGAGCTGGCGCGCCTCGGCGCGCGCCTTGTCGCCCGCGGTCACGCCGATGTGGTGGAATGGCACGTCGTAGCCCGCCGCCAGCTGGTAGAAGTCGCGGTGGTTGCTGATGATGGCGCGGATGTCCAGGTGCAGCAGGCCGGACTTCCAGCGAAACAGCAGGTCGTTGAGGCAATGGCCCTGGCGGCTGACGAAGATCACGGTGCGCATCGGCTGCTCCGTCGGGTGCAGCTGCCACTGCATGTCGAAGTCGCCGGCCAGTGCCGCGAGACCCGGGCGCAGCGCGCCGGTGCCGGCCGCGCAGGAAAACTGCACGCGCATGAAGAACAGGCCGGTCGCGTGGTCGTTGAACTGCGCCGCTTCCTCGATGTTGCCGCCCTGCGTGGCGAGGAACCCGGAGACGGCATGCACGATGCCGGGGCGGTCCGGACAGGACAGGGTCAGGATGTAGGAGTCTTGCATGGGGCGCGATTGTCCCAGCGCGCGCGCCGGCGCGGCGCACCGCCCGGCCGATGGGCGACACTCGACCGGGGGCAACTTTGCTCCGGCTTCACGCACCGTTCACAGAGCTGGCCGATGCTCGAGGCGTCGTCATCACCACAAGGAAGCAAGCCATGCGGACTCGCGCACTCCCCTCCCTGACGCTGGCCTTCGCGCTGCTGGCGGGCCTGGCCGCCGGCCTGGCGCTGCCCACCGGCGCGCGGGCCAGCACCTACGTCTCGGTCCAGATCGGCCCACCGCCGCCCCCGATGGAAGTGGTGCCGGCCGCGCGACCGGGCTACATCTGGGCGCCCGGCTACTACATGTGGCAGGCCGAGCGCTACCACTGGCGCCCAGGGCATTGGGAGCGTGCACGGCCCGGCCACGCCTATGTGCCGGCACGCTGGCATGCGGTCGGTTCGCGTTGGCAATACCAGCCCGCGCACTGGAAGGCGTCGAAGAAGTCGCGCAAGCACGTGCGCAAGGCCGAGCGGCAGCACCAGGCCGCTTGGCGTCACGAGCGCAAGGCCTGGAGCCAGTCGCGCCCGGCCCACGACGGCCCCGCCCGCGCACAGCCCAGGCCCGCCCATCAGCCGGGCTGGGAGCGGGTTCGCCACTGATGGCTGGCGCGGCCCTTGGGCGCCTTGCGGTGGGGGGCCGCGCGTGCCATCGCTGACGCGGGGGGTCAGCGTCGGCGCAGCGGCGCGCAGTCATCGCGCGCCGGCAGGGCGGGGGTTGGCCAGACCAGGTCGCCGTGGTGCAGGTTGTCGACCCCGCTGGCGGGTGCGTCGGTCGTGCCCCCCGCGAGCGCCAGCAGCACGCGCACGCGCAGCTGCGGCGGCAGGTGGCGTGGCACGCCCAGATTGCGGTCGGTGTGTCCGCCGCCGGTGATCAGCAGCACCGTGCGCTCCGGCACGTGCGCGTCCACGATGGTCTGCGCCATGGCCCGGTCGCGCGCGATCTGCACGCGCGCCATCGCGCCCAGGCGCGTCGCCGGCAACAGGCCGCAATGCGCGGCATCGATGCGCGCGCGCTGGTGCTCCAGCGCGGCGGCGTCGAGCCGATCGTCCAGCGACGCATCGTCCATGGCCTCGCGCAGGCGCGCCGCCGGCCAGTTGGCTCCAAGCACCGGCACGCCGGCGCGCACTGCGCTCATCACCACCGGACCGTAGCGTGCCCACGGCCAGGCGGCGTCGTCCCAGGCCAATCTTGCCCGCACTGCCGTTTCATCGGCATCGGGAGGCAGGCCGGTGGTGGCATGGCCCTGTTCGGCCATCTCGATGGCGACGGCCACCAGCGCCCCGCGCGCCGCCAGCCATTCGATGACCTGGCGCTCCAGCCGCTGGTGCTCGGCCGCTTCGTGCTGTTCGCCCAGCAGGATCGCGTCGGCCGGCAGCAGCGCCGCCAGCCGGGTCGTGTCCAGCGGCGGTGCGGGCGCGGCTGCGCAGGCTGCCAGGAGCAGGCCCAGCAGCAGCGCCCAGGCGGTGCGAACACGGTCGCGCATCGAGCCATACTAGTCCACTGAAACACTGAAACCGGATCGGTGCTGTGCACCCGATACGGGCAC
>NZ_DAOKZG010000096.1:0-3482 GCF_035325765.1 Ottowia sp.
CTCGGTGCTGTAGCCCTTGACCAGCGGCACCATGAATTCGTAGAAGGCCTGGTTCTGCTGCCGCACCTCGGCATCCGGGTGGTGGTGCGCGGCATCGTAGGCAGCGGCAGCCGTGCTCGCCATCGCGCGACAGCCTTCGGCCAGTGCGCGCATGGTCATCAGCATGCGGCGCACGTCCGGATGGTGCACGATCGTCGCCGCACCCTTGACGCTGCCGTCGACCGGACGGCTTTGCACGCGTTCGCGCGCGTAGCCGCGCGCCTGCTGGTAGGCGCGCTCGGTGATGGCGATGCCCTGCACGCCGACCGCGTAGCGCGCCGCGTTCATCATGATGAACATGTACTCGAGGCCGCGGTTTTCCTCGCCCACCAGATAGCCCACGGCGCCGCCGTGGTCGCCATACTGCAGCACCGCCGTCGGGCTGGCCTTGATGCCCAGCTTGTGCTCGATGCTGACGCAGTAAACGTCGTTGCGCTCGCCCAGGCTGCCGTCCGCGTTCACCAGGAACTTCGGCACCACGAGCAGGCTGATCCCCTTGACGCCCTCGGGCGCGCCCTGCACGCGCGCCAGCACCAGGTGCACGATGTTCTCGGCCATGTCGTGCTCGCCATAGGTGATGAAGATCTTGGTGCCGAAGACCCGGTACGTCCCGTCCGCCTGCGGCTCGGCGCGCGAGCGCACGGCTGCCAGGTCGCTGCCGGCCTGGGGTTCCGTCAGGTTCATGGTGCCGGTCCACTGGCCGGACACCAGTTTTTCCAGGTAGGTCGCCTTGAGCGCGTCACTGCCGGCCGTCAGCAGTGCCTCGATCGCGCCGTCGGTCAGCAGCGGGCACAGCGCGAACGACAGGCTGGCGCTGTTGAGGATCTCGCCGCACGCCGCACCGATGGTCTTGGGCAGCCCCTGGCCGCCAAAGTCCACCGGGTGCTGCAGGCCTTGCCAGCCACCCTCGATGTACTGGCGGTACGCTTCCCTGAAGCCCGCGCTGGTGGTCACCTCGGTGCCGGCGTGGCTGGAAGGCGCCTGGTCGGCCGGGAAGTTGAGCGGCGCCACCACGCCCTCGTTGAAGCGCGCGCATTCCTCCAGCACGGCCTGCGCCGTCTCCAGGCCGGCGTCCTCGAAACCCGGAATGCGGGCGATCTCGTCGATGCGTGCCAGGTGCTCGATGTTGAACAGCAGGTCCTTGACGGGGGCTTGGTAGCTCATGGTGGGATTCCGATGCGGGTTCAGTGGAGGGTCTTGTAGAGCGGGTAGAGATCGGCTTCCTCGCGCCGGATCCGGTCGCCCAGGAGTTGTCCGATCTCGTGCAGGGCCGCCCGCACCTGCGGGAAATCGATCGTCTCGTCGTCGGCGTCGCTGTAGGTGTCGATGAAGCGGATCGCCGCGTCGCCGATGCGTCCCATCTCGCTCTTGTAGGCATTCACGCGCTGGTACACCTCCAGCTCACGCTTCTGCCTGAGCGTCTGGCGCAGGTAGGTGTAGACCTTGTACGCCTCCTTGACGACATGCGGGACGAGCAACGCCTTGAAGTCGCCCAGCGCACTCTTGAAGGCGGCGACATCGCCCGCCTCGGCGCTGTGCTTGAGCGCGCCGTAGGCCGCCAGCAACTGGCGGTGGTCGCGCGTCAGTTCGGCCACCAGGGCGGAATAATGAGGTACGCCTTCGGACATCTCGGATCTGCTTGCCCCGCCATCGGCGGGCGGTGTCTGACGTGGCCGCCGCAGCGGGCGGCCGCACGCGCTCAGAGCGCCTTGACCAGCTCCGGCACGGCCTGGAACAGGTCGGCGACCAGGCCATAGTCGGCAACGCTGAAGATCGGCGCCTCCTCGTCCTTGTTGATCGCCACGATCACCTTGGAGTCCTTCATGCCGGCCAGGTGCTGGATCGCGCCCGAAATGCCGCAGGCGATGTAGAGCTGCGGCGCCACGATCTTGCCGGTTTGCCCGACCTGCAGGTCGTTGGCGGCGTAGCCGGCGTCGACCGCAGCACGACTGGCGCCGATGGCGGCGCCCAGCTTGTCGGCCAGCGGCGTCAGGACGGCGTCGAATTGCTCGGCGCTGCCCAGGGCACGACCGCCCGAGACGATGACCTTGGCCGCCGTCAGCTCGGGCCGGTCGCTCTTGGCCAGCTCCTGGCCGACGAAGCGGCTCTTGCCGCTGTCGGCTACCGCCGCCACGCTTTCCACCGCCGCGCTGCCGCCGCTGGCGGCGGCCGCATCGAAGCCGGTGCTGCGCACCGTGATCACCTTGGTGGCGTCCTGGCTCTGGACGGTGGCGATGGCATTGCCGGCGTAGATCGGACGCTCGAAGGTGTCGGCGCTGTCCACCCTGGTGATGTCGCTGATCTGTGCGACGTCGAGCCTGGCGGCCACGCGCGGCGCGACGTTCTTGCCGCTGGCGGTGGCGGGAAACAGGATGTGGCTGTAGTTGCCGGCCAGTTGCAGCACCTGGGCCGCGAGGTTCTCGGCCAGGCCATGCGCCAGGCTGTCGCCGTCGGCGTGCAGCACCTTGGCGACGCCGGCGATCTGGCTGGCGGCCTGGGCCGCCGCGCCGGCGTTGTGGCCGGCGACCAGCACGTGGACCTCGCCACCGCAGGCGGCAGCGGCGGTGACGGTGTTGAGGGTGGCGCCCCTGATGCTGTTGTTGTCGTGTTCGGCGATGACGAGTGCGGTCATGTTGAATCTCCTGGAATCTTGTGCAATGAGGAATGACGAATGACTTCGCTGCGCTCGAAGGACGAATACTTCATTCGTCATGCCGCGCCAGCGGCGTCATCGACGTGGCGAAGCCACGGCGGTCATTTCGTCATCCAATGACTTTGGCTTCGTTCCTGAGCTTGTCGACCAGGGCGGCGACATCGGGCACCTTGACGCCGGCGCCGCGCTTGGGCGGCTCGGCCACTTTCAGGGTCTTCAGGCGCGGCGTGACGTCGACGCCCAGGTCCTCGGGCTTGAGGGTCTCGAGCGGCTTCTTCTTCGCCTTCATGATGTTGGGCAGGGTGACGTAGCGCGGCTCGTTCAGGCGCAGGTCGGTGGTGATCACCGCCGGCAGGCCGAGCTCCTCGGTTTCCAGGCCGCCGTCGACCTCGCGCGTCACCGTGGCCTTGTCGCCGGCAACCTCGACCTTGCTGGCAAAGGTGGCCTGGGGCAGGTCGGCCAGCGCCGCCAGCATCTGGCCGGTCTGGTTGGCGTCGTCGTCGATCGCCTGCTTGCCCAGGATCACGAGCTGGGGCTGCTCCTTGTCGACCAGGGCCTTGAGCAGCTTGGCCACGGCCAGCGGCTGCAGCTCTTCGCCAGTCTCCACCAGGATGGCGCGGTCGGCGCCGATGGCCATGGCTGTGCGCAGGGTTTCCTGGCACTGGGCGACACCGCAGGAGACGGCGATGATCTCGCTGACCACGCCCTTCTCCTTCAGGCGCACGGCCTCCTCGACGGCGATTTCGTCAAAGGGGTTCATGCTCATCTTGACGTTGGCGATGTCCACGCC
>NZ_DAOKZG010000097.1:0-3440 GCF_035325765.1 Ottowia sp.
GGCCAGCGCGTGCTGATCACGGCCGGGCCGACCTTCGAGGCCATCGACCCGGTGCGCGGCATCACCAACCGCTCCAGCGGCAAGATGGGCTTTGCCATCGCGCGGGCCGCGCGCGAGGCCGGCGCCGAGGTCACCGTGGTGGCCGGGCCGGTGGCGCTGCCGACGCCGCGCGAGGTGCGCCGCGTCGACGTCAGCTCGGCGCGCGACATGCACGCCGCGGTGCTGGAGCTGGCCGACGGCGCCGACATCTTCATCGCCACCGCGGCCGTGGCCGACTGGCGACCCGCCACCGAGGCCGAGCACAAGATCAAGAAAGACGGCTCGGGTCAGGTGCCCGAGCTCGGCTTCGTCGAGAACCCGGACATCCTGGCCGAGGTCGCGCATTCGGCGCGCGCCCAGTCGGGCGAGCTGTTCTGCGTCGGTTTCGCTGCCGAGAGCCAGGACCTGCTGGCCAACGCCCAGGCCAAGCGCGCGCGCAAGGGCGTGCCGCTGCTGGTGGCGAATCTCGGCCCGGCGACCTTCGGCAGGGACGACAACGCCCTGTTGCTGGTGGACGACGAGGACACGCTGGAGCTGCCACGCGCGAGCAAGCGCGTGCTGGCGCAGCAGCTGGTGGCGGAGATCGCGCGCCGCGTCTCGGGCTGGTCGGCATGAAGCTGGACGTCCGCATGCTGGACGAGCGCCTGCGCGAGCAGGCGCCGGCCTACGCCACGCCCGGCAGCGCCGGGCTCGACCTGCGCGCCTGCCTGCAGGCGCCGCTTGAGCTGGCACCGGGCGCCTGGGAACTGGTGCCCACGGGCCTGGCCATCCACCTGGCCGACCCCGGCTATGCGGCGCTGATCCTGCCGCGTTCGGGCCTGGGCCACAAGCACGGCATCGTGCTCGGCAACCTGGTGGGCCTGATCGACAGCGACTACCAGGGCGAGCTCATGGTGAGCGCCTGGAACCGCAGCGCCACCGCGTTCACGATCCAGCCCATGGAGCGCATCGCGCAGCTCGTCATCGTGCCGGTGGTGCAGGCGGAGTTCAACTGGGTGGATGCCTTCGCACCCACGACGCGCGGGCAGGGCGGCTACGGCTCGACCGGGCGCGGGTGATGCGAACCCCCTGTGTCGCTGCTCTCCTTCCCTCGGAGGGGGATGCACGCCGTGGCCAGGAGGAACCCCGGCCACGGCTGCCCCGATCGGCCTGCGCCGCGGCCATCGGAGCCGTGTCGCTTCATTCCGCATGTTCTCGAAGGCGAGGCGGCATGGACCCGCCTGTGGCGCGGCGGCTTACCAATGGATGCGAATCGCCACGGGGACTTTACGAAGACCGGTCACTGCCGCGACCGGCTTGTGCGTTAATGAATCGGGGGCGCGCCAATCGGTTGGCGTTGCCGACAACATCCAGGAGTGACCCATCATGAAGACCTCGCCTCGTACCCTTTTCCCCCTGCTGGCGCTCGCGGCTGCAGCCGCGCTGGCCGGCTGCGCGATGCCCGGCTATCAGCAGCCGATAGGCGGTTCCTACCCGGGGGGCGGCGTCAGCAGCCCGGCCTACGCACAATATGGCCGTGTAACGAACGTCGAGTTCGTGCGCGGTGGCGGTGCCTCGCAGGGTGTCGGTGGCGCGGTCGTGGGGGGCGTCGTGGGCGGCCTGGCCGGCCACCAGATCGGCGGCGGCAGCGGTCGCACGGCAGCCACCATCGTCGGCGCCGTCGGCGGTGCACTGATCGGCAATGCGCTGGAGCGCAACATGAGCGGCAGCGGCCAGGATTTCTATCGCGTCACGGTGCAACTGGACAACGGATCGGTGCGCAGCTTCGACTACGCGCAGGCGCCCAACGTCCAGGTCGGCGAGCGCGTGCGGGTCGAGGGCAACCAGCTCTACCGCTGATCCGGTACGCGCATCTGGATGGCACGAGGCGGGGCAGCCTGCGGCTGGTCCACGCCCTGCCAGGGGAGGGCGCAGCAACGGCTGGGGCTCGCGAGCCTTCGTAACGAGTCAGACCGCACCGGGCAGGAACGCCCGGCGCGCGTGGGTGCTGTGCAGCACTGCCCCTCAGTGAAGGTGTCTGCTGCCGGGCGCCATCGGTTGCAGTCGGAAGAAGCCGGTGCCAGCACTGCCGCGACCGACTTCATCCACTGTCGCTGCGCGCACGCGCGTCACGCGCAGGTGCAGGCGCAAGCCGATGCCGGCGAGCGGGTGGTTGCCGTCCAGCACCACGTGCTCGGGGTAGATCTCGGTGATGGTCAGCAGGGCCTCGCCCGCTGCCCCCTGCAATGTCCCGGCAGGCAGGGATGACGCCTCGATCAGCATGCCTTCCTCGATGCCCGTGGGAAGCACCTGGCGCGCCAGCAGGAACACGCGCTGTTCGTCGTAGTCGCCAAACGCGTCCTCGGGTTCCAGGTTGAGGTCCAGCTCGGCCCCGGCTTCGTGCCCTTGCAGGGCATTCTCGATGGCCGGCAGGAGGTCGTCGCCGCCCACCAGGAACTCGACCGGATCCTGCAGTTCATCCAGCGTTTCGCCCAGGCTGTCGCGCAGGGTCCAGGTGAGGGCGACGACGCAGGGCGCAGCGATTTCCATAAGAGCGATTGTCGCATCCAGCTGATCGGCCAGTGCCCGAGCGGCCATATCCTTGCGCGTGACCAACATGCGGTGGCAGTCCTGCTGCGGAAATCTCCCTGTTGCGTATCAGGGGCGGCTGTTGGCGCCAACCATGCAACACGCACCCGATGAGGTCGGCGTTCAGGCCAGGCGCTGCGGCATGGTTATCACCGGATTTGCGGAATCCGTCACGGAAAATCGCAGGTTCCGATGCGTCATGCAGTCGTCACCTGAAATTACACTCAAAAACAATAATTTGATTTTGTAAATATTCATGCATGCATGTGTGATCGGCGCCGGTATCGTTGGAGTCACCACGGCTCACCGCCTTGCCACCGAAGGCTGGCAGGTAACCTTGGTGGATGCGGCCAGTGTTCCCGCGAGCGGAACCAGCCATGCTAATGGTGGTCAGCTTAGCTACAACTTCGTGGAGCCGATGGCGAAGCCGGGCGTGCTGGGCAAACTGCCAGGCTGGCTGCTTGATCGCAACTCCCCCTTGCGCTTTCGCCTGCGCCTGGATCCCCACCAGTGGTATTGGGGTTTGCAATTCCTGCTGGCGCGCAACCCGCGCGTGGCCCGTCAGTCCACAGCGCATCTGCTTGCGCTCTCCAATCTGAGCCGAATCGCCTTGGGCGAGCTGATGAAACGCTCGCCGGTCGACTTTTGCCACAGCCGCAACGGGCGGCTGATCATCTACCGGACACTTGGTCTGTTGGAGAAGGTGCGCGTTCTCGAGACCTACAAGGCGGGGCTCGGTGAAACCGAGCAGCGCGTGCTCGATGCGGACGGCTGCGTCCGGCTAGGGAAACCCTGAACAACCCACCTTTTCAGTCCACCGAGGCGTAAAGTTG
>NZ_DAOKZG010000098.1:0-2881 GCF_035325765.1 Ottowia sp.
GTGAGCATCTTCATGGTGGTGGTCTTGCCGCAGCCGTTGGAGCCGAGGAAGCCGAAGATCTCGCCGCGCCGGATGCGAAAGGACACGTGGTCGACGGCGACGAAGTCGCCAAAGCGCATGGTCAGGTCCCGGGCCTCGATGGCGATGTCGGCGTCCGCCGCCGGCAGCGGCGGGATCGTCACCGGTTGGTGCCCGCGTTTCCTCTCCTCGGGCAGCAGCGCGATGAAGGCGGCCTCCAGCGTGGACGTCCCGGTGCGCGTCAGCAGCTCGGCCGGCGTGCCGGTGGCGAGCAGGGCGCCGTCGTCCATCGCCACCAGCCAGTCGAAGCGCTGCGCCTCGTCCATGTAGGCGGTGGCGACGATCACGCTCATGCGCGGGCGCGACGCCCGGATGCGGGCGATCAGTTCCCAGAACTGCGCGCGCCCCAGCGGGTCGACGCCGGTGGTCGGCTCGTCGAGGATCAGCAGGTCGGGGTCGTGGATCAGCGCGCAGCACAGCCCCAGCTTCTGCTTCATGCCGCCGGAGAGCTTGCCCGCCGGTCGCGCCAGGAACGGGTCCAGGCCGGTGCTGCGCGTGAGCGCGTCGATGCGCGCGCGTCGCTCGGCGGCGCCGTGACCGAACAGGCGCGCGAAGAACTGCAGGTTCTCCTCCACCGTCAGCGTGGGGTAGAGATTGCGCCCCAGTCCCTGCGGCATGTAGGCGATGCGCGGACACACGCGGTCGCGGTGGGCCTTGCGCCGCATGTCGCCGCCCAGCACCTCGATGTGGCCCGCCTGCATGGCACGCGCCCCGGCGACCAGCGCCAGCAGGCTCGACTTGCCCACGCCGTCGGGCCCGATCAGGCCCACCATGCTGGCGGGCGGCAGCTCCAGCGTCACGCCGCGCAGCGCTTCGGCCTGGCCGTAGCGCAGGCGCACGTCGCGCAGCCGGACGACGGCCTGCATGCTCAGGGTGTCGCGACGGCCTGCAGGTGCGCGGGCCAGTCGCGGCTGGGGTCGAGTCGCAGCCAGGCCTGGCCCGGCACGCCGGTCTTCACCTGCGTCACGTGGCGCTGCAGCAGCTCGGGCGCGATGCGCGCCTTCACGCGGAACATCAGCTTCTGCCGCTCGCTGGCCGTCTCCACCGTCTTCGGCGTGAACTGCGCGGTGCTCGCCACGAACGAGACGGCGGCCGGAATCACGTACTGCGGCGCGGCGTCCAGCACGATGCGCACCTCGCTGCCCAGCGCCACGCGACCGGCCACCGTTTCGGGCACGAAGAAGCTCATGTAGACGTCGGTCAGGTCGACCAGGTTGAGCAGCTTGCCGCCCCCGGGCAGCACTTCGCCGGGCTGCGCCAGCAGCAGTTGCACGCGGCCGGCGCGCGGGGCGGTGAGCTCGCTGTCGCGCAGGTCGGAGGCGATGCGTTGCACCGCGGCCTCGGCCGCCCGCACCGCGGACTGCGCGCTGTCCACCTGCGTGCGCGCGGCCGCGATCGCGGCGCGCGCCGCCTGCGCCTGCGCCTGCGTCGCCGTGAGCGCGGCCTGCAATCCGCGCACGCGGGCGCGGTCGTCGTCCAGCTCCTGCGCGGCCACGGCGCCCTCGCGCGCCAGCGCTTCGGAGCGCGCGGCGCGGCGTCGGGCGGCGTCCAGGTCGGCCTCGCGCTGCGCGACCTGCGCCAGCGCGGCGGCGTGCTCGCTCTCGCGCAGCGCGACCTGCGCCCGGGCCGCGGCCACGGCCTGGCGCGCCTGCTCGCGTCCCGCCTCGGCCTCGCGGTGCTGGGCCTGCAGGCTGTCCACCTGCATGCGCGCCAGCGGCTGCCCCGCCGTCACGAAGTCGCCTTCGCGCACCAGGATTTCGGCCACGCGGCCGGGATACTTGGTGGCCACGTCGACCTCGGTGGCTTCGATGCGGCCATTGCCGCTGACCAGGCCATCGCTCTGCTGCGCCGCCTGCCATTGCTGCCAGGCGTACAGGCCCAGCAACACCAGGGCCACCAGCACGCCCAGCGTGGTGAAGAGCCTCTGGCGAAACGGGGCGGCAAGCGTCATGGAGCGGCGGCGGCAGTCACGGCAGAAACCAGTATGCCGACCAGGGGGATACGTAACTTGATTCGAGTCAAGACAAGCGCGCCATCAACAACAAAAAGCCCCGCGTGCGGGGCCTGGGCGGGAGCGGGCGCGTTCAGCCGCCGCGCCGCATCATGTCGAAGAACTCGACGTTGTTCTTGGTCGCCTTCATGCTCTTGATGACCATTTCCATTGCCTCGATCTCGTCCATGTTGTACATGAACTGGCGCAGGATGCGCGTCTTCTGCAGCACCTCGGGCGGCAGCAGCAGCTCCTCGCGCCGCGTGCTCGAGCGGTTCAGCTGGATCGAGGGGAACACGCGCTTCTCGTAGAGGCGCCGGTCCAGGTGGATCTCGCTGTTGCCCGTGCCCTTGAATTCCTCGAAGATCACCTCGTCCATGCGGCTGCCAGTGTCGATCAGCGCGGTGGCGATGATGGTGAGCGAGCCGCCTTCCTCGACGTTGCGCGCCGCGCCCAGGAAGCGCTTGGGCCGGTGCAGGGCGTTGGCGTCGACGCCGCCGGTCAGCACCTTGCCGCTGGAGGGCACGACGTTGTTGTAGGCGCGCGCCAGCCGCGTGATCGAGTCCAGCAGGATCACCACGTCCTTCTTCAGCTCGACCAGGCGCTTGGCGCGCTCGATCACCATTTCGGCCACATGCACGTGGCGCGCCGCCGGCTCGTCGAAGGTCGAGGCGATGACCTCGCCCTTGACCGAGCGCTGCATGTCGGTCACTTCCTCGGGCCGCTCGTCGATCAGCAGCACCATCATGTGGCTGTCCGGGTAGTTGGCGCTGATGGCGTGCGCGATGGTCTGCATCATCACCGTCTTGCCGC
>NZ_DAOKZG010000099.1:0-2460 GCF_035325765.1 Ottowia sp.
TCGCCCGAGCGCATGCGCACCTGGGCGTAGGTGCCCTCGCGCGCCAGCAGCGTCGCCGAAGTCCCCGCCGAGCGCGCGACCTGCGCGCCGGCACCGGGCTTGAGCTCGATGCAGTGGATGGTCGAGCCGACCGGGATGTTGCGGATCGGCAGCGTGTTGCCGACGCGGATCGGCGCCTCGGCGCCGCTCACCAGCTGGGTGCCCACCTCGACGCCACGCGGCGCGATGATGTAGCGGCGCTCGCCGTCGGCATAGCACACCAGCGCCAGGTGCGCCGAGCGGTTCGGGTCGTACTCGATGCGCTCGACCTTGGCCGGGATGCCGTCCTTGTTGCGGCGAAAATCGACCACGCGGTAGTGGTGGCGGTGACCGCCGCCCTTGTGGCGCGTGGTGATGCGGCCGTGGTTGTTGCGGCCGGCCTGCTGGAACTGGGGCTCGAGCAACGGCGCGAAGCCCTCGCCCTTGTGCAGGTGCTGGCGCGAGACCTTGACGGTGCCGCGGCGGCCCGGCGTGGTGGGTTTGATCTTGATGATGGCCATGGCTTACGCGGCCTCCCCGGACAGGTTTAGCTCCTGGCCTTCCTTGAGCAGGACATAGGCCTTGCGCACGTGGTCGCGGCGGCCCACCATACGCCCGAAGCGCTTGGTCTTGCCCTTCTGGTTGGCGACGGAGACGCTCTTGACCTGAACATTGAACAGCAGTTCGACCGCCGCCTTGATCTCGGGCTTGGTCGCGCTGCGCAGCACCCTGAAGGTGACGGCGTTGGACTTCTCGGCCACCATCGTGGCCTTCTCGGAAATCACCGGCGCCACCAGCACCTGCATCAGGCGCCCTTCGTCGAACTGGCGCTCGGCCGGAGTCGGATTGATGCGGCTCATGCGAACATCTCCTTGAGCTGGTCGATCGCACCCTTGGTCACCAGCACCTTCTTGTAGTGCACCAGCGACACCGGGTCGGCGTAGCGCGGCTCGATCACCAGCACGTGGCCCAGGTTGCGCGAGGCCAGATACAGGTTCTCGTCGACCTCATCGGCGATCACCAGCACGGAATCGAGCTTCATGGCCTTGAACTTCTGCGCCAGCTGCTTGGTCTTGGGCGAGTCGACCTTGATCGAGTCGACCACCGCCAGCCGCCCCTCGCGCGCGAGCTGCGACAGGATGGAGGCCATGCCGGCGCGGTACATCTTCTTGTTGAGCTTCTGGCTGAAGTTCTCCAGCGGGCTGCTCGGGAAGGTGCGACCGCCGCCGCGCCACAGCGGCGAGGAGGTCATGCCGGCACGCGCGCGGCCGGTGCCCTTCTGGCGATACGGCTTCTTGGTCGAGTGCTTGACGGTGCCGCGGTCCTTCTGGGCGCGCGTGCCCTGGCGCGCGTTGGCCTGGTAGGCCACCACCAGCTGGTGCACCAGCGCCTCGTTGTAGTCGCGGCCGAACACGGTTTCGGGCGCATCCACCTTGGCAGTGGCCTCGCCCTGGTCGTTCAGGAGTTCAAGCTGCATCACTTCGCCTCCTCTTTGGCGGCGCCGGCCTTGATGGCCGGGCGCACGGTGACGAAGCCACCGCGCGAGCCGGGCACGGCGCCCTTGATCAGCAGCAGCTGACGCGCCTCGTCGATGCGGATGACGTCCAGGTTCTGGGTGGTGACGGTGTCGTCGCCCATGTGGCCGGTCATCTTCTTGCCCGGAAACACGCGGCCCGGATCCTGCGCCATCGAGATCGAACCCGGCACGCGGTGCGAGCGGCTGTTGCCGTGCGTGGCCCGCTGGGCGCCGAAGTTGTGGCGCTTGATGGTGCCGGCGAAGCCCTTGCCGATGGAGGTGCCCTGCACGTCCACCTTCTGGCCGACCGCGAACAGTTCGGTCACGGGCAGCGTGCTGCCGGCGGCGTACTTGCCGGCAACGTCGCCGTCGACACGGAATTCGCGGGTGATTTCGCCGGCTTCGACACCGGCCTTGGCCAGGTGACCAGCCTGCGGCTTGGTCACGCGCGAGGCCTTGCGCGCACCGAACGTGACCTGCAGGGCCACGTAGCCGTCGTTTTCCTGGGTCTTGACCTGGGTGACGCGGTTGTTCGACACGTCGACCACCGTGACCGGCACCGAAACGCCGTCATCGGTGAACAGACGCATCATGCCCACCTTGCGCCCCAGCAATCCCAGACGATTGCCTTGACTCATGTTATTGACTCCTGGACTTTCACCGCGCGAAGCTGCAATTGGCCCGCGCGTTTGGGGTGTGAAAGAGGGTTGAATTGGCTTGCCGCAAAAAACGGCAAGCCGCAAATAATAGCAGGAACGCACCCATTCTGCAATGGTGCGCCCCGGCCGACGCCTACTGCAGCTTGATCTCCACGTCCACGCCGGCGGGCAGGTCGAGCTTCATCAGCGCGTCCACCGTCTTGTCCGTCGGATCGACGATGTCCATCAGGCGCTGGTGCGTGCGGATCTCGAGCTGGTCGCGGCTGG
>NZ_DAOKZG010000100.1:0-2325 GCF_035325765.1 Ottowia sp.
CTGGACAATTACGATCTCGCCGGCCAAAAGACGGGGTTGTTCAGACCTTCCCTAAGATAAATGACAGGATCAGGTTATTCGTTGGCCTCACAACGTTGCCCTTCTATCCGAGGCATTTCATCTTTTGAAACGTAGCTCGGTTTAGGCAAACCTAAAATTTTGCGGATCAGGCTAACAATCTCACACCTGCCCCGCCAACTCCCCCGCCTTCCCCACATACCCCGCCGGCGTCAGGGCCAGCAGCCGCTCCTTCTCGGCCTGAGGGATCTCCAGCCCCCGGATCAGCGCATGCAGCGCCTCGCGCGTCACGGCCTGGCCGCGCGTGGCTTCCTTGAGCTTTTCGTAGGCGCCGGGCACGCCGTAGCGGCGCATGACGGTCTGGATGGGTTCGGCCAGCACTTCCCAGGCTTCATCGAGGTCCGCAGCCAGCGCAGCCTCGTTCAGTTCCAGCTTGTTCAGGCCCGTGAGCAGCGACTGCCAGGCCAGCACGGCATGGCCGAGGGCGACGCCCATGTTGCGCAGCACGGTGCTGTCGGTCAGGTCGCGCTGCCAGCGGCTGATGGGCAGCTTCTCGCTCAAATGGCGCAACACGGCATTGGCCAGGCCCAGGTTGCCCTCGGCGTTCTCGAAGTCGATGGGATTGACCTTGTGCGGCATGGTGGACGAGCCGATCTCGCCCGCCTTGGTCTTCTGCTTGAAGTAGCCCAGGCTGATGTAGCCCCAGACGTCGCGCGCCAGGTCGATGCCGATGGTGCCGGCGCGCGCCGTGGCGTCGAACAGCTCGGCCATGTAGTCGTGCGGCTCGATCTGGATGCTGTAGGGCTGAAAGCTGAGGCCCAGGCCGGCCGGTGCCGGGCTTTCGACCACGCGGCGGCTGAAGGCCTCCCAGTCGAAGCCGGGCCAGGCCGCCAGATGGGCGTTGTAGTTGCCGACGGCGCCGTTCATCTTGGCCAGCAGGGCGACGCCGGCGATGCGCTGGCGCGCGGCCTGCAGGCGCACGACGACGTTGGCCAGCTCCTTGCCGACGGTGGTGGGGCTGGCGGTCTGGCCATGGGTGCGGCTGAGCATGGGCACGGCGGCATGCTGATGGGCCAGCGCGCGCAGGCGCTCGATCACGGCGTCGAGCGACTGCAGCAGCACGGCGCGGCCGGCCTGCAGCTGCAGGGCGTGGCTGGTGTTGTTGATGTCCTCGCTGGTGCAGGCGAAGTGCACGAACTCGGCCGCAGCCTGCAGCTCGGGCCGGCCCTCGAACTGGCCCCGGATCCAGTATTCGACGGCCTTGACGTCGTGATTCGTGGTGCGCTCGATGGCCTTGATGGCGGCTCCGTCAGCCTCCGAAAAGCCGTCGAGCAGCGACTGCAAGTGAGCGCGTGCTTGCACCGTGAGGGGCTTGAATTCGGCGAAGCCGGCATCGGACAGGGCGACGAACCAGGTGAGCTCGACCTGGACGCGGTAGCGCATGTAGCCCCATTCGCTGAGGTGCGGGCGCAGGGCATCGAGCTTGGCGGCGTAGCGGCCGTCCAGCGGCGAGAGGGCGGTGAGGGCGGTGAGGGCGGTGAGGGCGGTGAGGGCGGTCGCGTTCATGCGAACGATTGTAGGAGCCGGCTGCGCCTAGAATGGCGCCGCTCGCCCACCATCCAACCACCTGCTGTCAACCCATCATGATCATGCGCTTGATTGGCGCCGTCACCAGCCCCTATGTGCGCAAGGTGCGCGTCGTGCTGGCCGAGAAGAAGCTCGACTACCAGTTCGTGCCGGCCGATGTCTGGAGCGACGACCCGGCGATCGGCGACGCCAATCCGCTGGGCAAGGTGCCGTGCCTGGTGATGGACGCGCAGGACGCGGTGTTCGACTCGCGCGTGATCGTCGACTACCTGGACACGCTGTCGCCGGTGGGCCGGCTGATCCCGACGCCGGGACGCGAACGCGTCGAGGTCAAGACCTGGGAGGCGCTGGCCGACGGGTTGCTGGACGCCGCCATCCTGGCGCGGCTGGAGAATACCTGGCCGGGCCGCGCCGAGGGCGAGCGCAGCCAGGCCTGGGTGGCGCGCCAGATGGGCAAGGTCGACCGCGCGCTGGCGGCGATGGACGCCGGCCTGGGCGACAAGCCCTGGTGCGCCGGCGGCATCCACCTGACGCTGGCCGACATCGCCGTGGGCTGCGCCCTGGCCTACCTGGACTTCCGCTTTCCCGAGCTCGACTGGCGCGCGCGCCACGCCGGCCTGGCGACGCTGCTGGACGAGAAGCTGGCGCCGCGCGCGAGCTTTGCGGACACCGTGCCGCACTGAGCGCGCCGTTTCCGCTCCTCGTCCGATCGGCGTCGCT
>NZ_DAOKZG010000101.1:0-2225 GCF_035325765.1 Ottowia sp.
TGCTGGCCGAGCGCATCTGGCGCCGCATCGGCGCCGAGCGCGAGGCCTTCTACACCGTCGACTCAATCGGCACGCCCTTTGCCGGCGGCGGCTTCAACGCCACGCTGCGCGACCTGGCGCGTCTGGGCCAGCTCATCCTGCAGGACGGCGAATGGAACGGCGAGCAGATCCTGCCGCCGGCGGCGATCGAGAGCATCAAGCGCGGCGGCGACCGCGGCCGGTTCGCCAGGGCCGGCTACGACCTGCTGCCGGGCTGGAGCTATCGCGGCATGTGGTGGCACAGCGGCGATGCGCACGGTTCGTTCAGCGCGCGCGGCGTGCACGGCCAGGCACTGTGGATCGACCCCGTGGCCGACGTCGTGATCGCGCGCTTCGCCTCGCACCCGGTGGCCGCCAACGCCGCCAACGATCCGACCTCGCTGCCCGCCTGGCGCGCCGTGGCCGATTACCTGATGGCGCACGACGCCACGCCGCTACAGGGCGGCGAATGGGTGATCGAGGACATCGCCGGAGCCGGCGTGATCGACAATACACGCGCCTTCCTGCGCTTCCTGCCCGATGGGCGGCTGGCGGGCAGCGCCACCTGCAACCGCCTGCTGGGGCGGCATGAAAGCGACGGTGCGGACCTGCGGCTCACGCTTGCCGGCAGCACGCGCATGCTGTGTCCGCCGGCGCTGATGCACCAGGAGGCCCGCCTGCTGGACCTGCTGCCGCGCGTGGCGCGCTGGCGCATCGACGACACTGGCGCCCTGTGGCTGACGACGGCCACGGGCGAAACCATCACCGCGCGGCGCTGAGACACGCCGAACCCGCCGACCCGACCCGTTTCTTCCCATCCATCCACTTCAAGAAAGGCCCTCCCATGCTTTACATCGACCTCCCGACCCGCTCGGAATTCAACACCCTGTTCAACACCCGCGCCGACACCTGCGTCAGCTTCTACCTGAAGACCACGCCGGTGACGCAGGACACCCAGGCGACGCGCATCGAGCTGGGCAACCTGCTGCGCGAGGCCCAGGTCCAGCTCGAGGCCGATGGCTTCGACAAGCGGCGCCTGGCGGCGCTGTCCGAGCAGATCACGGACCTGGTGGACGACGACGAGTTCTGGCGCTTCCAGGCCAACAGCCTGGCGATCTTCGCCACCCCGGACAACCTGCGCACCTACCGCCTGGCCAACGACCTGACGACCATGGTCCAGGTGGCCGACCGCTTCCACCTGAAGCCGCTGCTGCGCGCCGTCACCTTCCCGCACTCGGCCTTCATCCTGGCCTTCTCCGAGAACGCCGTGCGCCTGGCCGAGATGCACGCCAACCTGCCACCCACCGTGGTCAAAGTGCCCGGCCTGCCCAGGGACGCCGCCTCGGCGCTGGGCCTGTCGACCCTGAACGAGCGTGGCGGCGGCCGGCGCCTGCAGGGTTCGGAGGGCCAGAACGTGCGCTTCCGCCAGTTCGCACGCCTCGTGGACAACGCGCTGCGCCCGATCCTGTCGGGCCGCGAGACGCCGCTGGTGCTGGCCGCCACCGGCCGCCTGGCCTCGGTGTACGCCGAGCTCAACTCCTACCCGCACCTGCTCAAGGAGACGATCGCCGACAGCCCGGACCGCCTGAGCGAGTCCGAGCTGGCCGAGCGCGCGCGCCCCATCCTGGATGCGCATTACGCCGAGCAGCTGGCCGCCGTGCACGCCACGTATGACCAGCGTGCCAGCCAGCGCCGCACCACCAGCGACCTGTCCGATGCCGCGCGCGCCGCCACCTTTGGCGCCATCGACACCCTGCTGGTCGACATCGATTCGGTCGTGCCCGGCTTCGTCGACGAGGAAACCGGCGCCGTCACCCTGGTGGACGTCGACGACGCCCGCGCCTACGGCGTGGTGGACGAGATCGCCGGCCGCGCCTTCGGCACCGGCGCACGCGTGCTCGGCGTGCGGCGCGCGGACGTCCCAGGCGGCGGCGAACTGGCCGCGATCCTGCGCCATCCGCTGTAATGCAGGCCGCCGGTCCCGCCCGGGGCCGGCGCTTCACCCACACAAAAAACGCCCCCACGCTCCCCCGCTGCGCGTGGTGCGCTGCCCCCGAGGGGGCCGTTTTTGCCTCGGGGCGGCCCGGCGGCAAAAAAAACGCCCCCACGCTCCCCCACTGCGCGTGGTGCGCTGGCCTTGCAGGCCGCGAAGCCGGCTCGTGTCCCAACAAGTGGTGTAAGTCTTCGAACGCGCGGCAAGGTGCGTA
>NZ_DAOKZG010000102.1:0-2214 GCF_035325765.1 Ottowia sp.
CGGCGCGCCCTCGAAGGCCAGCGAGCAGATCGGGTCGATCACCATCTCGGTCAGCACCACGTGCGCGGGCAGCATCAGCGGCGGCAGGCCCAGCAGCACCGGCACCAGTGCCAGTCCGCCAAGCGGCACGTGGATGGCGATGATGTAACGCATCACCTTGCGCAGGTTGTCGAAGATGTGACGGCCCATGCGCACGCCGTCGACGATGCGGCCGAAGTCTTCGTCCAGCAGCACCAGGTCGGCCGCCTCGCGTGCCACGTCGGTGCCGCGCACCCCCATGGCGATGCCGATGTGCGCCGCCTTGAGCGCTGGCGCATCATTGACGCCATCGCCGGTCATGACCACGGTCTCGCCGTTGCGCTGCAGTGCCTCGACCAGGCGCAGCTTCTGCTCGGGTCGCACCCGTGCGAACACGCGCACCTGGCGCACCGCCTGGTCCAGCGCGGCGTCGTCCAGCAGCGCCAGCTCCTGCCCCGTGAGCACGCCGGCGGTCGTCTCGATGCCCGCCTGGCGCGCAATGGCCAGTGCGGTGGCGGCATGGTCGCCGGTGATCATGACCACCGCGATGCCGGCACCCCGCGCCTGTGCCACCGCCGCCGGCACGCTGGCGCGCAGCGGGTCCTCGAAGCCGACCAGGCCGAGCCAGTACAGTTCGAGGCCCCGCTGGTCGGCTGCCGGCTCGGGCCTGGCGGCATTCCCCGAAGCCACCGCCAGCACGCGCAACCCGGACTCGGCCAGCGCGCGTGCCTGGGCCAGCAGGGCGGCCGCGGTTTCGGGCGCGAGCCGGCACAGGGCGATCACCGCCTCGGGCGCGCCCTTGGTGGCAGCGTGGCGCCCGCCCTGCTCGTCCAGCCAGACCTGCGACATCGCCGGCAGCTCGGGCGTGAGCGCATACTCGCGCTCCAGCCGCCAGCCGGGGTGCAGGCGCGTGGAGCCGGCCAGCGCCGCGTCTCCGCAAGCCAGCAGGGCGCGGTCCATCGGGTCGGTGCCGCCGCGGCGCGAGGCCAGCATGGCGCATTCGAGCAGCGGCTGCACCGTCGCCGGCAGCGGCGCGCCGGGCTCGACCACGACGTCGGTTTCGAGCGTGACCAGACGGCGCAGCGCCATGCGGTTTTCCGTCAGCGTGCCGGTCTTGTCCACGCACAGCACGCTGGCCGCGCCCAGCACGCCGACCGCGCTCGGGTGGCGCACCAGCACCTGCGCGCGTGCCAGCCGCCAGCTGCCCAGCGCCAGGAACACCGCCAGCGCCATCGGGAACTCCTCCGGCAGCATGGCCATGCCGAGCGCGATGCCGGCCAGCAGGCCTTGCACCCACTCGCCGCCACGCAATCCATGCCACAGCACCAGCAGCGTGCTGCCGGCCAGCGCCAGCGTGCCGAACAGGCGCACCAGCCGACGCAAGCCGTGCTCCAGCGGCGCGGTGGCGGGCTCGATGGCGGCCAGCGAGACGCCGATGCGGCCGACCTGCGTGTGACGTCCCGTCGCGCCGACCTCGGCCAGGCCGTGGCCCGAGGTGACCAGGGTGCCGGCGTGCACCTGCGGCTGGTCGTCGCCGCCCGGCACGCCGGCCAGCGCTTGTGCAAGGGGTGCGTCGCTGGCGCGCTTGCGCACCGGCACCGATTCGCCGGTCAGCAGCGATTCATCGACCGCCAGCGCCTCGCCCTGGCGCAGGACGGCGTCGGCGGCAATGCGTTCGCCCTCGCTCAGCACGATCCAGTCACCCGGCACGATCTCGCGCGCCGGCAGGCGCCGCACCTGGCCGGCGCGCAGCACGCGCGCCTGCGGCGCCGCCAGCGCGCGCAGCGCGTCCAGCGCGCGTTCGCTGCGTCGCTGCTGGACGATCACCAGGCCGACCGACAACAGGGCGAAGCAGCTCAGCAGCAGGCCTTCGCCCAGGTCGCCCACCAGCAGGTAGACGCCCGCTGCCACCAGCAACAGCAGGAACATCGGTTCGCGCGCGACCTGGCGCAGCGTGGTCGCCAGGCTGCGGCGCTCACGCTCCTCGATCGCGTTTGGTCCATGCTCGGCCAGGCGCCGCTGCGCCTCGGCCTCGCTCAGGCCTGCGGGACGGGCTGGGACCTGCATGCGTGGATGGCAGGGCCGGCCTGCCCGCAGCGTCGCCGGTGCGTTTCTGAGGTGTCGTGCACCGCGTGCCGGTGGATCGATGGACGAAGGTGGGACATGCCGGGGGGCGCAGTCAATCCGGTTCGCGCT
>NZ_DAOKZG010000103.1:0-1831 GCF_035325765.1 Ottowia sp.
CGGTGCGTGTCAAGGTAGTTGTCGCCTGAATCACGCAGCCAGTCGTTCTTTGTTGCCTCCTGGAAGTTCGCCGGCGCAAACGGTCGCTTCGCGCTCGGGGTTGAGGGCCACCACGTCGATGCGACGCCAGTTGCGGGTTTCTCCAGACCAGCGGCCCGGATTGCTTTGCCGCGCCCGAAGGTACAGCTCATGCCGAGCCTGCAGGATGTGGCGGTCAGTGCCGGCGTGGCGCTGCGCCGGCGTCACGTAGCCGATGCCGCTGTGGCGGTGCGCGTGGTTGTACCAACGCACGAACTCGGCCGCCCAGCCGCGAGCATGGTCCAGGTCGACGAAGCCGCCGGCAGGGAACTCGGGCCGGTACTTGGCGGTGCGAAACAGGCTCTCCACATACGGGTTGTCATTGCTCACGCGAGGGCGCGAATACGACGGGTCGATCCCCAGCCAGTGCAGCATCGCCAGCACGGTGGTTGCCTTGAAGGTCGAGCCGTTGTCGCCGTGCAGCACCGGCTTGGCCGCCATCGCGTGGATGCCCTCGGCCAGCGCGGTGCGCTTGACCAGATGGGCCGCATGGTCGGCGTGATCCGTCGCATGCACCTCGAAGCCGACGATCTTGCGGCTGAACACGTCCAGGATCAGGTACAGGTAGAACCAGCGTCCCAGCACCTGCGCGGGCAGGTAGGTCAGGTCCCAGCACCACAGCTGCGCCGGGGCGGTGGCCACGTGGGTGGTGGGTGGCCGGACCTTGCGCGGCGCCTTGGCGCGGCTGCGGTGCCGGTTTTGGCCGGCCTCGCGCAGCACGCGGCTGAAACTCGATTCGCTGGCCAGGTACACGCCCTCATCGGCCAGGGCAGGCACGATGCGCGCCGGCGGCATGTCGGCAAACCTCGGTTCGTTGGCCACCTCCAGCAGCCGCTGGCGCTCCTCGGGCGTCAGGGCATGGCCTGGGGTCCCACGCAGGGCCGTAGGCCTGCCGTCGCCGGTTTGCAGCCCATCCTGGGCCTTCCAGCGCTGAAGCGTCCGCACGCTGATGCCGGCGAACTCGCAGGCTGCGGCGAGCCGGGCGCCCTCGTGGTGCGCCTGCTCGATGTGTTGGGCCATGTTGCGGCGATCTTCCAGGCCGATCATTCGGCCTCGCCCTTTTCCCTGGGGAAGATCGCCTCGAGTTTTTTTGACAGCACCAGCAAGGCGGCCGCCTCGGCCAAGGCCTTTTCCTTGCGCTGCAGCTCGCGCTCGAGCTCCTTGATGCGGCGGCGGTCCTGCTTGGTCTGCTGCGCACTGGCGGGCTGCTCGTGCGGCTGCGCCAGGGCCTGGGTGGCGCTGCCTCGCCACTGCGCAAGCTGCTGCGCGTACACCCCGTTCTTGCGGCACCAGGCGCTGCGCGCCGTCTCGTCCATGGCTGCCGTCGTGATGACCGCCTCCAGCCGGGCCGCAGCCGTCCAGATGCGCTCGCGCGCCGGCTTGGCCAATGCCTCGGAGCGCCAGCGCTCCAGCGTGTCGGCGTTCACGCCGATCTCCCCTGCCACGGCTTCCACCGCGGCGCTTTCGGGCGGCAGCAGCCTGGCCACCGCGCGATCCTTGAATGCTTGTCCGTATCGAGCCAATTCGTCCTCTTCAACGCCCCCGTGCTTCAAAAATCGGTGGGAAGGCGAGGCTGTGGATTTGTGGACGATGCGCTTCGCGCACCGGCCAGCTTGCCGTGGACAACGCTGGTGCGTTGCCCACCGCGCAGGCCTTCGCCCACAAGCTCCACAGCCACCTACCACCAAGGTAAGAGTCTTGAAGTCAGAGACTCAAGAATCTATCGGGGCGACAACTATTCTGACGCGGGGGG
>NZ_DAOKZG010000104.1:0-1537 GCF_035325765.1 Ottowia sp.
TCGTGCCCACGTTCACGTGCGGCTTGCTTCGCTCGAATTTCTCTTTTGCCATTTCTTCGACTCCGAAAAAATTAACTCAACATCAACAAACGACAGCCAGGACGCGCGCGCCACAGCCTCTGGAATGGTGCCCTTGGTGGGAATCGGACCCACGACCTCTCCCTTACCAAGGGAGTGCTCTACCACTGAGCCACAAGGGCGAAAACCTGAACTCAAGCCCGACACACAAACCGACCGACTGGAGCGGGAGACGGGAATCGAACCCGCGTCATTAGCTTGGAAGGCTAAGGTTCTACCATTGAACTACTCCCGCAAAGACACGCCTCAAGGCGCGTTCATCTTGCGTGAGCCCATGCACCCAGCCCTCGCCGAGCAACCGCCCATCCTAACGCTCATCGTGTCAGCCGCGTGTGACAGCCTGGCCTGCTGGTGGAGAGGGCTGGATTCGAACCAGCGTAGGTGTAAACCGGCAGATTTACAGTCTGCTGCCATTAACCACTCGGCCACCTCTCCGGCAGGGAACCATGAATTATGCCACCAATTGACCGGCCCCGGCAAGTGGTGTAGGCCGGTCACGACGCTGCGCCGAGCCAGTCGATCGGCGGCTCGCCCCGTTGCAGCAGGAAGGCGTCCGCCTGACCGAAATGCCCGCAGCCGATGAAAGGCACCGGCGGACGCGACGCGGACAGCGGCGAAGGATGGTTGGCCGACAGCCACAGATGGCGCTCGGCTTCGTTGCCAGCAGGCCGCATGGCCTGCGCGTGGGCGCCCCACAGCATGAAAACAAGCGGCCGCTCACTTTCGACCAGGGTGCGAAAGATGCTGGAGGTCAGCGCCTGCCAGCCCAGCCGGCTGTGGCTGCCGGCCTGGCCCGCGAGCACGGTCAGGCTGGCGTTCAGCAACAACACTCCCTGGCGCGCCCAGCGGTCGAGCAGACCCTCGGCCTGGGGGGCGCGGCCGTATTCGCGCTGCAGTTGCTTGTAGATGTTGCGCAGACTGGGCGGCAGCCGCACGCCGGGCGCCACAGCGAAAGCCAGCCCGTTGGCCTGGCCCGGGCCGTGGTACGGGTCTTGCCCCAGGATGACCACGCGCACCGCCTCGGGCGGCGTCAGTCCCAGCGCACGCAGGGGCTGTGGCGGGAAGATGCTGGCGCCCTGGCCCAGCTGCGCCTGCAACTCCGCGCCCAGCCGCCGCCCCTGCTGGCTGTGCAGAAACTGGTGCACCAAGGGGCGCCACCCTGCGGCCACCTGATCGGGGTCGGGTGGCCAGCGTTGCAGCGTGGACTCAGGATCAGGCATCAAATCAGGCTTCAGCGCCCGTCCATCAAGCGCAAACAGCTATCTTTAATATAGCAATCAGACAAACAACTGCGCCAGCGCCTCGCCCGGCTCGTCGGCGCGCATGAAGGCCTCGCCGACCAGGAAGGCGTTCACGCCCGCATCGCGCATGCGGCACACGTCCTCGCGCGTGTGGATGCCGCTTTCGGTGACCAGCAGGCGGTCGGCCGGCACGTCCTTCAGCAGGCCCAGCGTGGTGT